>NZ_FUXI01000019.1:0-13452 GCF_900167335.1 Pilibacter termitis
GATTGGCTTATGGTTTTAGAAGATTTGAGAATTTCCGTACGAGGAGCTATATTCAGTGTGGTCTTCTTACAGGGATTTGTAAGGTGGTTTAGAATAGATATTTCAGTATTTAAAGTGTAACAGTGAAAGATAAAACAAGAGAATAGTCAAGTGAACAAGGTTTTGCATGTTGAACGACCTATAATTGTGCTACTGGCTAGGTTCGACAGAGCAGAATGCTACAAGAAAACTATTTCTGGTAGACGCAAAAGAGGAGCTGGACAAGATGTCCAACTCTCTTAGGTACGCTTTGTAAAATAGATGCTTTCCACACGATTTGACAAAGAGCCAAATTTCTGCGATTTTTCTATTTTTGCTAGTTTTCTTCCAGCCTTAGTCCAACATCTTTAAATTTCCGGCATTGCAACATCTTCACCATTTGTTGCAATAACATTTTTATACCAATAGAATGATTTTTTCTTGCTACGTGCAAGTGTACCATTTCCTTCGTTGTCACGGTCAACGTAGATGAAACCATAACGTTTTTTCATCTCACCTGTTCCTGCACTGACAAGGTCAATACAACCCCAAGAAGTGTAACCCCAAAGTTCCACACCGTCTTTTTCTACGGCATCTCTCATCGCCTCAATATGACGAGCCATATAATCAATGCGATAATCATCTGCTACATAACCATTTTCATCTGGTGTATCTACTGCACCAAGACCATTTTCCACTACAAACAATGGTTTTTGGTATCTGTCCCAAAGTGTATTTAACGTAATGCGGAAACCAAGTGGGTCAATTTGCCAACCCCATTCACTTGCCTCTAAGTGAGGATTTTTTACAGACTCAAAAATATTTCCTGCAGTCAATTCCTCTTTTTCCGCACGTGCCACACGACTTGCATAGTAACTAAATGAAATGAAATCTACTGTGTGAGCTTTTAAGACTTTCTTATCCTCTTCTGTGATTTCGATATTCAAGCCTTTTTGTTCAAATTCTTTAAGCAAGTAATTTGGGTAATATCCACGAGCCTGAATATCAATGAGTGAAAGGTTGTGACGATTTTCTTTCATTGACTCAAAAACGTCCTCAGGTTTGCACTCATAAGCGTAATAGTCCCCTGCTGCCATCATACAACCCACTTTGTTTTCTGGGTCTACTTCGTGCAAAATGCGTGTAGCCTCTGCACTTGCCACAAGCTCGTGATGTGCTGCTTGGTATTTTACTTCCTCTTCATTTTCGCCTTCTTCAAAGACAATTCCTGCCCCCATGAATGGAGCGTGTAAAATCATGTTGATTTCATTAAATGTCAACCAATATTTCACAAGACCTTTATAACGTTTCGCAATTGCTGTCACAAGGTTTTGGTAAAATTCCACCATTTTTTTATTACGCCAGCCACCATATTCTTTTATCAAGTGAATTGGGCAGTCAAAGTGTGTAATCGTAACAAGCGGCTCAATGCCATATTTCTTACATTCTTTGAACATTTCTTCGTAAAACTTCAAACCTTCTTCGTTTGGTGTTGTTTCATCGCCATTTGGGAAAATACGACTCCATGCAATCGACAAGCGGAAAGTTTTGAATCCCATTTCTGCAAAAAGTGCAATATCTTCTTTGTAACGGTGGTAGAAGTCAATTCCCACTTTTGCTGGATAGAAATGCTCCTCATCAAATGCCAAATGTTTCATTTTCCCAGTAATAATCGGCAAACGATCTTTGCCTAATGGCACCACGTCAACATTTGCTAGTCCACGTCCGTCAACATCAATTGCACCTTCACATTGATTGGCAGCAGTTGCACCGCCCCATAAGAAATCTTTTTTAAAGCCCATTTATTTTACCTCTTTCTAAATTTATATTGTGACAATTTTAGTCTAAATTCTCTCCATTACTTGCAATTACATTTTTGTACCAAGTAAATGATTGTTTCGGAATCCGTTTGCCACTTCCTTCTATCTTATCATTCAAATCAACATAGATAAACCCATATCGTTTTGCCATTTCTCCTGTTGAGGCACTTACCAAGTCGATACAGCCCCACGGTGTATAACCCATTAAATCAACGCCGTCATACTCAATAGCTTTTTCCATTTCCTTGATATGTTGGGATAAATAATCAATTCGATAGGTGTCTTGAATTTCACCATTTTCATCGACAACATCTTTCGCACCGAGACCATTTTCCACAATAAATAACGGTTTTTGATAGCGACCGTATAGCTCATTGAGCGTAATACGCAAACCGACAGGATCAATTTGCCAACCCCATTCACTTGATGAAAGGAAAGGATTTTTCACTCCTCCGAGAATATTTCCCTCGGTCACATCCGCAGTAGCAGCTGTTATACATTCAACCGTTGACAAGTAATAACTAAACCCAATATAGTCAACAGGATAATTCTTTAATAGCGTTAAATCTCCTTCACACATCTCTAATGGTTGCACGTTGCGTTCTTTGAACATACGCTTGGTGTAGTGAGGATATTCCCCACGAACTTGCACATCTGCACAAAAATAGTTGAACTCTTGATTACGAGAGAGACTCGCCAATTGGTTTGTCGGATCGCAATCATAACTATATGTTGTCGCGTATAAAATCATACATCCAACTTTTATATCAGGGTTCAATTCGTGGGCTTTCTTTACAGAAAGTGAACTTGCCACAAATTGATGATGCAATCCTTGGAAAATATTTTGTGCCTCATTTGCACCACTACTTGCGACCATTCCTTGACTTAGAGCAGGAAAGTGCAGACTGCTATTGATTTCGTTAAAAGTCATCCAGTATTTCACTTTTTTATGAAATCTTGTTAAAACAGTATCTGAGAAACGTTCATAAAACTCTACAAGTTGACGATTTTTCCACCCTCCATACACTTTGGCTAAGTGCAAAGGCATTTCATAGTGTGAAATCGTCACAACAGGTTCAATATTGTATTTCAAACATTCGTCAATTAATTCCTCATAGAATTTCAATCCCGCCTCATTTGGCTCAAGCTCGTCACCATTCGGGAAAATTCTCGTCCACGCAATAGAGAATCGATAGCATTTAAACCCCATTTCCGCAAACAATGCAATATCTTCTTTAAAATGATGATAATGATCAATCCCTTTATGATTTGGGTAAACATACTTTTCTGGATCAATCGTCCAATCAAAAGATTCACTTCCTATAATCTTAAATCTGTCTTTCCCACCGGGCATTGCGTCACTAACCGATAGCCCTTTTCCTGCGACATTATAAGCACCTTCTAATTGATTGGCTGCTGTTGCACCACCCCATAAGAAATTCTTTGGAAAGCCCATGTATTTTCCCTCTTTCTAAATTGTATTGTGGTCTCTTATTTTTTCGCACCTTTTTCGATATAGCTCAAGTCATTTACTGACTCAACGGTAAATTTCCCGTCTTTGTAAACAAGTTTGCAAACACTTGCGTTTTTCAAACCTGTTGGTGGCACTTCTGCTTTTTCATCAAGTGAGGTAACGAGAGCTGCAATCGTCATGCCGTGAGAAGTTACCAAGATATTTTCTTGTCCGTTTTTCTCAGCTGATTTTACCATGTCATTCAACGCTTCATTGGCACGAGTAATGACTGCCTCATAATTTTCAGCTTGCCAGCTTACATCTTTTGCAGGAACGTTATTTTCCTTGCCTAACTCCTCAAGTTTTGCTGCATCTAATTCGTGCAACGTGTCAGCAAATCCTCTGATACTCGCAACAAAACCAAGTTTCCCCATGTTCGCCATAAATTCGTCTAGCGTAATTCCTTGTTTTTTGGCAACGAGTTCCCACATTTCGTGATTCGGCATTCCCTCAAACGTACCAAAGTTAAATTCACGCAAGCGTTTCTCTTTGGTAAGTTTACTCAATAAATCTTTTTGCCCGTTATTTTCCAAGACAAGTGTTGCCGTTTCAACTGCTCGACCGCTGTCACTTGAGTAAACTGCATCAAATTTGACATCTGCCAAACCTTTTCCTAACTGTTCAGCAATCGCAACACCTGCAGGCGTCAACGGAGCATCAATCCAGCCTTGCGAGCGATCTGTTGTATTCAACATCGTTTTACCATGACGAGCAAGGTAAATATTAATTTCTTTTGGAGCTTCTGATTTTTTCGCCTCTTTTTCTTTGTCTGTCGCTTGGCAAGCAACCAAGACAGTGAGTAATCCAAGTACAGTGAGTAATTTTACGATTTTTTTCAATAGTAGTTCCCCCTTTTTCTAGCACGTAGTGCTACGCTTTTCTTTGTCTAGCTACGAGGGGCAGGGGAGTGGTCGCTGTTCACAATGCCACCTGAAGCTCTGCTTCAGGCAAGTAAATGGCATGGCTCACTGCGACACTCCCCTTAACGCCCCTCTCTGCTTTTCTTTGTCTAGCTACGAGGAGCTGGTGCTTGATCGCTGTTCGCAACAGCACTGGAAACTGCGTTTCCAGCAAGTAAATGCTGTGGCTCACTGCGACAAGCTCCAGAACGCCCCTCGTAGCTTTTCTTTGTCTAGCTGTGAGGGGCTGAAGTCTGGTGGCTGTTCGCAGTGCCGCTTGAAACTTCGTTTCAATGCTAGTCTTTCAAGAATCTTTGATTCTTAGAAAGACTGTATGCGAAACGAAGTGTAGTAGCAAGTAAACGGCACGGCTCACTACCACAGACTTCAAAACGCCCCTCTCTGCTTTTCTGTGTCTAGCTACGAGGGGCTGGTGCTTGGTCGCTGTTCGCAACAGCACTGGAAACTGCGTTTCCAGCAAGTAAATGCTGTGGCTCACTACGACAAGCTCCAGAACGCCCCTCTCTGCTTTTCTTTGTCACTTCAACAAGTTGAAATGTAAGAACGCTTTGTATAGTCCGTCTTTGTCTACATCATCAGTGATGTAGTCTGCCATTTGTTTGATTTCTTTGCCTCCGTTGCCCATAGCTACACCTATTTGTGCAATTTCAAGCATTGGAATGTCAATTTTCGCGTCTCCAAATGCAAACGTGTCTTTTTCACTTGCATTTAAGTGGGCGAGAAGAATTTTGACAGCTTTCTTTTTGTCGATTTTTGCCACACCTATGTCGCCAAAAAGTGCTGTTTCTCCTTTGCCACCCCATGTGCCTACTTTCAAGTGGGCAAACGTTTCTTTTGCCTCAAGGTAATCTTGATAATCATTAAGAATAAAAGAAACTTTATTCAAATCTTTGCGATACAATTCACCATTTAACACCAAACCATGTAAGGCTTGAGTAATGTCTAAATCCCTGACTTCTTCGAGTGTTTTTCCTTTGCCTAGCATATATTTTTGCATGACAGGTTTTGCTTTTTCCACAAAATCTTCACTTGCAAAAAGACCGTTGTTACTCTCTAGGTAAAAAGGAAGATTACGTCCGTGCAAGTAATCAACTATTTTTCTACTATCTTCTTCACTCATCACTTGCTCAAACAGCACCTCACCGCTTTCCTCGACATAACTGCCATTTCCCAAGATCATGCCGTCAACGCCAATATCCAGAAGAAAATCAGGAAGTTCCGCCTTACTTCTGCCAGTATTCAAATAAACTTTATGTCCATTTTTTCTGGCAAGTTGGATTGCTTTTACCGCACTTTCTGGCACTTGATTTTGATAATTTACGAGTGTGCCGTCTACATCTAAGAAAATGATTTTCATCTTATAATTCTTCTCCGTTTGAGGCGATCACTTTTTTATACCAGTCAAACGAATCTTTCTTACTACGTTTTAGAGAACCAGTGCCGTCATTGTTCATATCCACATAGATAAAGCCATAGCGTTTTTTCATTTCGCCAGTGCCAGCAGAAATCAAATCAATCGGTCCCCACATTGTATAACCTATCAGGTCTACACCTTTTTCTACGGCTTCTTTCATCGCCAAAACGTGTTTTCTCATGTACTCAATGCGGTAGTCGTCATGGATTGCTCCATTTTCTTCTACTTTATCATCTGCACCTAGACCATTTTCCACAACCATGAGTGGCACTTGATAACGGTCATACAAGTCAAGCAAGGTAAACGTCAAACCTGTCGGGTCAACTTGCCACCCCCATTCACTAGACTCCAGATAAGGATTTTTCGCCCCACCCATAAGGTTCCCCATGCTTGCCTCTGCTCCATTTTGCGTTGTCACACAAAGGGTCATGTAGTAGCTAAATTTGTACATATCCACCACACCAGATTTGAGCAATTCAAGATCGCCTGCCTCCATTTGAATCTCAATCCCTTTGCTTTCAAAATAACGCTTGATAAGCGGAGGATACTCACCTTTCACTTGCACGTCACCGACAAATTTATTCACAAGCAAATCATATTCTTTGCACTGCAACACGTCCGCTGGTGCAGGTGTGAGTGGATACATACTCAAATGAGCAATCATACAACCAATTTTAAACTCAGGATTGATTTTATGCCCTGCAATGACTGCTTTTGCACTTGCAATAAATGTATGATGTAACGCTTGGAAACGAGTTTTTTCATCATTTGGCATTTTGTGCAATGGATATTTTCCATGTGGGTGAATCCCTAAAACAGTCAATTCACCGTGCGACATCGTGCCAAAATTTAGCTCGTTAAAGGTAATCCAATATTTCACTTTTTCTTTGTAGCGTTCAAAAACAGTTGTTGCATAGTTCACATAGAAATCAATCGTCCTTCTATCGGCAAAGCCATTGTATTTTTCCATGAGTCCGACAGGAATTTCAAAATGGCTTAGCGTAATGAGTGGCTCAATACCATGAGCAAGCAATTCATCAATGACATTATCGTAGAATTTCAATCCTTCTTCGTTTGGTAATTCTTCGTCACCTTGAGGGAAAATACGGCTCCAGTTAATACTTGTCCGCAAAACTTTAAAGCCCATTTCTGCAAAAAGAGCAATGTCTTCTTTATAATTGTCATAAAAACGAATGGCATTGTGAGAAGGGTAATAAACTCCTTCTTCAATTGTTGGCGTGAACATACGTTCTTTGCCATTCCCTCCCACCGTTTTCAAATCGGCAACGGACAAACCTTTTCCGCCTACATTGTACGCACCCTCTGCTTGATTGGCAGCTATCGCACCACCCCAGAGGAAATTTTCTTTAAAACTCATAGTATTATTCTTCCTTACTTACTTTATTCTAGCTGTGAGGGGCTGGTGCTTGGTCGTTGTTCGCAACAGCACTGGAAACTACGTTTCAATGCTAGTCTTTCAAGAATCTTTGATTCTTAGAAAGACTGTATGCGAAACGAAGTGTAGTAGCAAGTAAATGCTGTGGCTCACTACGACAAGCTCCAGAACGCCCCGCTCGCTTTTCTTTGTCTAGCTGTGAGGGGCAGGGGGTTGGTCGCTGTTCGCAATGCCACCTGAAGCTCTGCTTCAGGCAAGTAAATGGCATGGCTCACTGCGACACCCCCTTACCGCCCCTCTCCGCTTTTCTTTGTCTAGCTGCGAGGGGCTGAAGTCTGGCAACTGCTCACAATGTCGCTCGAAACTTCGTTTCGAGTGAATAAACGACATGGTTCGCTGTTGCAGACTTCAAAACGCCCCTCTTCGCTTTTCTTTTTATACCGTTATTTTTTCTTTACACAATTCACGTGCTATTTCGTCTTGTACTTCAATGCCTTCACGTTCAAGTTTTGCAATTGTTTCGGCAAATTGTGGTAAGTATTCTTTATGTGCAATCAACAATTCTTTTAAAATACGAATCGCTGTATCTCCACTTCTCACAAGCGGATTGAGCGTAAATGCTTGCAAGGCTGTACCATAATCTCCTGTAATCGCCGCTTCAATCGTCAAAAGTTCCATATTTTTCATCACTTGCAACCAACCACGCTCAGCTGTTGGAAGTGAACCAAACGCAACATTTCTCGCCCCTTGAGCACCTACATAGGCGGTTACTTCTACCACACAATCAGCAGGTAAGTCTGGAACGGCACCGTTATTTTTCGTTGACACGACAATTTGCGTTTCTTTATTCGCATAAATCGAAGCAATCGTCTCACACGCTGCATCACTATAATACGCACCACCACGCTGTTCTAACTGTTCTGGTTTGTGTGACAAATTCGGGTCTTTATACAGCTCAAACAATTCCGTTTCCGTTTGTTTCACTTGCTGAGCCCGTGTACCGATTGTTTTGTATTCTTCCATTGCGTGCTGAAGCATTTCTTCCTCACGATAATAATAACGGTGATACCCGCAAGGAACCATTTGCATTTGCACTAATTGCTCTTTGTAAAAAGGTAAATCCCAAATATTTTTCGGTAATCCCGCATCACCCTCGTATAGTTTGTCAATGAGTTTAAGTGTAATATCATTGCCGTCTTTATCCGCCACTTTATGCCAATGGAAATGATTCAATCCTGCAAATTTGTAAATCAAATCTTCTTTTTCCACCTCAAGTAATTTTGGCTCTGTCATCATCGCCATTACTGGCACATTGCAAAGACCAATCACTTTATCCCACTTGCCATAACGCACGACTGCCTCTGTTACCATACCACTCGGATTAGCAAAGTTAACTAGCCAAGCATTTGGGCAAAGGCGTTTCATATCTTCAACGATTTCCAAAATGACAGGAATGGTGCGAAATGCCTTGAACATTCCACCTGCACCATTGGTTTCTTGACCAACCATGCCATAATAAGCAGGAATACGTTCATCTTTAATACGTGCCTCTAGCAATCCAACACGAAATTGCGTTGTAACAAAATCCGCATCTTTCAACGCTTCTTCACGATTTAGAGTCAAATGCACTTTTACGTCATACGGGCTTGCGTCCCACATACGTTGTGCCATTTTGCCGACAATCTCCAATTTTTCACGACCTGCCTCAATATCAACAAGCCAAATTTCACGAATTGGCAACTCGTCATAACGCTTGATAAACCCTTCCATTAGCTCAGGCGTGTAAGAACTACCTCCACCAATCGTTGCAATCTTAATCCCTTTTTTCTCTGCCATTTAGATTCCTCCCTATTGTTTTAGATTCTATCAAGCCCACGCTTGATTTTGTTTACAAATACATTATCCTCTTCGTAAATAAAAAACTCAATGAATTTTAGAGAAAAAGAAGTCTCATTTACAAAAATCTCGCCATTTCAAACTTTAATTGTAAATAACGTTTACAAACCATTCACATTTTTATATACTTTTATACAAACAAGAAAAGCGGAGAGGGGCGGTCTGAAGTTTGCAACAGTGAACCACGTCGTTTATTTACTCGAAACGCTAGTTTCGAGCGACGTTGTGAACAGTTGCCAAACTTCAGCCCCTCGTAGCTAGACACAGAAAAGCAAAGAGAGGCGGTCTGGGGATTGTCGCAGTGAGACATGCCATTTACTTGCCTGAAGCAGAACTTCAGGTGGCATTGCGAACAGCGACCAAACCCCTGCCCCTCGGTGCTAGACACAGAAAAGCAAAGAGGGGCGGTCTGAAGTTTGCAACAGTGAACCACGTCGTTTATTTACTCGAAACGCTAGTTTCGAGCGACGTTGTGAACAGTTGCCAAACTTCTGCCCCTCAGAGCTAGACACAGAAAAGCATAGAAGGGCGGTTTAAATTTCATCACAATCACCCACAACAAACGAGGAGGGATACTTTTGTTAATCAAAGAAAAAATGCAGACAGAAAAATTTTCCACTTCAGAGCAAGCGATTATTGCTTTTCTCTTGGAAAATCCTGAAACACTTGACAACTTGACCGTTCAACAAATTGCCACGAAAACCTATACTCACCCGTCGGCTCTCATACGTTTGGCGAAAAAACTCGGATTTTCTGGCTATTCAGAACTGAGAAATGCCTATTTGGAAGAATGGAAGTATTTGAACAGTCATTTTCCGTCAATTGATGCGAATTTGCCTTTCACAAATCAGGACGGATTGATTACCATTGCACAAAAAATGGCACGTCTTACGCAAAACACGGTCGAAGACACACTTTCGCTTTTACATCATGACGAGTTAAAGCGTGCCAAAGAAATTTTATTGAAAGCTGACAACATCCGAATTTTCGGCACGAATGCGAACACGCTCATTTCACAAGATTTCGCTCTCAAAATGAATCGTATTCGGAAAAACGTTGCCACCTCAACCAATCTTGCCGAAAGTCTGTACGAAGCCTACAATTGCCCTAGCACTAGTTGCGGTATTTTGCTCTCTTATACAGGAGAAAACCTCTCGATTTTACGCATTGCACAAGCCTTAAAGGAGCGAGGACTTCCTGTTATCGCCATTACAAGTATCGGGGAAAATTCTCTTTCCAAACTTGCCGACTGCGTTCTTTCGATTACCACACGTGAACGCCTGTACTCAAAAATCGGGAATTTTACCATTAACACTTCAATTTGCTACTTACTTGATGTGTTATACTCCGTTGTCTTTGCGGAAAATTATCAAAAAAACCTCGATCATTTAATCGAGATTGGTCAAGTGATTGATCAGAGAACGAGTAGTTTGAGTGTGATACAGGAGAAATAAAAGCGGAATGGTGCGGTTTGAAGTCTGCAACAGTGAGCCACAGCATTTACTTGCTGGAAACATAAGTTTCCAGTGCTGTTGAGAACAGTTGCCAGACTTCTGCACCATGTAGCTAGAAAAATAAAAGCGTAATGGTGCGGTTTGAAGTCTGCAACAATGAGCCACAGCATTTACTTGCTGGAAACGTAAGTTTCCAGTGCTGTTGAGAACAGTTGCCAGACTTCTGCACCATGTAGCTAGAGAAAGGGGAGTAATACAAAAAAAAGATTAACTTAGCACCCTTAGAGTGTCAAGTTAACCTTTTTATTCTATAATTTGAGACATCTAAAGCTCACCCTTCAACGAACGAATAAAAAGAAAAATTTTCATTTTTTCGCTGACGGTTATCTCTTGATTGCGAAAAGAAAGTGGTGTTTGTAAAACATTTTCAATCTCTTGAGGTTGTTGCCGTTGCGGAATCAGCCTTTTGGGATCAATCTGAAAAAACTCTGATAACGCAAGAATAAAAGATAGTGGTGGGTCGTATTCTCCACGCTCAAATTTTTGATAGGTTGTTCTTGAAACAAATAATTCCTTTGCAAGTTCTTTTTGTGAAATCCCTGAGGATACACGTAAAGCTCTAATCATATCCTGCATTTTTCAACTCCAATTTCCCTAAAAATGCACATGTGGTTCTTTGACTAGCTATGCGGGGCTGAAGTCTGGCAACTGTTCACAATGTCGCTTGAAGCTTCGCTTCAAGTAAATAAACGACATGGTTCACTGTTGCAGACTTCAAAACACCCCGCTTCGCTTTTCGTTTTTCTTTACGGGGCAGTTGTTACTGTCCATGTGATTTCTGCGGTGTAGACTGCTTTTTGGATGTTGTTTCCTGCTGGTACGTTTAATAGTACGCTGTCTTTGTAAGAGTCTGTACCGCTTGTTGTTGCTGTTGTTTTGTCAATATTGTCTGTTGGTGTTGTTGCACCAGCATAAGTTGATTGAGCCGTAGCGTAGTTGTCGCCTACTTGCCCAAATTCAAGCGTATGTGTTCCACGGTCGTTTGTACTTGTTCCATTCGCTACATCAACGCTTTTATTCAGCTCTAAAGTGAATGACGGAGAAACTAAAGTCGCACCTACTCCATTTGTGTGGTTACGCAAAAGATTGCTGTAATCAAGCGTTGCACCGTTCAAAGTATAAGTTGTAGGAGTTCCACTTGTTGTTGTAACAGAGAATTGTTTCGACAATTTCGCACTTAATGTCCAACCGTGTTGAGCTGCTGTAACACTTCCGTCGGCTGCGATTGTATCTGCTCGTGCATCCGTCCATTGAACGAAATGTCCACGTTCCAAATCAGGTTTCGCTGGTGTTGTAGGCTCAAAAATTGCAGTTGTTGCTCCTGCTGATACTTCTGCCGCTGTCGGTGCTCTAAAAGTTCCTTGTGCAATTATTGCTTTGTTTGCTACTTTATACGTTTTCGCTGTGGTAGAAATTGTTTGCACACCGAAATCAAGCGGACTTACCGCATCAATTGTAAGAGGACCTGCGTGTAATGTCTGTCCGTCTCCGTCTTTTAATTGCCCACTTGCTCCACCTACTTGGTCTGGGTCAATCGCTGGCGTAATATTGTCAGGATCTTTTGGATCTGTTCCTTTGTCTTGATATTCCACTTTCCCTGTACCTGCAAAACTGTCTGCACCTGCTACTACGGGTGCAATGACACTAAGTGTTGTTGCACATACCAATACTGTGCCTAATACTTTCTTCTTCATGAGAAGTCCTCCTTTTTCTAACTGCAATTTTTTTCACTTATCGTTTTTTTGGCATCTCTAAAGACTTCGCTCTCTCAGGTGCTAGCAATGTAGTAGACAAGTTTATATGAGTGGGATAATTGCTAGAGAGAGGGGTCTCTATACAATTTTTTTGTCTAATACTTTCTGGATTCATTGAGCTAAGTCTTTAGGGATTCCATTTTATATCCACCAAGCTAGGCTTAGTGGTGGTTATGCAAATTTCTTTGCAAAATACCCTTTCGTCATTATGGTGCTGCGGTGAGTGTCCAAACAAATTTTGCTTGGTAAATTCCGCTGTGAATTTCTTGTTGTGGAATATTGAGTTTCACCGCCTCATTGTAATGCACCTGTTGTTTCTCGTTATCAAAACCATAGCTCTGTATATTTTTTATAGAACTACTGAGTAAAACCGGGTTGTTTTCCTTGTCGAATACGGGTGTGAGGGTACCAGAGGAACTACCGTTTTTTTGTGCATATTCCTCGCTATATCCCGCAACTATCGCCCAACGACCTTTGCCGACTTCCCCTTTTGCATTGGCAACTTCGTAAACCTTGCCAACGTCCATTTTGATAACATCACTTTTAATGGTTGGTGTAACGCTTGTTGACACTCCTAAATGCACACTACTCGCCCAGAGATTACTTAGAGAAAGTGTTGCTCCTTTTAGCTTGTAAGTCTCTTTGGAAATTGCTCCTGCCTGTGTAATATTCGCCATTTGGCTCTTGGCATTTTCATCTTCTTCGAGAGTAAATTCACTTTCTTGTTTTAAAGTGAGTGACCAACCATTTTCCTTGCGTTCATCTACTATTTGCACAAAATTGCCAGTCGGACTTTCGCCTTTTGTATAATATTGTGCGTGAGCAGTGAGCGAGTAGTCTTTATCATTTACAATTGCTACCTTGTCAAAGAAAAAGTAGGGAACATAATCAATTCTAAGCTCACCTTTTGTTTTGTCTGTTTTTCCAGAGTCACTTGGTTCTGTCGGTTTCTCTGGATTTACGACCTCATCTGGATAACGTCCTTGAAACCCAACCTTTCCAACTCCAATTCCTTCATCTGCTAAAGCATTCTTACTATTTACAAACAAGAAGAAAAGTATAAGTAGAACAATTTTTTTATCCCTCATTCTTATCTTCCTCCTTGCGTGATTCACTGCCACAGACTTCAGAACGCCCCACTTCACTTTTCTTGTCTAGCTCTGCGGGGCTGAAGTTTGGCAACTGTTCACAACGTCGCTCGAAACTG
>NZ_FUXI01000019.1:14465-42668 GCF_900167335.1 Pilibacter termitis
TGTTTCCAGCAAGTAAATGCTGTGGCTCACTGCGACAAACTCCTGAACGCCCCTCTTCGCTTTTCTTTGTCTAGCTCCGTGGGGCTGAAGTTTGGCAACTGTTCACAACGTCGCTCGAAACTACCGTTTCGAGTAAATAAACGACGTGGTTCACTGTTGCAAACTTCAGAACGCCCCTCTTAGCTTTTCTTCTTGTCTAGCTCCGTGGGGCAGGAGTTGGTCGCTGTTCGCAATGCCACTTGAAACTAACGTTTCAATGCTAGTCTTTCAAGAATCTTTGATTCTTAGAAAGACTGTATGCGAAACGAAGTGTAGCAGCAAGTAAATGCTGTGGCTCACTACGACAAACTCCTGAACGCCCCTTTACGCTTTTCTTTGTCTAGCTACGTGGGGCTGAAGTCTGGTGGCTGTTCACAGTGCCGCTCGAAACTGACGTTTCGAGTAGATAAACGGCACGGCTCACTGCCACAGACTTCAATTCGCCCCACTTCGCTTTTCTATGGCGTTGATTCAAGGGTGTAAGTTACTTCTGCTTGGTATTCGCCTATTGCTGTTACTTTTCTAGGGTCTACTTTTAGTAGAAAACCTTTTTGTGCGTTGGGTGTTCGCCAATCTGAGCTAATCGTTGTTTCTACGGTAGCATTTCCGCTTGTGTCTGTTGGATTGGTGTAAATTTCTACTCCTGAACTTGTGATAAGTATCGGAGGAATACCGACTCCTTTTTGGAAATACAATACATCATTTAGATACCTCGCAGGGTCATAAGCGTGTTTGAATGGACTTGTCAGTTTTGCTGTCATTTTCCATTCTTGCTTGCTCGCCCTTGAGTCTGATACTATCAAATCTGCATCAGTTGTTAAGTCTTGCTTTTTATATTGTGGCAAAGTGTACGTTTCATTTAGCGTGCTAATGGTTTTCGTTCCAAAATCCATGACTTTCGGTGCCTCTAAAATTTCAAGCGTGCCGAATATCGTTAGGGTTTTCACTTCGTTTGTCTGGCTGATGAAAAATTCTTTATCTCCTCCCACTTGTCCAAGCGAGATTGGCCCGTCAATCCAGCGACCTGTGAAACCTTTTAATTTTGCAGTATTTTTAATGATAGAATTTACCGCACCGCCTCCGACTTTCACCGAAAATTCCCATATAGCCGTGTCTCCTGCTCCCCAGATTTGATTCTCATAACCTCTTAAAGTCAATGTGCGTGTAGCATTATCCCAGATAATACTACTGCTTGGCAATGAGTTCCCGTTTAGCTTGGCATCTAACTCGCCTAGATTGACGAGAAGATGACTGTCTAACACGTCAAAAATCTCTGGAGCATTTACAGCTTGGTCGACTAATTGAGCATTGGCTGCAGTTATTTTGTAGCGAATGACATCTCCTACCTGCACATTGCTCACTTGCACACCATTTCTGTACGTTTCCAAACTTTTTTGCACAATCGCACTCTCTACGACAACGTCTTTCACCCAAACTCTTGCTGCAACGCTAAATTTCTCTGCTCCGACAGCGTCATGGTATTCTCGCTGAACGTCACTTGCTCCAACGTCAAAAACCAAATTTCCGTCTACTCCATTTGGAGTAGTTGTATAGCTGTTTGGTGGTGTTACTACACTCCAATCTCCCGAGGACAAATCGGCGGTATCTTTGGCATAGATGTCTACATATTTTCCTTTCGGTAAATACTCTTCAAGCTGAAGTGAGAAATTTCCACTTGCGTCTGTCGTTGTCGTCAACAAGGCGGACGGGTTATTTTTTTGCATAAGCCAATTGCCGTCTACTTTCACTGCAATCACGCTGTTTGGCTCAGCTTTCCCGACAATTCTATCGCTTGCATTACTCAATACATCATCTGTCGTATCTTTTTGCCCTTTAATCTCTCTCGGAGTTTCTGGCGGTGTTACGTCTTGCACGATTTTTGTACCGATTGCATCTATCTTGGCTCTGTCTGTAATCAATCCACTTGGTGCGTTCGCATTTACCGAATCACTTCGCCACATATCAACGATCGTTATTTCTGTTCCTGCGGGCAAGAATTGATTGAGGTTAATTTTGATCAGTCCGTCTATGCTACTTCCGTACATTGTGCCATTTTCTACGGAGTGACCGACTTTCGCCTCGTAGGTTCCGTCTGGATATTTCAGTAAAACACTTGCGTGAACTTCTCCTGTCATCGCAGAGCGATAAAGCGGATTGCCCTCAGAATCACTTGCCTCACGTACTTTTGTTTTGATAAAAATAG
Organism: Pilibacter termitis; assembly: GCF_900167335.1. Classification (GTDB taxonomy): domain Bacteria; phylum Bacillota; class Bacilli; order Lactobacillales; family Streptococcaceae; genus Pilibacter; species Pilibacter termitis. The sequence continues at coordinate 16,708 of NZ_FUXI01000019.1, forward strand.
ATTTATCTGCGTTTGTCGGCTGTGCAAACCAGACAGGTTCCGCCTCGTTGTTGTTGGCACTTAGACGGCGGTACGGTGTGGCACCGACTGGAGCAGTCGAATTAAATAGATTTTGTATACTTATCGGTGACAAGTTTGTCGCAATATACTCCGAAGTGCTGAGTTGGTAATCCATTGTCTTGTCATAAAAATTATGATCTGCTGTACCACTCACATTTCCTTTGTTCCAGATAGAAAGAAATGAATGGGTGCTATCAAAGAACGTGACTGGATTGTACCTACTGCTTGAAGTACTTGAAAAGAGCAAACGTCCAGCTGCTACATTGGTCGTTGTTTTGTTTTCAAAGTTATAATAACTTGGCTCTGTCATAGCAAATTTGAATGAGCCGTTCGCCGTTCTAAAAACTCCCGAGCCAGTTCCTCTTCCTGCTGTATTACCAATGACTTCAAACTGCGTTCCACTCCCTTGTGTTACTTCAATCGAACCTCCGCTATCAAGCCCCGGACCATAATTCGCAACAAGTTTGACCAGTGATTCTTCTCCTGTCAAAGTAAATTTACTAGGTCCTGCTGCTCCAGCTGCACTTTCATCATTTCCTATGAAAACAATCGCTTGATTTCCTGCACCACTCCATGTTGAACTGTATGTGGCAGTTCCGTCTCTCGCTGTTTGGTCTCCTACATTTTCTACATAAAACTTTCCGCCACTTTCAACGCTGATTTCATTGCCATAACCATTCATGCGGATTGTTGGAGAACCTCCTGCGGTTTTCACTACACTCAGCAATGCTCCATTTTTCACATTGAGCAAGCTATCTCCTGAATAGCGGAAACGAATTGCGGCGGCGAAGTTGTGCGTTTGTCCTGCTAAATGAAGAAACATTTTCGCATGGTTGTCTACAATCATGCGTGCATTCGTACTTTGGATAACGATTAGGTTGTTCACTCGTCCAGAGGAATCATCTACTCCGTTACACGTCGCATAGTCTTTCACTTCTACATCTACTTTTCCACTAACGTTTGACTGATTAATATTGTTTGCTCTGTTCCTAATACGGATAATCCCTGATTCTCCTTGACCCACACCGGTTTGCGTATTCGATTTGAATACAAATTTTGTATTGTTTTCTGTCGTTGCTAAAGTTGGGTCACCCAATATCCGAACAGTTCCTAGTTGAGTCGCTGAATTTGCTGGATAATCATTATTAGGAGCACTTGCTGCGTAGTCTACATCAATCGCACGTCCATTATTGGCAAATGTCATTTCTACATCACTTTTTCCAGAAATTTCAAACTCAAATCCTCCAGAATCATATTGCCAGAAACCACTCGGACTGCCACTTGTATTCGTAAACTCTCCTCGCACAACACTTCCGTTTGTGATTTTCATCACTCTACTTATAATGGCAAACCCTAAATAACTCGAAGTCAAATCTAGTTTCGTTGCCTCAAAACTCACTCGCTCCATTTGTTTAGATGACGATTTCGTAAGTTTTGCATTGCCATTGTCTTTCCCGTTTAACGTAGAGTTTTTTATATCAATTACCCCAAACGCATCAGTGGCAAATATGCCGTCTGCTGAATTGGTGCCACTCGTTTTCCAAATGAGGTTTGACTCATCTATCTCAATGCTACTCGTTCCTTTGAATAACGTTCCCGTTGTCGCTAGAAGAATCGGTTTGTCGTCAATAGTAGAAAATTTCTTCACCTTGACATTTTTTCCTTTTGCTATCGCATTTACTTGCAAATTCATTGGAATTTCGCTCTTGCTTGAGCCAAGTCGAACGTTTTCCAACTCTACATTTCCGCTTAAATTCGTTGTATCATACGTGTTACTCGTCGAACTTGCGTGCTTGCCTGCAAAAAATATCGTTCCTTGTTGGTGATAATTCGTCCCCGTACTCGCTACACATTCTCGCAAAACATCTACATTTTTCACCGTAATCGCTTTTTCTGCTGAGAAAACAGTTCCACCGGTTCCTTGGTTTGTCCCGATTACCGCATTTTCAATGGTCAAGGCATCTTGTGCTTGCACGAAAAGGCTTTGGTTGCCTGCACTATTTGCCCACTGAATATCAGCGTCATAAAGTTTGACGCTTTTTGCACGAATCATCACGCCACCTGCCGTAGTATTCCCACGAATAAAACAATCGCCAGAAAGCTCTACTTGATTTGGTTCAACCGTTGCACTCGTGCTTGTCACAGTATTTCCATTGATATTCCCGCCAATAAGTCTGGAGTTTGGTGGATTAGTCGTTCCAAGAGCATTTCTAAAATAAAAGTTATCCAGATAAATATTCCACCCAGAAATATCCGTAGCGTTTGCTGAGGCACGGATAAACGACCAGTTCGCTCCTCCTGTCGACTCGATTTCTATATCTTGTAGATAGAGATTTTTAGGTGCAGAATTGCTCGCTGCACTTAATAGAAAACCACGCCTTTGATTTCCGTCTGCATTGCCGTCCGTCACTTTCAGTGTCCTACGAACATTCGGGATATTACTCCTAATCACGAGACTTTCACTTCTCGGAAGTAGTAACTGAGAATTGGCAGTTGTCGTACTCACCAATTCCCCGTCTATCACAATTTCATCAACCGTATTGTCATTATAGGCAATCGCAAAACCCGCCCACGTGCTAACCGTTGCTGAATTTGTCGCCGTAGGTAAGGAAATCATCTTAGGCATTATCGCTCTCGTTGTGATTTTCTTCGTCTGCGTTTTGAGATTTCTACTCGCACTTGCGAGAATCGTTTCGCCACGTTGAAGTAAAATTTTTACATTTTCTGCACCTTTATTTGCTACGATTTCAAACGAAATCGTTAAACTTTTCTTTGATTGTGTGGTTGTGATTGTGTATTGATTGTCCTTATTTGCTACTATGGAAAAATGTTTCCTCACTTCACTTGGCAAGGAAGTAAGCAATTCTTTTTCGTCAAGCACCCCGTTGTCAATCACTAGCGTAAACTCTTCATCTTCCACCGTTTCAATTTGAAGTGTTGCCGTTGCGACATTATCCTTGAACGATTGAAGTGTTAAAGAATACCCCGTTTCATTTGGCTCCAAGCCAAACAATTTAGGCAACAAACTCGCTTGTGAGTGCAGTGCTAGTAAGATAAAAATACAAAACACACCACCGATTGCAAGTAGCTTACATTTTCCTTTTTCCATTCTTTTCACACCCTTTCTCACACTTTTTGTTCGTCAAGAAGAAAAAATCGACTATTTTTCGAAACGTCACATTTCTTCCGTTATTCTTTCAAGTTTTAGACACATTTTGAACACAAAGTAAATATATACCGTTTTTATAAATTGTTCAACAGCAATTTTAATAGCAAACTTGAAAATGAGAACTCTCATTAAATTTTTATAACCATATTCGTACAACTTTTATTAGCTTTTTGATTTTTTATCAACGTATTCAAATATTTTACTTTTTACTTACGAATTTTAGTTTTTATAAAATAACATTACTTAAATTATTATCCACAATTTATTTTTTCACATTTTTCCAAAACGGAGAAAAATTTGAGGACAGAAAAGTAACTCATTTTTTTATATGGGCACCTCTAAAAACTCCGTTTAAGCCAAAATTAGATAGTTTTTCGATTTTCGAGGAAATCGACGAAAGCTATGTGGTTCATAGGTTGAGGAGGTTGACGAAGTAAATCGGAAAACTAGCAATTTTGGGTAAATGTGAGTTTTTAGAGGTGCCCATATTTCCTATCAGATATTTGATAAATAAATTTTAGACATATTTACAACAAAAAACCCACGAGGTTTCCCTCGCAGGCTTATTAATTTCTTCAGTTTTTAACGGCTCTCTTTCGATACCCCGACTTTTTCCCAAAGTTCGTTTAATGTGATTGTTGAAGTAATATCCACACCAACCACACGTTCACTTACAGGAGTAACACCCCAACGGTAAAGTGTTGGAATCGCAAATGCTTCTTCTGCAGCATATTTTTGCCATTCGATGAATTTTTCTTTACGATATGCTTCATCAAATGCTTTTTCAGAATTGATTTCTTCAATTAATTTTGTATTTTCTTCTGATACAAAACGAGTATAGTTGTATTGAGCTTTTGGTCCCCATAATCCGCTTGGTTCTGGATTGCTACCTGTTGACCATGCAGCTTGATAAACGTCAATTTCTGGATCGTCATGTTGCACTTTGTCGTAGAATGATTGGAAATCAAGCAAACGACCTGTTGAAAGTGTCACGTTCAAACCAATTTTTTTCCATTGTTGGATATAGTAATCCGCAAGTGGTTGAGCAGTTTCTCCACCAGACATTGAAGCAAATTTAATTTCCAATTTGTTTCCTTTTGGATCTTCACGCAAACCGTCATTGTCTGTATCTTTGTATCCAGCTTTATCAAGCAATTCTTTCGCTTTTTTCTCGTTCAAGCTATATCCCGGAACTTCTTCTTTTGACGCATGGAAATCTTTAAATGGCGGAATGATTAACGCATTTGCATTTTCACGCAAACCGTTGTAGAATTTCTTCCCTACTGCATCGTTATCAACCGCATAGCCCATTGCTTGACGCAATTCTTTGTTCGCCATTTTTGCCTCTGGATTGTAATCACTTTGAGATTTTTCTTCATTGTATTTCCCAAGTTTAAATCCAAGGTAAGTATAAGCCATTTCTACTTTACCAAGCATTTCATAGCCTTTAATGTCTTTATATTTTGTATAAGTATCTGTTGGCATTTGGTAAATATAGTCATATTTCTTCGCTTTCATTGACTCAATGATCGTTTTAGAAGAAACGTTGGTTTCAACAATTTTTTTCAATTTTGGTTTATTTCCATAGTAATGCTCGTTTGGCACAAGCTCAACAGATTCACCTGTTACTACTTTTGAAATAACATATGGTCCGAAACTCAATGGATGTTCACGAATTTCTGGGCTAGAAGACATTTTCGCCACTGGAATTTTTTCTAACTGATGTTTTGGAATAGCATATGTGAGGAAATCAGCTCCTTGCAACACACCCGGGTTATTGCTCAAGAATTTGATTTCAATTGTTTTGTCGTCCACTTGTTTCAAACCAGAAATTTCTTTTGCTTTTCCAGCATGATAGTCTTCGACACCTTCGATGTTGATTATATCAGAGTAACGAACTCCGTCATAATCTTTATCCGCAACGACTTTGTAAGTATAAATTAAATCATCAGAAGTCAAAGGTTTCCCGTCGCTCCATTTAATGCCGTCTTTTAGTGTAACTGTCGCAGTTTTGCTCTCTTTGTCATATTTAAAACTAGCTACACCGTCATTGGTAAGTTTAAAGTTTTCATCAATTGAAAACAGAGAACCAAATCCTGTTGGTTGTGCGTAGCAATAGTCATAGTTATCGCTATTGAACGCTGGCGAGAACAATCCTTGGAATGGTGCATCATTTACTACTGCAATATCAAGTGTTCCACCTTCAATTGCTTTGTCCTTATTGCTCACAGCGTGTGGCAATTTTAACTCTTCTTTTGGCGTATCCTTTGCCGTTTTTTTGCTCGATCCACCTCCACAAGCACTAAGTGCTAAGGTAGACACTGCCATAACAGACAGTAGGGTAACAACTTTCTTATTCATTCATTTTTTCCTCCTTTAACTAAATAGTTTGTTCATCCGAAGAATGATAGTCGAATGTTGGATAAATTATCCAAGACGTTGGCGTGCATCAGCACTACGCTTGATTGCATTTCCAACGTAATTTATGCTAAGCATCATTACTACGATAAGTATTGATGCAGGTAGCCATACCCAAAGATACTCTTGCAATACGGTTCCGTCTGCCGCATAGGCAATCAACGTTCCAAGAGACGGGAATTTCGGTGGCAATCCAAAACCTAAATACGTCAAGGTTGTCTCAATCCCGATATTTCCTGCGAAATTCATGGTTAAGTTGGTAATAATAAGCGAACTCAAGTTTGGTGTGACTTCACGGAAAATGATTTTCATCGTGCTTGTCCCCATAATCTTACTTGCACTAACGTAATCTCGCCGCACTTCAGAAAGCGTAACGCTACGGAAAAGCCGTGCTTTCCCAACCCAGTAAAAGAGACTCAAAACCCCGACAAACGTCACTGGATTGTAATCTGGAATCACCGATACAAGTACAATAATAATCATGGTAATCGGCAAAATCAGCACGAAATCAACAATTCGCATTAAAATGGTATCTACGAGTCCGCCAAAATATCCTGAGACAATCCCGACAAACAATCCGATAAGCGAAGTGGTAATCGTAATCGCAAAACCAATCATAATGGAATTTCTCGCACCAATAAGCAAAAGACCAAGGACATCTCGACCGCCCTCATCTGCACCAAGCAGAAATGTTTCCCCTGCAAACTCTGATTTTTCCGCTCCGGGTGGTGCGTATTTGTCAAAGATACTTACAGTGGTAACAGACTCTTGGTTGAACATCATCGCACCAACAAAAATCCCAACTAATAGTAAAACAAGCAAAATAAGTGAACCCATTGCAAATTTATCTTTTGTAAATTCACGCCAAATCATTTTAAAGCCCATTGGCGGTTGTGAAACTTCTGTTTGCTCCTCAGTTTGTGAGGAGTTGCTTGCTTTTTTTATTTTCTTACTCATAGCTCTCCTCCGTTTATTGTATTCTAATTCTAGGGTCTACAATGCTCATGACAATGTCACTAATAAGCATTCCGACAAGTGTTACGATACCTAAGATTAAGATAAGTGCCGTAATCACCGCGTAGTCCCTTTGACCTATTGAAGAAATAAAGAGTTGCCCAATACCCGGGAAACCAAAAATATTCTCAATAATGACAGAACCTGCAATTAACGAAGAAATTTCAAAACCTAGTGTTGAGGCAATAGGTAGTGAGGCATTTCTAAAAATATGACGTGTGTAAACTTTATTCGACGGCACTCCTTTACTGCGTGCGGTACGGACAAAGTCTAATTTTTTAGAATCAATCACGGAAGTTCTCAAATACTGAATGGTTACTGCGGTAGCAAGAATCGCTTGCGTAAGTGCAGGTAACAATAAATGATAGAACTTATTGAGAATCGTTGGGAATCCTGCTGCTACCCCAATATCTACTGAGCCTCCTGTCGGGAACCATTGCAATTTATACCCAAATAAGAAGAGCATAAGCAAACCAAAGATAAATACAGGAATTGCAAACGTCAAATAAGAGTAAACGCCAATGATTCTATCCAACCAGCTATCTTCGTATCGCCCTGCCAACATCCCTAACGGCAAAGCAATGAGATAGGTGATAATCGAAGTCAGCAGAGAAAGAGAAATCGTATTTGGAATACGTTGCCCTAGAATCGTTGTAACATCTAGCTTGTAGATAAACGAACGCCCTAAATCTCCATGGAAAATATTGGTTATCCAGCGAGCGTATTGCGTTGGCCAAGGGTCATTCAACCCTGCTTTTTCCTTTAATTCTGCGAGAATTTCTGGTGTTACGTTCGGATTGAAATTCCCTGCAAACGGATCTCCCGGCATTAATTTTGCCAATATAAAGACGAGAATACTCAAAATCACAATCTGAGGAATCATCAACACAACACGACGTAAAATTGTTTTCCACATTATGCTCCACCCCTTTTCAATGCTACTTGGTGTGTTGGACTTAGACTACTCAGGTCAAATACACGACCGTTTGAGTCATAATAATCGCCTTGACTTTCTTGGTATTCTTTTTCAACTTTACGACGATTGTCCATGTGTTTGTCACGATTGGCAACATCAATACGAGGAATTGCAGAAAGCAATCGTTTCGTGTAAATATGTTGCGGTCGCAAATAAATGTCCTCACGTGTTCCGATTTCAACAAAACGTCCTTTATACATAATGGCAATGTTGTCACACATATGTTTCACCACACCTAAGTCGTGTGAAATGAATAAATAGCTCAAGCCAAATTCTTCTTGGATTTGTTTCATAAAGTTCAACACTTGTGCTTGAACAGACAAATCGAGTGCTGAAACTGGTTCATCTGCAACGATTAATTTTGGATTGGTCGCTACTGCACGTGCCACACCAATACGCTGACGTTGTCCGCCAGAAAATTCATGTGGATATTTGTAAAGTGCATCATCTGGCATACCTACAATATCCAAGAGTTTGCGTACTTTTTGCTTTTCTTCTTGGTCGCTTAAACGCTCAAAATTGCGAATAGGCTCAGCAATCACGTCAACGATTCTCTTTTTCGGATTGAGACTACTCATGGAATCCTGAAAAATCATTTGCACGTCTTTGTTGTAGTTCAAGTGTCTGCGAACAGATTTTTTCGTTACATCTTGCCCTTCATACGTGATTTTTCCGCTTGTCGTTTTCTCCAGTCCGACAATTGCTTTCCCTATGGTTGACTTTCCACTTCCAGACTCCCCTACAAGTCCGTATGTTTTCCCCTTTTCAATGACGAAATCTACACCATCAACTGCGTACACATAATCCGTCACACGATTGAAAAAACCGCTACGAATTGGATAGTGTATTTTCAAATCTTCAATGCGTAATAATTCGCTCACTACACTTCCTCCTTCGCCAATTCTTTTGCAATTTCTTTGCGATGTTCCAACTCTTCCACGTCAGCGTCTTTGAAATGGAAATGTTTGTAGCAAGTACACCTAACAAAGTGATTTTCTTCTACTTCGTGCAGTTGTGGGTCTTCCTCATGTTCGCTCTCATCAATCCACGTAATACGTGGTGCAAAGCGACAACCTTTTCTCGGAAGATTTTTCAGACTTGGCACGATTCCCTCGATAACGTGCAGTTCCTCTTGCTCAGAGTCCTCTTGCGGAATAGAGTTTAGCAAAGAACGAGTGTATGGATGTTTTGGATTGTTGAATAGTTGTTCTACTGTCGCGTATTCTACAAACTGTCCTGCATACATTACTCCTACTTTGTCAGCAGTCTCCGCCACTACACCAAGGTCGTGCGTAATCAGAATAATCGCTGCCCCTGTTTCTTTTTGCAATTCACGCAATAAATCCAAAATCTGTGCTTGAATTGTCACATCAAGAGCTGTTGTCGGCTCATCTGCAATAATAATCGACGGCTTAGCAGCAATCGCAATCGCAATAATCACACGCTGACGCATTCCTCCAGAAAGCTCGTGAGGGTATTGTCGTGCCACACGTGCAGGATTTGGAATCCCCACTTGTTCTAATAACTCAATCGCACGATCATAACGCTGTTCTTTTGTTAACTCTTTCCTGTGGTAGCTCAAGCTCTCGCTAATTTGATCACTAATACGCATAAGCGGATTTAATGCTGACAACGGATCTTGGAAAATCATCCCAATTTTATTCCCACGAATGTTGTTATACAACGTTTCGTTTAACTGTGTTAAATCCTGATTGTCAAATAAAATATGCCCGCTTACACGACTATGTAATGGATCGTGCAACCCCATAATCGCTGTGGCAAGTGTTGACTTCCCACATCCACTTTCGCCAACTATCGCAAGGATTTCATTTTTTTCAAGCGTAAAGCTCACGTCATCCACTGCATCATAATAGTCGTCCTTGATTCTGAAACCTAAATGTAAGTTTTGCACTTCCAGTATTTGCTTATCTTCTGGCATAAACTTACTCCCTTCCAAAAACATATTTGTAGGGCACCTCTAAAAACTCGCACTTATCCTAAATTGCTAGTTTTCCGATTTTCTTTGTCAATCTCCTCAACCTTGTCTAGCTACGAGGGGCAGGAGTTTGGTCGCTGTTCGCAATGCCACCTGAAGCTCTGCTTCAGGCAAGTAAATGGCATGGCTCACTGCAACAAACTCCTGAACGCCCCTCTTCGCTTTTCTATGTCTAGCTACGAAGTGCAGGAGTTTGGCAACTGTTCGCAACAACGCTCAAAACTTACGTTTTGAGTAAATAAACGTTGTGGCTCACTGTTGCAAACTCCTTAACGCACTTCTTCGCTTTTCTATGAACCACATAGTTTTCGTCGATTTCCTAGAAAACAAGAAAAACTAGCGAATTTAGTCTTAAGCGGAGTTTTTAGAGGTACCCTTTAGCTTAAAAATATTTTAAAGCCGTTATTTATTTAGTATAAAGATTTGGTAAAGAAAAAGCAAGAAATATTTTCATAGATTCATAATCTTTCTGAAAATTCCAATGCGACCCTTATATAACACCGTTCCTTTTCATTAGGCTAAATTAAAGTTTACTTTTCAACCGAAGAATAGTATAAATTTTTCTGACACCTCTTGTCAACTCTCATTTTGGTCTAATTTTTTATTTGTTATTCTATTCTCTTTCCACCTAAAAAACCTATCAAAATAAAAGAAAGAAACAAATCAATTTCCTTTTTATACATTCACTCTTTCCCAAAAAAACAACTAAGAAAAAAGCCCCTTAAAAACAGAGGCTTCATTTGCTAAAAAATTCTCTCAACTGCTCTAGTGCAGTTTTCTTCATGAGTAAATTAGCGTGTTCGTGTAAATAATCACCTGTAACTTCCGCTTCTTCTCCATACTCTAGGAGAACACTCAACACACTTTCTGATTCCTCAACACTTATATCGTCTACATCCATCCACGCAACAAGATAATACAAATCTTCTAGCTTATAAAGCGAAGAAAAAACATCTGGAGCGTCAATTTGTTTGGCAAGAGCAATTACTTCCTCAAAATCATCAAAAGAAAGCACAAGTTCATCCATTTCGTCAATGTCTTCTTCTGAACTCAAAATATCACCAATTAAACTGTCCACTTCATTTTGCAACGGCTCGATAACAGATCCGTTTTTCTTCATACTTTCTCGAATCGCATCTATCGGAGAAATATCCCCATTTGAAATAAGCAACTCGAGTGCATTTGGTCGTGGAATCACTTGAAAACTAAGCATTTCACTTCCTTGAAACTGGTCACGTGCCCCAACCTCATCAATCACACTAAAGAAAAAGTCCTCTATTTTTTCTTGATTGCCCATCATATCAAGAAAATTTACTCCACGTCTTGCCAAATCATCTGGAAAAATTGTAACACGAATGGTATTATCATTGACTCTTTCCATCTCCATTGCACTCACCTCCACTCAAGGAAATCTTGTCTTTCGTCTATTATAACATTTTTTCATGAAAATGAAAGAAGAGTCACTTATATATAGGGAATTTACGAATTTACAAACTTACGGCACCTCTAAAAAATTATAAACCAGATTTCATGCGTGCCTCAATCATTTCAAGCCGTCTAATTGCACGTGGAATAAATCGGCGAATATCGTCATCATTGAACCCTATTTGCAGGCGTTTTTCATCAAGCAAAATCGGTCTACGCAAAAGCGTTGGATGCGTTTTTATTAGTTCGTACAATTCATTCAAAGACAAATCATCAAGAGAAGTCGTCAGCAATTTGTAGGCTTCACACCTTTTAGAAATAATCTCATTTGTGCCAGTTTCCGTCATCATCAAAATTCCTCTTAACTCCTCTAACGTAATGCTTTCTTGTGTCAAATTCCGCTCTCGATATGGAATTTTATGCTCATCAAGCCAAGCGAGTGCCTTGCGACAACTTGCACTACTTGATGCTGTATAAATAGTAAGCATACTAATCACCCCTTTTCTATCAGTCAAACACCCCCATTTGTTTAAGGGCACCTCTAAAAACTCGCACTTATCCTAAATTGCTAGTTTTCCGATTTTCTTTGTCAATCTCCTCAACCTATGAACCACATAGCTTTCGTCGATTTTCTCGAAAATCGAAAAACTAGCTAATTTAGTCTTAAGCGGAGTTTTTAGAGGAGCCCTTAACTAATTCTCTTGCCACGACATAACTACTTTAAGGACACCTCTAAAAACTCACACTTATCCTAAATTGCTGGTTTTCCGTTTTTCTTCATCAGTCTCCTCAAACTTTTTTAGCTACGAAGTGCAGGAACAACGTGGCTCACTGCCGCAGACTTCAAAACGCACTTCTCCGCTTTTTTGTCTAGCTACGAGGGGCAGGAGTTGGGTCGCTGTTCGCAACAGCACTGGAAACTTCGTTTCCAGTAAATAAATGCTGTGGCTCACTACGACAAACTCCTGAACGCCCCTCTCCGCTTTTCTTGTCTAGCTACGAGGGGCAGGAGTTGGGTCGCTGTTCGCAACAGCACTGGAAACTTCGTTTCCAGTAAATAAATGCTGTGGCTCACTACGACAAACTCCTAAACACCCCTCTCCGCTTTTCTATGTCTAGCTACGAAGTGCTGAAGTCTGGTGGCTGTTCGCAACGTCGCTTGAAACTTCGTTTCAAGTGAATGAACGACGTGGCTCACTGCCACAGACTTCAAAACGCACTTCTCCGCTTTTCTTTATAATTCTATTCTAAATAATTCCTCCCTTTTTAACAATTCAAATCTAGCGATTTTCGTTGTTTTTCTCTACTTCATTCGTATTTATCATTGATTTGACTAGAAAATTCCATAAAATCTCAATATTTCAGAAAACGACTGTTTGCTAACCACAAAAAAATCTGCTTACTTGTCGCAAACAGATTATCTGTACGAAATCCTTCTCACATTCCTTGATTTTCCTAATTTCCAAAAATAAAGAGTGAAAAGTCTTACAATATGTACTTACTTTGAATCATTTCCTTGCAATCCAACACTAATCGTCAATGCCTTATTGACGGCTAACATTGTCTCTTCACTAACGGTGCATACTTTTTCCTTTAATCTGCTTTTATCTATCGTACGAATTTGCTCTAACAATATGACAGAATCTCGCCCTATTCCCGTATCTTTCGCTTGAATGGCAATATGTGTCGGCAATTTCGCTTTGGATAACTTTGCGGTAACTGCCGCAACAATCACTGTGGGCGAAAAATGATTGCCCATATCATTTTGCACAATCAAAACAGGTCTTGTGCCACCTTGTTCACTACCAACTACTGGTGACAAATCAGCAAAAAATATATCACCCCTTCTAATATTCATTTCTATTCACCTCCTCGTTCCATTGTAATGGAAATATATTTTATTTGCAATCGTAACCAGCATTTTTTCTTCCATTATTTCTTCGCCAATCCAAATGCAAAATTATTTTCGATTTTTTGACCATTATTCATAGTCTCTAGGCACACGGCAGCTAATTTGGCACGCAACTTCATAGTGAATTGTCCCCAGATAGTCTGCTACTTCTTGCAAAGTAATCTCTTCATCGCCATTTCTTCCAACAAGTGTTACTTTCGTGCCAATTTTTTTACTTTCTGGCAAACGAATCATCAGCTGATCCATACAAATTCTACCGACAATCTCACATTTCACACCGTCCACTAACACGTGAAACCCTTGCAATCCTCTCACCCAGCCGTCTGCGTAACCAATTGGAACAGTCCCAATCCATTCCTTTTCTTTTGTCGTATAAGTAGAACCATAACCTATCGACTCCCCTGAGTTAAGCAACTTCACATGGATTAACTCACTTTCAAGACGAAGTGCAGGTAGTAATGGATAACTATCTTCTATCTCTGTACCACTTGGATTTAAACCATAGATTCCCACACCAAAGCGAATCATATTACCAAAATGTTCTTCGTGCCAGAAAGCACTAGCTGTATTACTGACGTGGATATAGCGTGGCTTTTGCTTTAGGTGTGTCATCACCTTTGAAAAGCGTTCGCTCTGCATTTGATAATAGTTGTCATTTTTTGAGTCCGCCGTTGCAAAGTGGGTAAAAATACCTTCCCACTCAAATAAAGGATGTTTTTCGATTTCCTCTACCGCTTTTAAAACTTCTTCCATTTGACGAAAACCAATTCTGCCCATACCTGTATCTATTTTAATATGTAAACGAACCGATTGGAAACATTCTATCTTCTTCGCCTTTTCCCACCATTCAAGGCTGGCGATTGTCAAAGAAATATCATGCTGACTTGCCAGCGAAAGATATTCCACTGGGATAGGTGCTAACACCAAAATCACTTGCTCTGTAAATCCATTTTCTCTTAATTCTAATGCCTCATCTAAAGTGGCGACACAAAATCCAGTAGCTCCAGCATTCAACGCTATTTCTGCTACTCTTATCGCTCCATGACCGTAGGCGTTTGCTTTTACTACGGCAAATAATTCTGTTTTCTCATCGAGTTTTCTTACTTCTGTTTGGATATTGTGTGAAATTGCTTTTTCACTAATGATTGCTTGGGTCGGTCTGTGTCTACTTGGAATCATTTGTTCATCTCTTTTCCGAATTGTTGACTTTTTCCTTAATACTTCATCTTACATCAAAATAACCACTGCACTCGCATTGTGCTTAGTATGTGTAATCGAAACTTGTTGCTCACCTTTTGTATAAGGAGACTTCGTAATCTGCGGGACACCATATTCATCATTTAGCACCTCAATATCTTGAAAACTAATTTTACCAATCCCTGTGCCAAACGCTTTGCTAAACGCCTCTTTTGCGGTATAACGACCTGCCAAAAATTCAGCTTGTCTTCTACCTGTATAACTGTGAAATTTTTCCAATTCACGTGCGGTCAATATACGTGCTGCAAATTGCGGTTTACGTTCCAAAATCTTTTGAATACGTGGAATTTCTTCCATATCATGTCCAACTTTGATAGCACTCTCCTCCTAATTCAATTGTCTATGTATATTATCCTCATTATATCATATTCAAGAAAAAATTCTTTTCCATTTTGCTCTAAAAGATAAATTTCTTTTGAGTTCGCGGGAGTTTGATATTTCCTTCCTGAGCGTTTTTTCTAAAACATTATAACACCCGACTTTTACAGTTCCCACCACCCAAAAAAGCTAAGAAACCTTGAAAATATAAAGATTCTTAATGTTTTTTATTCTTTTTAAGGAAGAACACATTAAAGAACCCTCTTTTTCTGATTTCTTTCCATATCTGCTCAATTGGATTCATTTCAGGTGTATAAGGCGGAATAAACAATATTTCAATGTTTTTAGGTAAATTCAGTTCTTTTGATTTGTACCAAAATGCATTATCAGCTAATAAAAAGATATAATCCTCTGGGTATTTTTTAGACAATTCATTGTTGAACTAATCATCTCAATCACTCGCTGCAACAAATCGATCACAACAATAGATAGACTAACCCAAAAGATTACTGAAATCCAGATACCGATTGGCGATCCTTTGATGGATAACAACCTCATATGTGCCAACCAATTATCGGGTAAGAATGTTGTGACTGCCGTAGGAATCACAAGATATTTTGAAAACCTCCTTATTGATTCAATGGCAATTGTAACCGTCGAAGGAACGTCTTTAATTTTTGTAATATCACCCATATCTACTACTTTCCCTTTCCAGACGTGTTATATCTGACTATAAATACGTGTCTTAGTTGACTTAATTATAGCATCCATGATACCTAAGCAAATCTAACTTTTGGTACAACTTGAACTCGAATTTCTAGTCCTAGCCCTTCCGCATAGCGGTTTAAAGTCTTTAAGGACGGCATAGATTCAAGCCGTTCGATTTTTGCTAATTGTGGTTGTTTCATCCCGATTCTTTCAGCTAATTCATGCTGACTGATTCCTTGACGAATTCTTTCAGCTTGTAAGTAACTCAGCGTATCAATGATTGTCATGTCTTCTTCTGAAATTGAAGTAATTGTCTTTTTGAATGTTTTCCATGTAGTCATTGTTATCTTCCTTTCCGATCGTACCAATCGTCCAGCCTTTTTAAGGCTTTTTCAACTTCTTTAGGATCTGTCTTATTTTGTCTCTTCGTGTAGTGATGCAACATGACAATTTTATTATCTTGCCAAGATGCGTAGAAAAAACGCTCAGGCATCGGGCGTAATTCCATAATTGGGTGCCGATAGCCTTTTAGAAATTTTGCCTGTGGTTCATTTAATCTGTTTCCAAGCAGCTCTAGCATATTGAACTGATGAACAATCTTCTTCAACAAGGATTTGTCATTCTTTTGGTTACTTTTCTCAAGTTGCAGCAGGAACTCTTCTATTTCCTTGTGACCGTCCTTGTCTTCATAAAACTCTATCTCATAACTCAATTCATTCAATTCTCCAATCAAAAATTATATCTCATTTGCTAACTCAATTATAGCACGTTTGCTATCTCCCTACCAATCAAAATGACAACATTTCCAATAAAAATCGACGCAAAAAATCCTCAATAAGCACGGAATACTTGTTGAAGACTTCAAGTATTTAACATTATCTTGAAATGACACTTTACTTTCTTTATTAGTTTTTTCTCAAGACAGGCAAATAGTAAGCGGAGTTTTTAAACGTGCCCTTAAAAATGGCTTTCGCTTTAAATCAAAAAAAAAGGAAGGCTACCCTTCCCCATTTCTCAAAATCCAATCAATCTCATGCACCACTCCGTTATTTGCGGTTTCAAGCAAACTATCTAACGTATAACTTGATAATTCCTTTCGATAGAGCGTTTCTGCGGTATCTAAAACGTGAAGTACCTCGTTCATTTTTTGAGCTACGTGAACTTCTTCGACTCCGTTAAACGTTTGTGTGATAATACCTGTGTGTTCTAAAAAGCTATCCTCACCTTCAATTGCATTAAATACATCTAAAAGCGTAATTTCTTTTGGATCACTTTTTAACGTATAGCCAGAAAAACGACTTTTAGAAGAAGTGAGCAAATCTGCGGTCACTAACTTTCTTGCCAACTTACGCAAATAGCTTTCATTGATTTTCATTTGTTTGGCAATGATACGAATATTAAGCCCTGCCCCATTTTTTTGGGAGGCAATCAGTGCCATGATAGTGATTGCCTGTTGAAATCCGACCGTTAATTTCATTTTCCACCCTCTTATTTCATCGTTTCCGCAACAACTTCTTTGTTCAACAATTTCCTTGCTACCAAATTGGCATAATATGGCAAGCCTGTTTCATTTGGGTGAACATTGTCATCATAAAACCAATCTTTATGACTCTTGCTTTCGCCGTACCAATCAATGATGTGGAGATTTTTGTATTTACTTTTCATTTCGTTCAAACTCTTATTGACCGTTGTTTGCCACTCTCTTGTTGGAACGTGCACATTTAGCCAATAAATTTGACGATTTTCGCCCATTATTTTCATAAATTCCTCAAATTGCACGTCCGTCCATGAACCGTTCGTTCCAAGAGAAACTAGCACGGTATTGGCAAGTTTTCCTTCGTTCTTGAGGGTTTCCAAATCTTCACCACTGTCATACAGCTGTCTACCGACGTTTGCATCAATATTTATCAGAGGAAATAACTCTTGAAGTTGCGGTGCAGCGTCAAGCATAACGGAATCGCCAAAACCTGTGATTGCAAGTTTACTTGCAGCGAGAAGTTGTTCATCTGTCAAACCTTTTCGCATATCAAGCACTTCTCCCTCTTTGACTTCGCTCGTTTGACTTGTCGCATTTTGAGTTGTGCTACTCGTCGTCGCCTTTTGTTCTTTGAGTTTTTTCGCATTTTCTTCGATTTTCTTTTGCAATTTTTGCTGGTCAGCGGTCAACGTATTATTTGGTGCTGTAACAAAAGCAACAGTTGCCACTACGCACAGTGCAAACGAAAGAGAAACTACAATTTTTTCTTTTGTGAAAAAAGGAGTTGTCAACCATTCTTTGACCTTGCTGAAAATGCTTTTATATTGAAAATTTTTCAGCGGAATTTCAATCACACGATAACTGATCTCACTTATCACTAAAATAAATAGTAGTTCGAGTAAAAGATAGACAGTTGATTGGCTTGCACTTTTTTTCACTCTTGCCTCAAAGAAAATCATCACTGGAAATTGCCACAAGTAAATACCATAACTGCGTTTTCCGATATAACTCATCACAGGATTGGACAAAATTTTACTCCAAATAGAACCCGGATGAGCAACAGTTGCGACAAAAAGCATGGAGGCGAAACTTACAAGCAACATTCCACCACGATATGTAAAACTCGCTTGGTCATCCATGAAAACAAAACTTGCAAGTAAAATCAACAATGAAATCATTCCTGTTTTGTTTAAAACGGAGCGTTGAGCTTTCCCGACTTCTTCTTTCAAATGCCAACTTGGCCAGACAAACGCTAAAGCTGAACCCATTAAAATACTAAAAAGTCGAGTGTCTGTTCCATAATACACACGTGTGGGGTCTTGTTGAGATTTGAACAAAATCGCCATTAGCGAAAACGAAACAATCGCTAAAAACATCAACGTCAAAAATACCCGATTATTTTTATGCAAAATTTTTATCAACAAAAGAAAAACAATTGGCCAAACGAAATAATATTGCCCTTCTACCGCCAAGCTCCAAATATGCGTAAACGGAGATGGATTGCCGAACTGAGCGAAATAGCTCGAGCCTTCTGAAATTTGCCACCAGTTGTTCAAATAACTTAAACTGGAGAGAACGACCCCTCTTAAATTACCCAATAAATCACTTTGAAACAGACGAATATACGCACTCGTTACCACAAGCATCGCCACAAGAGCTGGATACAAACGTTTCATTCGCCGAGAGTAAAACGCAAAAATATGAATTTTTTTCGTTTCCAAAAGCTCTATCCGCAACAAATCCGTAATCAAATAACCTGAAACGACAAAGAAAACGGATACCCCTAAATAACCACCACGCATAACGTTAGGTAGCAAATGATACAAAATAACGCCAATAACAGCAATCGTCCGTATTCCGTCAAACCCCGATATATACCGAGAATGTGTGAGTCTATTCTTTTCCATTTACTTATAATTCCTCATAACTAGGTAACTCTAAAACATTTTTTAAGCACCATGTTTCATTTTCATTACAATTCATACACCTTCTAAATATAACTGATTTAGGCTTTTTTTTCAAGAATGGGCATTTTTGAGTGAAAAACCGCATGAAATGATTTTTACACCTTCATCTCATGCGATTCTTATTTTATTTTTTCACAACATCTACAATAGTTTTATTTTCTTTCTTCGCTTCTTGGATAAACGCTCTTATTTGCTCATCTGTATATTTTTTATCGTCAATCCCAGCACCTTGCAAATCGTATCTTGCGATTTCAATTTCTTTTTTGTCATCTTCTGATGTAGCAGTCTGCGGTTTCATCGCCTCCGCCACAACATCGGACAAACTTTTCCCTGTCGTTTCAGCTGTTAAAAGATACTTCGCAATATCTGCATCGCTCATCGCCTCCACTGGAAAATTAGCAGCTTGCAACTCTTCTCGTGCTTGACTGATTCTCTCCGAACCAAATTTGGCTACATTTTTTTCGTCTTCTTTTTGCTCTTTGTTCGGCTCAAAAGTTTCACTTGTTGAAGTTTTTTCACTCTCCTTAGACGAGTTACTTTCTTCATTTTTTATCTCCGTACTACTATCCTCACTTTTTTTCGAGGAAGTCGTAACACTTGTTTCTGGTTTGTTTTGAGAAGTAGAGTTTTTCTTATTGCCAAGAGCGAAAGCTACACCTGCCACCACGATAAACAGAGCAACCACTATGATTATTACACTTCTTTTTTTCATCAGCAACCTCCACATTATAGGAAAACGAGGTCAGCACACTACTCTAAGTGTTAATGCTTCATTCAGAGTCTTGCCTAACCTCGCTTCCATTATTTATTTTAATCGTAAATATAGAACTTATATTTTTCAATTACGTCAACTAATTTTTTCGCATAAGCTGGGTCTGTTGCGTATCCTGCGTTGACCAATTCTTTCGCTGCATTTTGGTATGTTTTAGATTGACTTCTTTTCACTTTTGCATAACGTGCTACACCCATTTTCGAGATGTAACCTTGTTGCCCATCGCTAACACTACCAAATTTCCTAAAGTCTGCTCGAATATAATAGGTTTCGCCTTTTTTCACAGACTGCTGTTTGCCTTCCCAGTTCGTGATCGTCTTATCCCTATCTGCAACTTCTGCTGTTTTCACTCCGTAAACCGCACCTGTCCACTTAGGATCTCCCGCTGCTTTTATGCCAAAGAAGTTATTCGCATTTTTCGCCAACTCACTTTGCCCCCAACCGCTCTCTAATGTCGCTTGAGCCAACATAATGGAAGGGAAAATGTCATTTTTCTTCGCCAACGTCGCAGCTTGCGGTGCAAAAGATTTTATCCACGCTTGCTGAGTTGAACCGACACCTTCTAGGTTTAGAGTAGGTTGAGTAGCTGGTGGTGAAATTTGACCTATTGGCAAGTTTCTTAGCACACCTACTGGGATGTCCGTAAATGCTTTTTGACCGCCTACTTGGTTCCATGATGAAAACGGGTGTTTTTTCCCAGCTTTGATAAGGTAAAATGGCACTGCTTTGCCGTACTCTCTTACAAACGTATTATCTCGCATTTTATCCGCTGTTGTTGACATTATGGCAATCACACCTTTTGCAACATCTGTTGTTGGTTTTTGACCACCTACTTGATTCCAATTAGATAGCGGAATTTTTACTCCACCTACTACTTGATAAACCGTACCTGTACTGCCGTATTCTCGAATGAACGTACCATTGGCGATTTTGTCAGTTGTGGTTGGTAAATTATTTATACTTCCCTTGGCAACATCTGTTGTTGGTTTTTGACCTCCTACTTGATTCCAATTGGATAATGGGATTTTTACTCCGCCTACTACTTGATAAACCGTGCCTGTACTGCCGTATTCTCGAATGAATGTACCATTGGCGATTTTGTCAGTCGTGGTTGGTAATTTACTAATACTTCCCTTGGCAACATCTGTTGTTGGTTTCTGACCACCTACTTGGTTCCAGTTGGATAGCGGGATTTTTACTCCGCCTACTACTTGATAAACCGTGCCTGTACTGCCATATTCTCGAATGAACGTACCGTTGGCGATTTTGTCAGTCGTGGTTGGCAATTTACTAATACTTCCCTTGGCTACATCTGTTGTTGGTTTTTGACCACCTACTTGGTTCCAGTTGGATAGCGGGATTTTTACTCCGCCTACTACTTGATAAACCGTGCCTGTACTGCCATATTCTCGAATGAACGTGCCATTGGCGATTTTGTCAGTCGTGGTTGGTAATTTATCAATACTTCCTCTCGGAACGTCTATATATGGCTTTTGTCCACCTACTTGACTCCAGTTAGATAGCGGAATCTTTACACCGCCAACTACTTGATAAACCGTACCTGTACTGCCATATTCTCGGATGAACGTACCATTTGAAATATTATTTGAGATACTATTTACGTAAGCCTCCGACACTTCCTTAACAGGTTTCGGTCCACCGACTTGGTTCCAGCTAGACAGTGGAATTTTACTATTATTTAAGTATAAATAAACAGTCGCCGTATACTTCCCTTTAATAAAATCCCCATTCTTCAACTTATCCCGATTATAATACCGATTCACCAACGCACGAAAATCATCCATTGTATAAGTCGTGCCAAACCAAGATTTTGCACTTGTATTCCAATATCCAATTGGATCACCATGATTTGTTCCACCAAGTAAACTGCTGACGTCTGCGTGAGAAATCACCGTTGCTTTTCCTGCATACAAGTTTACCCCTTTATTCCCCGGTCCAACTGCTGAACCTAAATTAAAGGCAATCAACTGATTACTCGTCCATTTGGCTAAATTGTTTAATTCTTTGGCAAACGCATCTTTACTATGCACTCGCACTTGTTCCACCTGCACGCCATATCTATTCCCGACAGGACCTGCACCCCATGACAAATAATCCGTATTGGCAATATTAATCATATTGTTATCGTCAACAAATTCATGCACAAACGCATTTGACCAATTGTTCAACATATAGTTGATTTCACCATTAATCGTGCTTGTCGAATTTGCTGTTTCATGAATAATGACAAATTCTGGTTTGCCATACCCCGCAGCATAATTGTATTTATAGCCCTCTTTTGGCAACTGAACATTTTTCTTTTCCGCAACAGGCTGAAAACCTTTCTTTACTATATAATCATTAATCGCATTCGCATTTGCCAACTGTGTTCCACAAAGAAGACCTACACCAACTACCGTAGAAAGTAATAACTTCCTCTTCATCATCTATCCTCGCTTTCATTCATTTCATACCAATTCAAGTTGAAAATGTCTGGATTCTCTCTAAAAATCATGAATTCATCAAATTCTGAACTTAAATCAATATATTAAGGTTACCTCTAAAAAATTGGTTTCAATATTAATAATACTAGGAAATTCAAAAATTGCCAAGTTATACGCGATGTTGTTATTCTGAATACAAAAAAAAGCAAGACCAAAACCGTCTCACTTTTCCTATTCACACTATTTCTTCCCCTGCTCCAACATCTTCTCCAAAGCCTCTTGCCATGTTGGAATCACAAATCCTGTTGCTTTTGCTTTTGCTAGACTCATCACAGAGTATTCTGGGCGTTTTGCTTTTTGTGGAAATTCTGCACTTGTTACAGGTTTTACTTCCACCTCTTTATCTTTTAAAATCTCTTTTGCAAAATCATACCATGTTGCGATATTGTCATTGCTCAAGTGATAAATACCAAAAGGTGCTTTTTCTTCGTTTTCAATTAAATGAACTAAAAACTCCGCAAGTGTCCGCGTCCATGTTGGACGACCTGTTTGGTCGTTGACCACTGTTAACACAGGGTGTGTTTCGGCTAATTTTTGCATGGTAAAGACAAAATTATGTCCAAAATTCCCAAACACCCAACTTGTACGAACAATATAAGATTTGCTTGAAAATGCTAGAACAGCCTCTTCACCTAAACGTTTGGTGCGTCCATATTCACTTTGTGGATTGCAAGTATCTTCTGGGAAATATTCTTCGCCAATTTTTGTGCCATCAAACACGTAATCTGTGGAGATATAAATCAATTTTGCTCCATATTTTTCAGCAGTTTTGGCAATGTTTTGCGTACCCACTACATTGATCTGATAATCTAACTCTTTTCCCTCATCTTCTGCTTTATCCACTGCGGTATAAGCAGCCACGTGGAAAACAATCTCTGGTGTGACTTCTTCAAACTTCTTTTCGACACTTTCAATAGACGTAATATCCATTTCAGCCACATCTGTGCCAACATATTCTATTTTTCGCTCATCTAATAAATGACGAATTTCTGTACCAAGCTGACCGTTTGCTCCTGTAATTAAAATCATTCTTCTCTTCCTTTCGCTACTTTAAGGGGGCTTTAAAAAAGCGAGAAATTCTCGCTTTTATTTTTTCAAAACCTCTTGCGTTTTCGCATAGTTTGCCTCAACAGCGGCTTTTTCTGCTTTCCACCAATTTTCATGTTCTGTATACCATTTGATTGTGTCTTTTATCCCACTTTCAAAATCGGTATGAACAGGTGACCAACCAAGTTCTGTGCGAAGTTTGGTGTTGTCAATCGCATAGCGTAAGTCATGACCTGCTCTATCGGTTACGTGGTCATAAGCATCTGCCGTTTGTCCCATTTCTGCAAGGATAAGCTCAAGCACTTCTTTGTTGTTTTTCTCACCGTCTGCCCCAATCAAATACGTTTCACCGATTTTTCCTTTTGTTAAAATCGTCCAAACACCACTTGAATGATCTTCCGTGTGAATCCAGTCACGCACATTTTTTCCGTCACCATAAAGTTTCGGACGAATACCACTTAAAATATTGGTAATCTGACGTGGAATAAATTTTTCAATATGCTGATAAGGGCCGTAGTTATTTGAACAATTTGAAATAGTTGCCTTCAGTCCAAATGAACGCACCCAAGCACGCACAATTAAATCACTCGCTGCTTTCGTAGAAGAATACGGACTGCTTGGATTGTAAGGTGTTTTGTCGGTAAATTTTTCCCCCTCACCCTCACCATGCCCTGGCAAATCTTCACGATAAGGCAAATCGCCATACACCTCATCTGTTGAAACATGGTGGAAACGCAAGTCATATTTACGTGCCGCTTGAATCAATGTGTAAGTTCCAATAAAGTTCGTATGGATAAATTCATCTTGACTTTTAAGTGAATTGTCATTATGACTTTCTGCTGCATAATGGACAATGGCATCTACCTTGCTTGCAAGTTCATCTACAAGTGTAGCATCTGCAATATCCCCTACTACAAGCTCTACACGTTCGCCTAGAATTTCTTCGATATTCGCCCTATTTCCTGCATAAGTCAATTTATCTAAAACATAGATTTTCTCTACTTCTGGGTGATTATTATATACATAGTGCACAAAGTTTGAGCCAATAAAACCAGCTCCACCTGTTACAATGATTTTTTTGTAGTCTGTCATTTGTTTCCTCCAAATTTTCTTCCACTTATCCAATCAAAGATACTAGACCGTTTTTTGATTGTGTTATTCCTTTTCTATGCTTTTGATTCTAATAACTCTTTTTTCAACGGTACAACGTCTTTTAACAAAGGATGATGTTTATCTGCATCACTTACCTCGGCATTTTCCAAATCATGCCACTTTACACCGAGCGTTTCATCTGCATAATTGACAAAAGCATATTTTGGTTTTAGCTCCATTGCCCAATAATCATTGACTAAATAAGAATAAGACACCACATCACTCAAAACTTGGAATCCATTTGCCACACCACGTGGTACGAAAATCCCCTTACTTGCGTCAATTTCTGTCTGGTAAACATTACCAAAACTATCTCCCTCACGCAAGTCTACCCATGCACCTAGCACACGTCCTGTATCGGCTACTGAGATATATTTGTCCCACGGTTCAGCATGAAGTCCTCGCAAAACATTTTTGCGTGAAAAAGAGACATTGTTTTGCAATTTCCCATAAGAGAAAAATTCCTCTGGAAAACCAAGTGGAATCATTTTTTCTTTTTGGAAATTTTCCTTAAACCACCCACGATTGTCCCCGTGCACTGGAATGTCAAACTCAAGCATACCAGGAATATTCTCTATTTTGCGTGCTTTTAATTCTTTACCAAAAAAATTCTCCATTATTTATCTGCCTCCGCAATGCGTAATAAATATTGACCGTACTCATTTTTCTTGAGTGGTTGTGCTAAAGTTATCAAATCTTCACGTGTGATATACCCCATACGATAAGCAATTTCTTCTAAGTTTGCTACTTGAAGATTTTGCATACGTTGCACTGTTTCAATAAATTGTGCTGCCTCAAGCAAACTTTCGTGCGTTCCAGTATCTAACCACGCAAAACCACGTCCCATAAGCTCAACAGATAAATCTCCACGCTCTAAATACGCTTTGTTGACATCTGTAATCTCAAGCTCTCCACGAGAGGACGGCTTAATACTTTTGGCAATTTGCACCACGTCGTTATCGTAAAAGTAGAGACCTGTCACCGCAAAATTTGATTTTGGCACTTCCGGCTTTTCTTCAATCGAAATAGCATTCATGTCTTTGTCAAATTCTACCACGCCAAAGCGTTCTGGATCATGCACTTGGTACCCAAATACCGTTGCCCCACTTTCCTTACTTGCAGCTCTTTGGAGCATTTTGCTCATGCCTGTACCATAATAAATATTATCTCCCAGCACCAAAGCAACAGAATCATCACCAATAAACTCTTCACCAATGATAAAGGCTTGTGCCAATCCATCTGGGCTTGGTTGCTCGGCGTAACTAAGCGAAATACCAAATTCATCTCCATTGCCTAACAACTCCTCAAAACGAGGTAAGTCCTGCGGAGTTGAAATAATCAAAATATCTTTAATTCCTGCCAACATCAAGGTGGAAAGTGGATAATAAATCATAGGTTTGTCATAAACAGGCATTAATTGCTTGCTTGCTGCTCTCGTTAAAGGATAAAGGCGTGTGCCACTTCCTCCTGCTAAAATAATTCCTTTCATGGTTGAACTCTCCTTTTTCTAGCTACATGGTGCTGAAGTCGGGCAACTGTTCACAATGTCGCTCGCAACTGACGTTGCGAGTAAATGAACGACAGTGTTCACTGTTGCAGACTTCAAAACGCACCATTTCGCTTTTATTTGTCTAGCTACGAGGGGCAGGAGTTGGGCGACTGCTCTCAACGTCGCTCGAAACTGATGTTTCGAGTAAATAAACGACGTAGTTCGCTGTCGCAAACTCCTGAACGCCCCTCTACGCTTTTCTTTGTCTAGCTATGAGGGGCAGGAGTTG
Source organism: Pilibacter termitis (assembly GCF_900167335.1). Taxonomy (GTDB): domain Bacteria; phylum Bacillota; class Bacilli; order Lactobacillales; family Streptococcaceae; genus Pilibacter; species Pilibacter termitis. Next base: position 42,658 of record NZ_FUXI01000019.1, read on the forward strand.
GGCGACTGCTC
>NZ_FUXI01000019.1:42873-64389 GCF_900167335.1 Pilibacter termitis
CAACAGCACTGGAAACTACGTTTCCAGCAAGTAAATGCTGTGGCTCACTGTTGCAGACTTCAAAACGCACCATTACGCTTTTCTTTTTTCTAAGACATCACTTTATACTCATTCAATTATAGCCTATCTACTACGTAAATAGATATGCCTACTTTATAACTTTTATCAAATTTATAGATTTTCTTTATTTCTTTCTCATGAACAACTGTTTTGCCAAATGGACATAATAAGTAAATTCGACTGTTTTGCGGAAACAAAGCAAAAACACAATCAAATCAATCAAAAACGTCAGAATAAGGCGAACAAAAAAATTCAAAACCAAATTAGGCAATTCAATTTGTACTGTCAGCCAATAATTCCCCAGCATGACAACAATCGTTAATATTAATAATGCATACTGTTTCACTAAAAAGCGTTTAACTGGAAGGTGAAAGCCAAGATGAAAGACTTGTCTGTTCTCAAACCAACTGTTGATCACAAGATTGGTAAAAATCGTCCCAAGTAAAACACCTGAAATACCAAGAGTGGTTTGTGTAACCAACGTAAGAGATACAATCAAATTGACCACTGCCTCAATCACAGACTTAATCCCTTGATGTTTGAGTGTGCCGTACCCCATCAAAAAAATCAAAGCTGTTTGTCTGATTTGTTGGCATAAAAAATTTAGCACAATGACAAACACCACAAAAAATGGAAACAGATACGTTCTCCCTGCCCAGATGAAAACAAATGGATTGAATAAATTCAATAGCATGGTCGAAGTGAAAAAGCAAAGTGTGAAGTTCAAGAAAAAATGCTTGAGAAACACTTCTTCTCCTCTCGCACTATTTTTTTCTGCTGCAAGATTGCCCACGCTTGCAATGGTAGCGTTCATCACTTTATTGATAATCGTTGTCAAATTTAAAATAATCAAGGAGTAGTTGCTATAAATCCCCGTTGACACTAATCCAATAAAACTTGAAATCAATAAATTATCCGTCCCTGAAAGCACCACTCCGCCAAATCTCGAACCTATAAGCTCTAGTACATTTCGTTTGAGCGTCCGTTGCTCCTCAACAGGTAGAGAGGGAGCATTGGGTGTTTGTGCCACAATCTCTGGAAAGACAACTCTTGCCTTTTTAGAAATAACAATATTCGACCAAAGAGTACAAAGCACTTGCAGCAATAAATAAAGCAAAAAATTTTGCCAAAAAATCAAAACAATTGCTTGCAAGGCATATTGTATCAACTGAAAACTAGTTACATTGACAACATTGATATATTCCTTTTGATGCGCAGAAAAAAGTGTGCGATTGTAGGAAAAGAAATAGCTTACTACACTATTTGCCAAAAATAAAAAGAAAATAATCCCTACATCAGACACTTTCTTTCCTTTCATAAAAATAGGCAAAAATGGATACAGTGCAATCCCTAAAACACCTACTGCAACTCCTATCATCATATATGCTTTTTTAAATAGTTTCATATAAGAGGCAATTTTTGTCACATCACTCTTACTAATCGGCTCATACATTCCTACACTAATGGCACTACCAATTCCCAAATCAGCAAGGGATAAAATCATCAAAATATTGGTAAACAACCCGTTTACACCAAGATAGGTTTTTCCTAGCTGATGAATAAAAATAGTTTGTAACACAAAACGTGCCACAATCTGAATGATTTGTGCAGAAAATGAAAAGACAGAATTTCGGATTGCATTTTGAACTCTCATATTCTCCTACCTTTCTTTGTCTAGCTACGTGGGGCAGGAGTTGGTCGCTGTTCGCAACAGCACTGGAAACTGATGTTTCCAGCAAGTAAATGCTGTGGCTCACTGCGACAAACTCCTAAACGCCCCTCTATGCTTTTCTTGGTCTAGCTACGAGGGGCTGAAGTCGGGCAACTGTTCGCTGTGCCGCTCGAAACTTCGTTCCGAGCAAGTGAACGGCACGGCTCACTGTTGCAGACTTCAAAACGCCCCTCTTCGCTTTTCTTGGTCTAGCTACAAGGGGCAGGAGTTGGTCGCTGTTCGCAATGCCACCTGAAGCTCTGCTTCAGGCAAGTAAATGGCATGGCTCACTACGACAAATTCCTAAACGCCCCTCTTCGCTTTTCTTGGTCCAGCTACAAGGGGCTGAAGTCTGGCAACTGTTCGCTGTGCCGCTCGAAACTTGCGTTTCGAGCAAGTAAACGGCACGGCTCACTGTTGCAGACTTCAAAACGCCCCTCTATGCTTTTCTTTTTGGTTCGTATTTTCCGCTTTTGCCAATTAAACCATGCCACATTCCCTTAAAGGAATAGCTGATTTTTTTCATTTTATCGTCCTCTGCCAACACAACTTTTATCATCATCTTAATGTTTTCCTTGAAAAAATGGTATGTTAACTTACTCCAGCCCCATTTTTTGATCAAAAGCACACAATTTCGGCTGAAATAATACCGTCGAATCGCACTATGATTGCCTGTAAAGAAAGAACGGATAACCGTTTCATGCTTAACAGTCTCACCTAGCTCGTGCAACAAGCCTACAAAACTAAGTTTGTATATTTTATATCCTTTTTTAAGCAAGTGAATGTCAATTTCATGGTCCACAAGGTCAATGAAAAACGTATCGTCATGGCGAATCCCACTTGCAAATACGCTCGTTGGCATAAGAGTACCTGAGGTAATCGCTTTGTCTACTTCTCTATATTCTCCCTCGATTGTCTGACGCACTTGATAGTTGCGATCGTCACGCTCACAAGCTAAAAGTCCGAGATTTTCAAGGTGTAAATATTTTTTATACTCCGCAACAAGTCCAGACTTCACAACAGAATCTTGGTCAAGCATGAGAAAATAATCAAATGAACGCTCTATTGCAACGTCTCCAATTACATTTAAAGCCGTAGCAATACCTAAATTTTCCTTCAGGCTCACAAGGTGTGTACGCTCAAATTGCTGAATAAATGTCGCAATTTCTCCTTCATTGTCAGAACCGTTGTCTACAATCACAAGCGTGTCTACTTGTGGCAAAATTGCCTCTACATTGTCACGCAACCTTGATAAATCAGGATTGAACGTAACAATTCCTGCAAGTATTTTCACTGTTTTCATCTACATCTCCCATTTCATCACTGCTTTACCCCAATCATTTGCCAAATCTTCCTCAAAAAACGAATGAACATCATCAACTGTGCGAATTGTTTTTTCAATTCCTACAAGGTTTTCAAATCGTTTCCTATGGAGTGGATGAGTGGCTAAAAACTGTACTGTATTTTCAAAATCAGTCACACCAGAGCGTGAAGAACCTGAAATCGTCAAGCCTTTTTCTAGCACCATGCGTGTACGCATTTCGATAGGGTGCTCGCTTACCCCCATTATCCCAATCGCTCCTTGTGGTCGAATAGTGTCAATAATTTGGTCTATTGCATATTGGCTACCGATTCCGCCCACACACTCAAACGCTTGCGAAACTCGGATATCGCTTGGAATATCGTCCACCGTAAACACCTCATCTGCAAAACTAAAGAAATTTAACTTTTCTTCATTTTTCCCAAAAATATAAAGTTTGCTTTCTGGATAAAGACCGTTGAGCAAATTGGCTGTAATGTAGCCTAAATTACCGTCGCCCCAAATGCCAAAAATCTCTCGATCGTTATTCATCACACGCTCTAGGCGATTGATGCCGTGCATTGCCACAGAAATCAACTCGGTATAAGCGGCAACATTGGCAGGAACTTCATCCAAGACAGGAACAAGACGGTCTTTTGTTGAAAAAACATACTCCTGCATAAAACCGTCAAAGCCTGATGAACGAAATTTTGAGGTAGGTAAATAATTTTCTTGGATTGTCTCGTTTTTCTCCGTTGGTGTGTTTGGCACGATAATCACACGTTGCCCTTTTTCAAACGTGCCAGAATAATCCTTGACAACAACACCTACCCCTTCGTGAATTAAGGACATTGGCAATTTTTTTCTTAACACTGCCTTGTCACGACTACCTGTATAATAACGCTGATCGGCATGACAAATCGAAAGATAAGTCGGGCGAACGATAACAGTTTCTTCTTTTATTTCCTCATCTATTGTAACTGCTTCAAATTGCCTAGGCGAAACAAGACGAAATACTTTATTTAACATTGTTTTCCTCTTTCAATAATTAATGACCTGTATCAATAATCGCATTAGCGATTTTCAAGTCATACGGAGTGGTTACTTTAATATTGGAGTGGTCTCCATTCACCATACCTACTTTTTCACCTGCTAAAAGTACAATTTTACACGAATCAGAAAGCACCTTTTTTTGCTCCTCGCTCAGTTTAGCATAACTTTCTTGGAACGTTTTGATATTAAAACTTTGCGGTGTTTGCCCTTGGAACATTTCATCACGTACTGGAATATTCACGACTTCCTTGCCATTTCCTTGCACAATCGTATCATACGCTGGAACAACCGTATCGACTGCTTTATACTCTTGAAGTGCTGCAATATTTTCATCAATGATTCTCTTCGTAATAAATGGCCGCACCGCATCATGTGCAACAATCACATCCTCCTCATGCAATCCGTTCGTTTTTTCAATAAAAAGAATCGCATTTTGAAGTGTATCATTCCGCTCTGCACCACCTGCAATGACACGAATACGTTCGTCACTTACATTATACTTTGCAAAAATTTCATTTGTATATTCAATCCAAGCCTCTGGTGCTGAAACCAAAATCAGATCAAATTCATCGTTTAACACAAATTTTTCTACGGTGTGAACGATCATTGGTTTGTTCCCAAGCATTAAAAATTGCTTTGGCAATAGTGTATTGCCCATTCGTTTTCCAATACCACCTGCCATAATTTGTGCGTAAATCATACAAGACCTCTTTCTTAACATCGTTAATTTTTTTCTCTCTATGATTATAAAGGAAATAAAGAGAAATCACAAATAAACGTCAACATTCTATAAAGAGAGCATAAATATTTTTATGGACACCTCTAAAAAAGCACAACCAATCGGTCATGCTCTTGTTAATTCTAAGACAAACTCTGCAATTCTCTTAGACGCCTCGTTGTCTTGGTGTTCGTAATATTTATTTTTAAACTCTCTTACTTTCACCAAATTCATCTCGCTTACTGATAATGCTCTTAGTAATTCGTCCATATTTCTCACGATTTCTCCCGGTGTGAAGTCTTCGAAATTGACATAGAAGTCTCGTTCCGACACATATTCTTCTAAATCATAGGCATAAAAAATCATTGGTCGCTCAAATGTGGCATAGTTGAACACGACAGAAGAGTAGTCTGTAACCAACAAATCCGCCACCACAAGTAAATCGTTGACCTCTCGATAATTCGAGCAATCAATTACTCGCTCGTTAAACGGTGCGGGAATAATTGGTTTTTCGGCAATATACGGGTGAAGTTTCAATAAAAATATCGTATTGTTCGCTTCTCCGTATTCGTAAAGTTGTTCAAAATTTAACACACTTTCGGTTGGATAATAAACTTCCGTTGTCAAATCTCCTCGAAACGTTGGGGCAATCAGGACAACACGTTTTCCATTAATCGCAGGAATTTCTTTTTGCACTTTTTCTTTTTGTGCTTGAAGTCGCAATTCATCAAAAAAGTCATCATCTCGTGCTACACCTAGCGAGATTACTTTGTTTTCCAATATCCCAAATGCCTCAGCATAGAATGGTTTGACAAAATCACTAGAAACAAATGCGTGCGTGTAGACACGGTTCCCTTTGGAATGCAAACTTGGGCCATGAGCTTTGCCAAGTCGTGAAAAACCAAATGTTTTAAACGCACCTGTTGCGTGCCAAAGCTGAACAATTTCCTGCTCTTTTCTATATGGTACTTCAAAAATCGCTTGCTGATAATCATCTACCACGATTACTTTACTTGTCGCCAATTCAAACGGCAAGACGAATAAATAACGGAAGGAAAATGGACTTTTGATTTTCCTAGGATAAACAAAGGCACTTTTCACCTCATGATGACGTTGCAATTGTTCATAAACAAATTGTTCATTTCCACCAATTTTCGTGCGGGAATCTGAGGTAAATAACACCTTCTGCCTTTTCACTTTGCAAAGTTTTTGCCAAACGAGAAACTGCATGAAAATCAATTTCATCGCTATTCTTACAAAGATTTTTCTCGGGTGTTTCAATGCCTCGTGCCATTTTTTCTCACGTTTTTTGAACGAATAGCCTTTTGATTTTTCATTTCCAATCAAAAGTGCCAAACTGTTTTTATTTGCTAACATTCTCACATCCAAAAAATCACTACGATTATGATAATAAAGCTTGCTCGCTAAAAAGTTGAAATCTGCCAACTCTCGCTCTTGTTCTTTTCGCAAAGCAATAATTCCTTGTGGGATTTCCGTATTTTCCGCCTGCAAATCAGAACAGTCTTGAATTATTTCTATCTTTTCACCAGATAAATTTCTCGCCTCAAGCGACCACAAACCTTCTGAAAAAAGCTCTATTTTTTGTTCATTTAACCCTATAATAAAATTAATTCGTAAGTAAATATTTCGCTCATCTTGCTCAATGAAGTTTGCCGAAACTTCACGAATTTCTTCGGTAGAACCATTTTTCACAAACCGAAACGAAATTTCCTCACACGCTTCTTTTCCTGCCTCTATTACAAGCAAAAGATTTGCTTGTTTGAATAAAATATTTTTCAGTATAAGCACTTCTTTTACCTCTACACTCAGCCGTCATTCCTTTGTGCAAAAAAAACTTTTCGCTATCTTTGCACAAATATCTTCTACATTCCTCTTGTAAAACCTTTTTTCACACTTCAACTTTTTCTATTGTAACACATTTTTCTTTTGTGAAAGTCAATTCTTTTTCCGTCTTAAAAAAAAGCAAAGATTTTTTCAAAAAAGAAAGGGGTACGCTTTTAGATATCATTTCCCTCATTGAGCGAAAGTTCTTCTTTGATTTTGCTTGTGGAAATATCTGGCGTGCGTTCAAGATACACGACGTCCGCACGTGTTCCTTTTTCTAAAAAGTCAAATTTCCCTCGCCAATCATCTCCCATGACAAAAGTGTCAATGTTGTATTCTTTTATATCATTCACTTTCTGATCCCAACTATTTTCGGGAATCACAAGGTCAACATAGCGAATCGCCTCTAATAAGTGCTTTCTTTTTTCATAATCAAAATAACTTTTTTTCTGCTTACTTTCCCAATTAAATTCATCCGTGGAAAGTGCCACAACCAAATAATCGCCATATTCTTTTGCACGTCTCAATAAATTGATATGCCCATAATGCAACAAGTCAAATGTCCCATAGGTGATAACTCTTTTCATGTATTGTTCCTCGTTTCGTTTTCGTTCTTCCATTATAACAAAATTTCCCTATGATGAATAAGACAAACTCCAAATGTTCGGAGTTTGTCTTATTTTTAGCAGAGAAATTCTGCTTATTTCGCATAATCAACAGCTCTTGTTTCTCTAATAACCGTAATTTTGATATGACCCGGATAGTCCAAATCGTCCTCGATTTTCTTGCGAATATCACGTACCAATCTGTGAGTTTGCAAATCATCAATTTTGCTCGGTTCAACCATTACACGCACTTCACGTCCTGCTTGTACCGCAAAGCTATTTGCCACACCGTCAAATGCGTTGGCAATCGCTTCTAAGTTTTGCAGACGGCGAATATAATTTTCAAGCGATTCGCTACGTGCTCCCGGTCTTGCCGCACTCAGTGCATCAGCTGCTGCCACAAGCACCGCAATAATACTTGTCGCCTCAGTATCTCCGTGGTGACTTGCAATTGTATTGACCACCACACCATTTTCATGGTATTTGTTTGCCAATTCTGCACCAATTTCTACGTGGCTACCCTCAATTTCATGATCGAGTGCTTTTCCAATATCATGCAGGAAACCTGCACGTTTTGCCAGTACAACATCCTCGCCGAGCTCTCCAGCAAGAACACCAGAAAGTTTTGCCACTTCAACGGAATGTCGCAAGACATTTTGTCCGTAACTTGTACGGAAGTGCAAACGTCCCATAATTTTAATCAAATCTGGGTGAAGATTGTGGGCACCAATTTCAAATGCTGCCTCTTCACCGTAATTACGGATTCTCTCGTCCATTTCCTTGCGAGATTTTTCAACCATTTCCTCAATTCTTGCTGGGTGAATCCGTCCGTCTTGAATTAATTTTTCAAGTGTCATCCGAGCGATTTCACGGCGAATTGGGTCAAATCCTGAAAGCACCACTGCCTCAGGTGTATCATCAATGATTAAATCAATCCCTGTCAACGTTTCAAGCGTGCGGATATTGCGTCCCTCACGTCCAATGATACGTCCTTTCATTTCGTCACTAGGGAGATTGACAACGGAAACCGTATTTTCACTTACTTGATCTCCAGAAACACGTTGCATAGCGAGTGAAAGAATGTTCTTCGCCTTGCGATCCGATTCTTCTTTGGCACGTTCTTCGCTTTCTTTGACCATGACTGCTAGTTCATGAGAAAGTTCTTCTTCGGTTGATTTGATGATGACCTCTTTTGCATCCTCACGACTCAACCCTGCGATACGTTCCAACTCTTTTTGCTGTGTTTGAATTGCTTCATCTACCTTTTTCTCACGCTCATCAAGTGAAGATTTGCGACTAACCAATTTCTCTTGTTGTTCTTCGAGAACTCGTTCACGTTTCGAGAGGACATCATCTTTTCTGTCCAAATTCTTTTCACGTTGCATTAAGCGATTTTCTTGTTCTTTTAATTCTCGCTTACTGTCTTTTAGTTCTCTTTCAATTTCCGAACGATACTTCTGGTTTTCTTCTTTAGCTTCAAGAAGTGCTTCTTTTTTCAACGTTTCTGCTTGCTTTTTCGCATCCTGTATAATCGTTGTTGCATTATACTTAGCAGAGTCCACTTCCTTGGCTTTGAGTTCTTCTTCTTTTTTCACTTGGCTTGTCTTGACAGAAAAGCCAGTTAAAGCTCCAATGATGAGGGCAAGAACACCGACTATAATACCTATTATCACCTTGTGTTCACCTCGTTTTTATTTTCGAGGTTACGTGGCTACCATTCTTTATGCTTTTTCGTCTTTAAAACCAATTCTCTTAAAAACAGAAAAAATCAAACAGGAGCCGAATAGTCCGCGACGAAAATCGCGGAACAAGTAACCTGCGATTTTGTCTTTATGCGAAATTGTTCGCACTTCCTATTTTACATTAATGTCAAAAGAAAAGCAAAGAAAGGGTATAAATAGTTTTGAAACACTTGAATAAATTTCAGGTACCTCTAAAAACTCGCACTTATTCTAAATTGCTAGTTTTGGCTCAAGCGAAGTTTTTAGAGGCACTTTGCAGTAAATAACAGCCTACTCAACTTGTGAAAACGAATACAAACACTTCCCACTTTACAGATTCTCCCTAAGAAAAACTCGCAATTTGGTCTTACTTCTACTCAACATTGCCTTTTTCTTGCGTTTTTCCACCTCTGTTAAATGAGCAAATGGCGTTTCACTTCCCAAGTATTCACACAAAACTTCTAACTCCGCATTTGTCAAATCTGGAAAAAAATCTGGAAGATTTTCTCTTACTGCAAATAAATTTTTCTCGCAAATCCCTTCTTCTCGCTTGAAATTATTCCTTTCAATCTGCAACACATCCCCGTCTTTTCCTTCTTGTGATGATTCAAATGCACAAGTATGAAGATGAACAGCTCTCTTATCAGCAAACTGTTGGCGACGAATAGATCGAGCGTGGTTGGTCAAAGCAAATTTGAAAAATGCTCCAAATTTCACACGCTCGTCATAAATTTCCGTCAAACGATACCAAACAATCCTCGCCTCTTGTTGAAAATCTTCCCATTCAAAACAATCTGCACAATGTTTGTTGTAAATCAATCGCACCAAGGGTAAATACTTCTCAAATTCTAACAACGTTTCCATTTCTTTTCCTCCTCGTTTTTTCAAAGTGCTGAAGTTCGATCGCTGGTCGCAACGGCACTGGAAACTGCGTGTCCAGCAAGTAAATGCCGTGGCTTTCTGCGACAAACTTCAAAACGCACTTCTTCGCTTTTCGTTGTCTAGCTGTAAGGGGTAGGAGTTTGGCAACTATTCGCAACAACGCTCGAAACTGACGTTTCGAGTCAATAAACGTTGTAGCTCACTGTTGCAAACTCCTGAACACCCCCCGCAGCTTTTTGGTTAACATCATAGTAAACTATTTTGTTCTTTCAGCCAAATAATTCAATGACACAATCTTGTTACATAGGGGATGTAACAAACTTGTTACACATAAAAAAGCATATTTTTGCAACATTCCACCATTAAAATCTACACAAACGATTTTGAATGACTATACTTACAATTAATTTCTATCCTTTTCCTCCGTTCTACTTCATACAAAAAGACCGTTTCACTAGCTCTCGCCAATGAAACAGTCTATTTTTTTTATTGAAGTTGTTCATTCAACAATGTTTTTACACGTTGGATTTCTTCTTCTGGTACGATTTGTACAGAATAACCGTCTATCATGTCACCATTTCCTTGCAGATTGCTTTCCTTAACATTTTCCATTGCTGGACGGTATTCGTTTACCATGGTTTTCATCTGTTCCCATGTCAAATCGGTTTTCATGTTGCTCCCAAGTACATCTAGCACTTGTTTATATTTAGTCACACCGTCTAAGCTCAATAGTTTTTTCATCACACTTTGGATAATCAAACGTTGACGAGTTTGGCGACCGTAGTCACCCTCTGGGTCTTGCTTACGCATACGTGACCAAGCAAGTGCCTCATCTCCTGTGAGAAAAATACGCCCTTTTGCAAATTTGTACGTTTTTCCACCTTGAGCATTTCGTTCGTCTGTAAATTCAAACTCGAATTTATTCTCAACAGAAACACCACCAACTGCATCGACTAATTTTTCTACGGCATTCATATTCACCACAATGTAGTGATTAACTGGTATGCCAAGTAAGTTTTCCACATTATCCATTGCTTGACCTGCTCCACCAAAGGCAAACGCAGCATTAATTTTATGCGTAACATCGCCCTCGTTGAAAGTGGTATAGGTGTCTCGTGCAATACTAATCAAGGTCGTCTGCTTTTTCTGTGGGTTTAAGGTAGAAAGAATCATCGTATCACTTCGCCCCACCATATTGTTCGCATCTATCCCTAAGAGAAGTATAGAAATCGGCTTACCTTCTTTCGTCAATGCCTCTGTTTCCTTTTGCGACAAAATTGCTTTTTTACGCTCTGCCGTCTTATGTGCTTTATTCATCGTGCTTTCAACATTTTTATACGCAGTATAAGTAACCACTGCCGCACCAACCAATACCACACCGAAAAGAGCAAGGATTGAAAGTAAAATTTTAGTGGTCAACTTCATTTTTTTCTTTGTTCTAGTTCTTGAGCTTTTTCTGGATTCCATGTTTTACCTCGTTTTTTTTAGCTAGAGTTAGATAACTATTCGTAATGCCACCTGAAACTTCGTTTCAGGCAAGTAAATGGCAGGACTTACTATTGCAAACTTCAAAACGCACTTCTTCGCTTTTCATTATCTAGCTGTGAGGGGTAGGAGTTTGGCAACTATTCGCAACAACGCTCGAAACTGACGTTTCGAGTCAATAAACGTTGTAGCTCACTGTTGCAAACTCCTGAACACCCCTCGTAGCTTTTCTTGGTCTAGCTGCGAAGTGCTGAAGTTTGGTCGCTGTTCGCAACGGCACTGGAAACTGTGTTTCCAGCTAGTAAATGCCGTGGCTCACTGCGACAAACTTCAAAACGCACTTCTTCGCTTTTCATTATTCTATCGAAATCAGTTAAATACTTCAATGTTCGTTTGAAAGTGTAAGGTTTTCTTAAAAATTTCACGTTCTACATATAGTCGATAAATTTACTTCTAAACTTAATATGAATATGTGAACCTACAATCAAGCAGAAGAATGTTATCAACCAAAAAATAATCGTTTGGGCTCTATCCTCAAAAAACCAACGATGATAGAAGAATGTATTTCTAAAGCCTGTGATTAAGTAGGCGTATGGATTAAGCATCAAAAGTTTCGACACCGCAGGTGGTAAATTTCTTGTGCTTAAATCCCACATAACCCCTGAAAGGTACATTAATACCTGCATGATAGAGTTTAAGAAAATCTGATAATCTCTTATCAACGCTGCAACTGTTGAATTAATCAAACTAAAACTATATAAAAACACCAGCATTGCAAACAGATAATAAATGAACTGAATCCAATAAATTGAAGGACTCACACCACCAACAAATGAAACCACTAATGACAAAGCTAGAAATACAAAATAATTGGTTAGCTCTGAAAATATTTTTACCAACGGCAAAATGCTAAGTGGGAATTTCATACGAGAAACCATTCCGACTTGGCTATACACAGAGCTTGATGCCTGTTTGGTAATCGTACTGGCGAAAATCCATGTACTTAGCCCTATCATCAGCCATGAAATATACGGAATCCCGCCTTGAACCGTTCGGTTTCCTCCCATAGCGACACCAAATGCAAAGTAGTATACGCCTAGTTGAATCAACGGATTCAATACTTGCCACAAATTTCCTAACAAATGGCTTTGATAAAGTGCTTTGTTGCTATATTTTGCAATACGAGAGGCAACTCCTGCAAACTGCATTTGCTCTTTTATAACCAATAATACTTCTTGCATTAGTTATTCCCCCTTATTTTCAATACTTGCCCCGGCTCAAGCATTACACCATTTAATTCTGGATTGAGTTGCTCTAGTTCTTCAAGTGTCATGCCGTAACGTTCTGCGATTGCACTTCTTGAATCTCCCTCTTGAACAATGTAATTGGTTGTCGCTCCATTTGCAGTCGTGTTTTCTTCAAGTAACGGAACTTTTATCAACTGCCCGATATATAAATTCACAAAATCAACGGTTGGATTCATCTCTTGAAGTTGTGCAGTCGTAATGTGATAGGCAGCTGCCAAGGTTTCAAGCGTGTCCGGTTGTTCCACTATATAATCCTGCGTTTTGAGTGGTGCAGTGGTTGACGTAGTAGAACTAGTAGACTTTTTACTAGATGATTTTGTTGTGTTTTTCGATGATGTTTTCCCCTTCGTTGACGACGTTTTGCTTGTGGTCGTTTTCGTTGGCACATTCGATTGTTTCGCCCCATTTGCCTGTGGTGGCAGTGGTGCTGGGGTCGGTGCTTTAAGACGAGCGATTGTCTTTATCGGGTGGAGAATAGCTAGTGTAACAGAAACTCCTTTGACATATGAAACACTCAAATACATTGTGAACATCAATAAAAACAATGTAAAAAATTTCATTGGAATAGACATTTTGTCTCCAATTTTATTTTTCGTTGTGCTATTGATAATTCGATTTCTATCTTTTCTTTTCGCCCCTTTTTCACGACTTTCATTCAATTTTTCTTTTTGCAATTGTTCCAAGGAGTACGTTCGTTGTTTTTCTTTTTCTTCTTCTTGGTACAGTTTTTTGTCTTCTTCTGATTTTTTATTATAATCATCAACAAAAGCGACATATTGATCTAACACTTCATCTTTTTCACCAAAAGCTCTTGCCTCACCGTAGTGCATCCAAATCACTTTGTCGCAGATTTGACGCATTTGATGTGGATTTTGGGCAACGAAAAAAATTGTTTTCCCTTGTTCTTTAAAGGAAAGCATTTTTTTCAAACCTTTGTTGTAAAATGTGGAATCTCCGACCGATAACGCTTCGTCAATAACCAAAATATCAGGGTCTTGATGTACTGCTATTGAAAAACCAAGTTTACTTCTCATACCGCTAGAATACGTTTTTACAGGTTGGTCAATGAACACTCCTATCTCTGAAAACTCGATGATTTCGTCCATTTTTTCGTCTATTTGCTTGTTTTTCTCCCCCATCATCAAGGATTTCATGCGAATATTTTCTCTACCAGTTAAATTGTCATTCAAACCAGAACCGATCGAAATGATAGATACTTCGCCATTAATATCTAATTGACCAGATGTCTGAGGAGTAATCCCTGAGATAATATTTGATAATGTAGACTTCCCTGAACCATTTACACCGATAATACCGATTGTTTCACCAGAATAGACGTCAAAGCTAATGCCTTTTAATGCCCAAAACGTTGGCACTTCATACTTAAAAGCAGCAAAAATCGCCTTTAGCTTATCCCCTCTTGTTTGAGCTAAACTATATTCTTTGGTCAGCAAGGTCGCCCGTACCTTTAACTTCTTTTCCAAGAAAATCCTCCATTCATGTTCCCAAATAATCTATTGTTCTCACAATCTTTCTAAAAATAGTACATGGAAAATCGTATATAGTCAACATATTTCATCTTTTGTTATCCCTTTTTTTCTTTTTATCCCTCAAATTCCTTCTCAACAGCCTTCAAAGCTGCACCAAATACTTGATCCATATCATAATATTGATAATTCGCCAAACGTCCGCCGAAAATGATGTTCTCGTGCTGTTTTGCCTCTGCTTTGTATTTCTTGAAAATTTCAGAGTTTCTTTCATCGTTGACAGGGTAGTAAGCCTCTTTTTCCCTATCCCAATCTTGCGGGTACTCACGGGTCAAAATCGTTTTGCCTTCATCAGCTTTTTGGTCAAAATGTCGCCATTCCATGACACGTGTATAAGGCGTTTTCGCATCTGTATAGTTGATAACGGCATTTCCTTGCACATTTTCAGAATCATACACTTCCGATTCAAAACGAACTGAGCGGTATTCCAACTCTCCATGCTTGTAATCGAAAAATGCGTCAATCATTCCTGTATAGACAACTCTTGGAAATTCTTTGAGATAAGTATCTTTATCTTCTAAAAAATCCACGTTTAGCACAACGTCAATCAGGTCACTTTCCAACATTTTGTCAAAAATTGCAGTATATCCGTCCTCTGCCACTCCTTGATAACGGTGGTTAAAATAGTTGTTATCGAATGTAAAACGTGTTGGCAGTCTGCGAATAATGAAACTCGGAAGCTCCGTCGCCTTACGTCCCCATTGTTTTTCAGTGTAACCTTTTATCAATTTTTCGTAAATATCCGTTCCAATCAAGCTAATCGCTTGTTCCTCCAGATTTTTAGGAACCCCTGTAATCCCAGCATTTTCACGCTGTTCCGCAATTTTCGCCTGAGCCTCAGCAGGAGTTTTCACGCCCCACATTTGATAAAAAGTATTCATATTAAACGGCAAATTGTAAAGCTCACCATTGAAATTTGCGACTACTTGATTGATATAGCCGTTAAACTCTGTGAATTGATTTACATAATCCCACACTTCTTTATTATCCGTATGGAAAATATGTGCTCCATAATCATGCACATTGATTCCATGCTCTTTGTGCGTGTACATATTGCCACCAATATGGCTACGTTTTTCGACAACCAAAACCCGCTTGCCACGTTTTGCCGCCTCATAGGCAAAAATCGCACCAAATGGCCCTGAGCCAACGATTAGGTAGTCGTAGTTTTTTGTGTTGTAGTTCATGGTTTTCTCCTGTTAATTGTTTGTTTTTTAATTCACTTATTTTTGTTTGTACTTATTCTTATAAAAGCCAGTCTTTTATATTGAAAAGATGAATTGGTCAAAGTATTGAGTTCTTTGAAACATATCGTATTCTTCACTTCAATTTTTATTTTATCATTATTTGAAGTTGAGTTCAATTCTCGGTCGTTATTTTTCCATAGAAAAACCGACCTCCTGTGAAGTCGCTTGCGTGTTATTTGAATACATCTACATAGCTATCTGTACGTTCAATACTACTTTTCCGTCCACAATTCCAGTTGCCCTTGTGGTTTTCGCTTGGGCGATTGGCGGAGCAAGCGAAGAAGTCGCAAGTCCGCTCATTGTCGCAATCAAGGCGAACCATAAGGAAAACTTTTGTTTTTGAACATATTGTTTTATTTTTTAATCATGATTAATTTTTCCCTTTCCAAAACTAGAGATTTTTTCTTCATTGACGAGAGAGAAAATCTGGGAAAGTCACTCTTTTGTTTATGTTTCTTTTTTGAGGGAGAACGTATATTTTCCATTTGTTTTCTTGCCTTTCTTAAAATATAAAAAAGCAACTCTCAATTTTGAAAGTTACTCATAAGCTCTATTCAGTTGTATTATTATTTTTCAAATTGAATGTCGATTTCTCTCAACAATCCTCTACGCACATCTTCGAGTTCCTTTATATAATTAGGAACTTTTCTTTCTATTGTCCGAATCAATAAATCAGCATTTGATAACTCATAAGCATGTGCATTGAAATTTCTTAGCTGTTTTAAAGCTCTCCAATCCACAAAATCATATCTTTCTTTTGTTTCTTCGGAAAGTTTATTATTTGCAACTTGCTCTCCAGCTTGAATCAATTGAAAAGCTAAATCATCTAAAACCATTTCATCTCTTAAATCTAAACCTAATGCTGAAAATCGTTTTGTGTACTCACCTATTCTATACAAACGTTCAAGCATTAACTCAATATGGAATAAATCTTTTTCAAGTCTTTCTCTCATGCAACTTTTACCTTATCCCTTTCAAAACGAGGAGCGAAACGATTTTCAAAACGAGTCGGGGAATTATAGACATTTTCTATGAAAATAACGTCAACAGGCAAACAAAAAGTTTCTTCTAATTCATCTATGAAATCAAAAAAGAAATCTAAGAGAATATTTGTATCATCTCCAGCTACTGCAAGATCAATATCACTCTTTTCATCAGCTTGCCCTCTAGCATAAGAACCGAATAAATACATTTCTTTTACATGATATTTTTTAGCAATAGGTTTTACTTTTTCCTTAATTTCCTCTATTGTGTAAACCATGATTTTTCACTTCCTTTGTTTTTAATTCCTACTTAGATTATAACATGGTTTTGATAATATTTTAAGTTTCAGTAATGGTTGTACGATAAACGTCAAAATTAGTTGTTTCCTGTATTTTGACACGAACTATCAGCTTCACCCCAAGAATTAAAAATAGCACTCGCAATTACATTCCCTTTCTTATCATAAGTAGTAGCTAAAAATTTCAGTTGAGGAGCAGGAGCAGCAGGTTGTTGCGGAATGGGAGAGGTCCTTGTAATTAATTCTTTGGTAACAACTTTTCATCAATCAAATGATGAATCTCTGTTGATTTTTGTAAAAAAATCAACAGGAACTTTCTTTTCATCT
The DNA here is from genome assembly GCF_900167335.1 of Pilibacter termitis. Lineage (GTDB taxonomy): Bacteria > Bacillota > Bacilli > Lactobacillales > Streptococcaceae > Pilibacter > Pilibacter termitis. The sequence continues at coordinate 59,964 of NZ_FUXI01000019.1, forward strand.
TTTAACATATCATTTAGCATTAATGATTGTGGTACAAGATGATTTTTTTCTTTAGCAAATCCCAACGTAATTATCGAATCTCCTGTCGCTAATTTACATCTTACTTGATTTAAAAAAAATTAAAAAAAAATCTTCTTCTGCAAATAAGTTTTCTGAAAGCAAGAATTTATCCATACTCGATAACGCTATAATCTTTCTCCGAATACTCTCACGTTCTGCTTTTGTAAAAGGAAGGAAATCATCAATTCCCACAGTTCCCAACAATGCCTTTTGATAAAATTCCCTTGCATTTAATTCAGTTCTCACACCTGTTAAATATCGGAAATTCCAAAAATCCTCCTTTATTTCGTGATGTTTTCCAGTAGAAAATCTACTCGAATATATCAAAAAAAATGATTTTGTACATATACATCCTTGTACTTCTCTGCTCCATTTATAATCCCTAATCGTACACGCTCATTGAATGGGAGTTGTTCTGCCATAATTTCTCCTCATAGTCAATTACACCGTAAGCATGAGCTAAATCATTTTTATTCAAACGAATAGAATTAAAATTGACTTCATCTGAAAATCTACTCTTAAAGTCATCTGATAGTTTTGATTGTGTTAGTTCTTGTATTTGAAACAAAGGTATATCTAAAGCATAACGAAAAGCATAATCACTTTCATAGAATTTCATATCACCTTTGAATCGTTCAATCATTTCACTAATCTCAGAGATATAACGCAACATAGTATTTATTACTTCTACATCATTGTCAAATTCCCAATACAATCATCTAGTTCTCATAAATGCCTTTCTTTTTTTATTTTTTTCAGTCAACATAAAAAGGCAACTCCATTTCTGAAATTGTCTTTTAAATTATTTATATTTCTCTATCCGAAGTTTCTAATTCATGTTCTAATTCAGCAATAATATTTCTTATTTGCGTTTCCCAAACAGGTAAATCGTCATTCACATACTTTAGTAACCTCTCTAAAATCAAACCGCCATAATGGTGATAAATTTTATGTCGAGCGTCTTTCATTTCATCAAAATCATACAATCGTTTATATTTTATATAAGTATTATATGAGATTTTTTGTTTATCAAGTTGTTCTCCAAACTGACCAAGCATAAGAGCGACACTATCTAAAAACATTTCTTGTTCTAAACTATCTTCATCTAAGTTTACTAAAGCGTACTTCTTTTTTACTTGATTTGCATAGAAAAGCATTGTTTGAAGATAGGTTATATCCTCCTCGACTTCCCTTTTTCTCATATTAAAGCTACCTTTTCCTTTTCAAAGTTGTTTTTAATCTCAATCATGATAGGTAGTTTTGCTTTTTCTACACTATCTAAAGAAATAACATCAACCAATAGACCAAAAGCAGATGATAATTCATTACTAAAACTATCAAACATACGATAAAATTCAAGTACACTTTTCTTTGGCTTATAAACAAAATCTAAATCACTTTTTTCATCCGCTTGCCCTCTAGCATAAGAACCGAATAAATACAATTCTTGAATCTCATATTTTTCCGCAATAGGTTTTACTTTTTCTTTGATTTCCTCTATTGTGTAAACCATGATTTTTCACTTCCTTTGCTTTTGATAATCTATATTTAGTTTTTCCTATTCGTTCATTTCTTTTTTTAATTCATAAAAAGCATTTTCGCAAAAGTTTTTATAGATAGGTAAAAAGTAAGTTAACGTTTGCCATGTTTTATTATCATTCATTTCTACGTAAGCATGAGCAAATAAATTTCTAATCAATTTAATTTGTCTCCAGTCTACCATATCAGCATAACGTTCTTTAAATTCAGTAGAAAATTTCCCAGAACTTTCGCCTATCTCCTCTAAACATTTATTTACAGAATGATAATAAGCAATATCCTCTAAATAAGTGTCATAATCTTTCCCAAACCTATTCATTATTTTTTCAATATCAGAACACATTTCTAAAATAATTTCTAGCCTATACATATCTCTACTGTAATTCATACACAAGCTCTCTTTCATTTAATACATTTCTTACAAACCTTTTTGCACTTTCTCGTCTTTTAGGAAGATATAAATCATTTTCATCAATAATATCCACTTCTTGATGAAAGACCATTTCTAAATCATCATACATAGAAGAAAAAATATTTAAAATCTGTTCATAAGATAAGTTATTTGTATTCACAATGAAATCAATATCGCTAGTATCTTTCGCTTGCCCTCTTGCGTATGAACCAAAAATGTAAATCTTAGGGACTTGATATTTTTTAGCAATAGGTTCTACTTTTTCTTTAATTTCCTCTATTGTATAAACCATGATTTTTCACTTCCTTTGCTTTTCGTTCTTACCTAGATTATAACATGGTTTTGATGATATTTTAAGCAGGAGAAACAAACAAGGAATAAATTTCTAGATTGATGTAAAATATGACAATACGCCTATTATAGAAAATAATAAAAAAGCAACTAGCGAAAAAGATAAAGGTATTCGTGATAAAAATGAAAAGGCTAAATTGCTTGATTTCCGCCTAGAACCGCGGTATTATAATGGTGTAGATGAGGGAAACCTCATGTAGTGGTTAGGCACTTGAACCTGATATTTTTTGCTCGAATAAGAGTAGGTAGCGTGCAGATGCTTTGTATCTGATATTTTTTGCGATTTATCGCAGGTGGTGTGCAGGCACATAAAAACCTAACACTCGGTCGTTGGAATAATTCAGCGACCGTTTATTTTTTTGGGGAGTGAATATGGCAAATGTAATAGTCGGTTTTCACTTAGTGAAAACATACGAAGAACGAAAACGGTTAGAGTCAGAAAAAGAACCAGGGGATTGGAGTTCCTTTTACAAGTAAAACACTTGAATTTTAACTAAAATCATGATATTATTTGTATGTGAAAAAGAGCAACACGGTCGGAATGGAGACCATATAAACCCATATCCAGTTCTGAGTAAACAGGATAAAATCAAACAAGGGTGTGCTTGCATACCCTTGTTTTTATATAAGGACGAATGGTACACTATAAAAATTTTGCTGCCTACTTACGAAGAATTTCTACTGAAAGCAAAAAGAATATTAAATAGCGAACTTGATGAAAACAACTAAAATAGTTTAATTAGAATAAGGAAAGAAAAGACAATTTCAGAAATGGAGTTGTCTTTTTATATTGACTGAAACAAATAAAAAAGAAAGAAAAACAAATGGTAAATATACGTTCCCCTGTTTCCTAGTTCTCGAAATGCTAGGAAACATTCGCAAGTATTATGACTTATTCAATAGTAATGCTAAATGTGTTCTCCGACATGTTTATTTGAGTAAGTAGTTGACCGAGGGGCAACTACCTCTACTTGCATTGACTGGAAACAGTCATAAAAAACAGTAAGAAAAAAATATGTTATAATTTAGGTAAAGAAAGAACAGAAAGAGGTGTTTATCATGGCACAAGTAATGAGAATTGAAGATAATTTTAGAGAAGACGTAGTTGTTCTGTCTAAAAAAGAATATGAACAAATGAAAAGCGAAATCCGTAGAGATAAAGCAAAAATTAAATTTTACCAAGAAATGCAACAACCTCTAAGAGAATTAGTTGAGGGGAAAACTAGGACTGTTAGTCAAGTAATGAAAAGATTAAAGGAACAGAAGTATGAGTGAGTTTCAAAAAATAAAATTATCTCAATCTACAGAGGAAGATTTAATTCGTTTAAGAGAATTTTTATATCATCAAACAAAATCTCCTCAAATTTTAAATAGATTTGATACAGAAATTTTCAATGCACTAAAGGAAATTAACGAAACTCCTCAAGCCTATCCATATGTTTTTGAGGGTGCAGATGTTAGAAAGAAAGTGAAATGGCGATATTTGCTGTTTTATATTGAGTACAAAGAACCAGAGCTTATACTTGTTACCCATGTTTATCATCAAAACGAGGATTGGTTAGCAAGTTTAGAAGAAGAACTTTTATAAATCCCAAAAGACAATTTCAGAAATGGAGTTGTTTTTTATATTGACTGAAACAAATAAAAAAGAAAGAAAAACAAATGATAAATATACGTTCCCCTGTTTCCTAGTTCTCAAAATGCTAGGAAACATTCGCAAGTATCATGACTTATTCAATAGTAATGCTAAATGTGTTTTCCGATATGTTTATTTGTATAAGTAGTTGGTTGAGGGTGCAACTCCCTCTACTTGCATTGGCTGGAAACAGTCGAAAAATATTTTTTGTTTTTCATTTCTGAGCGGTAAAACAACTTGCAAGGGTTCTACTGCTCTCTCCTTTTTTGAAAAGGGAGTGAAATTCAAAAAAATAAAGGGAAAAACAACAATAAAAGCACAATGTAGATTATAATGGCTCTATACTAAATCGTGTGGAATAACAAAAATTCCATGCGATTTTTTTGCATAAAAAAAGACATCTCGTTTACAATGTAAGTGCCTAACCC
>NZ_FUXI01000004.1:0-107131 GCF_900167335.1 Pilibacter termitis
CTTTGATAATCACGATGTGTTGATTTTCCAGAAAAAATACTTTCTACCAAGTAGACAAACAAGGTGTGATAAGGAATTCCTTTTTCCTTCTTCATATTAGACAAACGAGCAATCTTTTCAAATTCAAATCGCTGAAAACTTTTGGCAATTGAATGTTGAATAAATGACTTTTCTTGGTTGTTTCGTGTTATAATATTCATGGCATGAACACTCCTTGATCGTTATGGTTTGGTACTTTAATTATATCAAGTTTTGAGTGTTTCATGCTTTTTTTATTCCCCTTGAATGTTGGTGAGGTAAGGGGAAACGTGGGGTTTTGGTGTTTCAAGTTTTAGTAAAAAAGAAATAAACACTCCTATCAAAATTTGTTTCTTTATCTCTTTATACGTAATAACTAAAAAAACTCCCCTGAATCTCAAAACCTCTTGCACCCCCAAAAAAAATATGTTATAATATCCAAGCATGTCAAATGCAATAGAACTGTGGGAGGAGAAATTTTCATCTCCATTCAACCACACACGTAACTCAAGGAGGTAAAGAGTCGTGGCAAAAAAAGTAGAAAAACTTGTTAAATTGCAAATTCCTGCGGGGAAAGCTACACCAGCTCCGCCAGTAGGTCCTGCGTTAGGTCAAGCAGGGATCAACATCATGGGCTTTACAAAAGAATTTAATGCCCGTACAGCAGACCAAGCTGGATTGATTATTCCAGTTGTGATTTCTGTATATGAAGATCGTTCATTTACATTCATCACAAAAACACCACCAGCTGCAGTATTATTGAAAAAAGCTGCAAAAGTGGAAAAAGGTTCAGGAGAACCTAATAAGAAAAAAGTTGCAACAGTGACAAAAGCACAAGTGCAAGAAATCGCTGAGGCAAAAATGGCAGACTTGAACGCATCAAGCGTTGAAAGTGCAATGCGTATGATTGAAGGTACTGCACGTAGTATGGGATTTGTTGTAGAAGGATAATCTTTTACTTGCCCAAATTCCCACGCGAAAGCAGAGGTGTAGTCATACACCATGTGGGAGGAAAAACCGTTAGACCACATTACTAGGAGGATTATTAACATGGCTAAAAAAAGCAAACAATTGCGTGCTGCTTTGGAAAAAGTAGACACAAAAAAAGTTTACACTGTTGATGAAGCAGTAGCTTTAGCAAAAGAAACAAACTTTGCAAAATTCGATGCAACAGTTGAAGTTGCATATCGTTTAAACGTAGACCCTAAGAAAGCTGACCAACAAATTCGTGGAGCTGTTGTACTTCCGAACGGAACTGGTAAAACTCAAAAAGTTTTGGTTTTCGCAAAAGGTGAAAAAGCAAAAGAAGCAGAAGCTGCTGGAGCTGATTACGTTGGTGACGAAGAAACTGTACAAAAAATTTCAGGTGGCTGGTTCGACTTTGATGTTGTAGTAGCGACTCCTGATATGATGGCAGTTGTTGGTCGTCTTGGACGTGTACTTGGACCAAAAGGTTTGATGCCAAACCCTAAAACAGGTACTGTTACAATGGACGTTACCAAAGCTGTTGAAGAAGTAAAAGCTGGTAAAGTGACTTACCGTGTAGACAAAGCTGGAAATATCCACGTGCCAATCGGAAAAGTTTCATTTGATAACGAAAAATTGGTTGAAAACTTTAAAACTATTCATGACGTAATGGTAAAAGCAAAACCATCAGCTGCAAAAGGAACTTATATCCAAAACATCACTGTGACAACTACAATGGGTCCTGGTGTGAAAGTGGACGTAGCAAGTTTTTAATTTTTGATAATAGAAAGTCTCATGCCTTGTCATGAGGCTTTTTTTTGAGGCTGAGGGATAAAAAAACGAATGTATCATCATAGAAACAGACAATACATTCGTTTTTTAGAAGTAAATTGTTCGTGCTTATCTATCAAACAATTCATCAATCAATTTCTTAACAGTTGTAATCTCATTCACCCGATAAACGTTCGCACCTGCGAAAAGTAAGGCGTTTTCGGTATCGTGATTGACTGCCTTGAGCAGAAATTCTGAGATACAGTAAGGAATCGTTTTACGGTCGCAATGTTTGTAGCTCAAACAATTTCGGCATTTTTCGATTGGAATTGGCGTTTGTGTTTGAATGCGTTCGTAAAAACTGTTGTGAATCGCTCTTCCCGGCAATCCAACGGGTGACTTAATGATTTTTACGTCCTCTTCTTTTGCGTTAATATAACGCTCTTTAAAGTCGTCTGGAGCGTCACATTCTTCTGTTGCCACAAAACGAGTTGCCATTTGCACCCCGTCACACCCAAGTGAAAGGTAGTGCTGAATATCTTCCTGAGTAAAGACACCACCTGCAAAAATAACAGGTACTTTCTCTTTAAATGTTTCCGCATATTCTTTTACGATTTCAACGATTTTTTTGACTTCATTGTCCATGTTTTCGATGGCACTTTGAATGTCATCTGCTTTAAAACCGAGATGTCCTCCGGCTTTTGGCCCTTCAATTACGACAAAGTCAGCAGTGCGGTTATAGCGTTTTGCCCAAGTTTTGAGAAGCACTTTAGCTCCTTTGGCACTTGAGACGATTGGTGCAATCTTTGTTTTGCTTCCTTCGACCAATTCGGGTAAATTTACAGGAAGACCTGCACCTGAAATGATAACATCTGCCCCGATTTCTACACAGCGTTGAACGATTTTTTCATATTGAAATTGAGCAACCATGATATTAAAGCCAACAATTCCGCCTTTAGCGATACGTTTTGCTTCATCAAATTCCTCTTTGATTGCTTGCCAATTTGAACGAAGTGAATTTTTTTCAAAATCATCACGTCTGTAACCGATTTGGGCGGTGGAAAGTATTCCAATGCCACCTTCTTTTGCAACAGTACCAGCAAGGCGAGAAAGAGAAATTCCAATCCCCATTCCTCCTTGAATAAGTGGTACTTTTGCTACTAAATCCTTGATAACTAACGGCTTAAACATATGCCCTCCTTGTATAGTTAGGAAAATTTTTTTCTGTATTATGGTGAAAAAATGTTTGAAAACAAAAGGTTAAAAAACTTTGATATTCAAACTAATCTCATAATAAAGAATCACAAGAAGAAAGTCAATGAAAAAATGTGTGGAAGGGAAAATCGTCTGAAATGGAAATGACTAAAAATAAATAAACAAGCGTGCTTTATTAGTGAAATTCTAACATAAAGCCCGTATAAAATTAAAAAAATGTATAAAAGGGTTGCACTTTGATTTATTTTCGTATATAGTTTGAATATCAAATCATTTGATGTTCAAATTATTTGATTACAGATGAAAAGTGGGAGTGAGAAATTTGACAGTAGATGTAGAAACAATCAATGAATATCTTGTAAGTATTTTTAATGATATCTTGACGATTGAGGAAACGGAGCTTCAAAAATCTCAGTTCTCAGACATTTCGATTAAGGAAATGCACACCATTGAAGTGATTGGTATGTATCGCAAGAAAACAAGCAGCGAAGTGGCAAAAGAACTCATGGTGACAGTTGGTACGCTGACTGTTGCGGTGAATAATTTGGTGAAAAAAGGCTATGTCGAGCGTATTCGTTCAGAAGACGACAGACGTGTAGTCAAACTTGGGCTGACACATAAAGGCAAACTCGTTTACCGCGTTCATCAATCCTTTCATCGAAGCATGGTGAAAAATATTCTCGGAGATATGAATGAGGTGGAAAGTGATGCGTTGTTAAAGGCATTAAAAAATCTTCACGAATATCTTGAAAGGTTTAAATGAAAATGCAATTTGGAAAGATTACACAGGTGGCACATTACGTGCCAGAAAAAATTGTGACAAATGATGACTTATCCACTATGTTAGAAACAAGTGACGAATGGATTTCTACTCGTACAGGTATAAGACGTCGTCATATCGCAGTAAACGAAAATACCTCGGATTTATGTATAGAGGTTGCCAAAAAGTTGTTAGAAAAGGCGGAAATAGATCCTTCCGAGCTTGATTTCGTTCTTGTTGCCACCATGACTCCAGACTTTGCAACGCCTTCAACGGCAAGTTTGGTGCAAGGAGCGATTGGAGCAACTCGTGCGTTGGCTTTTGATATTTCAGCTGCCTGCTCAGGATTTGTCTATGCTCTTACTGTTGCAGAGAAATTTATTCTTTCTGGCAGTAAGAAAGGGATAGTCATTGGTGGAGAATGTCTAAGCAAAATCGTTGATTGGCAAGACAGAACGACTGCCGTCCTGTTCGGTGACGGTGCAGGTGGTGTATTGCTTGAGGCGAATGATACGCAGCATATCTTGGCTGAAAATCTAAGAAGTGACGGTGTGCGTGGCAGAAGTTTAACGGCAATGTGCATTAAGCCACAACTAGAATTTTCCTCTGGTTTTCAAAATGAGCCATATTTGAAAATGGACGGACGTGACATTTTTGATTTTGCAGTGCGTGATGTCCCGCAAAACATTCTTGAAACGCTTGAAAGAGCAAAATTAAGTGTTGAAGAAATTGATACATTTCTCTTACATCAAGCAAATATGAGAATTATTGACAAAATGGCACGAAAAGTAAAAGCGGAAAGAAGTAAGTTTCCAACCAATATGGATAAATATGGAAATACTTCTGCTGCAAGTATTCCAATTCTCCTTTCAGAAGAAGTGGAAAAAGGCAGAGTCATTCTTGGCTCAAATCAAAAATTGGTGCTAACAGGATTTGGCGGTGGATTGACATGGGGTACTCTTGTTGTCACAGTTTAATCCTTGCATATAAAAAATATAAGGAGGAAATTAAAAAAATGCAGAAAACAGGAATAAAATTGGCAGTATTGTCAATGAGTATTTCATTGTTATTACCTAACGTAATGAGTGTTGCAAAAGCGGAAGAAGTACTTGAACAGGCAATCTATTATGTAGATGAAGGGAATAGTCCAATTCCAGAACTAAAGGAGGAAGATTATGTAGTTTCCAAAAAAGCTCGAGGAGTTAGTTGGGTAAAACAAGCTATTAAAGCTTTATTAAAGTCCAAAGGGCTTGTTGTTGAACTAGTTGAAATTGCAGCTGGTAAAACAGCAGCAAAAAAAGTGGCGGCTAGTTATGCAAAAATTACTAAAGCAGTAGAACCTTTGTTAAAATGGGCTGATGTTCCAGTAAATGCCGTAAAAGATGCTGTAATTAGAGGTTTAGTAAATGGTGGGATGAAACGAAGTGAAGCGGTAGAAATCGCACACTACATTAAAACTATTTTGGATTGGCTGATATAGTATGGATGAAATGAGACAAAGAGCAATATCGGAAATTGCGGAATATCTAGGACATACACTAGAAAGTCCGATTTCTTTATCATTACTATTTGTTGAACTAGGTTTATCAGAAATTGATTTTGAACAAATCCATCAGATTATCAATGAAATAATCAATCCACACTATAATAACGGTGAGTATGAGTTGCAAGATTTTGTAATTCAAATTAATAACTATCTAATGACTAAGGAAATCACTTTGAGTGAAATGGTGATTGTCGGTATGTTAAAAGGGTTTAGTAAGAGTTGGTTTCCAGAACTCTATACTTTTGCTCATACACTATAAAATTATTTGGAGGAATTACACATGACTTTTGACAAAATTAAAGAAATTATCGTTGAAGAATTAGGTAAAGACGAAGATGAAGTAAAATTGGAAACTACTTTTGATGAATTAGAAGCTGATTCATTAGATTTGTTCCAAATCATCAACGAAATCGAAGATGAATTTGACGTGAAAATCGAATCTGAAGACGGTTTGAAAACTGTAAAAGATTTAGTTGACTACGTTGACGGGCAATTAAAATAAGCACGAGAATAGCTGATTTTCGCAAATTTAGCCACTCTTTGCAGGGAATGTGTACCTGTATGAGCGTGTTGGATTGCGAAAATCGGCAGTTTTTTGTAAGTGAAAAGATGTGCTTGTAATTGTTTTTTGCATTTATTTTTCTTTATACTAAATATTAAGGGATAGTTTAGAGGTGTCCTTAAAAACAAGCACTACATACAAATTACTCATTAGGGATTATATTTAAGGAAGGTTTTTCATGAAAACAAAAATTACAGAAATACTAAATATTGATTATCCGATTTTTCAAGGTGGTATGGCATGGATTGCAGATGCTGATTTAGCAGGAGCGGTAAGTCGTGCTGGAGGTCTTGGAATTATCGGTGGAGGAAATGCTCCAAAAGAAGTGGTTGTAGAACAAATTCGCAAAATTAAAGCGACAACAGATAAACCTTTTGGGGTAAATATCATGCTCTTGTCGCCATTTGTGGACGATATAGTGGATGCAGTGATTGAAGAAGGGGTTAAAGTTGTAACGACTGGAGCGGGGAATCCGAGTAAATACATGGAACGCTTCAAAGAGGCGAATATCAAAGTAATGCCTGTTGTTCCAAGTGTTGCTTTAGCTAAACGCATGGAAAAAATTGGAGCAGATGCGTTGATTGTTGAGGGCATGGAGGCAGGAGGTCATATCGGTAAACTTACGACAATGGCACTTTTGCCACAAGTTGTTGATGCAGTAGAAATTCCTGTTGTCGCAGCGGGTGGAATTGGTGACGGTCGTGGTGTGGCAGCGGCATTTATGCTAGGAGCTGAGGCAGTTCAGCTAGGGACACGTTTCCTTGTTGCAAAAGAAAACAATGTTCACCAAAATTATAAAGATAAAATTCTTGCTGCTCGTGATATTGATGCAATTGTCACAAGCCAACATTTCGGTCACGCCGTGCGTGCGTTGAAAAATAATTTGACAAGAGAATTTGACAAGCAAGAAAAACTTGCATTTCAGCAAGAAAATCCAGACTTGGAAATTTTCGAGGAGCTTGGTCGTGGTGCATTGAGAATTGCCGTAGTGGACGGAGATGTGAAAAATGGCTCTGTTATGGCAGGGCAAATTGCAGGAATGATTCACAAAGAGCAAACAGTCGAAGAAATTATCTTAGAGTTGATGAGCGAGGCAAAAGAAGTTGTTGCACGTCAGCAAGCGAGATTTAACGGATAAGAGGGGGAAATGATGAAAACAGCATTTCTATTTGCAGGTCAAGGTGCTCAGTATGTTGGCATGGCACATGATTTATATGAACAAGAGGAAATTGTCCGTCACACGTTTTTAGAAGCGAGTGAAGTGTTAGGTTATGACTTGGCAGAACTTGTTTTTCAAGAGGAAGAAAAACTTGGATTGACCGAATATACACAGCCTGCGATTTTGACAACTTCCACAGCAATTACTCGCTTGCTTGCAACGCAAGGGATTCAAGCGGATATGGCGGCAGGACTTTCACTTGGCGAATATTCAGCACTTGTTGCAAGTGGAGCATTGGCATTTAAAGAGGCGGTTGCTCTTGTCGCAAAACGTGGGAAATATATGACAGAAGCTGCACCAGCAGGTAGTGGGAAAATGGTGGCAATCATGAACGCAGAGCGTAGTTTGATTGAAGAAGTTTGTCAAAAAGCAAGTGAATACGGCATTGTTAGTCCTGCAAATTATAACACGCCACAACAAATTGTTATCGGCGGTGAGGTTGCAGCAGTAGATGAGGCAGTTAAGCTCTTGCAAGAAAATGGCGTAAAACGCATGATTCCGCTCAACGTTTCAGGTCCATTCCACACGGCTTTGTTAAAGGGAGCATCTGAAAAACTTGCAGTTGCACTTGAAGAGGTCAATTTTTCAGATTTTGCGTTTCCAGTGATTTCAAACACGACAGCTGAAGTGTTTGCTAAGGAAGAAATCAAAGGACTTTTAACACGTCAAGTGATGGAAAGTGTTCGTTTTTATGATAGTATTGAAACAATGAAAACACTTGGCATGACGAATTTCATTGAAATTGGTCCGGGAAAAGTGTTGAGTGGTTTTATGAAAAAAATCGACAAAACAATTACAGGTACTCGTGTTGAAGATAGGGAAACTTTATCTGAAACACTTGCCTTGATAAAGGGGTAAATTATGACAATTAAAGGGAAAAATGTATTGATTACAGGTTCAACACGTGGAATTGGTCGCACGATGGCAGTTGAATTTGCCAAAGCAGGTGCAAATGTTGTGGTCAATGGTCGCTCGGAAATTTCAGAGGAATTTTTGAATGAGCTAACTTCATACGGTGTAAAAGCGATTGGAGTTTCAGGTGATATTTCAGATTTTACTTCGGCAGGAGAGATGATTGCTCAAGCAGAAAGCGAACTTGGAGCGATTGATGTGTTAATTAATAACGCTGGAATTACGAATGATAAACTACTTCTTCGCATGAGCCAAGAGGATTTTGAAAAAATTTTACAAATTAACCTAGTTGGAACGTTTAATATGACGCAACAAATGGTAAAATTAATGATGAAGAGACGCAGTGGAGCAATTATTAATTTATCAAGTGTCGTTGGCTTAATTGGCAACGTTGGTCAAGCAAACTATGCTGCTAGTAAGGCAGGAGTTATTGGCTTTACCAAATCAGTTGCTCGTGAGGTTGCCACAAGAGGCATTACGGTAAATGCAATTGCCCCCGGTTTCATCGAAACTGAGATGACAGCTGTTCTATCTGAAAAAATCAAAGAACAAATGAACGCAACGATTCCGATGAAACGCTTTGGCACGACAGAAGATGTTGCAGAAGTAGCATTGTTTTTAGCACAAGCAAAATACATTACAGGTCAAGTGTTAAATGTTGACGGCGGTCTTGTAATGCAGGGATAGAAGTAGCGTTTTTGTTCAAAAATTATTTCAGACAAGGAGAAAAGCATGAATCGAGTAGTGATTACAGGTTATGGTGTAACTTCACCTATTGGCAATACAGCAGAAGAGTTTTGGGAAAGTTTGGAGAAGGGAACTGTCGGAATTGATACAATTTCACGTTTTGATGCAACGGAGTCTGGTATTTCTGTTGCAGGAGAAATTAAAGATTTCCCTTTTGATAAATACTTTGTCAAAAAAGATGCTAAACGCATGGATATGTTCTCAATTTATGGCATTTATGCAGCACTTGAGGCGGTTGCAATGTCTGGATTAGACTTGGAAAATGAAGATATGAATCGCTTTGGTGTCATTGTTGGGAGCGGAATTGGAGGACTTCCAACCATTCAAGAGCAAATCACACGCATGAACAACAAAGGCATGAAACGTGTGGCACCGCTCTTTATCCCAATGGCAATTGCCAACATGGCAGCAGGAAATATTGCGTTGCGTTTAGGTGCCAAAGGCATTTGCACGTCTGTTGTAACAGCGTGTGCGAGTGCGACAAATTCTATCGGTGAAGCGTTCCGCAGTATTAAACATGGATATAGTGATGTGATTGTCGCAGGTGGAGCGGAGGCTTCCATTTGTGAAATTGGGATTGCTGGTTTTGCCTCTCTTACAGCACTTAGTGCAACGGAAGACCCAAAACGTGCGAGTATTCCGTTTGACAAAGACAGAAATGGCTTTGTTATGGGAGAAGGAGCAGGGATTTTGGTGCTTGAAAGTTTGGAGCATGCTCAAAAGCGTGGAGCGAAAATTCTTGGCGAAGTGGTAGGGTACGGTGCAAATTGTGACGCATACCACATGACAAGCCCTGAGCCAAACGGAAGTGGAGCAGCAAAAGCAATGCAATTGGCACTTGATGAGGCGGGCATTTCCCCAAGTGAAGTAGGCTACATCAACGCACATGGCACAAGTACACAGGCAAATGAAAAAGGAGAAAGCAAAGCGATTGAAACAGTTTTTGGAGACGACAGCAACGTTTTAGTTTCTTCAACAAAATCTTTAACAGGACACTTGCTTGGAGCAGCAGGAGGAATTGAGGCGATTGCCACACTTGAGGCACTTCAACATCAATTTGTTCCAGTCAATGCTGGCACAACGGAACTTGGTGAAGATATTCATGTGAATGTTGTCCTAGAACATGGAGTGGAGCACACATTCGATTATGCGATCAGTAATTCTCTTGGTTTTGGTGGACACAATGCAGTCATCTGCTTAAAGAAATGGAGTGAATAGCATGGACATTCATGGAGTAAAAGAAATCGTCGAGCAATTCGACAAATCAACCTTGCGAGAATTTGACTTACGCAAAGGAGATTTTGAACTGTATCTTTCAAAAAACGAAAGCTACGGACGCAATTATGTAGCAGTGCCGCAAACACCTTTAGCAACACCGCAAGTAGCAGAAACACCAGTTGCCTCACCTGTGCCAGCGGAAACACCAAAAGCAGAAGTAGCTGAGGTAAAAGTAGAGGCTGAAGGTGAAGTTGTAACAAGTCCAATCGTTGGTACAGTTTACTTGCAACCAGCACCAGACAAGCCAGCTTACGTGAAAGTGGGCGATACGGTTTCTGAGCATGATACAGTTTGTATTGTTGAGGCGATGAAAATGATGAATGAAATCCCAGCTGGAATTTCAGGAGTTGTAACAGAAATATTGGTTGAAAATGAACAAGTAGTCGGCATTGGAGATGCTTTGTTTAAAATTAAATAAATTTAGGAGGTCTATATCGTGAGTGTCATGGACATTAATCAAATCAAAGCGACGATTCCCCACCGCTATCCGTTTTTATTGATTGATAGAGTGGAAGAATTAGAAGTAGGTCGCAAGATTGTTGCAAAGAAAAATGTAACAGCAAATGAAGAATTTTTTAACGGACATTTTCCACAAGAGCCTGTTATGCCGGGAGTATTGATTATCGAAGCTCTCGCACAGGCTGGTGCAGTGGCACTCTTAGGTATGGACGAGTTCAAAGGAAAAACAGCCTATTTTGGAGGAATTGATAAAGCAAAATTCCGCCAAAAAGTAGTACCGGGCGACACGCTAAGATTAGAAGTCGAAATCATAAAAGTGAAAAAAGTAGCAGGAATAGGAAAAGGAATCGCCTATGTAGACAACAAAAAAGTAGCCGAAGCAGAACTAACGTTTATGATTGGATAAAAGGTTGAAATGTGCGTTTAGAAGTTTGATACAATGAGGTATGGCATTTATTTACTCGAAACGAAGTTTCGAGTGCCGTACCTCATAGTATCCAAACTTCTGCACATTGAAACTAGATTGGCTAAAAAGCGTAGAATTGCGTAAGGATTTTGATACAGTGAGCCGTGGCATTTATATACTTGAAACGAAGTTTCGAGTGCTGTACCTCATAGTATCCAAACTTCTGCACATTGAAACTAGATTGGATAAAAAGCGTAGAATTGCGTAAGGATTTTGATACAGTGAGCCGTGGCATTTATATACTTGAAACGAAGTTTCAAGTGCCACTGCGAACAGTATCCAAAATCCTGCAATTCGTAACTAGACTGGCTAAAAAGCGTAGCTTTTCAGCGTAGCGAATACTTTTGCGTAGGAGGAGTTCAAGTCTACGAAGTAGACCGAGACGAAGTCTCGCTTTGAGCCATGCTCAAAGTGAACCCCGAGAAGCACTTTTTAAATCGGGTCGAAAAAAAAGATCAAATATTTTTTGCATAGAAGATTTTACGTTTGAAATATAGCAACAGTCATTGCGTATGATTTCACAAAAAAACGAAAAACCTACCATTCCTTGACATCTATCTTACTAATAGAAAATAGCTCAGAATAATCGCTTTTTTTAAGTGAAATATTTATTGTCTTAGACAATAAATCTAGGAGATGAAAGATATGTTCTCAAAAATTTTAATTGCCAATCGTGGTGAAATTGCTATTCGAGTGATTCGTGCGGCACGTGAATTAGGAATTAAGACAGTCGCAGTGTACTCTCAGGCAGACAAAGAGGCACTTCACACACAAATGGCAGATGAGGCAGTTTGTATTGGTCCAGCGAAAGCAACAGACTCTTATTTGAATGTCAACAACATTCTCTCTGCTGCGATTGCAACGAAAGCCGAAGCTATTCATCCGGGTTTTGGATTTTTAAGTGAAAACTCAAAATTCGTGACCATGTGTGAGGAGTTAGGCATTAAATTTATCGGACCAAGTGCTGAAATTATGGACAAAATGGGCGATAAAATCAACGCTCGTAAGGAAATGATTGAGGCGAAAGTTCCTGTTATCCCAGGAAGTGATGGCGAAGTAGAAACCGTTGAGGAGGCACTTGTCATTGCAGAAGAAATCGGTTATCCAGTTATGCTCAAAGCTAGTGCTGGTGGCGGTGGAAAAGGGATTCGTAAAGTAAAAACAAAAGAAGAATTGCCAAGTTTGTTTACCAATGCACAACAAGAGGCGAAAGCAGCATTTGGTAATGGGGCAATGTATATCGAAAAAGTCATCTATCCTGCACGTCACATTGAAGTGCAAATTTTAGGTGACCAGCATGGCAATGTCATTCACTTGGGCGAACGTGACTGTTCACTTCAGCGAAACAACCAAAAAGTTTTGGAAGAATCTCCTTCTGTTGCGATTGGTTCAACCAAACGTGCAGAAATCGGTGAGGCAGCAAGACGTGCGGCAGCTCATGTCGGCTATGAAAACGCTGGAACGATTGAGTTTCTTTATAAAGACGGGGAATTTTATTTCATGGAAATGAATACTCGTGTGCAAGTGGAACATCCTGTAACCGAATATGTGACAGGTGTTGACATTGTCAAAGAACAAATCAAAATCGCCTACGGTGATGTTCTTCCGTACAAACAGGAAGAAATTGAGTTTCGTGGTCATGCGATAGAATGTCGTATCAACGCAGAAAATCCACAATTTAATTTTGCCCCAAGCCCCGGCAAGATAGAGGAACTATTTTTGCCAAGTGGTGGACCGGGGTTGCGTGTTGATTCGGCAATGTATCAAGGATATACGATTCCTCATTTTTACGACTCGATGATTGCTAAAATTATCGTGCATGGGGAAAATCGTTTTGAGGCGTTGATGAAAATGCAACGAGCTTTGCTTGAATTTGAAGTAGAGGGCGTTGTCACGAATGCAGAATTTCAGCTGGATTTAATAGCAGACCAGTCAATTATCTCAGGAGATTATTCCACTGCTTATTTAATGGAAAATTTCCTGCCAAATTGGCAAGAGAAAAATAACTCTAAATAAAAGGGGACGGGTTAGGGCAAAACTCAAATTCATTTGATAACAAACGGAATTGGGTTTGCCCTATCGCTATCCTTTTGAAAAATATTGGAGGAAGTAGAATGCTTGTTCATAATTGAACAAGTAGAAAATGAAACAAGGGGGAACTATTGTGGCATTGTTCAAGAAAAAAGCAAAATACATTCGCATCAATCCGAATCGTGCATTAACGGAAAATCTGAATAAGAAAAAACCAGATGTACCAGAGGAAATGTTTGCTAAATGTCCAAGCTGTAAGCGAATGATTTACAATCGTGATTTAGGTGCTGAAAAAATTTGCCCAGATTGTCATTATAATTTTAGAATTACAGCATGGGAACGTTTGAGCTTGATTGTGGATGAAAAAAGTTTTGAGGAATGGGACAATGACTTGAAGTCAAAAGACCCTTTGAATTTCCCAGATTATCAAGAGAAATTGGCTAAAACGCAAAAAGTAACAGGTCTTGATGAGGCTGTTTTGACAGGAGTAGCGACAATTTCTGGAGAAAAAGTTGCCCTTGGCATTATGGATAGCAATTTTATCATGGGGTCAATGGGAACGATTGTTGGAGAAAAAATTACCCGTTTATTTGAAAAAGCTTGTAAACAAAGTTTGCCAGTTGTTCTTTTTACAGCGAGTGGAGGTGCTCGTATGCAAGAGGGAATTATGAGTTTGATGCAAATGGCAAAAATTTCCGCAGCGGTGAAAAGACATAGCGACTTGGGCAATTTATATATTTCTGTTTTAACCGACCCAACAACAGGTGGGGTAACGGCAAGTTTTGCGATGGAAGGCGATATTATTCTAGCGGAACCTCAAGCATTAATTGGCTTTGCAGGACGCCGAGTAATCGAGCAAACCATGAAAACCCAACTACCAGAGGATTTTCAAAAAGCTGAATTTTTACTTTCACATGGCTTTGTAGACACAATTGTGCCACGTATAGCAATGAAAGAGCAATTATTTAAAATTTTATTGATTCATAAAAGAAATGAGTAATTTGATAGGTAAGAGAGGAGTATGGGGAGATGAGTAAATCAGCAAACGAAATTGTATCTCTAGCACGCAATCAAGGAAGAATGACTGCACTTGAATACTTTGAAGAATTATTCGAGGATTTTATTGAATTGCATGGTGATAGACAATTTGCCGATGACAATGCGATTGTCGGCGGAATTGCCAAGCTAGAGGGAATGGCTGTAACAGTTATTGGTATTCAAAAAGGACGAGATTTGAATGAAAATTTACGTGTAAACTTTGGTCAACCACACCCTGAGGGGTATCGCAAAGCCTTGCGTTTGATGAAACAGGCAGAAAAATTCAAACGTCCAATTATCACATTTATCAACACTGCAGGGGCATTTTCTGGTCTTGGTGCAGAAGAACGTGGACAGGGTGAGGCGATTGCACGCAATTTATATGAAATGAGTGGCTTGCGTGTCCCGATTCTCTCGATTATTATCGGTGAAGGAGGCAGTGGTGGAGCATTGGCTTTAGCGATGGGAAATAAAGTTTGGATGCTTGAGCATACTATGTATGCAATTCTTTCGCCAGAAGGATTCGCCTCTATTCTTTGGAAAGATGGTAGCCGTTCGGCAGAGGCGGCAGAACTAATGAAAATTACTGCACCAGAGTTGTTGAAAATGGGGGTAATCGACAAAATTATTCCAGAAAACAGCGAGACGTGTGCAACATTGAAAAAGGAAATCATAAGAGAATTGCAATCACTAGCAACTCTTAGCGAAGAAGAATTAGTCACGCAACGGTATGAACGATTTAGAAAATTTTAGAGCAGGTCTATTGCAGACTTGCTTTTTTTATAGAAAACCTTGGAAACATTGACGAAAGTGTGAAAGTACGATTTCTCACTACACAATCATTTAATTTTTTGTTAAACTATTAAATAAGAACTATTTCGAAAAATAAAACAATATTTTGTAGCTAGACAAAGAAAAGCTACGAGGGGCGTTTTGAAGTCTGCAACAGTGAGCCACAGCATTTACCTGCTGGAAACGAAAGTTTCCAGTGCTGTTGCGAACAGTTGCCCCTCGTAGTTAGACAGATAAAGGGGAAAACAAATGAATTTATTAAAATTGGAATGGAAAACGCTTGTACGGTCGAAGTTTATTTTCATTGTGCCGAGCTTTTTTCTTATTATGTTTGGCTTACTGTTTCTTTTGAATATTCAAGACAATCATGAAGAAATCTGGCGAATGAAGAATGAGTTGAATCAATTGAACGCACAAGGTGAGATGGGCATTTCATTGAATGCCACGGAGGATATACGAAAAGACTTTGAGGAGAAAGCGAAAAAAAGGGAAGAGGCGTATCGTGATGTTGTGATTTCTGGTTTTCGCAAAGATAAGACGACTTATGTGAAAGATTACATCAAAGTGCTAGATTATTGGTTGGATATGATCCCAGATAGCGAAGCGGGAACAGAATTTAAAAAGGAAAAATTACTTTATGAGCAAATTGTAAAAAATAAAAACACTTTGATTTTTGAAAGTGCCAATTCAAACGATGATGAAAAACAAAAACCAACGTTAAATGCACTAAAACAAGGATTTTTCACCTTGTTGCCAACGCATTATATCATGCTTTTTCTTTCACTATTGATTGGTTTTCTCTTTTACCAAGCGGAAAAGAGTAAAAGTAAGGAACTCGTTGCGATGTTGCCTGTCGCAAATTGGAAGAAAAGTGTGCATAGACTTGTCTTTTTCTACGGTTATCTTTGTATTCCGTTTTTGATAATGTTAGGGTTGTTTTTCATTGTAAATAGTGCGTTTTATGGTATCGGTGAATGGAATTATCCAGTTGTAGTTTTGCAATCAAAAAAAGTGCCAATTTTGATGACACAAGCCGATTTTTTCAAGCAATTTCTAGTGCTGATACTGTTATTTTTCCTTTTCATCGTCTTGTTCAATTATATAATTGCCAGATGGACGAAACATATTGTGCCAATTTTCATTGGGAATATTTTGATATTCTTGTCGGAAAATGCTCCTTTTTTCCAAACGGAGCAAATGTTAGAAATTAGAAAATGGTTTGTCGGTTCATACGCCAACATTGCCAGAATTATTTTGCGACCAGAGGAGCGAGGAATGGTTGAGCTATCAATGAACGGCTTTTATCCAACGTTTTTACAGTCAATTGTTGTAATATGTCTAGCTATTTTTATCTGCCTAGCATTAATCGTTGTCACAGAATTTAGGAGGGTACGAGTATGATGAATGTAAAAAGACTATCCTTTTCATACAAAAGTCAGTCCATTTTAGATGAAGTTTCATTTTCGTTGAAAAAAGGCGAGATTACGGGTTTAGTTGCTCCAAATGGTACGGGGAAAACGACCTTGCTGAAACTTTTGGCGAATTTATTGCCGACAAAACAAGGGGAATTTTTGATTGACGGAGAAAATCAACGAGAAATGTCGTACAAAAAACGGATTTTCTTTTTAGAAAATGTCGAGGGACTGATGCGGGAGTTGAGTGTTTTGGATCATTTGAAGATGATTCAATCATTTTGGCAGAGTGAAGTGGAACTTTCTTGGGTATTGGAAAAATTTTCACTTGAGGACATTCAAAACAAGCCGATTCGCAAACTTTCTCTTGGGCAAAAGCAAAGCGTTCTTTTAATGCTTTATGTGATGAGTGATGCAGAAGTTTTGTTATTTGATGAACCAACCAACGCACTGGATCCAACAAATGTCCTTGTGATGAATGAAATGATGGATTATCTAAGAGAAAAAGGGAAAATCATTCTTTATTCTTCGCACAATCTGGAAAATTTAAAACTTTTAGCAGATCGAATTTTCTTTTTGAAAAACCAAAAAATCATTGAAATGGAAAATGACGCCTCTATTTTCAACAGTTATCAAACGTTATTTGTTCAAGAAGAAAAAGTGAAAAAATGGACGTGATGAAATTTGTAGCCTGCGATATTTTTTCCCATTCCACAAAAGAGCGGATAGTTGTGAACTTGGGACTATCTGCTTTTTTGTTTGCTAATCTGCACTCTATTGCCATTATTTTTAAATATTTTTTATTCTTCCTTGTTTATTCTCCCCTATTTGTCAAAGAAAATGATAGAATAAAGAGAAAAGGATAGGCAGGAAGTGAAGAAAATGAATAGAGATTGGGAAAAATTTCTTGATCCGTATGTGCAAGCGGTAGGGGAATTGAAAGTAAAATTACGTGGTATTCGCAAGCAATACCGCAAACAAGGCGAGATTAGTCCAATAGAATTTGTGACGGGACGTGTAAAACCAAAAGAAAGCATTGTGAAAAAATCTCAGCTGAGAGGCTTGAATATAGAGCGTGTTGACGAGGAAATGCAAGATATTGCAGGACTTAGGATTATGGTACAATTTGTAGAAGACATTCAAACGGTTATCGAGCTTTTACGAAAACGAAAAGATTTCAAAATTATTCAAGAACGTGATTATATTACCAATAAGAAAAAAAGTGGCTACCGTAGCTATCATGTGGTGATTGAATATCCGGTTCAGACGGTTTATGGAGAGAAGGTTATTCTTGCAGAAATCCAAATCCGAACGCTTGCGATGAATTTTTGGGCAACGATTGAACATTCTTTGAACTATAAATACAACGGTGAATTTCCCGAAGAATTAAAGAATCGTTTGGCACGTACGGCTGAAATTGCGTATATGCTTGATGAAGAAATGAGCGAGATTCGTGAGGAAATTGTAGAAGCACAGAGAATTTATGATCCATACAATAAAAGTGAAATTCGTGATGCACTAGGCAACGCAGATGATGATGATTTATTGCGATAGTTTCTCACGAAAAAGAGGTGGAAATGAAAGTAGCGATTGTAGCAAATAAAACAGAAAAAACACAAGGCGTACAAAAAGAAGTGGTGCGTTTGATTGAACAGTCGAAGAGTTTGACGATAGATGAACAAACGCCAGATATTGTGATTTCAATAGGTGGCGACGGTACGCTGTTAAAGGCGTTTCATCAATACAAACATCGCTTGAAAGAAGTGGAATTTGTTGGTGTGCATACAGGACACTTAGGGTTTTATGCAGATTGGCGAGATTTTGAGCTTGAGGAAATGGTCACAAGCCTTGAGACAAGAAGTGCAGAGAAAGTCAGCTATCCCTTGCTTGAGGTGGAAATTGAGTATTCTGACGGGAAGGAGTCGGAGCGTTTGATTGCTCTAAATGAGTCCACTGTTAGACGTGTTAGCTCAACGTTGGTGAGTGACGTGTATATTTCTGGCGAATTGTTTGAACGGTTTAGAGGGGACGGTTTGAGTGTTTCTACGCCTACCGGTTCAACAGCGTATAATAAATCTGTTGGAGGTGCGGTTATTCACCCGAGTATCAATGCAGTGCAACTTGCCGAAATCGCCAGTCTCAACAATCGAGTTTTCAGAACGCTTGGTAGTCCAATGGTGTTGAGTGTGCATGAAGATTTGACCATTGAGATGATTGAAAGTCCTGATGCGGTGGTGACAGTTGACCATTTGACGATTGACAGAACAGCGATTGCTCGTGTGCATTGCCGAGTGGCAAGTGAGCGAATTGCCTTTGTTAGTGGGAAACACACGCATTTTTGGACAAGAGTGAAAGAGTCATTTATTGGAGTAGATTAAGCCTAAGAAGTGTGCTTGCGGGCATACTTCTTTTGCGAAGAAAAAGAAGAAGGTGAAGTATGAAATTTTCATGGAAATATACGAAAGAAACACCGCAACTTTTACGAACGTTTATTCATGAACAAGGAATAAGCAAACATTTGCTGGCAAAAATAAAGTTTCAAGGCGGAAAAATCGAAGTTGATGGAAGTGTTGTAAATGTTCTTTACAAAATCAAGAGTGGTGAGGAGTTGGTCATTACGATTCCAGATGAAAAGGAGCATGAAACACTTTTGACGGATGCGACACCGATTGAAATTGTCTACGAAGATGAGCATTTTTTAGTCGTCAATAAACCAAGCAATGTCTCAAGTATTCCAGCACAGTACCACCCGAACGGCACAATGGCAAATCGGGTGAAACATTATTACAAAACAAAAAATTATCCAAATCAAGTCATTCACGTGGTCACAAGGCTAGATAGAGATACGACAGGCGTCATGCTCTTTGCCAAACATGGTTTTGCTCATGCACTAATGGATAAGGAATTGCGTAATGGGCGAGTGGAAAAAGTGTACCAAGCACTTGTCTCAGGCGAAGTGGAAAGAATGAGTGAAAAAGGGAGTATTATTGCACCGATTGCTCGTGATGAAACCTCACTTTTGAAACGAAAAGTGTCGGAAAGTGGGAAATTCGCTCATACGGAGTATAAAGTAGAAAAGAAAACGGAGCAATTAGCATTAGTGAACATTCGCTTACATACAGGGCGAACACATCAGATTCGTGTGCATTTTGAGCATATTGGCAACTCACTAATAGGTGATGAAATGTATCATGGACGCATGGATTTGGGAATAAAAAGGCAGGCACTTCATTGCTACAAGTTATCGTTTTTCCACCCTTTTTTAAAAAAAGAGTTGGTGATTGAGCAAGACTTAGCAGAGGATATGCAGGAAATTGTTCAAAAGATGTTTCCGAAATAAGGACAATAAGGAAAAAATATTCAACATTCAATTATTTTTGTTATACTGAAAAGAGAAATCACGAAAGATAAGGAAAAGAAAATGAATGAAAAAATAAAAGCCAAGTTAACTCTCCTGCCAGATTTGCCGGGGTGTTACTTGATGAAAGATAAAGACGGCGTGATTATTTATGTTGGGAAAGCGAAAATTTTGAAAAATCGTGTCCGAAGTTATTTTCGTGGCAGTCACGATACGAAAACAGAACGCTTGGTAAGCGAAATCGAAGATTTTGAAATTATCGTAACAGAAAGCAACATTGAGGCACTTTTGCTTGAAATTAATTTAATTAAGAAAAACTCGCCTAAATACAATATTATGCTAAAAGATGATAAAAGTTATCCTTTTATCAAAATTACGAATGAAAAATACCCTCGTTTGTTGATAACGAGGAAGGTATTAAAGGATAATGCCGCCTATTTTGGACCTTATCCAGACGTGGGTGCGGCAAATGAGACTAAGCGACTTTTGGATCGATTGTTTCCGCTCAGAAAGTGCAATATTTTGCCAAAAGAAGTTTGTTTGTATTATCACATGAAACAATGCTTGGCTCCATGTGTATTTCCTGTAAAGGAACGTACGTATAAGGAAATGGTTGCTGAAATAAAAGCGTTTCTTTCTGGTGGGCATGACAAAATTCAGCAGAAATTGACAAAAGAAATGCACATTGCGAGCGAAAACCTCGAATTTGAAAAGGCGGCGGAATTGCGAGATAAAATTTCTTCGATTGAAACGCTGATGACGAACCAAAAAATGACCAACGCAGATATGAAAAATCGTGATGTGTTCGGCTATCACGTGGACAAGGGGTGGATGTGTGTCCAAGTGTTTTTCATTCGACAAGGGAAATTGATTGAGCGTGACGTGTCGATTTTTCCATTTTATGCCGATGAAGAAGATGATTTCCTGACATTTTTAGGACAATTTTATCAGGAAAATGAACATTTCATTCCAAGTGAAATTTACTTGCCAACCAATATAGACCTTGAATCTGCAAAAGAAATGCTAGGAACGAAAATTGTTCAGCCTAAGCGTAGTGAAAAGAAGAAACTTGTTGATTTGGCGATGAAAAATGCACGTGTTGCTTTGAGCGAGAAATTTTCATTGATTGAACGCAGGCAAGAGCGGACAATTGGGGCGACAGAGGCATTGGGTGTGGCGATGAATATTCCGACCCCACGACGCATTGAGGCATTTGACAATTCCAATATTATGGGGACAAATCCAGTAAGTGCCATGGTGGTGTTTATTGACGGAAAGCCGATGAAAAAGGAATACCGCAAGTTTAAAATTAAAACCGTAACAGGTCCTGATGATTACGCTAGTATGCGTGAAGTGATTTATCGTAGATATTCTCGTGTGCTAAAGGAAAATTTACCTCTGCCTGATTTGATTTTGATTGACGGAGGAATAGGGCAAGTCAATGCAGCAAAAGAAGTGCTAGAAAATCAGCTAGGTGTCGACATTGTCATTGCAGGTCTTGCCAAAGACGACAAACATAAGACAAGCGAGCTGCTATTTGGCGAAACGCTTTCCCCTGTACCGCTCAAACGAAATTCTGACGAATTTTTCTTGCTACATCGCATACAAGACGAAGTTCATAGATTTGCGATAACCTTTCACCGTCAGCTTAGAAGCAAAACGAGCTTTTCTTCTCGTCTGGACGGCATTTCTGGACTAGGAAAAAAACGGAAAAAACTATTGATGACGACCTTTAAATCGCTAAAAAATATTCGTGAGGCAAGTGTAGAAGACATTCGTGCAATTGGTATCCCGCAAGCAGTTGCAAAAAGCATTTTGGAAGTGTTAAATGATGAAGAAAAATCTTAGGATTTTTTTTGATGAATTTTAGGTTCAGTTAAGGTTTCTATTCTACAATAGAAAATGTAAGGGATACAGCTACCCTTAATACGATTTTTTTCATTTTCTCCTCCGGCGACCGTATGGTCGCTTTTTTTGGCTTATTGTTCAACTCTACAAATTATTTTTCCATAACCCCCACCCCCCGACTATGATATAATATGATTATCTATACACTTGTGGAATATTTTTGTGAGCCGTGGGGCTGACAAAAGTTTTCGACGATGATTTTGAAAGGAAACGATGAAATGAAGGAATTGCAAGATAAGCTGTTAAAGGAATTTGAGATTCAGTTTCAAGATGAAGCGATACTAAGTCAGGCTTTTACACACTCGAGTTATGTCAATGAACATCGAACGCTTGGTTTAGAGGATAATGAGCGTTTGGAATTTTTGGGCGATGCAGTATTGGAATATTTGATTTCGGATTTTTTGTATAAGGAATACAGCGAATACCCTGAGGGGAAACTTTCTAAGTTGCGTAGTTCGATTGTCCGAGAGGAAAGTCTTTCGTATTTTGCGGTAGAATGTGGGTTTGATGAGCATATTTTACTCGGCAAAGGAGAAGAAATTTCTGGTGGTAGAAGTCGTCCTAGCTTACTTTGTGACTTGTTTGAGGCGTTTTTAGGTGCCTTAACTCTCGACCAAGGGCTTGATGTTAGCAAAAAATTTATTCAAAATGTTATGGTAGAAAAAATTAAAGCGGGGATATTTCATCAAGAAATGGATTTTAAAACACGTTTGCAAGAAGAATTGCAACAAAATGGTGAAGTCTCTATTCGTTATGATTTGGTGGAAGAAATAGGTCCTGCACATGAGAAAATTTTCGTTATTGATGTGTATGCGGATGAGAAGAAAATTGGTTTTGGTAGTGGAAAGAGCAAAAAACAAGCGGAACAGGCAGCGGCAAGCAATGCACTTGAAAATCTTTAAAAAAAGTGTGTTTTGTAGGAGCTAAGAGAAAATTTACCGTTAGATGAGAGAGGAATTATTTTGCATTTAAAAAGAATTGAAATGAAGGGTTTTAAATCCTTTGCAGATAAGACAATTATTGATTTTGAAAAAGGGGTAACGGCTGTCGTTGGTCCCAATGGTAGTGGGAAAAGTAATATTACAGAGGCTCTGCGTTGGGTGCTTGGGGAAACGAGTGCGAAGAGCTTGCGTGGCGGGAAAATGCCAGACATTATTTTTGCGGGAAGTGAAAATAGAAAAGCGTTGAATATTGCAGAAGTAACGGTTGTTTTAGACAATGGCGACAACTATTTTCAAATGGATTTTACCGAAATTAGCGTTACAAGACGTATTTCCAGAAGTGGAGATAGTGATTATTTTATTAATAAAAAAGCAGCTCGCCTGAGAGATATTCAAGAGCTATTTATGGACTCAGGACTTGGAAAAGAGAGTTTTTCGATTATTTCTCAAGGGAAAGTTGAAGCGATTTTTAACTCGAAACCTGAAGAACGTCGTGGAATTTTTGAAGAGGCGGCGGGAGTTTTAAAATATAAAACACGTAAAAAAGAGGCGGAGAAAAAATTATTTGAAACGGAAGATAATCTCAATCGCCTGCAAGACATTTTGTACGAACTTGAAGAACAGCTTGAGCCACTCAAAGAGCAGAGTGAGGTTGCACAGACTTATGAGCATTTGAAAAAAGAATTGACGACACTTGACGTTGCTTTGACGGTTGCAGAAATCGAGGAGAATAAGGCGACTTTTGATGCGAAACAAAAAGAGTACGAGGAAATTCATCAGCAATATACGCAAAAAAACATAGAACTTCTTGAAAAAGAACGTCTTTTAGCGGAAAAACGTGTGGAGCGGAGTAGTTTGCAGGAGCAATTGGAAGGATTGCAAAGCCAATTTGTTGCGTTGACGGAGGCTCATACGACTGCTCTTGGTGAAAAAAATGTCTTGGCGGAGCGGAGTAAGTATCAAGAAAAAAACGCACGTGAAATGGAAGAAAGTTTGAAAAATGTGCAAGACGAAATTCACAAGGTAGCAAAAGAAATTGATACACTTGCAACAGAGATGAATGATATTGATGACGAACTTGCCGAATTTGAAGAAACAAGGGAAGAACTTGAAGAAAAAATTGAACAATTGAGCAAGTCCTCTAAAGAAATCGCAAGTGAATTGAGAACGCAAATTTTATCTTTGACGGAGCAAGAGGCGACCATTCAAAATGATTTGAAATACCTTGAAGAACAATATCAAGTGCAAACGAAAAATAATGAGCAAAAAATATTAGAGTATGAGGCTTTAAAAGAAAAAATTAGTAAAGCAAAACAAGAAATTGCCAAAGGTGAGGAAAATCTTTCAAGCAAGTCGAGAAATGTAGAAGAAATGCTTGAACAATTCAACGCACAAAAGCAAGAACAGAGTAAAGTGAAAAACGAATACGACTCGGCTCAACAAGCATTGTTTCGTAAAATGAATGAAATTTCTCAAGTGAAAGCACGTCTGAAAAGTTTGCGAGAGTTACAAGAAAATTATCAAGGCTATTATCAAGGAGTCAAAGCGATTTTGAAGAATCGGAAGGAACTCTCTGGAATTGTCGGAACGGTTGCTGAAATCCTTGATGTACCAAAGGAATACGCTCTTGCAGTTGAAACGTCACTTGGTAGTGCGACACAAAATATTATTGTGGAAAATGAGGAAAATGCGAAAGTAGCCATTCAATATTTGAGCAAAAATCGTTTAGGGCGTGCGACATTTTATCCGATAACTACGATAAAACCACGTCACATCAATGATGTACAGAAAAATAGTTTTACTTCTCTTGACGGATTTATCGGCGTGGCAAGTGAGCTTGTGAAATGTGAGGAAAAAGTTCGTTCGATAGTGGATAATTTACTTGGACAAGTGTTGATTGCTCAGGATTTGGAGAGTGCAACACGTATTGCACGGACGATTCGTTTTCAATACCGAGTGGTTTCTCTTGACGGTGCAGTGATGAACCAAGGCGGTTCTATGACAGGTGGGGCAAATAAAAGCGGCAATCGCTCGACACTTCTTTCACAAGTAAAAGAAATTGAAGAATTGTCAAATGAAGCAGAAATGCTCATGAGTGAACAAGTAGAGCTTGAAAATGCCTTGAAATTTGCACAATCTCGATTGGAAGAGGAAAATGCACGTCTTGAGGAAGTACGAAATGCCGGTGAAGCGTTGCGTATGGAGGAAGTTCATGCGAAAAATGATTATGATGCGATTGTTATGAAACTACAATCACTTGTGAAAAATCGTCATGCGTTTGAAGAAGAAACGAAGGAATTAAGTGCTTTTCTAAGTGATTACGAAGAACGTTCGCAGTCTGCTAGAGAAGATTTAGCTCTTGCTACGGCTGAAAAAATGCGTTTGACAAGTGAACTTGAACACGTTGAGGAAAATGCGAGCAAACAGCAAATTACACGTGAAGAAACATTGAACGCACTGCACAAATTGCTTGCGAAAATAGACGTATCGAACGAACGTTTGAGTTTTCTAACGAAAAGTTTGCAGGAAAAATCTACTCAGCAAAAATCCCTCAACGCTCAAAAATTTGAGTTGACCACTTTGCTGAAAAATATGGAAGATACGAGTAGTTCTCACCAATTGTCTGAGGAAGAAATCGCCAATAGAATTGAAGAATTGGCAGTTCGCAAAACGTCTCTTGAAGAAGAAATTGAGGAGAAAAAAATGGCTCATAGTGAAGTTTCTTCTCTCGTTGCACAAATGGACGAAGAGTTGACCGCTTTGAATAAAGAAAGCCAAACGCTACTGAGTCAGCAGTCTAAAGCGGAAGTTGAAAGCAACCGAGCAAGTCTGGCACTGGATAATTTCCTAGAATATTTGCAAGAAGAATATTTCATGACGTTTGAGGCTGCAAGAGAGGATAGTGTCGCAGTTTCGGATAAAGCACAGACGAAAACGCAAGTGCGTGAATTGAAACGGCAAATTGAAAACCTAGGACCAGTCAACATGAGTGCCATTGAACAATACAAACAAGTAGCTGAACGCTACGAGTTTTTGACGGAACAACAAAAAGATTTGTTAACGGCAAAACAAAGTTTATTTGATACAATGGATGAAATGGATATTGAAGTGACGAAGCGTTTCAAGGAAACGTTTGAGGCAATTCGCAAACATTTCACAAAAACTTTCCCGAGTATGTTTGGTGGAGGGCGTGCAGATTTGATTTTGTGTGACCCAGAGGATTTGCTCAATACAGGAATTGAAATTGAAGCACAGCCACCGGGGAAGAAAATGCAGAATTTAAGTCTGCTTTCTGGTGGAGAGCGAGCGTTGACTGCCATTGCGTTGCTATTTTCGATTATCCAAGTGCGACCTGTTCCGTTTTGCGTGCTTGATGAGGTGGAAGCGGCACTTGACGAGGCAAACGTAGCACGATTTGGGCATTATTTGGCACATTTTGAGGACGAAACGCAGTTTATCGTGGTTACTCACCGCAAAGGAACAATGGAGAGTGCCAATGTGTTGTATGGTGTCACCATGCAGGAGAGCGGCGTGTCGAAAATTGTTTCAGTAAGATTAGAAGACGTACATGAAAACGGAGGTTTTGAGGCGAAATGATACAATTAATTGCGATAGATTTAGACGGCACATTGTTAAAAAATGACAAGACCATTTCTAAAGAAAATAAAAAAGTTTTGCGACTTGCCAAGGAAAAAGGTGTAAAAATCGTTATTACCACAGGTAGACCATTGAAAGCAATACATCACATTTTGGAAGAATTGAATTTGCTTGACGAGGGAGATTACTCTATTACGTTTAACGGTGGTTTAGTGCAAAAAAATGCCACAGGTGAAATTTTAGACAAGATAACTATGTCGCTTTCAAGTATTCAGGAAATTTATCAGGCACTTTTCTCACTTCATTTGCCATGTGACGTGGTAAGCGACGGAGAAGTCTACCAACTTCCTAGTGATAGAATTTCACTTTACGAAGCAGCGACACCGTTTCTGAATTTCCATAAAGTGAAACCTGAAGAACTTCAAGAAACGACGATTTATAACAAAATCATTTGTGCAACAGAACCAGATTATTTAGATGAAAAAGCTGCCCAGTTGCCAAGTGTTATCCGTGAAAAGTATGAAGTGATAAAATCTCGTGATATTTTGCTTGAGTTTATGCCAAAAGGAGTGACGAAAGCCTATGGTATCGCACATTTAGCAGAGATTTTGGGCATTTCACAAAGTGAAATAATGGCAATTGGAGACGAGGAAAATGATTTGTCTATGATAGAATATGCAGGAGTTGGCGTAGCAATGGCGAATGCTGTACCAATGATTCAATCGGCAGCAGATGTCATCACTCGTTCAAACGAAGATGACGGTGTTGCCCACATTATCAGTCAGTATTTGGAGGTAGAATAATGGGATTATTTGACAAAGTAAAAGCAGCTTTTTCCAAACCAAAAGACTACGAGGCACCGCTTGATTTACTTGACGAAGAAGTAGAAGTGGAAAATGAAAATGCTGAGTTATCAGAAGAAGTCGTCTTGCCACAAGAGGAGGAAGTCGTTCAAGAGGAAGTTTCGACACAAGAGCAATATACAAAAGGATTAGAGAAAACACGCAAAAGTTTTGGTGAAAAACTCAATGAATTGTTTGCGAATTTCCGCACGGTTGACGAGGATTTCTTTGAGGAAGTCGAAGAATCGCTTATCGCAGCAGATGTCGGTTTTGAAACTTCAATGAAAATCGCAGAAGAATTGCGAGATGAGGTGAAGTTGCAAAATGCCAAAAATAAATCGGTTGTCAAAAATGTTATCATTGAAAAAATGGTAAATCTCTATGAAGCCGAAGGTACAAATGAAAATAATAAAATTGCACTAGATGAAAATGGTTTGACTGTTATTTTATTTGTCGGTGTTAATGGTGTCGGTAAGACCACTTCGATTGGAAAACTTGCCAATCAATACCGTGAGTCAGGGAAAAAAGTGTTGCTTGCAGCTGCGGATACATTTCGTGCAGGAGCGATTAATCAGCTTGCTGTCTGGGGTGAGCGTGCAGGCGTTGAAGTCGTAAGAGGTGTCGAGGGCGGAGACCCTGCGGCAGTCGTCTTTGATGCAATGGAGCGAGCGAAAGCAGAAAACGTAGATATTTTGCTTGTAGATACGGCAGGACGTTTACAAAATAAAGTCAATTTGATGAATGAATTGGACAAAATCAAACGCATTATCCAAAAATCTTTACCGCACGCACCTCAAGAAGTTTTGCTCGTTTTAGACGCAACGACAGGACAGAATGCAATGGTACAGGCAAAAGAATTTAAAGCGACAACTGATGTAACAGGTCTTGTTCTTACCAAACTAGACGGAACAGCCAAAGGAGGAATTGTTCTTGCCATTCGCAATGAACTACACCTTCCTGTAAAATTTGTCGGTCTCGGCGAAGGAATTGCCGACTTGAAACCTTTCGATTCTGAAGAATTTGTAGTGGGGTTGTTTGGTGGATTGTTGGAGGTGGAATAAAGAGGCTGGGGCGAAATCTAAAATCTAGCCTAAATGGAACAATATAGAAATAGAAAAATCGCATGAAATCAACATTTGTGAAAATGAAATTTCTGCGATTTTTTCTTTTTGCACTACCTTTTTCTTCTCATTCAAACAAATTCCTCAAAACCCCGTCTGCACGATTGATCATCATCTCCGTAATTTGATAGGCACTCGTCTCCTTGAGATTTACTGCTCGCACGTTTTCCTCTTCAAATGAGTAAATCGTGCTATTTGGCATACTTGCCAAAATCGGCGAGTGGGTGGCGATGATAAATTGTGCTTTAGTGTTGATGAGGCGATTCATCTCAGACATCATGGCGAGTTGATTTTGTGGGGAAAGTGCTGCCTCTGGTTCATCAAGTAAATACAATCCCCCCTCACGAAAACGGTGATTCATTAAAGAAAAAAACGACTCTCCGTGACTCATTTTATGCAAATTTCCACCGTACTGGTGAGCGTAACGTTCAGATTCTCCGCCATAAATAGTTTCAAGATAACTTGCCATATTGTAAAAACTTTCCGCACGCAAGAAAAATGTATCTTGTGGTTGAAGGAAATTCCATTGAATTGTTAAAAAATCAGCAAGTGAAGAATGAGTTTGCCTTGTTTGAAAATTAAAATTCCGCCCACCACCTTCAGCGTTCATTCCACTTTTCACCGCAATCGCCTCAAGTAAAGTCGATTTCCCACTTCCATTTTCCCCCATGAAAAAAGTAATCGGGCAGTCAAACGAAAGGGAATGTAAATTTTTCAGTGCAGGAATAGAAGAAAAATACTCATTTTCAGGCAAATCATCTATGGAAATTTTTTGGATATGACCGAAATACATAATAGCCTCCTTAAAAAATGCTTATGCTTCATTCTATCAAGAAAAGGAAAAAAAGAAAATTAGATGTTTTCTTTTATAGCAATTTTGTATAAAATAGATGAAAAGAAAGAGAAATTAGCGGGGAAAGGGAAATGATGAAGAAAAATACTGGTCCAATCATTCAAGAGGAAATAGAATTAATTGGTTATATGATTGATTTGTACTATAAGAAAAATAAGGCGGATATTCCGAAAGAACGAATGGCGAAATATGCGAAAAATCGTTTGGAATTTTGTCAATTTGGCGAGAGGAAAACAACGTGTAAAAAATGTCCAGTGCATTGCTATCAAGAAGTTTATCGCAACCAAATGAAAAAAATCATGCGTTATTCAGGTCCAAGAATGTTAATTTATCACCCGATTTTGACTTTTCGTCATGAATTGCGAGGAGTTATGAGAAAATTATAAGTGAAGTTCATCTTAAAATTCAAGCAGAACTGTATTTGCAAAGGGCAAGTACAGTTTTTTTGTAGTTTGTCGTCAGATTCAAAAAAAATTGCATAAAAATGTTTGACATTATTTTGAGTCATGATATACTAAGTATAAAGAAAAAACGCAAACGTTTGCACAATCGTTGCATAAAAAGAAAAGCGAAGAGGAGCGTTCTGAAGTCTGCAACAGTGAACACTGTCGTTTATTTACTTGAAACGAAGTTTCAAGCGACATTGTGAACAGTTGCCAGACTTCAGCTCCTCGTAGCTAGACAAAGAAAAGCGAGCGGAGCGTTCTGAAGTATGTGGTAGTGAGCCGTGTCATTTACTTGCTCGAAACGTAAGTTTCGAGCGACACAGCGAACAGCCACCAGACTTCAGCCCCTCATAGCTAGACAAAGAAAAGCGGAGAGGCGCGTTCTGAAGTCTGTGGTAGTGAGCTTTGTCGTTTACTTGCTCGAAACGTAAGTTTCGAGCGACACAGCGAACAGCCACCAGACTTCAGCCCCTCGCAGCTAGACAAAAAAAGGAAAAAGGAAAGAAGTGCAACAAATTTCAGCACTTCAAAGTAAAAAGGAGGAACATCATGAAGAAAATTTTTAGTTTTGAATTTTGGCAGAAATTCGGAAAAGCATTGATGGTTGTAATCGCTGTAATGCCAGCGGCAGGTTTGATGATTAGCTTGGGGAAATCAATTCCGCTAATTAATCCAGAACTCACACCACTTGTTACAACAGGAGGTGTAATCGAAAATATCGGTTGGGCAATTATTGGGAATTTGCATATTCTTTTTGCCTTGGCAATCGGTGGTTCATGGGCGAAAGAAAAAGCAGGAGGAGCATTTGCCGCAGGAATTTCATTCATTTTGATTAACCGTATCACAGGAGCAATTTTCGGTGTAACCAATGATATGCTTGGTGATGAGAAGGCATTTACGCATACGCTTTTAGGCACGAAAATTATGGTCAAAGGATTTTTCACCAGCGTACTAGAAGCTCCAGCGTTGAACATGGGAGTGTTTGTCGGAATTATCGCTGGATTTATTGGAGCAATGGCATTCAATAAATACTACAATTTCCGTAAATTACCAGATGCGTTGAGCTTTTTCAACGGCAAACGTTTTGTACCATTTGTTGTGATCCTTTGGTCGTTAATTGCCTCACTTTTACTTGCAATTATTTGGCCATACATTCAAGCGGGAATTAACAATTTCGGTCTTTGGATTGCACAATCACAAAAAACAGCACCAATTTTGGCACCATTCCTTTACGGAACACTTGAGCGTTTGCTCTTGCCATTTGGTTTACACCATATGTTGACGATTCCAATCAACTACACACAGCTTGGTGGCACATACGAAATCTTATCCGGTGCTCAAGCGGGAACAAAAGTATTTGGGCAAGACCCTTTATGGCTTGCATGGGCAACAGATTTGGCAAACCTTAATACACAAGGCACTCATTCTCAATATTTAGAAGTGCTTTCTGGTTGGACACCTGCACGTTTCAAAGTAGGGCAAATGATTGGTGCAAGTGGTATTTTAATGGGTATGGCAGCGGCAATGTATCGCAATGTAGATGCGGATAAAAAACATAACTACAAATCAATGTTCTTCTCAGCTGCTCTTGCTGTATTTTTAACAGGGGTAACAGAGCCGTTAGAGTTTATGTTTATGTTTGCAGCAATTCCGCTTTACGTGATTTATGCGTTAATCCAAGGTTGTGCGTTTGCAATGGCGGATATTGTCAACTTGCGTGTACATTCTTTCGGAGATATTGAGCTTTTAACACGTACTCCACTTGCGATGAAAGCAGGACTTGGTGGCGATTTGCTCAATTTTGTCATTGTGACAATTGTCTTTGGTGTTCTAACGTATTTCTTGATGAGTTTCCTTATCAAAAAATTCGATTTTGCTACTCCGGGACGCAATGGGAACTATGATTTAGATACAGCAGAAGAAACTTCTGGTAATGGTGCAGTTGCCAAAGACCAACAAGTAATTGATATTATCAATCTTTTAGGTGGCAAGGAAAATATTCAAGATGTAGACGCGTGTATGACACGACTTCGTGTAACGGTAAAAGATACAGCAAAAGTCGGAAGTGATGAGCTTTGGAAACGTGCAGGAGCAATGGGATTAATTCACAAAGACAATGGTGTACAAGCAGTTTACGGACCAAAAGCAGACGTATTGAAATCAGACATTCAAGATTTACTTGAAAGTGGAGCGGAAATTCCAGCATCTAACTTTGAAAATTTGCAAGCTGAAAACAAAACAGTGAAGAAAAAAGAAGAAATACAAGAAGAAACATTGTTCTCAGTAGTAGACGGTGAAGTGATACCAATGGAAAAAGTCGCAGACCCAGTCTTTTCACAAAAAATGATGGGTGACGGTTTTGCAATAGAGCCAACAAATACAGAAATTTACTCTCCTGTTGCCAAAGGAGTGGTGACAAGTGTCTTTCCAACCAATCACGCTCTTGGCATCAAAACACCGCAAGGAGTGGAAGTTTTAGTGCATATTGGACTAGATACAGTAGAAATTGGCAAATCAGCGTTTGAAATGTTTGTAAGCGAGGGCGAAGAAGTGAATGAAAATACTTTGCTTGCTCGAGCTGATTTTGAAAAAATTGAACAAGCGGGCAAAGGAAAAACCGTGATTGTTGCTTTGACAAATATGGATAACGTAGAAGAATTTGATTTACAAAAAACGGGTGTTCAAACAGCGAAAACCGCTGTGGCAAGCATGAAGGCATAGTAACGATTGAGGTTGGGAGTTTTTTTCTCCTGACCTCAAATGATTATTGAGGGGAACGCATGAAAGTACTAACATTAAACACGCATAGTTGGATGGAAGAAGATCCACTTGTGAAATTAGAAATTTTAGCACAATTTATTATCGAAAAAGATTGTGATCTTATCGCTTTGCAAGAAGTCAATCAGCTGATGAGCGAAAGTGTTGTGTCGCACGAATTTTACAAAGCACCTGAAAATAGCGTTGAACTGAAAAAAGACAACTTTGCCTGTTTATTGGTAGAACGTTTGCGAGAATTGGGCGTGAATTATTCATTTTCTTGGCAATCCAATCATATTGGCTATGACAAATATGATGAAGGTGTGGCGATTTTGAGTAAGTTTAAAATAGAAGAAATCACGACAATTGAGGTGTCAAAAGCACGGAGTTATGACGATTTTCACACGAGAAATATTTTAGGGGTGAAAGTGAAAACGAAAGAGCAAATGTTTCATATATTTAGCACACATTATTCATGGTGGGAAGATTTTGTTTATGAGTGGGAGAGGACAAGGCAGTATTTAGCGACATTGGAGGAAGCATTTATACTTTGCGGAGATTTTAACAATCCTGCCAATGTGGAAAATGAAGGGTACGACTACTTGATGACTTCCATGCCGAAACTTCAAGACTCATTTTTATCAGCAAAAATTGTTAACGGTGAGTTTACCGTGGAAAAAGAAATTGACGGTTGGAGTGGCAACAAGAGCGGACTGAGGATTGACTATTGTTTTTGTTCGGAAAAATGGCGAGTAAAAAAACACGAAGTGGTCTTTAATGGTAAAAATCAAGCAGTAATAAGCGACCATTTTGGTATTTTAGTGGAAATTGAATAATTATAAACATGACGAGGAATGAAACTTCGTCATGTTTTTTTATGAGAAATTCTAAAAACTTGAGTATTTTAGTTTCTTTTAAGTTTCGTTTTTTATAATCGTTTTATCAAATCATTTAGAGAACCTTTAATGCTGATTTTTAGAAAGTAGGAAAAGCGAAGCGGGGCGTTCAGGAGTTTGTCGTAGTGAGCCACAGCATTTATTTACTGGAAACGAAGTTTCCAGTGCTGTTGCGAACATCGACCCAACTCCTGCCCCTCGCAGCTAGACAAAGAAAAGCGAGCGGGGCGTTTAGGGGATTGTCGCAGTGAGCAATGCCATTTACTTGCCTGAAGCAGAGCTTCAGGTGGTATTGCGAACAGCGACCAAGCCCCTGCCCCTCGCAGCTAGACAAAGAAAAGCGAAGAAGTGCGTTAAGGAGTTTGCAACAGTGAGCCGTGTCGTTTATTTACTCGAAACGCAAGTTTCGAGCGACACTGCGAACAGTTGCCAAACTCCTGCACTTCGTAGCTAGACAAAGGAGAATAAAATGGCAAAAAAAGTACGAGTAAAAGAAGGACAGATTTTTGAACGGAAAGAGAAAAAATATGTTTTGACAAAGGAACAATTTGAGCAACTTGTAGCACATTTAACGCAGTATATGAGTTTTGACGATTATGGTGAGCATACTATTCATACGGTGTATTATGACACGACAGATTATGATGTGATACGTCATAGCGTTTCAAAACCTAGATTTAAAGAAAAGTTGAGATTGCGAAGTTATGGCAAAGCGACTTATGACGGCGAAGTATTTTTGGAATTAAAGAAAAAAGTTGCAGGTGTGACGTATAAAAGACGTGAGAAAATGCCTTATTGCGAGGCGATCGAGTTTTTAAGCAAGCAAGGAAGTGAAAGAAAAACGCAAATTTTAAATGAAATTGGCTATCATCAACGACAATTTTCAGTAAAACCAGTTGTGTTGATTAGTTATGACCGTTTGGCGATGTATCACAAAAAGGATAGCGATTTTCGGATAACGTTTGACAAAAATATCCGATATAGTTTGAGCGAGTTTGATTTGACGAGGGCAGATGACATTGATCAAACAGCTTTGACGGATAGCGACACTGTTTTAATGGAAATTAAGATTTCTGATTCTTTTCCGTTAGAAATTTCACGGATACTGTCACTCCTTGACATTTATCAAGGGAAATTTACAAAATACGGCAATATTTATAAAAGTGCGATTGCACCAAATTATTATGAAGGGAAGTTAAAACAGATGAATACAAAGGAAATGACTAGACATACTAAAGAAAATGAGGTGATGAATTATGCTTTCTAGTATTTTGACAAGTACAACCAATAATCTAACAATAAGTATCCCAACTCTTTTAATGACGATATTTTCTAGTTTAATAGCAGGCCTTATTATTGCAAGGGTGCATATGTACCGAAATGTTTACAGCAAGCATTTAATTTTCACCGTGGCACTTTTGCCTGTTTTGGTATCGGCGATTATCATGGTGGTAAATGGAAATCTTGGTGCAGGAATTACGGTTGCTGGTGCGTTTAGTCTTGTTCGTTTTCGTTCGGCTCCCGGAAATGCTCGAGAAATCACAACGGTGTTTTTCTCTATGGCAACAGGGCTTGCGATTGGAATGGGGTATATTGCGTATGCGTTTATTTTCCTTATTTGCGTGAGTTTGGCGATGATTGTTTACAGCAGAATCAATTTTGGCGAGGCGACAAGTCATGAAAAACAAGTGAAAATTACTTTGCCAGAATATACCGATTATAATTCTGAATTTGAACCAGTCATGAAAGAATTTACAAGCAGATACAAATTAGAAACCGTCAAAACAACGAACTTAGGCTCATTGCTTGAGGCAACATTTATGGTAATCGAAAAAGAGCCATTACAACAAAAAGACTTTTTAGACAAACTAAGAGAAATCAACGGAAACCTACCAATTGTTATTCAAAGTAGCAAGCATGGTATGAATGATTTATAAGAAAAGCGAGCGGGGCGTTTTGAAGTTTGCAATAGTGAGCCGTGCCGTTTACTTGCTCGAAACGAGTTTCGAGCGGCACTGCGAACAGTTGCCAAACTCCTGCACTTCGTAGCTAGACAAAGAAAAGGAGAATTTTCATGAAGAACAAACAAATAATTTTAATTTCTGTCATCGGTATTTTTGTTATAGGAATATTTGCAGGTACCTTTTTTCTGAAAAAAGAAAAAGAGAACACAGCGACAAATACCACAAGTTCTACAACACAATCACAGGAAACGAAACAAGAGGAGAGTGTCGCAAAAATTGAAACTACTGCACTTGAAAATGCAACAAACGTAGATTTATCGAAAAACGCTACACTTTCGATTACACAGGCGGGAGTGTATAACATCACAGGAAAAACGAGTGAGGGGCAAATTACAGTCAACCTTGCCAATGATACAGACGAGGTGACACTTGTACTAAACAATGCAGAAATTGCCAATTCTACAACGTCTCCTATTTCGATTTTAAATGGGAAAAACGTCACAATAGAAACAAAGACTGGCACAACAAACACGATTACAGGTACAGGAAGTGATACGGAAAACACAGCTACAATTTACTCTAAAGATGATTTGGATTTTTCAGGAGACGGAGAGCTTGTTGTGACTTCTGCAAACAATAATGCCATTCAATCAAAGAATGATTTAACATTCACAAGCGGAACGTATCAATTGACTGCAAAAAATGAGGCAATCAAAGGAAAAGATAGCGTTACGTTTGACGGCGGTGTATTCAATTTGACCTCTGAAAGTCATGGTGTAAAAACGACCAATACTGAAGAGGCAAATAAAGGAGTGATTACAGTCAATGGCGGAGAATTGAACATCAAAGCAAGCGAGGACGGACTTCACGCAACAACAAATGTCGTGATAAATAAAGGTGTAGTCACACTTGACGTGGAAGACGACGGGATTCATGCTGACGGTGAATTAATTGTAAATAACGGTACGATTAATGTTAAAAACAGCTATGAGGGACTTGAGGCGAGCAATGTGCAAATTAAAGGCGGTGAAATTGAAGTCAACGCTCAAGATGACGGTA
This sequence comes from Pilibacter termitis, assembly GCF_900167335.1. Taxonomy (GTDB): domain Bacteria; phylum Bacillota; class Bacilli; order Lactobacillales; family Streptococcaceae; genus Pilibacter; species Pilibacter termitis. The sequence continues at coordinate 35,935 of NZ_FUXI01000004.1, forward strand.
TCAACGGTGCAGGTGGCAACGATACAGCGACAACGCAAGATCATTTTAGCAATAGCACAGGTGAAATTACGATTTCAGGTGGAAAAATAGTGATAAAAGCAGGTCTTTCTGGAAGTGGCGACGGTGTAGATTCCAATGGCGATTTGACGATTTCAGCAGGAGAGGTAAAAGTTTACGATCCAGAAAATGCACGTGACTGGTCAGCGATTGATTTTGACGGAAATTATACGCAAAACGAGTCTGCAAGTGTAACGGAAATTTCATCAAGTGGCACAGAAACCGCAATTACCGAAGCAACTGCCGGACAAGGCGGAAAAGGAATGGGAGGAGGCATGGGAAGAAGGTAAGAAATAGCACACGGCTAACTTCAATTTTGGAGTTGGCTGTTTTTTTAGATTCTCTCTCAACCTCCCCTTGCCCCGCACTCATTTCCGTGTTATTCTTTTATAAACTAGATAAACGGTAGGGATTGTTATGACATTAAAAGAAAATATTTCCATTCATTTTACAGAGCTTACGAAAACGGATAAAAAAATTACGAGTGGATTGATGAAATCTCCTGATATTTTGATTGACCGTGCCATTCAAGATGCGGCAGTTGATTTAGAAGTATCGCCTTCGGCAATTATGCGTGCAGTTAAAAAACTTGGTTACAAAGGACTTGCAGATTTCAAAAATGCTCTTGAGGAGTACAAAGAGGATTTGTCAGATAATAAAAAAGAAGTGCAGGAAACACCCCTTTATCAGACGGTCATTGAGAGCTATCAATCCAATTTATTGGCAATTTCGGAATGTATTGGAGAAGAACAGCTTAAAAATATTGTAGAATTAGTGAAAAACTCCTCAACAACACGAGTGTTAGGGATAGGGAGTTCTGGGTTGTCGGCAGAACATTTGGTTTACTCACTTCTTTATCAAGGGAGATATATTGAAGCTGTTACGAGTCGTACTAAAATTTTTTATCTTGGGAAATCCATACAAAAAAATGAGCTTTCTATTATTTATACGGTTTCTGGAAATTTATCCTTGTATAAGGAATTATTGCAGGAATCGAAAAATGTTGGTGCGAAAGTGATTATTTTTACGATGAGTCATGATGAAAGATTGGCAAAATATGCAGATGAATTGGTTATTTTGCCTTTGAACTTAGCAGACTTTTCAAGAGAGAATCATTTATCTCAACTAGACAATCGCTTTGCTTTCCTAGTGTTTTCGGAAATTTTAAGCAAATATATCGTTGAAGAAATGGAAATGAATAATGAATAGAAAAAATGATTGGAGCGACATCTTTACGGAAGACGTTCCAATTTTTTTGTCCTTAAAATAAAATTTATTTTATTTTTAAATTTAGTATTGAAATTTATTTTAAAAAGTGATATGATTTTGCTGTAAACGATTACGATTAATTTTTAAGAAAACAGGAGGGTTTTATTATGGAAACTCAAAAACAGGGAATCATGGAACGGTTCAGTCAACTTATGGAAAAACGTGTTGTACCAGTTGCGACAAAAATTTCCCACCAACGACATTTAGCTGCTTTGCGTGACGGATTGACCATTCTTATTCCGTTTACGGTTATCGGGGGGATTGCCCTTATGCTTGCCAATCCGCCAGTAGATTTAGCAACGATGAAAGGAAATAATATTTTCACTCAATTCATGATTGCTTGGAAACATTTCGCCGATGCACATAACGCAGTTTTAACCATTCCTTTTGATTTATCCATTGGTTTAATTTCTGTCTATGCAGTTTGTGGTGTTTCTTACCGCTTGGCACAAAAGTATAAAATGGACGGATTTTCAAATGCTTTGACCGCTCTATTCACCTTCCTCTGCGTTGCAGCAATACCAGAGGTAATCAAAGAAAATAAATATTTAACACTTTCAAAACTAGGCTCAGGCTCACTTTTTGCAGCGATTGTTATTGCACTTGTCGTTGTGGAAATCAATAGATTGCTTATTGAGCATAATATCAAAATCCGTATGCCACAAGGGATTCCGCCAATGGTTGCGGCTCCGTTTGAAATTTTGATTCCAATGATTGTGAATATGCTTGTCTTTATTGGAGCAGATTTGATTTTGAAAAACACGTTGAACTTTGGATTTTCAGATGCAATTTTCCATGTGTTCCAACCATTTATCCATGCGACAAGTTCATTGCCGTCTATGTTGCTCATTTGTGAATTAACGGTCGTGTTTTGGTTTTTCGGAGTTCACGGTGACAACATGGTTTCTTTTGTAACGACACCGATTTTTACTGGAAATTTGGTCGCAAATTTGGAAGCCTATCAAGATGGAAAAGCAGTTCCGAATACTGTTGCAGGGAATTTCACTTTTATTTTTGGCTTAGCAATTGCTTATTTGGCGATATTGTTTGTGTTGAATACGGTGAATAAAAACAAACGTCTGCGTTCTTTGGGGAGAATGTCTATTCCGTCATCACTTTTTAATATCAACGAGCCACTCGTGTTCGGTGTACCAACAGTATTGAATGTTATGACTTTTATTCCAACATTGATTTGTGTGGCGATTAATATTGTTGTTGCTTATACTTTGACGGATATTGGTTTCATCGCTAGAACGTGCGTGTCGCTTCCGTGGACGTTGCCAGCACCATTGTATGCAATTTTATCCACAATGGACTGGAAAGCAGGAGTGGTCTGGGTTGCATTGTTTGCGATAAATGTGGTAGTATTTATTCCATTTATGCGTAGCTATGAAAAACAAGTTGAACAAGAGGAACAAGAAGCGTTAGCGTAGGAGGTGTTCATGTGAATGTAAGAGATATAATGGAAAAACTTTCCCAAAAAGTGTCATGGGTAAATCCGTTGGAGACAAAAGACCGTTTGCTTTTTGGTAAGGAAACTCAAGAAGTAAAACGTGTGATTGTTACATGGGTGGCGTCTGTTGATATTATCAAAGAGGCAATAGAGAAAAAAGTGGATTTGATTATTACGCATGAAAATCCTTTCTATCTAGCCTCTACGAGTACACATCAAGTAGTCGAACGGTTGCAAAACGAAAAATACCAGTTGCTAGAAAAAGGAAACATTGCTGTGTATCGCTGTCATGATTTATGGGATTTATATCCTGAGATTGGCGTTCGTGATGTGTTTGCTAGTCAAATTCCAGTAGTATTTGCTCCTGCAAAAGAAACTTCTTTTTACCGATATGGAGCAGCAGAAGGAAAAACAATGCGTGAAATCGCAACGTTTTTAGAGAAAGAACTTCTTCCATATGGTCAAACAGGCGTGGTGATGATTGGAGATGAAAATAAACCAATTAAAACATTAGGTATTGGAACAGGTGCGATTACAAGTATTATCCAAATGATTGCTGACGGAGCAGATGCGTTTGTTGTGACAGATGACGGAGTGAACAATTGGATAGACATTCAACTTGCACAAGATTTACATTTTCCCGTTTTAATGGTCAATCATTATGCAAGTGAGGCAAAAGGAATTGAACAATTAGCGAGTTATCTTCAAGAAAAACTGCGAGAAATAGAGGTTTCTTACGTTCCGCAAAAGTATAGAATCAAATCCAGTAATAGACTAGACTAAAAAAATAAAAAAATATATTTTTTTATCAAAAAGACTATTGAAATAAATTCCAAACCCTGTTATACTTCCTATGTAAACGAAAACAAAACAAAATAAAACAGCATAGGAGTGTAACAAAATGAACGGATTTATGAATTTCTTATCAGAAAAGCTGCTTCCGATTGCAGCGAAAATTGGGCAGAACAAGTATTTGGTAGTGCTAAGAGATGCGTTTATGCTTAGTTTCCCACTTACAATGTTCGGGTCGTTGATTGTTGTGTTTAACAACTTGCCATTTTGGCCAGATGAATTAAAGGGACAATTTTCAACGCTTTTTGGTAATGGGCAAAGTGCTACAATGTCGATTATGACGGTCTTTGTTACTTTTGGGATTGGGTATTATTTTGCGAAAAATGAGCAAGTTGAGGCAGTGTTCTCAGGAGCGGTATCATTAGCATCTTTCTTAATTTTGACACCATTTTTCATGAAAGTAACCGCAGACAAAGTAGAAATTGAGGCGACAGGGTTGCTTTCGCTGGATCGTCTTGGTGCAAAAGGGATGTTCTTGGGAATTTTAGCAGCGTTTATTGCAGCGAAAATCTTTGTTGCGTTGACGAAAAAAGGAATTGTCATCAAAATGCCTGATGGCGTGCCACCAGCGGTTTCAAAATCATTTTCGGCGTTAATCCCAGCGATTGCAACGATGTTAGTGTTTTTATTTATCAACGCATTTATGGTAGGTGTGTGCAAAACAAACTTGCACGATGTGATTTACAATATTATCCAAAAACCGTTGACAGGTCTTGGAACAGGACTTCCTGCAACGATTGTTGCGATTTTCTTTGTGCAATTCCTTTGGTTTTTCGGGCTACACGGGCAAATTATTGTCAATTCTGTATTTGAACCATTTTGGCAAACGAATATGCTAGACAATGCAGATTTGACAAAAGAAGGTGCGAATGCTCTTGCAAGTCATGGGCATATTGTGACAAAATCGTTTATGGATACGTTCACCGTAGGTCTTGGTGGGAGTGGTTCTACTTTGATTGTTGTCATTATTATGGCGTTTGTTTTGAAACAAAAACAATACAAAGAAGTAGGTCGTCTTGCTCTTGCACCGGGGATTTTCAACGTAAATGAACCAGTTATTTTCGGTATGCCACTTGTGATGAACGCAACAATATTCATTCCTTGGATTTTGGCACCTGTACTCTCCGTTGTCATTGCGTATTTTGGTTTTGCCTCAGGCTTAGTGCCACTCACTACTGGAGCTCAAGTACCGTGGACAATGCCAATCTTTATTTCAGGATTTTTGGCAACGAACTCAATTATGGGGTCAATTTTACAACTTGTGCAAATTGTTGTAATCGGCATTATTTGGTTGCCGTTCTTGAAAATGATGGATGCGACAAAAATTGAAACAGAATAAGTAACGAAAGAAATAAGGGGGAATAGAAATATGCCGAAGTTAACATTTCCAGAAAATTTCTGGTGGGGGGCTGCAACGAGTGGCCCACAATCAGAGGGGAGATTTCATAAAAAACACGCAAATATGTTTGATTATTTTTATGAAATAAAACCCGAAGTGTTTTACAAACATCAAGGACCAGACACTGCAAGTAATTTTTACAATGATTACAAAGAAGATATTCGCTTGATGAAATCTGCTGGGTTAAAAGTTGTGCGTACTTCTATTCAATGGAGTCGTTTGATTGATGATTTGGAGAAGAATACGGTGAATGATGAAGCGGTGAAATTTTACAATGCCGTTATTGATGAATTTCTCGCTCAAGGAATTACACCGATGATGAATTTACATCATTTTGATTTGCCAGTGGAGTTGTATCATAAGTATGGCGGGTGGGAGTCAAAATATGTCGTAGACCTTTACGCAGGATTTGCCGAGCAATGTTTTAAACTTTTTGGCGACAGAGTGAAGTTTTGGTTTACGCACAATGAACCGCTTGTCGTGGTGGAAGGAGAATATCTTTTTGAATTTCACTATCCGCAAAAAGTGGACGGGCTTGCTGCGGTGCAAGTTGCTTATAATTTACAACTTGCCTCTAGTAAGGCGATTGCGAGTTATCGCTCACTTAACCTTGACGGAAAAATTGGTGTGATTTTGAATTTGACTCCGCCATATCCTGCAACGGATGAAAAAGAAGATGTACGTGCAAGTGAAATAGCAGATTTGTGGCTGAATCGCTTGTATATGGACGCTTCGGTTAAAGGAGAATTTCCTCAAGAATTAGTCGAAATTCTTGAGGGAGAGCAGGCTCTTTGGCAGGCAACGGAAGAAGAACTTGCCATTATCAAAAATAACACGGTTGATTTGCTTGGGATTAATTTTTATCATCCAAACCGTGTCGAGCGACCAAAATATTCGCCAAACTCTCTAGCAGTGGACTTTATGCCAGATAAATTTTGGCGAGATTATGAAAAGGCGTCTGTTCGTATGAATGTAGACAAAGGCTGGGAAATTTATCCTCGTGCGGTTTACGATATTGCCAAAGATATACAGGAAAATTATGGCAATATAGATTGGTTTATGTCGGAAAATGGTATGGGCGTATCAAATGAAGAACGTTATATGAACGCTAGTGGGGTAATTGAGGACGATTATCGTATTCAATTTATCAAAGAACATCTTTATTGGCTACATCAAGCAATGGAAGAAGGAAGTAACTGCTTAGGCTATCACCTTTGGACTCCGATTGATTGCTGGAGCTGGATGAATGCTTATCGTAATCGCTACGGTTTGATTTCGACAAACATTCATACGCAGGAAAAAACACTCAAAAAATCAGCCCACTGGTTCAAACAACTTTCGGATACAAATGCGTTTGAGCTAGAGAAAATTCCAGATTGATTTTAGAAGTATTTTTTAAATAAGAAGTAAAGAACTGTCTGTTTTGGGCAGTTCTTTTGCAATCAACTTGAAAAATTTCCACATTCCTAGTATGCTTATCAAGATGAATTTAGTAGGAAACTGCCTAAGTTTCTAAGAAAAGAGATGAAAATGGAAAATTATTTAGTACGTGCAATCTATAAAGACAATTCAATTCGAGCATTTGCTTTAAAGGCGACAGATGTAATTGCTGAAGCTTGTATTCGTCATGAAACATGGAGTGCCTCTTCGGTAGCGTTAGGGCGATTGATGCTGGGAACGGTGTTACTCGGGGCGAATTTGAAAGGAAATGATCGCATTACGGTAAAAATGCAAGGAAATGGCTCTGGTGGTGCGATTATTGCTGAGAGTAACGCTTGTGGCGATGTAAAAGGATACATCCAAAATCCGAATGTTGACATGAAAAAAACGTCAACAGGTGAAGTAATTGTTGTGCAAGCAACAGGAAATAAAGGTACGTTTTCAGTAATAAAAGATATGGGGCTAAAAACTGCTTATACTGGTCAAATTCCTTTTGTGACAGGTGAAATTGGTGAAGAGTTCACCTATTATTTGACAGAAAGCGAGCAAATTCCGTCAAGTGTCGGGGTGTCTGTCAAACTTGATGAGGAAGATAGAGTGCGTCAGGCAGGAGGTTTTTTGGTGCAAGTATTGCCAGATGCGAAAAGCGAAACGATTGCTCTCATCGAAAGACGACTGCAACAAATGCCTGCGATTTCTGAAATCTTGAAAAATGGAACTCCTGAAGATTTGCTCAATCATATTTTTGGCGAGGGTGATTATAAGACGTTTGACAAGGAAGAAATTCGTTTCCATTGCGATTGCTCTAAAGATAAATTTGCACGAGGACTGAAAAGTATCCAAAAAAGCGAGTTAGAAGAAATGATTGCTCAAGACCACGGTTGCGAGGCGGTTTGTCATTTTTGTAATGAAAAATATCAGTTTAGTGAAGAAGAGTTGAAAGAACTGCTGTGAGGAGTGGTGTAAAAATGTTCGGGCAATGTTTAAGGGCACCTCTAAAAACTCACACTTATCCTAAATTGCTAGTTTTCCGATTTTCTTTGTCAATCTCCTCAACCTATGAACCACATAGCTTTCGTCGATTTCCTCGAAAATCGAAAAACTAGCTAATTTAGTCTTAAGCGGAGTTTTTAGAGGTGCCCTTATGTGAAAAAGTTACTGTTGAAATTTTTGAAGAAAAAACGGAAGTATCTGTTTGTCATTGTTCAAGGTGTCGAAAATGGACGGCGGGACCGTTTTTCTCTATTTTTATTGGAAAGAAAGAGAATTTCAAACTTGTTGGAGAACAATTTTTGAAAACTTATCATTTTTCTTCAGAAAGCGAGCGTGCTTTTTGTAAAGAATGTGGTTCAGTCATTTATTGGAAAAATGAACAAGACGCTCAGTATTCATTTAATGCAGAATTATTCCCAACACTTGTGAACGGCTATGAAATAAAGAAAGAATACTATTTAGAAAATAAACCTAACTACTATAACTTATCAAAATAAAGGAAGAATAAAATGAATCAATCATGGAAAATAGGAAATGTAGAAATTCCTAATCGTATTGTCGTTGCACCAATGGCGGGAATTAGCAATGCAGCGTTTCGTGTCACAAGTAAAGAATTTGGTGCAGGACTTGTGGTAATGGAAATGATAAGCGATAAAGGAATACAATTTCGCAATAAAAAAACCTTGAGTATGCTCGAAATCGACAAGAGGGAACACCCGATTAGCGTGCAAATTTTCGGTGGTGAAAAAGATACGCTTGTGGAGGCGGCACGTTTTGTTGAGGAAAATACTGATGCGGATATTTTAGATATTAACATGGGTTGCCCTGTAAATAAGGTGATAAAAGCGGAGGCAGGTGCAAGGTGGTTGCTTGACCCAGAGAAAGTGTACGAAATGGTTCAAGCAGTTTCAAGTGCGGTCAATTTGCCTGTGACGGTCAAAATGCGAACAGGTTGGGACGAGGAGCATTTGCTTGCGGTTGAAAATGCATTGGCAGCGGAAAGTGCGGGGGCAAGTGCAATTGCCATGCACGGCAGAACTCGTATGCAGATGTATGAGGGAGTTGCCAATTGGGAAATTTTAAAGGAAGTTGCAAGTAAATTGACCATTCCGTTTATGGGCAATGGCGATGTGAAAACGCCAGAAGATGCCAAAAGAATGTTAGAAGAAGTTGGAGCGGACGCAGTGATGATTGGACGAGCTGCACTAGGAAATCCTTGGATACTGACTCGCACCAAGCACTATCTTGAAACAGGAGAATTATTACCCGAGCCGAGCGTTCGTGAAAAAGTAGAAATTGCGACACTTCATTTGAACCGTTTGATTCGTATCAAAGGTGAAAAAATTGGTTCAAGAGAATTTCGTCAACACGCAGCTTACTACTTAAAAGGAGCACCACGTGCTGCAAAAACAAAAAATGCCATTAACCAAGCAGAAAACAAAGAAGAAATTTTAAAGATTTTAGGCGAATTTGTAGAAAAAGTGGAAAGTAGAAAGTTGGAGAGTTAAGAGGCTTTAAATAATTAAGAAAAAGAGTTGTCAACGAATCAGTCGACAACTCTTTTTAGAGATTTTTTAACCATTCACTTTTTCAGCTAAATTTTTCGCAAATTCCTCAAGTTTGACAATGTCATCATCTTCTGCGGCTAAATCTACTTTGACTACTTCAGTACCTTTTGTAGCCCCTGTTTTGGCAAATTGAGCGTCGAAGTCATCTACTGATTTACAAAATTCATCGTAGAAAGTGTCGCCACTACCGCATACACCGTAAATTTTTCCTGTCAAATCAACATCTGCTAAATCTTCGTAGAAATCAACGATTTCATCAGGCAATTCTCCGTCACCGTAAGTATAAGTTGCCACAACGCAAATGTCTGCATTTTCAAAATCACTTGCTTCAACCGCACTACATTCGTCAATCTCTACTTCTAAATCAAGATTTTCAAAAGCCTCTGCGACAATATCAGCGATTTCTTCTGTATTTCCAGTCATACTTGCATAAACAATTTTTGCTAATGTCATGATACATTCTCCTTTGTCTAGCTGTGAGGGGCTGGAGTTGGGCAACTGTTCACAACAGTTAAGCAAGTAAATACTGTCACTCGCTGTTGCAAACTCCAAAACGCCCCTCTTCGCTTTTCTTGTGTTTGAGTTCTTAAAGAACAATTTTTTTCTTTCAATGAAGATTATAACACATTACCTTTTGAATAAAAAAGCCAAGCGTGCTAAACTCTTAAAAGATGATTGTTCAGAAAGAACAAGGTATAATATTATCAGTCAGAAAAACTTTGAGCAAGCGAGTTTTGCTCATTGCCCGCTTGGACGTAGTAAAGCGAAAGAAACGAGAAGAAAGGGAAAAAAAGAAATGATAACATTAAAAAGTGCAAGAGAAATTGAATTAATGGAAGAAAGTGGAAAAATTTTGGCAGGTGTGCATATTGGGTTGCGTGATTTAATTAAGCCGGGGATTGACATGTGGGAAATTGAAGAATTTGCCAAAGAATATATCACAAGTCGTGGAGCAATTCCTGCTCAAATCGGTTTTGAGGGATACGAATACGCAACGTGTGTTTCTATCAATGATGAAATTTGTCACGGTTTTCCTCGTCATCAAAAATTAAAAGAGGGGGATTTAATCAAAGTTGATATGTGCGTAGATTTGAACGGTGGCATTAGTGATTCTTGTTGGGCATATGCAGTTGGCAAGCCAAGTGAAGAGGTTGCTCGTTTAATGGAAGTAACGAAAAAATCGTTGTATCTCGGGATTGAGCAAGCTCAAGTTGGCAACCGTCTGGGAGACATTGGGCATGCGATTCAAAGTTATGCTGAGTCTTTCGGATATGGAGTCGTGCGTGATTTTGTAGGTCACGGCATAGGACCTACCATTCATGAGGCACCGATGATTGCTCATTACGGTGAGGCAGGAAAAGGTCTTCGTTTAAAAGAGGGCATGGTCATTACGATTGAGCCAATGATTAATATCGGAAGTTGGGAGGCAGATATGGTATACAGCCAATCCAGTGGAAATATCAATCCAGCGGTAACACTTGACGGCACCCTTTCATGCCAATATGAACATAGCTTAGCAATCACAAAAGACGGTCCCAAAATTTTGACTTCTCAAGGAGAAGAAATGACCTATTAAAAAACGAAGGGGAGTTTGCGACGTAGTGAACAGTTCCTACCTCGTAGTCAGCCAAAAAAGTCAAGAGGTGTGACTTATGGAAAAAATTAAAGCACTTCTAAAGAAAATCCTAGAAAAAAGGACAGTTAAGAGTCTTTTTCTGCACATGAAAGAAAGTGAAATTGGACTTAGTTCAATTGCAGTTGCTTATTATTTATTGCTAAGTCTGTTTCCTTTTTTGATGACGGTGGGAAATATTATTCCTTATCTGAATTTGAATAGCAATGAAACCATGCGGTATATGCGTGAAGTAGTGCCAAGTGACATTTTTGACAGCTTAGAGCCTGTCGTTTATGATTTATTGACCAATCGTTCGTCTGGGGTGCTAAGTATCTCTGCGATTGTCACACTTTGGGCAGCTTCGCAGGGGATTACAAGTTTGCAAAATGCAATGGACAAAGCATATGCAATTACACATCGAAGAAATGCCATTCTCACACGTATTTTAAGCGTAGTAATTTTAGTTATTCTCGTTTTGGCAGCTATAATGGGTGTCGGAGTACTCGGTTTTGGTGCAACGATTTTTCATTTCTTAAAACGAGAGTTTCATTGGACGGATACAACGTTGCAAAGTTTGATTTCTACAACAAATATACTTGCAATAATAGGGGTGTTTTTGTTATTATGTTTGTTGTACCTAATTGTGCCGAATGTTGTGATTCCGAAGATTCGGTATGTGCTTGCAGGCAGTTTGTTTGCTACTGTGATGTGTTTTATTTTGTCGCAAGTGTTTGGCTTTTACGTTCAATATTTTGCGACACGTGTAAGTAGTTATCAAATGATTGGAACGGTCATTGTACTAATGCTCTGGCTTGTATTTTCCGCACGTATTTTGATAATGGGGTGTGTGATCAATTCTGTTGTGCAAGAATTAGCAACAGGTGAACACGCTAGAGAAAGAAGTAAAATGATTAGCAATTTGCTTAGGCAAAAAGTAGAAAATAAGATTGAGAGGGAATGAGGAAAAATGAAAAAACAAGCAAATTTAGGTGTATTTATGAATAAAATTAACGGAATCGTAGGGCAAACGGAAGAAGTCGGAACTTCCATGCACCCAAGTTTTGAAATTATTCGTAAGGCGATTGATGAAGGTGTGGTAAGCGAATTATCAAGTGAAACAATCAAGGAAGTGTACGAAGTGTTTTCAAAAGGTGTCACCACTTACCAAGAAAATGTCGAACAGATCAAAACATTAAAAGCACCCGTGAAATTAATGGGTATCCAAAAGAAATTTGAAAGCTCGTATAAAAAGTACACTCAAGCGTGTGCAGATATGCTTGCCTCTGTTGCAGACGGAAAAGTAGATGTGGAAGCATTTAACACGTCAGAAAAAGCACAAGAGGTGGCAACAGACGAAATTTCAAAATGTGTTTCGAGATTTGCAATGGCTTTGATGAGGTAAGGAGAAGGAATACAAAAAAAGTATGGTAAGGAGTATAGTTATGTTGGAGTCAATATTGGAGATTACCGTTGTAGGTATTATTGTAGTGAGTGTGTTAAATGTTTTTGGTTATAGGAAAACGATGAAAGAAAAACTAGAGGCACAAAAAGAAAAAGAAGAAACGAAAAAGGAATACAGTAAACTAAAAGCAAGAGAGGCAAAAATAGAAGAAAGACATGTAAAACTAAGTGAAAAAATGGGCGAGTTACAAGAGAAAATTACTCATCTTAATAAACAAGAACAATGGGTGAAAAAAGAAAAGCAAGAAATTAAGGAGTATGATATAAAACGACAACAATTCCTTGATAATCGTGCAGAGCATAAAGAATATATGTTGTTTTTATTAGAAATCATGAACATATATAGAGCCAATCTCAGCGACGCGTTGTTTTCTGCAAGCCAAGAAACTTATAAAGAGCCATGTAGCTTTGAAGAAGTTGAAACAGCAGACCGTTATATTTTAGGGCCGTTTGATAGCGAGTATTATTTTACAGGGATTTCTTACGACCAGATTTCGTATATTAAAGAGAAAATAGCGTTATTAAAAAATAACATTTCTGTTGTGCAATTTAAGGAAAAACTTTCCAAAGCAGAATTGAATAGGTATCATGATATTAACAATATGCTCGTGAAATTTTCTCGTTACGGAGACAATGGCGAGATGACTGCTGTAAAAGATAAAAATAAAATGAACTCTTATCCGTTTTATGACACGGACAAAGAGCTATTTAAATTTGCCTTTTCAGAATTAAAGAAAACGCAAGAATATGTCAATCAATTTTCAGAGATAAAAATTAATTTGCTAGACTAATTTCGTAATAAAGTTCTATTGATTTTTTTAATAGAGCTTTTTTGTGATAAAACTCTTTTAAGGATACCTCTAAAAAGCGAGGAAAATAAAATTCTATTTCATTACCTAGTTTTATGGTAAAATACGATTTGATACCAAAAAAAGCGAGGTGCGAGTATGACACCAATTATAGAATTAAAAAATATTTTTTACGAATATGTAGGAGAAGAAAATACACTTGCTCTGAATGATTTAAGCTATCAAATTTTTGAAGGTGAGTGGGTGGCGATTATCGGGCATAATGGAAGTGGAAAAAGTACGCAGGCGAAAATTATTAACGGTCTTTTAGAGGCGAAAAGTGGGGAAGTCTTTATTGAAGGCGAACGATTAAGTGTGGAAAATGTTTGGGATTTACGTGCAAAAGTGGGCATGGTGTTTCAAAATCCAGACAATCAGTTTGTCGGCTCTACTGTCGAAGATGATGTAGCTTTTGGGCTTGAAAATCACGGGATTCCACGTGAAGAAATGCTTATTCGTGTGGAAAATGCTTTACGTGAAGTACGAATGGAAGAGTTCAAAACGAAAGAACCCGCACGTCTTTCAGGTGGACAAAAACAACGAGTGGCAATTGCAGGCATTGTTGCACTCTCACCAAGTATCATTATTTTAGATGAGGCAACAAGTATGCTTGACCCTGAAGGAAGAAATGAAGTGATTTCGACCATTCAAAAAATTAAGCGAGAAAAAAATCTAACAGTTCTTTCAATTACGCATGATATTGATGAGGCAGCAAATGCCGATAGAATTTTGGTCATGAAACAAGGAAGATTAGTAGATGAAGGGACACCAGAGCAAATTTTTTCCAAAGGTGAACAATTAGTCGAACTAGGGCTTGAGCTACCTTTTGCCGAGCGGTTAAAACTTGCCTTGAAACAACGAGGTGTCCCAGTGCCAAGTGAATATATGAGCGAAGAAAGGCTGGTGGAATTTTGGATATCCAATTTGAAAAAGTAAGTTTTGAATATCAACCGAACACCCCTTTTGCTCAAAAAGCTCTTTGGGATATTGATTTGTCGGTGAAATCTGGTAGCTATACAGCAATTGTTGGGCATACTGGAAGTGGGAAATCAACGATTTTACAGCATTTGAATGCACTTGTCAAACCGACAGAAGGCAGAGTGTTAATTGGTGAGCGAGAAATCTTGCCAACGACCAATAATAAGAACCTCAAACCAATTCGTAAAAAAGTGGGGATTGTTTTTCAATTTCCAGAGGCACAGCTTTTTGATGAAACGGTAGAAAAAGATATTTCCTTTGGACCGATGAATTTCGGCATTTCAGCAGAAGAGGCGGCAAAAATTGCTCGTGAGATGCTGGCACTTGTTGGTTTGCCAGAAGAAATTTTGCATAAATCACCGTTTGACCTCTCTGGCGGACAAATGCGACGTGTGGCGATTGCAGGTGTGTTGGCGATGCAACCAGAGGTGTTAGTGCTTGATGAACCAACGGCAGGGCTTGACCCGCAAGGTCGGAAAGAAATGATGGAAATGTTCAAAGAATTGCATGAAAAACACGGAATGACAATTGTTTTGGTAACACATTTGATGGATGACGTGACGAGTTTTGCTGATAAGGTGTACGTGCTAGAAAAGGGGCGTATCGTGAAAAGTGGTGTGCCAAGCGAAGTATTCCAAAATGTCGAATGGTTGAATGAAAAGCATATCGGCGTGCCACAAGCAGCAGCATTTGCCAAAAAGCTAGAGCGTGCAGGAGTTCAGCTAGAGCGTTTGCCTATGACAACAGAGGAATTAGTCAACGCATTTTTTGAAAATCGAGGTGAGCATATATGATGGATAAATTGATTTTAGGGCGATTTATACCGGGAGATTCCGTGATTCATCGTTTAGATCCTCGAGCAAAATTGATTGCAACGTTTTATTTTATCATGATTATCTTCCTTGCAAACAATGCAATAACTTATGGTATATTGACGATTTTCACTTTGCTGGCAATTTTTCTAAGCGGACTAAGTTTTTCTTTCTTCTTAAAAGGTGTCAGACCCATGCTTTTCTTGATTTTGTTCACCGTTCTTTTGCAAATTTTCTTTACTACTGGAGGAAAAGAATTGTTTGCGATTGGACCTTTGAAAATTACAGAATTTGGGCTTGTCAATGCAGGATTTATTTTCATGCGTTTTGTGTTGATTATCTTTATTTCAACGCTTATGACACTAAGTACCACACCGCTTTCTCTTAGTGATGCTCTGGAAAGTATACTTTCCCCGCTCAATGCGATTAAATTTCCTGTTCATGAGATTAGCCTCATGCTCTCGATAGCTCTTCGATTTGTGCCAACGCTAATGGATGAAACGGAAAAAATTATGAACGCACAACGTGCCAGAGGAGTTGATTTTTCTGAGGGAAGTCTAATTCAGAAAATGAAAGCTGTCGTGCCACTTCTTATTCCGCTTTTTGTCTCAAGTTTCAAGCGAGCAGAAGATTTGAGTGATGCCATGGAGGCACGTGGTTACCAAGGGGGAGAGGGTCGCACGAGATACCGCAAGCTAGATTGGGCAAAACGTGACAGTATAAGTATCGGTGCAATGGCATTGCTAACGCTTTTTCTATTCTTGTTTAGAAGATAAAAAATTAAAGAATTTGATTCTTCATAAATATTTCAAAGAATAATGGTTTTTGTTCACAAAAATTTCATATATATAATGTATCATATTAAGTGTAGTAGGGAAACCTACTAACCCAACCAAACCCTTTTGTTCACTTCCCCAAAGTGAACAACCCAAAACTTTTTCATTAACTCCTAAAAAGAAAAGAGACTTCGGTCTCTTTTCTTTGGCTTTCCGCCACTTTTTCTATTAAAATAAGAGTAATTCAAGATAAAACAAGAAGAGGAACAATCGACATGACAAGATATAAAGCGATTATCGCCTATGACGGCACCAATTTTTTCGGTTTTCAAAGGCAAAACGAAGGGCGAACCGTTCAACAAGAGCTAGAGAAAACTTTGACACGTTTAAATAGTGGTGTTGAGGTTACGGTTCATGGCAGTGGACGGACGGATTCTGGTGTTCATGCTCTCGGACAAGTCATTCATTTTGACTTGAATGGCAAAAGGAGTGAGGAAAAACTCAGATTTGCCTTAGATACTCAATCGCCAAACGACATTTCTGTCAAAAGTGTCGAAGAAGTCTCAGAAAACTGGCACGCAAGATATGAAAAACACGAAAAAACCTATATTTTTCGATTGGATATTGGCAAAACAAGAAGTCCGTTTAAACGATATTATGCGAGTTTTTTTCCGTATCCGCTAGATTTTGAGAAAATGAATCAAGCGATTCAAAAACTCAAAGGAACACATGATTTTTCTGGTTTTACAGCAACAGGCACAAGTGTTGAGGATAAAGTGCGGACGATTTATGAGGCGAAAATGGAGCATTTTCCTGATGAAGAAGAACTTCTTTTCACTTTTCGTGGCAATGGATTTCTTTACAAGCAAATACGAAATATGGTAGGCACACTAATCAAAATCGGCAATGGCAAATTTGAAGTGGAGCGAATGGATGAAATTCTCCAATCAGGCGACAGAAATCTAGCAGGAGCCACGGCTCATCCAGAGGGACTTTATTTAAAAGAAGTACGCTACGTGCGTTAAAAACAGAACATTCCACAAAAAACAGTGTGCAAATTTTGGCAGACTGTTTTCTATTCTACCATTTTTGAGTTATAATATATGACGAACAAGCAAGTACTTGCTACTGATTCATTGACTTAAGGGCACCTCTAAAAACTCGCACTTATCCTAAATTGCTAGTTTTCCGATTTTCTTTGTCAATCTCCTCAACGACTGTCTAGCTACGAGGAGCTGAAGTCTGGCAACTGCTCACAATGTCGCTAGAAACTTACGTTTCTAGCAAATGAACGACAGTGTTCGCTGTTGCAGACTTCAAAACACTCCTCTTCGCTTTTCTATGAACCACATAGCTTTCGTCGATTTCCTCGATAATCGAAAAACTAGCTAATTTAGTCTTAAGCGGAGTTTTTAGAGGTACCCTTAACATTGAATTTACGAAATGGAGGAAAGGGAAGTTGCCAAAAAAAATTATTACCATTGCAGGAAGTGATTCGCTCTCTGGTGGAGGTGTGCAAGCGGATTTGGCGACCTTTTCACAATATGGATTATTCGCTTTTTCAGCTTTGACTTCGATTGTGACGGTGGTGGAAGACGATTTTGTTATTCATGAAATCACTTCAATGCTCCTCACTGAACAGTTAGAGACGATTTTTGCTTTTGAAAATATTTCTGCAATTAAAATCGGGTTGTTGCCAAATGTTGAAATCATTCGTTTAGTTGGTGAATATTTGAAAAATCATGCAAATATTCCAGTTATTTTAGATACCGTTATGGTATTCAAGGAAACAGGCACAGTTACACTTTCTGAAATCAAAGAAGCAATGATTGAGTATTTATTTCCATTTGCCGAGATTGTCACGCCCAATCTTGAGGAGGCTAAAGTACTTTCGGGAATGGAAACAATTAATACCATTGAGGAAATGGAAGTTGCAGCGAGGAGGATTCATGCTTTAGGCGTGAAAAACGTTGTCATCAAAGGTGGTGAAAGACTCGCAGGAGTTGATGCGTGCGACGTGCTGTTTGACGGCGAAGTGATGAGGGAGTTTCATGCGAAGAAACTCTCAGGGAATCGCAATAATGGTGCGGGTTGTACGTTTGCCTCAGCAATTGCGGCAAATATCGCACTTTCTAGGAGTATTTATGACGCAGTGAGTGATGCCAAAGAGTTTGTTTATGAAGGGATTCAAAACGGCGTTGAGTTGACAAATGAGATAGGAAATGTCTGGCAAGGTGCTAGAAATCATAAAAACGGAGGAATAACATGAAAACAAAAACAATCGTTCAAGTTGGTATTTTCACAGGACTTACAGTCGTTTTAGGCTTTGTTGTAAAAATTCCCACAGGAAATGGATTAGTGACGTTAGCAGATATGAGTATTTTCGCCCTTTCCATGTTACTCGGGAAAAAACGAGGGTTTGCCATTGGAGCATTGAGCGGATTTTTGATTGATGTTCTATCAGGCTATTATCAGTGGTGCTTGATTAGCTTGCTTGTGCATGGCGTACAAGGCTATCTTGCAGGAAGTTTTAAAGGAAAATATCAGCCAGTTGGTGTGGCACTTGGTGCTATTTTTATGCTCGTTGGCTATTTTGTAGCAGAAACGTTAATGTTCAATATCGCATCAGGCTTTGCTGCTCTCTCTGGCAATGTAATGCAGGAAGTTGTCGGGATTCTTGGTGCTATACCAATTGTTCTAGCGTTTAAGAAAATGAATTTATTTCAAACGAAAGGCATCTAAAAATGGAAGTTTCAATGCAACAAATCAAACAAGATTTACAAGAAATTTTAGAGGATATTTTGGAACGCTCAGGTATACAAAAAGGAGAAATTTTCATTGTAGGTCTTTCAAGTAGTGAAGTGATCGGTGGCGTGATTGGGAAAAATTCTTCACGTGAAGTAGGGCAAGTGATTATTTCGCTGATTCATGAAGAATTAAAAAAACGTGGGATTTATCTTGGAGTGCAAGGGTGTGAACATCTCAATCGTGCGATTTTGGTGGAGCGTGAGCTTGCAGAGAAAAAAGATTTAGAAATCGTAAGTGTCGTGCCAAGTTTGCACGCAGGCGGAAGTGGGCAAGTGGCAGCGTGGGAGTTAATGACTGATGCTGTTGAAGTAGAGCATATCGTGGCAAAAGCTGGGATTGATATAGGTGATACTTCGATTGGTATGCACATCAAACACGTTCAAATTCCGCTTAGATCAATCAAACGAACGTTAGGGTATGCTCATGTGACAGCTTTAACTAGCCGCCCGAAAAAAATTGGTGGAGAGCGTGCCGTTTATGAATGGGTGAGTGAAAATGAAAACAAGTAGCAAACTCTATTTATCCGCACTATTTTTAGTTGTCTTGGCAGTTCTTTTGCCTTACTTATCCTTCTTGCCATTTTCTACGGTAACTTTGAACAAAGTGAGCTTTGTTCTCATTATTTTAGCCGTTATCATTCTTGGGAAAGATTGGTGGACAAAAGGAATACCAAGTGAGAAAAATTCAGCGGATAGAGAGAATAGAAAATAAGAAAGAGGTGCAAAATGTCGATTGTTCGTATTTGTAAGGATTCAATGGGGGAAGTAAAAGTTGCAGGAGACAAATTTTGGGGAGCTCAAACGCAACGAAGTTTGGAAAATTTCAAAATTGGTGAAGAAACGATGCCAATTCCGCTTATCGAAGCATTGGTTCGTGTGAAAGCAGCGGCAGCGAAAGCAAATGCTAAAACAGGGAAACTCTCAAAAGAGAGAGAAGAAAAAATCCTTTATGCCACAGACATGATTTTGAAGGAAAAAATGTACGATCAGTTTCCACTCGTCGTTTGGCAAACGGGAAGTGGGACGCAAACCAATATGAATGTCAATGAAGTCATCAGCTATATTGCAAACACCAAAGAGGGTGGCGAAATCGTTCACCCGAACGACCATGTGAATATGTCGCAATCAAGCAATGATGTGTTTCCAACGGCAATGCACGTAGCGTTTATTAATGAATGTTACTCAAAACTTTTTCCGTCATTAAAGAAAATGGCTAGTGTACTTGAGAAGTTGGAAAAAGAATATAATGGACTTGTAAAAATTGGTCGAACGCATTTGCAAGATGCGACACCAATTACTTTTGGTCAGGAAATCTCTGGCTGGAAAAACGGGATTCATCAAGCTGGTGCGATGGTCGTCACAGCACTTAGGGAAATGGAAAAAATTGCTATCGGAGGTACTGCGGTAGGTACGGGAATAAACGCTACAAGCGAGTATATAAAAGAGTTTATTGATGAGATTAGTGAAGACGTGGATTACTATTTTCGTGAGGATAGTAACAAATTCCACGCACTGACAAGTCTTGATGCAGAAGTGTTTCTTTCAGGAGCGTTAAAAGCGTTGGCGAGTAATCTGATGAAAATGGCAAACGACATTCGCTTGCTTGCAAGTGGCCCACGTTGCGGTTTTGGTGAAATTACGATCCCGTCAAATGAACCGGGAAGTTCGATTATGCCGGGAAAAGTCAATCCAACACAATGCGAAGCGATAACCATGCTTGCCCTACAAGTTATTGGAAATGATGCAACAATTTCCATGAGTGCAACTCAAGGGAATTTTGAGCTAAACGTCTTTATGCCTGTTGTGGCGTATAATCTACTACAATCAATCAAACTTTTAACAGACGGAATGGAAAATTTTACTGAAAAATGTTTGATTGGTTTAACTGCCAACGAAGAAAAAATGACAGAAAATCTTAACAACAGCTTAATGCTCGTTACCGCATTAAACACGCATATCGGCTACGAAAATGGAGCGAAAATCGCCAAAAAAGCCTTTGAAGAGAACAAAACACTCAAAGAGGCAGCAATAGAATTAGGACTTGTAACAAGTGAAGAATACGACAAATGGGTCGTTCCAGAAGAAATGATATAAGAGGATTTCTTGAAAAAGTCGGCAAATCCAAAGTGTCTCATTGAACACAAGAACAATAAAAAATCTCGAAAGAAAGATTCGTGAAATCGCAGAAGGGAGAAATATGTCTACAATCTATGAAAAAGCCTTAGCCCAACATAAAGAATGGAAAGGAAAAATCAGCGTTTCATCAAAAGCACAAGTGCGAAATAAAGAAGACTTGTCGCTCGCTTACTCACCGGGAGTTGCACAGCCGAGTCGTGAAATCGCCAAAGATAAAGAGAAAGCGTATGATTACACATGGAAAGGCAATGCTGTTGCAGTTGTAAGTGACGGAAGTGCCGTACTTGGCCTTGGAAATATTGGAGCAAGTGCAGCGATGCCTGTTATGGAGGGGAAAGCCTTGCTATTCAAGGAATTTGCCGACATTGATGCGGTACCTTTGTGTGTAAATTCACAAGATGAAACAGAAATTATCCGTTTTGTAGAAATGGTTTCTCCAAGTTTTGGGGGGATTAATCTGGAAGATATTTCAGCCCCACGTTGTGTGACGATTGAGCGAGCGTTGGTGGAAAAATTGGATATTCCAGTTTTTCATGATGACCAGCATGGAACAGCGATTGTTGTAGTGGCAGCTTTGATGAATGCGTTGAAGTTAGTCCAAAAAACGCCAGAAAACGTCCGAATCGTTGTCAGCGGTACTGGAGCAGCAGGAAGTGCGATTATAAAAATGCTCCACAATTTCGGTGTGAAAAATATTTTAGCGTTCAATAAAAACGGTCTTTTGGCGAAAGGTAATCAAAACGCTGAAAACTTTCTTGATGAAGAATTGCTTGAAATAACCAATCCAGAAAATCAAGAGTGTTCATTTGAACAAGCGTTCGTCAATGCAGATGTTTTTATCGGTGTATCAGCACCGAACATTGTCACTGAAAAAATGGTTGCCTCAATGAATGAAAAAGCGATTGTCTTTGCAATGGCAAATCCCGAGCCAGAAATCGCTTATGAAAAAGCAATCAATGCAGGAGCTTACATTGTTGGTACAGGCAGAAGCGACTATCCGAATCAGATCAATAATGTCCTCGCATTTCCGGGGCTTTTCCGTGGAGTGCTAGACAGCGGTGTGAGGAAAATTACCGAAGAAATGAAACTTGTCACAGCAAAAGCAATCGCCTCCCTCGTGGACGAGTGTGAACTTTCTCCTGAAAATATTATCCCGTCAGCATTTCATCCAGAAGTGGTCACGAGAATCTCAGAAGAAATTCAGAAATTGGTGAGAAAATAAACGAAAATTAACACAGCATGGAAGATTCATGCTGTTTTTTTTGCTATGCCTAATTATGAAATCAAGGGAAAACAAGTTTTTAGAGATGCCTATATATTTTTAAACATATGAAAATGAGTTATTTATTTGGAAAAATAGCAGGTAAAATAGGTGTTAATTTTAAGTTATCAAATTATTTTATAATAAAACTAGATTTTTTGCATAAATACGTTTTCTTTTTTTGCAAAATAGTTTAATATAAATAATATTAAATCTACTATTTTTTGAAACAAGAGAATGAAATACTTTTTTGGGTGGGTGGTTTCATTTTTTCAGAAAACTTTGGGATTTAAAGTAGGTACCTCTAAAACTCGGATTAAGCCAAAACTAGCAATTTTGGGGAACGTGAGTTTTATGAGGGATCCAGTACCATTGGGGTGTACTCAACCAAGCAATGAATCGGACAATGCTTGGCTATTTTCCATTTTTTGCTTGGTCGGTGAGTACAAAAAAGAAAGGGTGTAAAGCAAATGAAAACATTAAAAAAGGGTTTTGTTGAGCGGTTTGTGATTGTGTTACTTTTGCTATTTCCTTATTTTGCAACACTTGGCAATGTGGAAGTGGCTCAAGCGAGCGATTATGATGAGGCAACAATCAAAGGAACATTTGGAACGGCGGATTGGTATATTAAAAATGGCACGACGGAACTTCATATTTTAGGTGGAGAATTTGGTGTAGCAGTAAATATCCAAAATGGTACAGGCAATACTCCAGATAGCCCTTGGTGGGAATGGGAAAGTGGAATTACCAAAATTATTTTTGATGAAAAAGTGATAGCGAACAAAAATTCTTCTTATTTGTTTAATGGATTGGCAACACTTACAAGTATCGAAGGGCTTGATAAATTAGATACAAGCAAAGTTGAAGATATGAAAGGTATGTTTCGTGGGATTGCAGTAACCTCTTTAGATTTAAGCCAATTTGACACAAGAAATGTCAAAGAGATGACTGGTTTATTCAATTGGTGTAAGAACTTGAAAAATATAGATTTAAGCAGTTTTGACACCTCTAAAGTTACCAATATGGTTGGAATGTTTGCAGGTTGTAACAATTTAGAATCTATTACTTTCGGCGATCATTTTGATACGAGTAATGTAGTTGGTATGGTGAGTATGTTTCATGGATGTAATAGCCTAAAAAGTATTGACGTAAGCAAATTCGACACTTCTAACGTTATTGATATGGCAGTTATGTTTGCAGAGTGTAGTAGCTTGAAAAATCTCGACCTCACGAGTTTTGATACTTCAAACGTTGTTGATATGATGTCTATGTTTGCGGGTTGTTCAGTTTTGGAAACGTTAGATTTAAGTAGCTTTGATACAAGCAAAACTACGAACATGGCTTTTATGTTCCAACAAGATTTTGAGCTTACTTCTCTTAAACTTGGTAAAAATTTCAAAACAAATAACGTAACAAGAATGGAGTTGATGTTTGAGAAATGTAGAAAATTAGAAACGATAGACTTGAGCAGTTTTACTACTTCAAATGTAACGAATATGCAAGCAATGTTTAGTGGTTGTTGGCGTTTAAAAGAAATTGATGTGAGTAATTTTAACACGTCAAATGTTCTTGATATGACGATGATGTTTTACGATTGTCAAAGTTTGGTAGATTTAGATGTTGCCAATTTCGATATTTCAAAGACGAATAATGTAAGAGCTATGTTTGAATCATGTAAAAACTTAAAATCTTTGAATATAAGTAATTTTGATGTGAGTCATACAGATTCTGGCAATATACTAAGCGGTTTACTTTCGCTAAGAAAACTCACGTTAGGAGCGAATGCCAGGCTAGTGGCGAACCAGTCAGGGTTGTTCGATATTTCTTTGCAAAATTATGGCGGTTATACTCCTGAAGCCTACACAGGCTCGTGGCAAAATATCGGCACAAGTACAGACGAAAACCGCCCAAATGGAAATTACGTTTTCACCTCTAATGAGCTAATGGCAAATTATAATGGAACTCAAGCAGGCACATATGTTTGGCAACCTAAGTATTACTCTGTTACTTGGAACGGAGTGCATGGAATATTCATTGGTGGAACAACGAGTGTTACGAATAATCAACTTCTCTATGGCGAAGCGACACCGACACCAGAGAATTTTACTCCGCCATTTAACTATGTATTTGACGGCTGGGAGCCAATGATAGAAAATACGGTCACAAAAGATATGGTTTATACAGCCAAATGGCAACATCGTATCAATGAGAGTGTGCAACCTTGGCAAGCGAAACGGATTATTTCTTACCAATACGCTGACGGGACAAAAGCTGCTGAAACAGTCGAACAAACGCTCACTTTTACACGAAATTTGAAGAGTGATATGGTAGACGGAACGGTTTTAGAGGATTACTGGGACAAAGCAAGTGACAATTTTCCAGAAATCACAAGCCCAACGATTCCCAATTGGCAAGCGGATAAAGCAAAAGTACCAGCCAAGACGATTACATGGCAAGAAGTTTTAGCCGTTCAAGATGCAATGTTTACAATAAAAGAAACGGTCATTTACGACCATGGCAAAAGTTCAGATGTTGATGAGAAAAATATCACAAGAACGATTCAATACAAGGACAAAGCCACAGGGAATACATTAGCACCTGACGAAGTACAAACTGTAACGTTCACAAGAGAGAAGACAACAAATTTAGTGACAGGAGAGTTTCTTTATGGCTCGTGGAACGAGGTGACGCAAACTTTTTCTTCGAAAAATAGCCCGATTGTTGCAAATTACACAGCTGAAACTCCGACAGTCGCTAGTCAAGTTGTAACACCAAATGATTTGGATACAACGGTGCAAGTCTACTACACCAAAAATGCAAACGTGACAGTAGATGAGGAAGTGAAAGAAATCACGAGAACAATTCAGTACAAGGATAAAGTGACGGGTGAAGAAAAAGCACCAGACGTACTGCAAAAAGTAAAATTCACACGGAATTGTACAACAGATTTGAACACAGGAAACAAGACTTACGGAGCATGGAATGTTGCCGAACAAACATTTGCCACAGTGAAAAGTCCAGAAATAGCAGGCTGTACAGCGGACAAGTTAGTAGTGCCAAGCGAAACGGTGAAACCAGAGGATAAGGATATTCTTGTGACGGTAGAATATACACAAAACTCTAATGTCAAAATCGAAGAAGATGTTAAGGAAATCACGAGAACGATTCAGTACAAGGACAAAGTGACAGGTGAAGAAAAAGCACCAGACGTACTGCAAAAAGTAAAATTCACACGAAATTGCACAACAGATTTGAACACAGGAAACAAGACTTACGGAGCATGGAATATTGCAGAACAAACATTTGCCACAGTGAAAAGTCCAGAAATAGTAGGTTATACAGCGGATAAGACAGTAGTGCCAAGCGAAACGGTGAAACCAGAAGATAAAGATATTCTTGTGACGGTAGAGTACACACAAAACCCTAACGTCAAAATCGAAGAAGATGTTAAAGAAATCACGAGAACGATTGAGTACAAGGATAAAGTGACAGGTGAAGAAAAAGCACCAGACGTACTGCAAAAAGTAAAATTCACACGAAATTGCACAACAGATTTGAACACAGGAAACAAGATTTACGGAGCATGGAATATTGCAGAACAAACATTTGCCACAGTGAAAAGTCCAGAAATAGCAGGTTATACAGCGGACAAGTTAGATGTGCCAAGCGAAACGGTGAAACCAGAGGATAAGGATATTCTTGTGACGGTAGAATATACAAAAAACCCTAATGTCAAAATCGAAGAAGATGTTAAAGAAATCACGAGAACGATTGAGTACAAGGAAAAATCGACAGGCAAGCAATTAGCTGATAATAGCGTTCAAACGCTAAAATTCACAAGGGATAAAATAACCGATTTGGCAACGGAAGAGGTGAAGTTTGGAGCATGGAATGTTGCAGAACAAACATTTGCCACAGTGAAAAGTCCAGAAATAGCAGGTTATACAGCGGACAAGTTAGTTGTGCCAAGCGAAACGGTGAAACCAGAAGATAAGGATATTCTTGTGACGGTAGAATATACACAAAACCCGAATGTCAAAATCGAAGAAGATATTAAGGAAATCACGAGAACAATTCAGTACAAGGACAAAGCGACAGGTAAGGAACTAGCAAATACAGTTGTTCAAACGCTAAAATTCACAAGATATAAAATAACAGATTTGACAACAGGAGAGGTGAAATTTGGAGCATGGAATATTGCCGAACAAACATTTACCACAGTGAAAAGCCCAGAAATAGCAGGTTATACAGCGGATAAGACAGTAATACCAAGTGAAACGGTGAAACCAGAGGATAAGGATATTACTCTAACTGTTTACTACGTAAAAACTCCGTTAGTCGATACGCAAATTCCTGCACCGGTAATTATTCGTTACGTCGATGAAACAGGGAAGTCATTGCTCAAAGACAAGGTAATTACAGGAAAATTGAACGAGAAATTTACCGAAAAAGCTCCGAGTATTTTAGGGTATAAGCTGAAAAGTAGTGAGAGTGCCGTTGAATTTACGATTACTACGAAGGAGCAGACGATTATCTTTGTGTATGAAAGTACAAACGCTCAATTGCCAACGACCTATGAGCCGACAACGAGTTCCACTACGACAACAAGTGTGAATAACAACACAACGACCTCCACCAGTAAAACATTGCCAAGCACCAATGAGGCAAAAGGAAATATTTGGAGTATGCTGGGTATGTGCATTATTTCTCTAGTTGTAGGGGTGTTTGTAAAACGTAAAAAAGCAAGAGTAATTTAAGTCGAAAATGAAGAATAGGGAAAATAGAACCTTCGATTTTTCATCAAATTTCCCTTGCTTTTCCAAAAAAACTCCGCTATAATGAGAAAAAATATGAAGCAAAAAAAGAGAAGTAGCAAGATAATTTTTCAAAAGAGAGCAAATGGGTGGTGTGAATTTGTGGGAAATGTTTTGTGAATGGACTTTTAAGTTAGCTATATAGAGGAAAAAAAGTATTCTATATCGTTTACTCCTGCGTTACAAGGAGTTTCCTTATTATGAGGAAAATGAGTGAGAAAAGGTAACTTTTCTCAAACGAAAAGGTGGCACCGTAAATTTTACCCTTGAGCATGTATTTTGATGTTCAAGGGTTTCTTTTTATGGGGATTTCTAAAAAATCAATTTGAGGAGGAAAAATATGACAAGCAAAAAAATCGTACTAACAGGTGATCGTCCAACAGGAAAATTACATATTGGGCATTATGTAGGGAGTTTAAAAAACAGAGTTTTAATGCAAAACGCAGGGGATTATGAAATGTTCGTGATGATTGCCGATCAGCAAGCGTTGACCGATCATGCACGTGAACCAGAAAAAATTCGCCAAAGTGTAACGGAAGTGACACTTGATTATTTGGCGGCAGGTTTAAATCCTGAGAAAACAACGATTTTCATTCAATCGCAAATTCCAGAATTGGCGGAGCTTACGATGTATTATATGAATCTTGTTTCTGTTGCAAGGCTCCATAGAAATCCAACCGTTAAAACAGAAATAGACCAAAAAGGGTTTGGTGAGGGCGTACCTGCGGGATTTTTTGTTTACCCAGTTAGCCAAGCGAGTGATATTACAGCGTTTAAAGCGGATTTGGTGCCAGTAGGAGCAGACCAAAAACCAATGATTGAACAAACAAGGGAAATTGTGCGAAGTTTTAATAACGCATATAATACGGATGTTTTAGTTGAGCCAGACGGTATTTACCCAGAAAATGAAAAATCAGGTAGACTTCCGGGGTTGGACGGGAATGCAAAAATGAGCAAGTCGCTGAATAACGGTATTTATCTAGCAGATGATTTTGACACCGTTCGTCAAAAAGTGATGAGTAT
The DNA here is from genome assembly GCF_900167335.1 of Pilibacter termitis. Taxonomy (GTDB): domain Bacteria; phylum Bacillota; class Bacilli; order Lactobacillales; family Streptococcaceae; genus Pilibacter; species Pilibacter termitis. The sequence continues at coordinate 63,497 of NZ_FUXI01000004.1, forward strand.
GTATACTGACCCAGATCATATTCGCATTGAAGATGCAGGGAAAATCGAGGGGAATATGGTGTTTCATTATCTGGATGTTTTCGGTACAGAAAAACACGCTGAGGAAATTCAGGCGATGAAAGAGCATTATCAGCGTGGCGGGCTTGGCGATGTGAAAACGAAACGCTATTTACTAGAAGTTTTAGAAGAAGAACTTCGTCCAATTCGTGAAAAAAGGCTAGAACTCGCCAAAGATTTAGGTGAAGTGGAACGCATTTTGAAAGCGGGAAGCCAAAAAGCTCAACAAGTCGCAGCTCAAACATTAAGTGACGTAAAACGTGCAATGGGCTTGGATTATTTTGGATAATTCGCTACTATAAAAAGTCTAGGATATAATGAAATCTATCAGTATATCTTAGGCTTTTTGCTTTGTTTTTTAGATTTTTTCATTGAGAATCATTCTCATTTAGAAGAAGTTATGATATAATAAAAAGGTACTTACAACAAAAGAAAAGCGTAGTGGGGCGTTATGAAGTCTGCAACAGCGAACCATGTCGTTTATTTATTCGCAACGAAGTTGCGAACGACATTGAGAGAAGTTGCCAGACTTCAGCCCCACGTAGCTAGACAAAGAAAAGCGAACGGGGCGTTCAGGAGTTTGTCACAGTGAGCCATGCCATTTACTTGCCTGAAACAAAGTTTCAGGTGGCATTGCGAACAGTGACCCAACTCCTGCCCCTCGTAGCTAGACAAAGAAAAGCGTAGTGGGGCGTTATGAAGTCTGCAACAGCGAACCATGTCGTTTATTTATTCGCAACGAAGTTGCGAACGACATTGAGAGCAGTTGCCCGACTTCAGCCCCACGTAGCTAGACAAAGAAAAGCGAGCGGGGCGTTCACTCGTAGCTAGAACAAAATAAAGGAGAACAAAATGAAAAAAATACTATTCATTTTTCTAGGAGGAATAAGTTTTCTCATCGGTACAATCGGGATTGTTTTGCCTTTTTTGCCAACAGTGCCATTTTATTTATTGACGGCATTTCTTTTGATGAGAAGTTCAGAGAAATTGCATGAAAAATTCATTCACTCAAAGTATTATCAGCACTATGTGAAAACACTCTTAATTGAAAAGAAAATCGACAACAAGAGCTTGATAAGGATATTTCTAACGATTTTTCTTGTGTTTTTAATTCCAGCTGTTCTTGTGAACAATTTGCTCATGCGAATTAGCTTAGCGATTCTTTACGTTTTACACGTTATTTTGCTCACAAGATATTTCAAAAAAGGAAAAATCACTCGGAAAAATAAGGAGTTGGAGGAGTTATGATCGATCGTCGTTTATTGAAAATGCTGAATACAAAAGCATTAGTTTTTCTTGTTCTGCTGAAGATTGTGCAATTATTAACCTCTCTTGCCTTATGGCTAACGATTGCTTTTGAGCTAACGCATTATTTTCAATTTGGCAAATTAAACAAAGTCGTGTTGTTTACTTTGTGGATAGTTACACTTTTTGTTGTCAGAATGGTTTTAACGAAAAAAATGGAACAACTCACCCTTCATTCATCAGACGAGCTGAGAGTGAAATTTCGCTCCTCCGTCTTGCGAAAATCCTTTCGTTTAGGCGAACATCCGCAATTTTCACCTGCAAAACTTTCGCAATTAGCAGTCGAAGGGGTGGAGCAATTAGAAATTTATTACGCACGATTTTTGCCACAGCTATTCTATTGCCTTTTCGCCTCCCTACTTTTATTTGCAGTGCTTGCTTGTTTTTCATGGAAAATAGCAATTGTGCTGTTAATTGGTATCCCTCTCATTCCGATAGTGATAATGCTTGTGATGAGAGTGGCAAAGAAGATTTTGGGAAAATACTGGCATGAGTACACTAGCCTTGGAGAAAAATTTCATGAAAATTTGCAAGGATTAGCGGTGTTAAAGGCTTTTGAGCAAGACGAGAGAAAGCAAGTGGAAATGGAGACAGATGCGGAAAAATTCAGAAAAGCAACGATGTCCTTGTTATCCATGCAGTTAAACTCCATTACGGTAATGGACATTATTTCTTACAGCGGTGCAGGGCTTTCGATTGGTCTGGCACTTAGGGGATTTGCTCAAAACGAAATAAGCCTTTTCGGTTTACTCGTGTTCATTTTGCTAAGTGCTGAAATGTTTATCCCTATGCGACAACTTGGCTCACTTTTTCACGTGGCAATGAATGGTATCAGTGCAACGAGTGAGTTGTTCAGCTATCTGGAATTGCCAGAGTATTCGTTTGGTAAGGCGACTTTTGAGGAAGAATTGAGCAAAATAACACTTGAAAATCTTCATTTTTCTTATGAGGAAAATGCGAACAACTATTCTCTTGAGGGGATTTCATGTCAATTAGAACGTGGAAAATTCCATGCGATAATTGGTTCTTCGGGTTCTGGGAAAAGTACGATTGCGAAAATTCTCACAGCTCAATTGCCCAATTACCAAGGAAAACTTCAGTGGAATGATGTGGAACTAAATGTTTTAAGTGAGAAATTTATCAATGAAAAAGCCTGCTATGTCAACAATCAGCAATATCTTTACGCTGGTTCAATCAAAGAAAATCTTCTATTTGCAAATGCTATGGCGAGCGAGGAAGAAATCTGGTCGACATTGGAGCAAGTGAATTTGAAAGAATTTGTCAAAAATTTGCCCAATCAGTTAGAGGAAGTTCTTTATGAAAATGCGAGCAATCTCTCTGGCGGACAAAGACAACGCTTGATTTTGGCGAGGGCATTGCTTGCGAATGCGAGTTTTTATGCGTTTGACGAAATTACTTCTGGCATTGATTTGGAAAGTGAAAAAATTATCGTGGAAGTCATACAAAAATTAGCAAAAGAAAAACTTGTACTATTTATTTCACATCGCCTTTACAATGTCCTAGAGGCGGATAAAGTGTTTGTGTGTGAAAATGGTCGCCTATCTCAGCAGGGAAATCCTAAGGAATTAATGGAAGAAACGGGATATTTTCAAAGTTATTTCACAAGTGAACAAGCGTTGTTCAATGGAGGTGAACGATGAAAGAAGTAGCAGTTTTATTTTGGCTTTTGAGTTTTGTGCGTTCGCTAAAACTCAAAATGTTACTAGCGGTAATCTTTGGAGTGATTAGCAATTTATCGGTTGTAGCGATTTCTGTTTCAGGTGCATGGTATTTGTTTGAAATATTCCATGGCACAAGAGAGTTTCAATTTAGTGATATTTTTCTTTTGATAGGTTTAGGGGTTCTTCGTGGAGTAGCGAGATATTGTGAACAGTATCTCAATCACGACATCGCATTTTCGCTTTTGGCAATTATTCGCTCGAACATTTTTCGCACGCTCCGCAAACTTGGTGTGGCAAGAATTGCAGGGAAAAATAGTGGAGATTTGATTACAATGATTACAAATGACGTTGAGGCATTGGAAGTTTTTTTCGCACATACCATTTCCCCTGTCTTAATTGCGAGTGCAACAGTAGTGATAACCTTCATTTTTCTAGTGAAAATGAGCGTAACCATTGCGTTAATTGTTGCTTTTGGGCAACTAATTGTTGGTGTGTTGATTCCATGGAGAAGTTACTTGCAATATAAAAAAATTGGCGAGGGGTACCAAGAAAATTTTGCCAAAGTCAATCAATTAATCGTTGAAATGATGCGAAGTTTGAGGGATATTCGCCAGATGAGACTACAAGAGAAGAAAATCAATCAGCTCAAGCAATCTAGCGAAAAAATGAACGAGCAATACAAAATAAAACTCGCTCAACAAAGTCAAATCCAAATTTTGAGTGACGGTGTGTTTTTATTGACTACTCTTTTCGTGTTATTGGCAAATCATTTCAGCCAAAATAGTGTTCAAACCACGATTTTGACGACGATTATGTCTTTAAGTTCGTTCGGTCCTCTCTTTGCTCTTTCTGGCTTGGGGAATGCGTTATTAGGAACGCTTGCCAGTGCCAAACGATTGTATCAATTATCACAAGAAAAACCAACTGTCGTCTTTTTGGAAAAGGAAACGAATGAGAAAATAAAACTCCAAAACTTACAACTCCATTCTCTCAATTTTTCTTTTGGAGAAACGAAAACTCTCCAAAATTTGAATTTGGAGGTAAAAAAAGGGGAGATTATTGGAATAGGTGGCGAAAGTGGTAGCGGAAAAAGTACGCTTGTAAAACTTTTGATGCGATATTGGGATGTGGAAAATGGAGAGATTTTGCTCAACGGACAATCTATTACACAGTTGAGCGAACGAGAATTGCACCAATTAGAAAGCGTCATGGCTCAATCAAGTTTTCTTTTTAAAGGAACGATTGCTGAAAATATTTCACTTGGCTTAGAGGCGAGTGACGAAGAAATTGAGAATGCTGCAAAAATGGCAGCAATTCACCAATGGATTGAGGAGTTGCCAGAAAAATATGAGACACGCATTGGTGCAGGAACTCGTGAAATTTCAGAGGGCGAACGTCAAAGAATTGGGCTTGCGAGACTGTTTCTACATGGTGGCGATTTCGTTTTACTTGACGAACCAACGAGCAATCTCGATTATCTCAACGAACAAATGATTTTAAAAACCATAAAAAAACTCGCACAAAACAAAACAGTTTTGCTAATTTCGCACAGAGAAACAACACTTTCTATTTGCGACAGGCGGTATCATTTGAGTGAGGGGCGTTTGCGAGGATAAGGGGATTGTAAAGAAGCTATTGTCTTTTTGTGAGACGTGGCTTTTTTTTTGTTGAATGAGAGGGAGTGGGGCAGAACAGTTTAATGCCAAACAAATTCTAAAAAAAAAGCCTCAAAAGAGGCTCAAAATCTATTATTTCAATTCTTACATCATTCCCGGCATTCCGCCACCCATGCCTGCTGGCATTTCTGGTGCTTTAGGCTCTGGTTTGTCAGCTACAACCGCTTCTGTTGTCAAGATTAAAGCAGCTACGCTTGTTGCATTTTGCAGAGCTGAACGTGTTACTTTAGCAGGGTCTACAATTCCTGTTGCAATCATATCTTCCCACTCACCTGTTGCAGCGTTAAAACCAACTCCGGCTTCAGATTTTTTCAAGCGTTCAACAATCACAGAACCTTCATATCCTGCGTTTTCAGCAATAAGGCGAACAGGTTCTTCCAATGCACGAAGAACAATACTTACACCTGTTGCTACGTCACCTTCCGCTTCAATTTCTGCTACTTTTTTAGAAATATTGACAAGTGCTGTACCACCACCTGAGACGATTCCTTCTTCAACTGCCGCACGAGTTGCATTCAGTGCATCTTCAATACGCAATTTCATTTCTTTCAATTCTGTTTCTGTTGCTGCACCAACTTTGACAACTGCCACACCGCCTGAGAGTTTTGCCAAACGCTCTTGCAATTTATCACGGTCAAAATCACTTGTCGTTTCAGCAATTTGTGCTTTAATCACATTAATGCGAGCTTCAAGATTTTCCGTTGCTCCAGATCCTTCTACAATGGTTGTAGTGTCTTTATTGACAACTACTTTTCCAGCAACACCAAGCATATCCATGGTTGCCTCTTTCAAGTCAAGACCTAATTCTTCAGTAATTACCGTTCCACCTGTCAAAATCGCAATGTCCTCAAGCATTGCTTTTCTGCGGTCGCCAAAACCGGGAGCTTTCACTGCAACAACATTAAATGTCCCACGAATTTTATTTAGCACAAGAGTAGGCAACGCCTCACCGTCTACGTCATCAGCAATAATCAATAACGGGCGAGATTGTTGTAAAATTTGTTCCAACAATGGCAAAACATCTTGAATATTTGAGATTTTCTTATCTGTAATCAAAATATATGGATTGTCAAGTGTCGCTTCCATTTTTTCTGTGTCAGTAACCATATATTGAGAAAGGTAGCCACGGTCAAATTGCATTCCTTCCACCACGTCAAGTTCTGTTTCCATTCCTTTTGATTCTTCAATCGTGATTACGCCGTCATTACCGACACGTTCCATTGCATCTGAAATATATTGCCCTACAAGTTCGCTACGACTTGAAACTGCTGCTACTTGAGCAATCGCTTCTTTACTTGTTACTGGAACAGAAATGCTATGCAATTCTTCTACTGCCACTTTTGTCGCAAGCTCAATTCCACGGCGAATACCAAGCGGGTTCGCTCCTGCTGTAACGTTCTTCAACCCTTCACGCACAATCGCTTGAGTCAAAACAGTTGCCGTTGTCGTTCCGTCACCAGCAATATCATTTGTCTTGCTTGCAACTTCTGAAACAAGTTTTGCACCCATATTTTCAAAATGGTCTTCCAATTCGATTTCTTTAGCAATTGTTACACCGTCGTTCGTAATCAGCGGTGATCCAAAAGATTTTTCTAAGACAACATTACGCCCTTTTGGCCCAAGCGTTACTTTTACTGTATCTGCTAAAATATCTACCCCACGCACCATAGCAGCACGTGCGTCTGATGAAAATTTGATTTCTTTTGACATGTTGGTTTGTCTCCTTATTTTTTATGTTTAGTTGTCTAAAAGACTTGTTTTATGCTAATTTCCCGATAATATCGCTCTCTTTTACAACAAGATACTCTTTATTATCAAGTTTTACTTCGACACCTGCGTATTTTTCAAATAGCACTTTATCCCCTACTGCTACTTCAGGTGTTAATTTTTCACCGTTTTCTAGCACAAGACCACTTCCAACTGCAACAACAGTGGCAATTTGCGGTTTTTCTTGTGCAGCACTTGCCAAAACAAGTCCGCCTACTGTTTTTTCCTCTTCTTTCGCTACTTCTAGCACAACACGATTTCCTAATGGTTGAATCACTGTTTATCCCTCCATATTCTTTAGTTTTTTTATTTTTAGCACTCTTAACTCTAAAGTGCTAATTCCACTATAAATTTTATCGCACTTTCACTTTTCATGCAAGTAAATAGAGCTTGTCTGCTGTTGAGGTTACCAAACTGAGTAGAGGGAAAAGACAAATGAGTTTCCGCCTCTCTTATACCACCGTACTTTTTGATACTTCGCTGAGAGATTCATTACTCCTCGTCTTGCGAGTAACACATCTGTTAAAGCTCTATGAAGGATTGGACTACTGGATATTTTCCAGTAATCTTTTCTTGTGTTTGAGCACTCATAAGTTTTTTTCGATTACTAATGAGGTAAGGTTCTTTCTTTTGGTTCGTGGAAGTACCCATTGTTTCCAGATATATTGCCTTATCCTTCGTTTCAGACAACCATTGAGTTCATTCATGAAACCTTTCATTTCACTTATTCCATAGTAATTTATCCACCCATTCATAAGTTGAGAGATTTCTTTAAACAAAACCTCAAGACTTCTTCTGCGATTTCGCTTGGTAATTTTCTTGACTTTCTGCTTTATTGTGTTTTTTGCTTGCTGATGTGGTCGAACTTTGACTCTTTTTTAGTTGCGAGTAGGAAAAGTCCTAATAATTTTCTCCTTAGCGGACTCCCTACTGCACTCTTTTCACGATTAACGGTTATTTCAACGCTCCCTCCAAATGCTTAATGGAATTTGCCATGACACGTTGACCTGCACGGTTGCTTTTTACATAGACCTACTGTTGTATACTGAACGGCATGTACGATGAGAGAGGGCGAAAAGTTATTTAGCTTTTCAACTTTACTCGATTCATTTTTTATAGATTTAAGCATTTAAATTTGAGATAATGGTAATAGACTAAAATTTGAACTGCCACCCTCCCCCTTGCTACAACAACATCAACCAAAGAAAAAACTCACTCAACCAACGTTCAAAATACGCTTTGATAATTTTTTGGAAGTTGGTTGAGAAATTTACTAATAATGTTATTTAATGTTTCGTCATCTAAGACAAATTTATCGGCAGATATTTTTTGGAACAGTTCGATAAGTTGCTTGAACGCCACTAAGAAAGAGAGGTCAGACAATTCATCGACCATCAAATAAAATAAGTCACCGTGTGTTGATTTCCCAGAAAAAATACTTTCTACTAAGTAGACAAACAAGCAATATTTTCGAATTCAAACCGCTGAAAACTTTTGGCAATTGAATGTTGAATAAATGACTTTTCTTGGTTGTTTCGTGTTATAATATTCATGGCATGAACACTCCTTGATCGTTATAGTTTGGTACTTTAATTATATCAAGTTTTGAGTGTTTCATGCTTTTTTATTGCCCTTGAATGTTGGTGGTCAAGGGGAGACGTGGGGGGTGCAGTTTATAAGTTTTATCAAGAAAAACATGAAGTAATGCTATAGAAAGTCTTTGACTATCGAAACTGTGCAGAAAATTGTATAATGATAATTAGAAATTAAAATAAATAGAACCAAAGGGAGAGTCAAATGAAAATCGGAATGTTTACTGAAACCTATTTGCCGCAAGTGAATGGGGTTGTAACAAGTATTCGCACGCTAAAGGAGGAACTTGAAAAACTGGGGCATCATGTTTATGTTTTCACGACCACCAATCCGAATGCGAATCCAGAAGATGACGTGGATATTGTTCGTTTGCCAAGTATTCCATTTGTCAATTATGAGGATAGGCGGATTATCATTCGTGGGTTGCATGATGCGACAAAACTTGCACGTGAGTTGGATTTGGATTTGATTCATACACATACCGAGTTTGGGGCGGGCATTTTAGGGAAAATGGTCGCAAAGAAAATGAAAATTCCTGTTGTGCATACGTTTCATACGATGTATGAGGATTATTTGATTTATATTGCCAATGGAAAATTGATTAAGCGACCTGCTGTAAAGCGTTATTGCAAATGGGTGTTGGATGATATGGATGGTATTATTTGCCCGAGTGAGCGAATGCGTAGATGGTTGAAAGATATGGATTTATTGCCGTATATGCGTAATATTCCGACAGGGATTCACGTTGAAAATTTCTTGCGTGATGACATTACAGAAGAAGATATAAAAAATCTTAGACAATCGCTTGGTGTGAAAGAAGAAGAACGGATGTTCCTCTCGCTTAGTCGAGTGAGTTTTGAGAAAAATATTCAGACGTTGATTAACGGTTTTCAGAAAATCCATGAAAAACTGCCGAAAACGAAAATGGTTGTGGTAGGCGAAGGACCTTATCGTGAGACGTTGATGAGTTTGGCGGAAGAATTAGGTTTGTCCGAGAGTGTTGTTTTTACAGGCGAAGTGCCAAATGAAAATGTGAGCGTCTATTATAAGGCAGCGGATTATTTTTGTTCTGCTTCGACAAGTGAATCGCAAGGTTTGACGTATGCAGAGGCAGTTGCAAGTGGCACGAAAGTGATTGCTCAAGGAAATGCTTATCTTGATGAATTACTGAATGATGACTCTCTTGGCGTTACGTTTTTGGGTGATGAAAAATTTGCTCCCGTAGCACTTGAATATATAGAAAAAAATATCCCGACAAATTGGGAGATTTTGGAAAATAAACTTTACGAGATTTCCGCTGAAAATTTTGGTCAATCGGTTTATGAATTTTACTTGGATATTTTGGTAAACTATTCTAAGGAAATTCGTGAAAAAGAGCGAATTAGTACCCTTCAAAAAATAAAAGCTAAAATTCCTATTCCAAAACGATACGAAGAGGGATAATCAAAGAAATGAGGGAAAGTGATGAATTTAGGATTTATCGGCACAGGTGTAATGGGAAGTTCCATGGTGAAAAACTTGATGTGTGCGGGACATTGTTTGCATATTTACAATCGCACGAAATCAAAAACAGACGAATTGGTTGCACAAGGAGCAATTTATTACGCAACGCCAAAAGAAGTAGCTGAAAATGCAGAAGTCGTCTTTAGCATGGTCGGCTATCCTGCTGATGTGGAGGAAATTTACTTTGGTGAAAACGGGATATTTCATGCAAAAAATATTGCAGGAAAAACCGTTGTTGATTTTACGACAAGTGAACCTGCTCTTGCGGTGAAAATTTTTGAACAGGCAAAAACGCTTGGTGCGAATAGTCTGGATGCTCCAGTGAGTGGTGGCGATATTGGGGCGAAAAATGCAACGCTTACGATTATGGCAGGTGGCGAAGAGGAGATTTTTGAAACCATTCGCCCACTTTTTGAAATCGTCGGTAAAACGGTGGAATATCAAGGAAAAGCTGGAAGTGGTCAGCATACGAAAGCGGCAAATCAGATTGGTGTGGCAGGTACGATGACCTCGCTTGTGGAATTGCTCGTTTATGCAGAAAAAGCAGGGCTTGATTTAGAAAAAGTTATCAAAACTTTGTCTGGCGGCGGAGCTTATACATGGTCGATGAATAATTACGCACCGAGAATATTGCGTGAAGACTACTCGCCGGGTTTTTTCGTGAAACATTTCATCAAAGATTTAGGCATTGCTTTGAATGAGGCTGAAAAAATGGAGATTGACCTACCAGCAACGACTCTTGCCAAACAACTTTATGAAACTCTGGCAGAGAAAGGTTTTGAAAATGAAGGAACGCAAGCATTGATAAAATTATGGTGGAATGACTAAGAAAGACGAGCTTTCTTCTTTTCTAAAAGCAATCCAATTTTGTCTAAAACGAAGTTTTTAGAGAGAACAATAAAAAATATCCCTTTTTGACTGCAACAATATGTTTTTTTTGCTACAATAGAGAGGATAAGAAAACTATTATACTTAGTGTTCCCTTAAAGAGTATAGTGGAGAGAAATTTTGGTAATACTAAATAAGCTGATTACGGCTTGGGAAAATCCAAGATGGGCGAGTAGTGTTTAAATTTTGCCCCTCGTAGAGTTAAACAAAGGAGACGAACAAATGAAATCAAACTTAGTAGCAATCATCAATCGCCTTGAGGCAATGATGGAAACAGAGGAAGGAACTGTTCAAACACGTCGCTTTGAGCATGAAGGCGATTTGAAAGCGGAAGTGATTTTTGATAGCGAAGAAAAAATCTTTACGCTAAAAGAAACAAAAACTGGTTTTGTTTCAACATTTGATGATATTGATATTGTCGCAATGGAAATTTATGATTTGATTTTTTAATCAAAAGAACACAAAGTAAGACTGGAATGAAACTCCGCAAATCTTCATGCAATACCGTAGTGACTTCGTTATTTACTATCGGTTTTAAGAATGTGTGTAGAGTTTTATCTCAGTCTTTTTTGCTGGAGTGCGATTCTTTATTGAAAAAAAGGTGGAAGTGGAAATGAATGAGATAAAATTAAGCTATAAAGACAATGCAAGATATTTCAATCCAATTAGAAAAGCAATTTTAAACTATGAAATGATTCGCCCAAATGAGAAGGTGGCGATTGGTATGAGTGGTGGGAAAGATTCGACAAGTCTTTTGTTTTTCCTAGATGAGCTGAAACGTCACAAACGATTAGGGTTTGATTTTGAGATTGTGCCAATTTGCTTAGATATGGGGCTTCCCGTTGACATTACACCGATGAAAGAATTTGTAGAAAACCTAGGTTATACGCTAGAAATTGTGCCAACCAATATCATGGAAGTCGTCTTTGACATTCGCAAAGAACGCTCACCATGCTCTCTTTGTGCCAAGTTGCGACGTGGCATTCTCTACTCCAGAGCAAAGGAGCTAGGTTGTTCTAAGGTGGCACTTGGTCATCATTTAGATGATGCGATTGAAACGCATTTTATGAATTTCTTTTTCCACGGTCAAATGGGAAGTTTTGACCCGATTAGTTATCTTTCTAAAACGGATATTTCGCTTATTCGTCCAATGGTTTATGTGGCGGAAGGTGATATTATTCAATTTGTCAAACGTCAAGGACTTCCAGTCATTCAAAATCCTTGTCCTGTTGACAAACATACAAAACGTGAAGAAATAAAACACGTGGTCACTCAGCTTTCAACAAGCTATCCTGATGTTCGCCAGAAGTTTATTATGGCGATGGAAAAAGGGGAAACGGAAGTTTTTTGGAAAAAATTGAAAAAAGTATAAGCTTTTAATTGACGAAAGAGTTTTCCTTTGTTAAACTAGAAAATGGACATTATCGAAAGGCAACTTTCAATAACGGTTACGTTAAGCTCGGAGGGAGGGAATTTTTTATGTCAAAAACAGTTGTTCGCAAGAATGAATCTCTTGATGACGCTCTTCGTCGTTTCAAACGTTCCGTTTCTAAAGCTGGTACTTTGCAAGAATCACGTAAACGTGAATTTTACGAAAAACCATCTGTAAAACGTAAGAAAAAATCAGAAGCAGCGCGTAAGCGTAAAAAATGGTAATTATGAGAGCCTAGGTCGACATGACTTGGGCTTTTTTGTTAAAATAATGTGTAGGAACTCATTCAATAAAAAACATAAAAACAAAGGAGAAAGAAAATGACAGTAAAAGAAAAACTAACAGAAGATATGAAACTTGCAATGAAAGCAAAGGAAAAAGAAAGATTGCAGGTCATTCGTATGCTTAGAGCTGCATTTCAAAACGAAGAAATCAAGTTAGGGCATGAGTTAAATGATGAGGAAGAACTTACGATTCTTTCGCGTGAAATGAAACAACGTCGTGATTCGTTGGAAGAATTTACCAAAGCAAATCGTGAAGATTTGATTGAAAAGGTGACCGTTGAAATCGCAGTAGTAGAAGAATATTTGCCAAAACAGTTAAGTGATGAAGAAGTGGCAAACATCGTGGATGAGGCAATTCAACAAACTGGAGCAACCTCAAAAGCTGACTTTGGGAAAGTAATGGCACTTGTTATGCCAAAAGTAAAAGGTGTAGCTGACGGTGGAAAAGTAAATATGCTAGTCAAAGAAAAATTGTCTTAAACCAATGGTTTGATTGGAGAAAAAATTGAAAATAGAAGAAACACTTTCATGGATTCACAGCAGAAAAAAATTTGGAAGTAGACCCGGTTTAGTGCGTGTAGAGGCGTTGCTTGAGCGATTGGGCAATCCAGAAAAGCAGCTTTCCATGATTCATATTGCAGGAACGAATGGAAAAGGCTCTACGGTTGCGTTTTTACGGTCTATTTTGCAAAAGCAAGGACTTCGTGTGGCAACTTTTACAAGCCCTTATATCGAGCATTTTAACGAACGCATGAGTATCAATGGAGTAGGTATTGAGAATCAAAAATTAATTGAATATGTAGAAGAAATTCGTCCTTTCGTTGAAACTATGGATGAAAACGAGGAATTATCAGGTATTACAGAGTTTGAGATTATTACAGCACTTGCGTTTCTCTATTTTGCCAGAGAAAATGTAGATGTTGTGATTGTTGAGGTGGGCTTAGGAGGATTGCTGGACTCAACAAACGTGATTGCACCTGTTTTGACAGGAATTACAACGATTGGTTTAGATCACCAAGATATTTTAGGCGATAGTCTTATTGAAATTGCCGAGCAAAAAGCTGGGATTATCAAGAAAAACGTTCCGTTAGTGACGGGGAATATTGGTACTACGGCACTTAGTGTCATTGAAGGTGTGGCACGCAAAGAGCAGGCTGAATTGATTCGATTTGGTAGAGAATATTCTATTCGATACGATGAAACTACGGCTAGTTGGGGTGAAACATTTGATTATTTTTCAGGAAAATTTTCATTGTATCACGCAACGATTTCCATGCTTGGTCAACATCAGACGGAAAATGCGGCAATGGCACTGACACTTGCACGAAAATACGCTGAAATTAAATGTTTTTCTCTCTCTGAGGAAGTTATTTTATCCGGTTTAAAAGCAGCTTTTTGGGCGGGAAGAATGGAAAAAATTCATGAACACCCTCTGATTATTTTGGACGGAGCACACAATCCTCATGCAATGAAACGTTTGGTTGAAAATGTTCAGCGTGAATTTCCGGAAAAAAGGGTGAATATCCTGTTCTCTGCTTTGCAAACAAAAGACGTCACACAAATGCTTGAGCAACTTTTAACACTTGAGAACGCTCATCTATACTTGACTACATTTGACTATCCGCAAGCGATTGAATTGAAAGATTTTCATGATTTAGATAAAGAAAAAAGAGTAGACTTTGTCTCTGTTTGGCAATTTGGTTTAGCCGAAATTTTAGAGAAAATGCGAGAGGACGAGGTATTCCTTGTGACAGGTTCGCTTTATTTTATTAGCCAAGTAAGGAAATTTTTAATAAAAATGGAAAAGGTCTGAGCAATCGACCTTTTTTTGCGTATATTAATAGTGAAAAGAAAAGCGAGCGGGGCGTTTTGAAGTTTGCAACAGTGAACCATGTCGTTTATTTACTTGAAGCGTAGCTTCAAGCGACATTGTGAACAGTTGCCAAACTTCAGCCCCTCGTAGCTAGACAGAGAAAAGCGTAGCGGGGCGTTCAGGGTTTTGTCGCAGTGAGCCGTGCCGTTTACTTGCTGCTACACTTCGTTTCGCATACAGTCTTTCTAAGAATCAAAGATTCTTGAAAGACTAGCATCAAAACGCAAGTTTCGAGCGGCACTGCGAACAGCGACCCAACCCCTGCATTTCGGATTAGAAAAGGAGAATGAGCCAATGGAGTATATTATCAAAGAGGATACGCAAGATATGTTACCAAGAGAAAGATTGGAAAAATATGGAGAAAAAGTGCTATCGAATGCAGAGCTACTATCTCTTATTTTACGAGTAGGCACACCGAAAGAAAATGTTTTTCATCTTTCACAAAGGATTTTAGACCGTTATGAATCGCTTTATGAATTACGACAAGAAAGTTTAGAAAGTTTGAAGGAAATTTCAGGTGTTGGAAGTGTAAAAGCAAGTCAAATTCGAGCAATGATTGAATTAGGCAAGAGAATACAGCTTTCCAGACAAGAAGTTGGAAAAAGGATAACTTCAAGTTATGAATTGGCATTAGACTTAATGGAAGAATTGCATAGCTTGACACAGGAAAATTTAATTGTTATTTTTCTCAACACACAAAATTTTGTCATTCGGAGACAAACCCTTTTTATTGGAACACTTAACCAATCCATTGCTCATCCACGTGAAATTTACCGAGAGGCAGTGAGATGTTCAGCTGCGAGTATTATCCTTGTTCATAATCACCCAAGCGGAGATGCAACGCCGTCGAAAAATGACGAAAACATCACAAAAAAAATCGAAGAGTCAGGGCGAATGATTGGTATTCCTTTGCTTGATCATCTTATCATAGGGGATAATCAATATTTTAGTTTTAGAGAAGAAAAGAAATTACACTAGGCTTTCGAGTAGTTTAAATTGAAAAAAAATGGTGTGGTTGTTAGAATAAAAGTAGGAAAAAAAGAAATGACGTGAGTAAAAAAAATAGTTTTGTAGAGAATAACAAAGAGTGTTCGTGGAAAGGAAGTTGTCAAAATGGATAATGGAAAAATTAACGGTAAGACAGTGACAGAAAGCGAATTGTTAGCATTAGGGTATCGTAAATATCAAGGGCAAAATATGGATATTTATTATGCAAAAGATATTTGTGGGCATATTGGCAATTGCGTAAAAGGCAATCCAGAAGTTTTTGAAGTAGGACGTAGACCGTGGGTAATTGCAGACAATGGTGAAGTGCTAGAAAATATCAAGGTGGTAGACACTTGCCCAACAGGTGCTTTGAAATATATTCGGCGTTAGGTTGGAGAGGGAATGGGGGTGGAGATCGTGGAATTTAGACTAGAAGACGAACAAATTACACTTGTTAATGACGAAGGAAATGAAGTAGGTGAAATTACGTGGGCATTAGCAGGTACGGTGATGATTGTCGACCACACCTTTGTTGACCCAGAATATCGACAGGATAACTTTGCCAAAGAGCTTGTTAGGCAATTGGTTGAGTATGCACGCAAAGAAGAGTACGAGGTTTTACCACTTTGCCCTTATGCTCGTACTCAATTTGAAAAAAATGCAGAATATCAAGACGTTTTAAGAAAATGAGGCTAGGTTGATCTAGCCTCATTTTTGTGTTTTAACGGCTAATTTAACACTTTCCCAACGATGACAAAATGGTCATCCTCGGTTACGATTAAATCATCATATTCGTCATTTAAGCTCTCTAATATAGCATGATTTTTTTTAAACCAAATACGCTTGAAAAATCCTTCACCATTTAAAATAAAAATTCCTAGTGTACCGTTGAAAATTGTTTCTTGCTTTTTGATATAAAGAATCTCACCATCGTGATAATCCGGCTCCATTGAATCTCCATGAATACTAAGCACAAAATCAGCATTACTCGGCACGTCCTCTTCAGGCACTTCGATAGACTCTTTGTTTTCCTCGCCAAGATACAAACCCACTCCAGCAGATACTGAACCATAATAATCCATTTCCACCATTGGAATTTTCGGTTCCAATGGAAGTATTTTATGTTGATTTTTCTTTTGCGTGATTAACTCATTTTGGGTAAAATTAATCACGGCATGCCTATGGTTTTCATTTAACTGGTGAAAGACAGAAAGCAACAATTCAGTATCTTTATCTTGTTTTTCAAGTAATTGTGATAAAGAAATGTGAAAGAACTCGGCGATTGTTTCCATCATTTCTATTTTTGGCTGACGTGCACCTTTTGCCCAATTTGTGAGCGTGGTGTAAGGAATATTCAAGGAATTTGCCAGATCTTTTCGGCTTAACTGCTGTTCATTCATCAAGCGATTTAAATTTTCTGCAAAAAATTGCTTACTTTCAGTCATATAACCCCTCCGTTCATGTTTAGGGTACCTCTAAAAACTCACAGTTACCCAAAATTACTAGTTTTGGATTAAACGGATTTTTTGAGATGCCTTTACAGTTAACATTCTACTCTTTTTGAAAAAAAAGTCAAACAAAAGTGTTGACTTTTTTCAAAAAGAGTAATAAAATGATTTCATAAGTTCGTTTAGTTGAAGAAAAGAAAGGTGTGATTGTGATGTTTGTAGATATGATGATGTTGATTTTCATGGTAATTGGATTTCTTTCTTTTGGAGTAGTATTCGTTTTGAGTATTTTAGGGATGTTTACAAATTTCGATTTAAAATCTAAGAGAAAATGTCCAACAAGCAATGTAACAATTTTGCCAATAACAGATAGAGAATGTCATGAATTAAAGAAAATCGCATAGGTGAGTAAAATGAGTGAGCATTTTTTTCCATTGAAAAATGATACTTCGAGAAAAATAGTGCATATTGATATGGATGCTTTTTTTGCAAGTGTTGAGATGCGAGACGATCCTCGTTTGCAAAATCTCCCCGTAGTAATCGCCAGACATCCACGAGAAACTGGAGGTCGAGGAGTAGTCTCTACGTGCAATTATATCGCTCGAACCTACGGGATTCATTCTGCGATGAGTGCGAAAAAAGCCTACGAATTATGCCCAAAAGCAGTATTCATTTCGGGTAATTATGCAAAATATGTTGAAGTATCTAAAAAAGTAAGAGAAATTTTCGCTCGTTATACAGATTTAGTTGAGCCGATGAGCATTGACGAGGCTTATTTAGATGTGACAAAAAATAAGATTGGCAGTAAAAGTGCAGTTAAAATTGCTAAAATGATTCAATATGACATTTGGCACGAACTTCATTTAACGTGTAGTGCAGGTGTGAGTTACAATAAATTTCTGGCAAAAATCGCAAGTGATTGGAAAAAGCCAGCAGGATTGACGATTATTACGCCAGAGGATGCGTTATCGTTTTTAAACGACTTACCGATTGAAAAATTTCATGGTGTCGGAAAGAAAACGAGAGAGTCAATGAATGAGTGGGGTGTTTTTTTAGGAAGAGATTTGCTTGAAAAAAGCGAATTAGATCTCATGCAAAAGTTTGGTAAAATGGGGTATTCTCTTTACAGAAAAGCACGTGGTATTCATAACTCCCCCGTGAATAATTTTCGAGAAAGAAAATCCGTAGGAAAAGAAAGAACTTATAAACAAGACATTTTTTTGTTAGAAGTAGCAGAACAGCAACTGTTACATCTATCAGAAATGGTCAGCACCTCATTGAAAGATAAGAAAAAGCATGGTCGAGTGGTTACGCTAAAAATTCGCTACTCAGATTTTTCTACCTTAACGAAACGTATCACTTTGCCAGATGAAATCTATCAAGCAGAAGATATTTATTTCAATGCAAAAGCACTATTTGAAGAATATGCTGAGGTAGAACGAGGAATTCGCCTGTTGGGAGTGACAGTTAGTACATTGGCTTCTGTTTTTTACGAAAATATCGTTTTGCCTTTGGATTGTGTGCAATAAATGAGAGTTGAAGTTGTAAAGAAAAAAAGGTACTTCTAAAAACTTACGATTATCCCAAATTGCTAGTTTTGACTTAACCGAAGTTTTTAGCGGAGGAGAAATATCTGCTTGAACAAATTCTTTTTTTCGTTTATGATAGGGAAAGATTTTCTAAAAACAATGTTTCAAGAAAGGATTTTTTATTTTGTCAGCAATTCAGTATAGATTAATTAAAAAGGAAAAACATACAGGGGCACGTTTGGGAGAAATTATTACCCCGCACGGTACTTTTCCAACACCGATGTTTATGCCTGTTGGGACTCTAGCAACGGTAAAAACTATCAGTCCAGAAGAATTAAAAGAAATGGGTGCAGGGGTTATTCTGTCTAACACCTATCATCTCTGGTTGCGTCCCGGAGATGAATTGGTAAAAAAAGCAGGAGGTTTGCACAAATTTATGAATTGGGATCAGCCGATTTTAACAGATTCTGGGGGGTTCCAAGTCTTTTCTCTTTCAGATATGCGAAATATCGAAGAAGAAGGTGTGCATTTTAGAAATCACCTAAACGGTGCGAAACTTTTCCTTTCGCCAGAGAAAGCCATTCAAATTCAAAACAATTTGGGTAGTGATATTATGATGAGTTTTGACGAATGTCCGCCGTTTGATGAAAGTTATGATTATGTGAAAAAATCAGTAGAGCGTACAAGCCGTTGGGCATTGCGTGGTTTGAATGCTCATCAAAATCCTGAAAGTCAAGGGCTTTTTGGTATTGTGCAAGGTGCAGGATTTGAGGATTTGAGAAAGCAAAGTGCTAGAGATTTGGTTTCTATGGATTTTCCGGGCTATTCTATCGGTGGTCTTTCAGTAGGGGAGCCGAAAGAGGAAATGAACAGAGTGCTTGATTTTACCACACCGCTACTTCCAGAGAACAAACCTCGTTATCTTATGGGTGTGGGTACAGCTGATTCTTTGATTGACGGAGTGATCCGAGGGATTGATATGTTTGATTGTGTTTTACCAACTCGTATTGCAAGAAACGGAACTTGCATGACGCACAGCGGTCGTTTAGTGGTGAAAAACGCACAATTTGCGGAAGATTTCCGTCCGCTAGATGAAAAATGTGATTGCTATGTATGTAAAAATTACACACGTGCTTATATTCGTCATTTGATAAAATGCGATGAAACTTTTGGTATACGCTTGACAAGTTATCACAATCTTTATTTCTTGATTCAGTTAATGAAAAATGTGCGTGAGGCGATTATGAATGACAATCTGCTAGAATTTCGCGAAGCATTCTTTGAAGAGTATGGATTTAATAAAGAGAATGCAAAAGCTTTTTAAAATGATTGCTAAGGACGGAATAGTTTGTTAAACTGTATATTATACTAAACGAAAAGGTGAATAAAAAATGAATTTATTGCTTCCAATAATGCTAGTAGTTATGGTAGTTATGCTTTATTTTTCTTCTAAAAAACAAAAGCAAGCTCAACAAGACAGACAAAATCAAATCAACAGCATGAAAGCTGGAGATGAAATTGTCACAATTGGAGGACTCCACGGCTTACTTCATGAAGTAAACACAGAAAAAGGAACCATTACGCTTGATTGCGAAGGAGTTTACTTAGAGTTTGATCGTAATTCTATTCGTACAATAAAACCACAAACTACGAATGAAGTTGTTGCCGAAGAGTCTGCTGAAGAAGTAGCAAGCGACGAGAAAACAGAAGAATAATTAAAGGTCTGCGGTTTATTAACCGTAGATTTTTTTTGTAATGCTTTACGACAATACAGCAAAAGAATTGCTAAATTTTTAATGGAAACGATTGTAACTCTCGCAAGAAAAACATATTTTTGTTAAAATAAATCGAATGGGAAATTAAGGAGTTTCTACTTCTTGTTTTCGAGAATATAGAAAATTGTTTTGGTGGTAAATTGCCAAGGCGAAATCAAAGGAGATTCATTATGTCAAACTTTCAGGTTATCAATCACCCGCTTATTCAACACAAGCTATCTATTCTTCGCAGAAAGGATATGGGAACAAAGGTGTTCCGCGAGCTTGTAGACGAGATTGGAATGCTTATGGCTTATGAAGTGAGTCGTGATTTACCACTTGAAGATGTGGAAATTGAAACACCGATTACTACAACAACTCAAAAGCAATTAGCAGGGAAAAAATTAGCGATTGTGCCAATTTTGCGTGCAGGAATTGGTATGGTAGACGGCATTTTGAAATTAATTCCAGCGGCAAAAGTTGGGCATATCGGAATGTATCGTGACGAAGAAACGCTTGAACCGCATGAGTACTTGGTGAAATTGCCAGAGGATATTTCAAGTCGTCAAATTTTCCTCGTTGACCCAATGCTTGCCACAGGTGGTAGTGCAATTTTGGCGGTGGATAGTTTGAAAAAACGTGGGGCAACGAATATTAAATTTGTCTGTCTTGTTGCAGCACCAGAAGGTGTGCAAGCCTTACAAAAAGCACATCCAGATGTGAATATCTACACAGCAAGTTTAGATGAAAAATTAAATGAACATGGTTATATCGTGCCGGGTCTTGGAGATGCTGGTGATAGACTATTTGGAACGAAGTAGATAATAAAAAAGCAAATCGAAAAAAACGGTTTGCTTTTCTTTTTTTATATTTTGAAATTCACACATTTTCCCTTGTCAAATTGAACGACATGGTGAATGCCAGCTTTTTTTGCGTTTTCTATTAAGCGTGAAAAATTTAATTCCACTTCTGTTGCTCTTTTTGCCTCGCTACCAAAAGTAAAGAGTGTTCCGCCAAGCTCTTGATAGAGGGTAACGGCAAAATCGTAGAGGTAACGATAACCGTAGAAAAAGCAGCCTTTTGCATTCAATTCTAGGGCGATATTGCGTTGAATCATGAGTTTGAAAATTTCTTCGAGTTCGTGTTCTACTAATAAAATAACAGCACGCTTGCTTAGTGAGAAACGTCTCAAGCCGTAATCGAGAGAAGATAGCACATTTATTCCGTCAATTTCAGTAATCGCCTGTTTCATGAGAGAAAAATATTCTGCGACGACGGTGTTTACATTTTCAAATAAAATTTCATCACTCATGAAATCTAGTTTTCCATTTGAACGAATGGAAAGAAGTTTGACATCGAATGATTTATCTGTGAGATAATTTTGTATTCGTTCTCTATTTCCTTTTGTATAGCCGATTTCAATCCCTTTGTAAATCTTTCGCTCGGGAAATTTTTCACGTAAGGAAAAGATTTCTTGGCTATATTTTTCATCGTCCAAAATACTGTCTTCTTCGGCAATTAAATTGTCGAAAATTAAGGAATCTGTAAAAGTGAGCGTGTGATTGTTTTGCAACAGAACTTCCTCCATTTCGCAAGAGGAGTCGTAGCTGAATTTTGTGTGTATGTGGCAGTCCATTTTGTCCTCCGTGTAAAGTAATAGTAAGACTATTGTAAGGCATAACAACGAAAAAATCACGAGCAATTTTTATTTTCTCGTTCCTTTTATGTAGGTTGATGTAAGAAATTTCCCCATTCCTGATTTCTTGTAAAAAAATCGCATAAAATCAACGTTCTTAAAAACGTATTTCATGCGATTTTTTTTAGAGGCAGCCTTATTTTATCCCTTCAAGAATCGTGCTAAAAATTCTCGAGTTCTTTCTTCTTTAGGATTTCCAAAAATTTGCTCAGGACTTCCTTCTTCGGCGATTACACCTTTGTCCATAAAAATGACACGGTCGCTGACTTCTCTAGCAAATTCCATTTCATGTGTGACGATTACCATTGTCAATCCGCTTTCTGCAAGAGCTTTAATTGTGGCAAGAACTTCACCGACCATTTCTGGATCTAACGCACTTGTCGGTTCGTCAAAAAGGATAACGTCAGGATTCATTGAAATCGCTCGAGCAATGGCTACACGTTGTTTTTGACCGCCAGAAAGTTGAGCAGGACGGGCGTTGGCAAATTGTTCCATACCAACTTTTTTCAAGTTTTCAAGAGCGATTTTTTTCGCCTCGTCCTTTCCTTTTTTCAAAACGGTTGTTTGCCCAACCATGACGTTTTCAAGTGTGTTCATATTGTTAAACAAATTAAAACTTTGAAACACCATACCTAAATGTGTACGGTATTCAGGAACGTTAAAACCTTTTGCTAGTACATTTTTTCCATTGTATAAAATTTCACCACTATTTGCTTTTTCTAGCAAATTGATAGAACGCAAAAGAGTGGACTTTCCGCTACCGCTGCTACCGATAATGGAGATTACTTCCCCTTTATTCACGCTCATATGAATGTCCTTTAGCACTTCATTTTGCCCAAAGGATTTTTTTAAATGATTGATTTCTAAAATAGTTGTCATCTTTATTCTCCCTTCTTCACCTCAGCAATTTGCATTTGATTAGAAATTGGTACATATGCGTCAGGACCGTCGATTTTTCTTTCCACAATGCGTAAAATGCGTGTAATCGTGAATGTCAAGACAAAGTAAATTGCACAAATGATTGCAAAGGTTTGGAAGTACATAAAGTTTTGCTGTGCAACGGTTGTTCCTTGGAAAAATAGTTCTGATACTGAAATAACTGAAAGTACCGAAGTATCTTTGATATTGATAACAAATTCATTTCCTGTTGCTGGTAAAATATTTCTCAAAACTTGCGGTAAAACGACTTTTCTCATTGTTTGAGTGTGTGTCATTCCAATTGCTTGTGCCGCCTCGAATTGTCCATTATCAACGGCAAAAATCCCACCACGAACGATTTCGCTCATGTAAGCTCCTGTATTAATAGAAACAATGATAAGAGCAGCAAGTGTTCGGTCAATGCTCAAGCCAAACGCAAGGGCACTTCCGTAGTAGAGCACCATTGCCTGCACAATCATCGGCGTACCACGGAAAATTTCGATGTACGCACTAATCAGCCAACCGAAAATTTTGTGCAAAGTGTTCACCAATTTGTTTTCACTTGTTGGAATCGTGCGATAAACACCGATTAAAAGACCGATAATCGTACCGATAACCGTACTAATTAAAGAAACAAACAGTGTCATACCTGTTCCACGCAAAAATTGTGTTCCGTTATCTTTTATGATAGCACTCAATTGGTCTACCCAAGTGCCACTAGATTCTGTTTCAGGTTGATTGTGAATCATTTTATCCATAAGTTCTTGCTGTTTTTTTAGCGTAAACGTAGCAAGATATTCGTTGATTTTTTCTAAATCTTTCTCACCTTTTCGTACACCAATAGCTGTTGTTGTATCCTCTGGATTGAGTGTGAAACCTTTCCCTTTTGGAAATTCAATAAATTTGAACACTCGATTGCGAGCTTCCGCTGTCACTCCCTCGGGACGTTCGGCAACGTAGCCGTCAATGGCACCACTTTGAAGTGCCACACGCATACTTGAAAAATCTTTCATTGCAGGCTGTTTATCCACATTTTTGAGCTGTTCCACTAAATCATAATGGAAAGTGCCAAGTTGAGCGGTAATTTTCGCATTTTTAAAATCATCAATACTTTTTGCATCAGCAAATTTTCCCGTGCGATTGACCATAACTCCTAGAGAACTTGTGTAATAAGCATTTGAAAAATCAATTTGTTCACGACGTTCTGGTGTAGGACTCATTCCTGCGATAATCGCATCAATTTTCCCACTTGTAAGAGCAGGTAATAATCCGTCCCAGCTCGTTTTGACAATGACCAATTTTTTCCCTAGACTTTCAGCTAATGCTTTTGCCACTTGTACGTCATAACCATTTGCGTATTGACCTTTCACGCCTTGGATAGCAACGGCTCCATTTGATTTGTCGTATTGTGTCCAGTTAAACGGAGCATACGCAGCCTCCATTCCGACACGAAATTCACCGTCTGGTGTAGCGACTTCTGCATTTGTTCTTAGCGAAAAAGCAGAAAACATACTTGCTAAAAAGGTGAACATAAGCAAGGTAGAAATTTTTTTCTTCAATTGTAAATCCTCGTCTTTCAATTTATTTGTTTTAGCAACAAAAAAAGCAACTCAAACGGCTGCTTACTTTTCTTCTGAGCGTTTTTGCTCTTTTCCGAAAAATAGCACCTCGCAAAACTTGCGGAGTCCAACCAGTATTCCCAGTTGTCCCAATACCTCAATATGTCTACCTCGGTATTTCGGCAAATGCTCCTTATCTGTTTCAACGGCACCCCTCCGCAGAGTTCTTAGCATTTGCGACCTCTATTTCTTTGTTATTGTTGACAAGTCTACCTTATCGGAAAAAAATTGTCAAATAATTTTTAGATTTTTTTGGTATAATAGAAATATATTGCGTATCTTATAGATGAGAGGACAAGCAAATGAAAGCAGAAATTTTGACGGTGGGTACAGAGATTTTAATGGGGCAAATTGTGAACTCCAATGCAGCAACCATTAGTGAATTGTTAAACGATTTTGGTATTGATGTGGTGTATCATACGACAGTAGGGGATAATTTTCAGCGTATGACACGGGCATTGGCACAAGCAGAGGAAAGAGTGGATTTTATCATAATGTGCGGTGGCTTAGGGCCAACAGAGGACGATTTGACAAAGGAGGTGCTGGCAAAGCATTTAGGCGAAGAATTAGTCCAAGACAAAGCAGGGTATCAAAAACTACTCGATTATTTTGAAAAAACAGGGCGAGAGCATACGCCGAATAATGATTTACAAGTGTTGACGTTAAAAGGTGGCGAAGTGCTGAAAAATGAAGTAGGTCTTGCAGTTGGAAGTTTTATAGAAAAAAACGGAAAATTTTACGCCGCACTCCCCGGACCACCAAGTGAAATGCGACCAATGTTGAGCAATGTTTTATTGCCAAAACTTGCGGAAAAAACTGGAGCAAACGGGAAATTATACAGCCGAGTGCTACGTTTTTACGGAATTGGTGAAAGTCAATTGGTCACAAAATTGGCAGATTTGATTAATCAGCAAACAGACCCGACCATTGCTCCGTATGCAAAAGAAGTTGAAGTAACCCTTCGCCTTGCAACAAAGTGCAAAAGCGAGCAAGAAGCGAATGAAAAATTGGAGAAAATAAAACAAGAAATTTTGAAAACGGAAGATGTTGGCGAATTTTTCTATGGCGAGGGCGAGTACAACACGCTTGCCAATGTAACGGTTGAATTGCTCAAAGAAAAAGGTGTGACAATTAGTGCGGCAGAAAGTTTGACGGCTGGAATGTTTCAATCAACGTTGTGCGATATTGTAGGAGCGAGCGAGATTTTCAAAGGCGGATTTGTGACGTATTCACAAGAGACAAAAGCTGAATTTTTAGGTATCAATGCAGAAGAATTGACACAACATGGCACCGTGAGTGAATTTTGTGCAAAAGAAATGGCACGTTGTGCAAGAGAAAAATCTGGTGCAGACATTGGCGTGAGTCTGACAGGGGTAGCAGGACCAAATACGTTAGAAGGGAAAGAGGCTGGCACTGTTTGGATTGGCATTGCAACAAAAGAGGGTGTTTATGCACTTGAACATCATTTTGCAAGAAGTCGTCAATTTGTTCGTATGAATAGTGTAATGAAAGCACTCAGCATGGTGCATAAAGAACTGTTGTCTTGCTCTTAAAGAGAAAAACAAGTAAAATAGAATAAGTGATGAGACGAAAAGTCTCGGTAGAATGGAGAAAAATAGTGGCAAAAAAAAGTTCAAAGAAAAAAGCAGATGAAAATTTAACACGTGAGGAATCATTGGCAAAAGCGTTGAAAGAAATTGAAAAAGATTTTGGGAAAGGTGCTTTGATGAAACTGGGCGAACGTAGCGACCAAAAAATTTCTGTCATCCCAAGTGGTTCTTTAGCTTTAGACGTGGCTCTTGGTGTAGGTGGGTATCCTCGTGGACGAATTATTGAAGTATATGGGCCTGAAAGTTCAGGGAAAACAACTTTGACCCTTCATGCAATTGCAAGTGTGCAAAAACATGGTGGACTTGCGGCGTTTATTGATGCCGAACACGCACTTGACCCAGAATATGCGGCAAAACTTGGAGTGGATATTGACAATTTATTCCTTTCACAGCCAGACACTGGGGAACAAGGATTGGCGATTGCCGAAAAATTAATTTCAAGTGGAGCAATCGACTTAGTTGTTGTTGACTCTGTTGCTGCCTTGACTCCTCAAGCGGAAATTGACGGAGATATGGGGCAAAGTTTTGTCGGCTTACAAGCTCGTATGATGAGCCAAGCATTGCGTAAACTGAGTGCTTCTATCAATAAAACAAAAACTCTTGCGATTTTTATTAATCAATTGCGTGAAAAAGTAGGGGTAATGTTTGGAAGTCCAGAAACGACACCGGGTGGACGTGCCTTGAAGTTTTACTCGACGATCCGAATTGACGTGCGTAAGGGTGAACCTCTTGGAACAAAAGAGGAGCCGTATGGTACACAAATGAAAATTAAAATCGTCAAAAATAAAGTGGCACCGCCATTTAAGAAAATTATCGTGGAAAATGTCTTTGGAGAAGGAATTTCACAAATTGGCGAATTAATTGATATGGCAAGTGAGAAAGACATCATCAAAAAAGGTGGAGCGTGGTACTCTTATGGCGATGACCGTTTAGGACAAGGGAAAGAAAAAGCGAAAGTTTATCTTGAAGAACATCCAGAAGTGCTTGCAGAAATCTTTGCCAAAGTGCGTGAAGCATACGAAATTGGTGAAGAAATTGATTTGAAAGCTGAAAAAGAAAACAAAAAAGAAGAAAAAGATAAAGATAAAAAGAAAAAAACTTCTAAGAAGAAAAAAGCTGACAAAGACAAGGAAGAAGAAGTGGCTGAGGAAGTGGAGACTGATGCTGGAACTGAAACAGAAGAAGTTATCGCAGAAAACGAAGAGCTTGACCTTGATTTAGATTTGCCGTTGGATGATGATGAATAATTAAAAATGAGTTCGGGAAAATGTTCGCTTTATGAAAACAAAGAGTTTTTTACTCTCGTTTTTATAAGTGAACAACCCGACTCTTTTTTTATGAAAAATATTGGATGAATTTTGTATTTTTATATTGAGTCAAATATGGTAGAAATTGTTCTAAAAATAATTAAATACATATTTAAAGTAGTCTAGGATTGAGGAAGACTTCGGAATGTGATACAATTTGCTTTAGTCTGGATAAAATAATGATGAAAATAGGAGAATATAAATGTTACAAGTAACAGATGTCAGTTTGCTTTTTAGTGACCGTAAATTATTTGATGAAGTGAATATTAAGTTTACACCGGGAAATTGTTATGGATTGATTGGTGCCAATGGTGCAGGGAAATCAACATTTTTGAAGATTTTGTCTGGTGAAATTCAAGCAACGACAGGTGTAGTTTCTCTTGGTGCGAACGAGCGTTTGAGTGTGTTAAAGCAAAATCATTTTGATTTTGAAGAATATCCTGTGATTGAAACAGTGATTATGGGCAATAAACGTTTGTATGAAGTAATGAAAGAAAAAGATGCA
Source organism: Pilibacter termitis (assembly GCF_900167335.1). Lineage (GTDB taxonomy): Bacteria > Bacillota > Bacilli > Lactobacillales > Streptococcaceae > Pilibacter > Pilibacter termitis. The sequence goes on from NZ_FUXI01000004.1 coordinate 90,930, forward strand.
ATTTACATGAAAGAAGATTTTTCTGATGAGGACGGCGTGCGTGCTGCTGAACTTGAAGGGGAATTTGCCGAGCTTGACGGTTGGGAAGCAGAACCTGAGGCGGCACAACTTTTGGAAGGATTAAACATTCCAACAAGTTTACACCAGTTGACAATGGCGGAACTTTCTGCAGGTCAAAAGGTGAAAGTATTGCTTGCTCAAGCTCTTTTTGGAAAACCTGATGTGTTGCTTTTAGACGAGCCGACCAACGGTCTTGATATTCAGTCGATTAACTGGCTAGAAGAATTTTTGATTAACTTTGAAAACACTGTGATTGTCGTTTCCCATGACCGTCATTTTCTTAACAAAGTTTGTACGCATATGGCAGATTTAGACTTTGGAAAAATCAAATTGTTTGTCGGAAACTATGATTTTTGGAAAGAGTCAAGTGAGTTGGCTCAGAAACTATTGAACGACCAAAATGCGAAAGCAGAGGAAAAAATTAAGGAATTGCAAGACTTTATCGCTCGATTTTCTGCAAATGCCTCTAAATCAAAACAAGCGACGAGTCGTAAAAAAATGTTAGATAAAATCACGATTGAAGACATTCAACCGTCAAGCAGACGTTATCCATATATTGCATTTAAAGCAGAACGGGAGATAGGTAATGACTTGCTTCAGGTGGATAACTTGTCCGTTACATTGGACGGGAAAAAAGTGTTGGATAACATTTCGTTTACGCTCAAACCAGACGATAAAGTAGCCTTTATTGGTGCGAACGATATTGCACAAACGGCACTTATGCGTGCGTTAATGGGTGAAATCGAAGTGGATAGTGGCACAATTCGCTGGGGTGTTACAACGAGCCAGAGCTATTTGCCAAAGGACAATTCTAAAGATTTTGCAGGAGACGAGAGCATTTTGGACTGGCTACGTCAATTTGCTAGTAAAGAAGAAGACGACAACACTTTCCTAAGAAGTTTCTTAGGTCGTATGCTTTTTGGTGGAGACGAAGTGCTAAAAAGTGTCAACGTTCTAAGTGGTGGCGAAAAAGTACGTGTGATGTTAACGAAAATGATGTTACAAAAAGCAAATGTTTTGGTACTTGATGATCCAACGAATCACTTGGATTTGGAGTCCATTACAGCGTTAAATGACGGGTTAAAAGGATTCAAAGGAAGTATGCTTTTTACTTCACATGACCACGAGTTTATTCAAACACTTGCCAATCGTATTATTTACATCTCAAGCAAAGGTGTTATTGATCGCATGGACTCAACATTTGATGAAGTGCTAGAAAACAATGAAATTCAAGCACAAGTAAAAGAATTGTTTGCTGGAGAAAACGAGGCAGAATAAGGAAAGAAAAACTAGAGGAAAATTGACGAGATGTTGGGTTTCCTCTAGTTTTTTTGGGTTGAACCAATAGCCAAAAACATTTTTTTCAAAAAATAGTAGAAAAAAGAAAATTATAAATTTTCTATTGAACAAAAGAGGAGCGTGTGTTATATTAGTATATGGGCAGCTCTAAAAACTCCGCTTAATACCAAATTAGATAGTTTTTTGTTTTTCGAGGAAATCGACGAAAGCTATGTGGTTCATAGAAAAGCGAAGAAGTGCGTTCAGGAGTTTGCAACAGTGAGCCGTGTCGTTTATTTACTGCTACACTTCGTTTCGCATACAGTCTTTCTAAGAATCAAAGATTCTTGAAAGACTAGCATCGAAACTTTAGTTTCGAGCGACACTGCGAACAGTTGCCAAACTCCTGCACTTCGTAGCTAGACATAGAAAAGCTAAGAGGGGCGTTCAGGAGTTTGTCGTAGTGAGCCATGCTATTTACTTGCTTGAAACGAAGTTTCAAGTAGCATTGCGAACAGCGACCAAACTCCTGCCCCCCCGTAGCTAGACAAGGTTGAGGAGATTGACGAAGAAAAACGGAAAACTAGCAATTTGGGATAAGTATGAGTTTTTAGAGGTGCCCATATATATGCAGGGGGACAACGTGCGTTGTTGAGAAGATAAAATCTGACCCTTTGAACCTGTTCGTTAATACGAGTGTAGGGAGCATTTATTACAGAATTTTATGAGACTGTGACAATACTCTAACACGCTTTTTCATTGTATGAAAAATGAATGATATTTATTTTTTACGCAATGCCAAGTTCAAATTCGTATGAACGTTTGGTTTGAAGAAAGTGTATTGAGATTTGTCATGGTCTTTTTGCGTACCATAATAGAAATGAGGAAAACAAAATGATGAAAAAAGCATTAACAATCGCAGGAAGCGATTGTAGCGGTGGGGCAGGTGTGCAAGCTGATTTGAAAACATTCTCCGCACATCTTGTCTATGGAATGAGCGTGATAACGAGCGTTGTTGCTGAAAACACAAGTCGGGTGATTGATTTTCAAAATGTTTCAGTTGATTTGATTGAAAAACAGCTAGAGGCGATTTTTGAGGATATTATTCCTGATGCAATTAAAATCGGCATGGTCGAAAGTCCAGAAATTATGCGTGCAATTAGAGAAAATCTGGAGAAATATCAAGCGAAACAAGTCGTGATTGACCCTGTAATGTATGCTAAAAATGGCTGTCCTTTAATGCGTGAGAGTTCAATTGATACGTTGATAAAAGTGATGATTCCGCTTGCAGATTGTTTAACGCCCAATATTCCAGAGGCGGAAAAAATAACAGGAATGAAGATTTTGACACTTGAGGACATGGAAAATGCTGCAAGAAGTATTCATGCACTTGGTGCGAAAAATGTTTTGGTAAAAGGAGGACATTTGGAAAGTGCGGCGATAGATATTTTGTTTGACGGTGTTGAGTTTACACATTATCATTCTAAGCGGATTCAAACGAAAAACACTCATGGTACAGGTTGCACGCTTTCTTCGGCGATTGCTGCAAATTTAGCAAAGGGTGAACCTATAAAAGTGGCAGTTAGCAATGCAAAAGAATACGTCACAGGTGCAATAGAAAATGCTCTACCACTTGGAAATGGGCATGGTCCAACGAATCATTTTTATCAATTTGAAAGAGTAGTAAAATTATAAGGAGAACGAACATGAAAGAAAAGTATAGTCAATTATTCAGTAATGTAAAAGAAATCCAACCGTTAGTACATCATATGACAAATTATGTAACAGTAAATGATTGTGCAAATATTACGATTGCCATTGGTGCAAGTCCGATTATGGCAGATGAAATTGCAGAAATGGAGGAATTTGTAAATATTTCGCAGGCATTAGTTCTTAATATTGGTACGATAAATGAGCGTGTCCTCAAGTCCATGCTAGTTGCTGGTAAAATTGCCAATAAGAAAAATGTGCCAGTAATTTTAGACCCTGTCGGTGTTGGTGCCAGTCAATTCCGCAATCAAGCACTTGAGAGATTGCTTGATTGTGTGCAATTTTCCTGTATCAAAGGAAATGTCTCAGAAATTCGTTTTTTGGCTGGGCTAAGTAGCAAAACCCGAGGTGTAGATGCGGATATTCGTGATGAAATGACTTCGGAAGATTTGGCGAATATGGCAAAAAAATTAGCAGAAAAGCTGGAAAGTGTTATTGTTATCACGGGAGTCGTTGATACAGTAGCAGATTGTGAAAATGTTTATTTGATAAAAAATGGTCATGAGAAACTGTCTAGTATTAGCGGAACAGGTTGTATGAGTGCCTCTTTGCTTGGTGCATTTATTGGTGCAAACCCAAGTGAGCGTGTGCTTTCGTCTGTTCTGGCGATCACAAGCATGGGGATTGCAGGAGAAATTGCCAGCGAAAAAACGAGAGGAAATGGTAGTTTCAAGGTTGCGTTACATGATGAAATTAGTTGCCTAGACATTCAAACGTTCAATGATAGAGAAAGGATAATTTCTTTATGAAAACAATAGACTATTCTCTTTATTTGGTGACAGATAGGTCAATAATGTCTACACAAACGATTGAGGAGGCGGTGGAAAAAGCGATTCTCGGCGGGGTAAGTGTCGTGCAATTGCGTGAAAAAAATCTTTCCACAGAAAAATTTATCACATTAGCCAAATCCATTCATGCCATTTGTCAAGCGTATCAAGTGCCACTAATTATCAATGACAATCTGGAAGTGATGCAAAAGGTAAATGCGGAAGGACTTCATATCGGACAAGATGATTTGGACGTGAAAAGTGCTAGAGCGAAAATTGGGCAAGGAAAAATTCTAGGTGTTTCAGCTCAAACGCTCAAGCAAGCTCAAATGGCAGAGGCGGACGGTGCGGATTATTTGGGTGTTGGGGCAATGGTGGCAACAGAGACAAAGAAAGACGCAAGGATTGTCACAAAAGAAGAACTGTCTGCAATTTCTCAAGCGGTCAACATTCCTGTTGTTGCTATTGGAGGGGTGAATTTGGAAAATATTTCCACATTTAAAAATGCAGGTGCGGACGGCTTTGCGATTGTTTCAGCTATTTTAAAGGAAAAAGATATACAAAGTATTACAAAAAAATTGAAACAGAAAATAGGAGAAGAACATGGACATTCAAGAATTATTTCAACGAAATAAAACATATTTTCGTCAATGTTTACAGCATGAATTTGTAGTGAAAATGTTTGACGGCACGTTAGAGATTGAAAAATATAAGGAATATTTGATACAAGATGCGATTTACTTGTCGACTTTTACAGAAGTTCACAAGGAATTGATTGCATTGTCAGAGGAGCAGCACAAGGATTATTTTGAGGAACGTTTGAGAAATTTGGAAATGGCAGAACTTGAAATTCGTGAGGAGTTATTAAAAAATTTAGGGATAACGGAAAAAGAAATTCAGCCAGAAAAAGCAAATGAAGTGACGAAAAGCTATCAAGCATATTTGTATGCTGCCCTAAAAAGTCGAAATATCGGTGAAATCATGGTTTCTTTACTGCCGTGCTACTGGATTTACCAATATATCGGTGAAAAAGGTGTGGTGGTGAAAACGAAAGAAAACCCGTTTACACCGTGGATTGCAACGTATAAAAACGAAGAATATAGCGAAATTGTAAAAGAACATATCCAATTTTGCACAAAGTATGTAGAAAACATTGAAGATGTAGCGGAGTTGTTCGAGCAGGGGTGTAAATTAGAGGTTGCGTTTTTTGATAGGGTGAAATGAATCGAGTGCTTTCCGTAAAAAAACTGACAATTTTTTGATATACTTATAGTAAGAAGGTACTATGAACGAATAATCCATATTGTGAGGCGATTGTTATGAAATTAGAAAAGAAAAGAATCATCACAAGTGATGGCACAAGCCTACAAATTTATATGATTGGTCATGGAGAGCCGTTGATTTTTCTTCATGGAAATGGAGAGAGTAGTGGGATATTTCGTCGGCAGGTTCGTTATTTTGTTGACCATTATCGCTGCATTTTGATTGACTCACGTAGTCACGGGAAAAGCGAACGGTCTAAGACGAAGTTGACATTTGCACGTATGGCAGAAGATGTGCGAGAAGTGATGCAGGCGGAAAACATTTCACAAGCGGATATTTTAGGTTATAGCGATGGTGCGAATATTGGTATGGTATTAGCGTGCAAATATCCTACACTTGTCAAAAAATTAGTGCTAAACTCAGGCAATTTAACAGCAAGTGGTAGCACCTATCTTTCAAGAGTTTTAGAGCTGATTTACATTGCTATCGGAAAAGTGTTGCACTGGGACATGGAAGTGCTAAGTTTACTCGTCAAAAATACAGGACTTCAAATGAATGATTTGCAAAAAATAACGGCAAAAACGCTCGTTTTAGCAGGGCAATTTGATTTCATTAAACGTAGTCATACGAAAGAAATAGCGAAAAATATCCCAGATTCTACCCTACAAATAGCAAAATGGACTTCGCATTTCTTCATTCGCCTACAACCGAGAAGATTTAACCGAGTGATTTGCAATTTTTTGGGGAAAGAAGTTTGAAATTGGGAAAAGTACCCGAAAGAGATAGAAGGAGAGATTTATGAACAGACTACTAACATGGCTGAAAAGCAGAGCAAAGACATTCAAAATATTCTTTTTAACAGCAGTTGTCTTGCTTGTCGCCTTACAATTGACCTCAATAGCGAGAAGTATTAGCGGTGAGGAGGTAACGGCGGCACTTTCTGATTTAGCTTTTTGGCGTATTTTATTGATGATTTTTATTGGCTTACTTGCTGTAAGTCCAATGGTGCTTTATGACTTTTTACTGCACAAAATGGTGGAAAAAGAAGATAAGGCATTTTATATTTTTGAGACAAGTTGGCTTGTGAATACGATGAACAATCTCATTGGATTTGGTGGCGTATTTAGTTTTGGACTTCGTTCTCAATTTTACAGTGAAGAAGGGAAGGAAAAGCAAGTTTTCAATGCGATTAGCAAGATTTTTCTTTTCACTATGAGTGGACTTTCCATTTATAGCTTGCTTTGCTTGTTTTTAATTGCCGCAGGGCATACGAATGCTTTTTTATCGCAATATTGGATGTGGCTTTTAGTTGGTGCATTGTACTTTCCAGCGGTTCTTCTGACGACTTCGCTAAAGAAAGAAGGACTGCTTGGTGGTTTGTCAAAACGTTTGCGGTTGGAACTTTTAGGCGTGAGCTTTTTAGAATGGACAGGTGTTATGTTAGCATTTGTCTTGATTGGTCAGCTTATGAGTATTCATGTGCCAGCGTATGAAGTGATTTTACTTTTTATCGTGGCAATGGTATTAGGGATTTTGTCGATGATTCCCGGTGCAATCGGAAGTTTTGATGTGGTCATGATTTTAGGCTTAACCCACCTCGGTGTAGCTCAAGAAAAAACAGTTGCATGGTTGCTTTTGTTCCGTATTGTGTATTATTTCTTGCCATTTATTCTAGGTTTATTGTTTGCAGTGAAAAATCTTGGTGTGAAATTCAATGACAATTATCGTGGAGTTCCGCTTGATTTAATCCGTCAAGTGCTTAATCACGTGGTGACGTTTTTGCTGTACGTTTCAGGAATTTTAATGGTGCTTTCAGCAACAGTGCCGGAAGTGTTTAGGCAATTGATATGGCTGAGAAAAATTAGTCCGTGGAGTGCCAATCTTGTCGGAGAATTTCCAAAAATTTTGATTGGATTTCTCTTGATTGTAGCAGGGCGAGCAATTTCCAATCGTGTCATTCGTGCTTATTATCCAACGCTTATACTTGAAATTGCGACATTGATTTATATTTCACATACAGGGTTTAGCATTTATAGTGAATTATTTATGATTTTACTGATTGTGTTAACAATTTTTACCAAATCTGAGTTATTTAGAAAACAATTGGTGCTATCGTATGAAATGCTGTTCAAGGACGGCTTGGTGTATTTCTTGCTGATTATTTTATACGCAGGAATTGGCGTGTATAATTCGCCAAATATTCACCACAAACATCCATTTAACAATTTTTTCCTTTTCCCAAGCGAGAGAATTTGGTTGACAGGATTTTTGGCAATTCTTTTGGTAAATATTATTGCGATGCTATTTATTCGCTATCTTCAAGGGCATAGGCAGACAATTGGCGAAAAAGTAGATGAAGAGCGTGTGTTGAGCGTTTTACACACATATGGCGGTTCTACTGAAAGTCATTTGATTTTCCTAAATGACAAGGATATGTATATGTACAAAAACAAACAAGGCGAGGATACGGTATTTTTACAGTTTCAAACGTATCATGATAAAGTGGTAGTTATGGGAAGTCCTAGTGGAAAAGCGGAAGATTTCGAGCCTTGCTTGCGACAATTTATCGAGGAATGTGATTTATGGGGGTATGCACCTGTTTTCTACGAAGTAAAAGAAAAAGAAACGTTAATTTTGCATGAGTTAGGTTTTCGTTTCTTCAAAATGGGAGAAGAAGGTCATGTTTCCTTGCCAGATTTTACAATTAGTGGGAAAAAACAGCGGGGCAATCGTGCGATTGTCAATCGCCTAGAGCGAGAAGGTTGTCACATGGAAGTGATAGAACCTCCATTTTCAGAAGAGATCATTGACACGTTAAGAGAGATTAGTAATGAATGGCTAGGAGAACGCAAGGAGAAAGGTTTTTCTCTAGGTTTCTTTTCGGAAGAATACATTTCAAAAGCACCTGTTGCAGTGGTGAAAAATGAGCAAGGTGAGATTTCTGCATTTGCAACAATTATGCCAAGTTACACTCAAGATGTAGTAACGGTGGATTTAATGCGGTTTTCAAAAGAGGCACCAGCAGGTGTAATGGATTATTTGTTTATCAAATTATTTGAGCATTATCGTGATGAAGGGATTCAGAGTTTTGACTTAGGAATGGCACCACTTTCCAATGTTGGTGTTAGTCGTAAGAGTTTCTTAAACGAACGATTGGCAAATTTGATTTATCAATTTGGCTCACGTTTCTACTCTTTCCAAGGTTTGCGTAGCTACAAGGAAAAATATGCGACCACATGGAAACCACGCTACAATCTCTACTCACGAGACAATTCGATTTTGTTTGTCGTCTATTCGCTTTTAATGGTGGACAATCGAGCGGTAGAGATTTCAAAGAAAAGAAAGCCGATAAAATAAAAAGAGAGCAAGGAGAATTGCTGAGGCAAATTTCCTTGCTTTTTTAGATTAGCTTAATCGTTCTTCTTTTACATAGTTGATAGGCAACCACTCTAGGACATTCTCTAAATATTTTTCCCAGTAATACACAAACGCCCTTTTGTACACGCCTAAACCGTTGATATAAAAGGGTTTTGTGTTTTTTGAAATTGAGAAAATAGAAAAATGTTACAAAAATTGTTACAAACTCATGTAATTTTCAAAGAGTAGAATAGCTTGTTTTTCTTTTGATTGTTCAAGGTGTGAATAGGTGTTCATTGTCATTGTAATATTTTCATGTCCTAAACGCTCTTGAATAATTTTATAAGGCACGTCTGCACTTAATAGCATAGTGGCGTAAGTGTGCCTAAAACCATGTAGCCCTATATCGTTCAAGCCGTTTTCTCTAAAAATACGTTTGGCAAAGTTTCGAACCGTATTATGAAACAGGTAACTTTCTTCATGGATAGGGCAAAAAATCAAGTTAGCTCTGCCAACCCCAAGTTTAAGTTTTTCTTTTGATTGGAACAATTTCCACTTTTTAAGAGTTTGTAGCGTGGTAGTGTCAAGGAGTAGCGTTCTATTGCTTTTCTTTGTTTTTGGGCTATCCTCTAGTTTTGCTTTTCTGTTTAGCGTTTTTGTAATGCGTATAGTTCCACTTGTAAAGTCTACATCTTGCCAACTCATCGCCAAGCCCTCGCTTGGTCTTATTCCTGTATGGGCTAGTAAATAAAAATAAGCCTTATACATTTCATGAGTATAGCAAGGAGAAAGGCACTCAATGGCGTTTAAAAATGTTTTTAAGTCCTGCTTGTTAAAGTATTTGATTTTTTTAATGGTTTTGTCGCTTTTTGATTGTGGAATATAAACATTTAAGGCAGGGTTTACCTCTATCACATCTAAAGAAACAGCGTACTTTAAAATACGCTTAACGGTAGAAAAGGCGTAAGAATAACGCTTAAAGCCGTTGTGGTTGTTTGCGTTGTCTGCCCAAGTGTTAACAATTTTTTGCAAGAGATAACTTGTTATTTTTTCCACTTTATACTCTTTTAACGGTGGCAAAATATGAACATTCAGCAGGCTTTCCATTTGTGAAAGAGTATTGCTTTTCACTGTTGTTTTATACATTTCAAACCATACTTTAGCGAGTTCTTCAAAAGTTGAAATACTTACCTTTTCCCTAGTAGTTGAGCCGTTTTGTAAAAATTCAAGTTTTGCTCTTTCGTACTTTAATTTTACATCTGTCTTTGTCTTTCCTGTGATATTTGTTCTTTTTGGCTTACCTGTAAGGCAATCAGTGCCAATGTAAACCCCTTTAGCTATATATCTAATTTCTTTCTTTTTCGTGGTGTACTCTATTATTTTCATCTTGATTTTTCCTTTCTCGCACTCGCCAAAATGCAGAAATGGAAAGATGAAATTTAGTCTTTATACTTGCTTTTTTTGTAGTTTATAAAGTCTATTATTTCGGCTATATCTTCATCATGAACTAAAAACAAGCCTTTTAATGTTTTGGAAAACATTTCATTTTCAAGCCTGTTTTTTGTGTTTTCTGTGCTATCTTCTAAATCTACTTGACGATTAGTTATAAAGTATTTACGCATTTCAGTGAATAAATTTATAAGTTCATCATTGTTAAAAGTGAAAGAGCTATATTTTATATAAACTTCATCGCTAAAACGTTGGCGTTCTGCAAACTCGGAGTTAAAGTTTTCATTGTCAAGGCTTTTTTCATAACGTTCTATAACTTTCTTTCTTTCTTCGTCTGTAAAATCAAAAGAACGACTAGGGAAATGTTTTTTTAAGTCCTCAATAGTCATAGGAACGAGCGTTAAAGAAAATTCAAAATCGGTTAGGCTATTCATAACAAAGGAGTTAAGCCCTACTTGATACCCTAATAAATAAGCAACACTAACGCCAAAATAATCAGCTAATTTCTCCCATGTTTCCCTCTTTGGCTCTTGCTCCTCTTTTTCATAACGGCTTAATTGTTTGGAAGATATTCCTGTATCTTGTGCTAATTTCTTAAAGGTTAGCCCTTTTTCTTTTCTAAGTTCTTTTAATCTGTTCATAGTGGAAACCACCTTTCTAAGTAAAATATAACATGATAACACTTAAAAAGTCAATAACGTTGACAAAAGGCTTTTTAGGGTATATCATGATTTCGTCGACTTAAAAAGTCATAAAAAAGAAAGAGGGGAACATGATGAATTTTACAGAAGAAAATAAAAGAGCTTTAAGGCGTGTTATGGCAGATAATTTTTTAACAAAAAGGGCAATAGCTCAAAAATTGGGAATGAGTGAAAAAACTATTCAACAACTGACGAGGAACGACAAACCCCAAGAGGTAAAAAAATCAACCTATCAAAAACTAATGCAATTCATTTCAGAAAACTATTAAGAGGGCAACCATGAACGCAAAAACAAAAGAACAAAGAGCCTTAAAACTCTACCAAAACGTAACAGGCGAGAAAGTGGCAGAGGTTGAGCTTATCTCTGAAACTGTAACACTCGCAAACAATGAACTAGATGAACGCCTATTGTGTGGCGTGCCGTCTAATGCTTTCCCTCGCCTTGTACGTGTTGATTTTTTCGCACTACAAGGCGAAAGGGGAACAGTTTACTTTATTCACGATGAACACTATCAAAAAATACTACATGAGGGGGTTATAAAAGCATAAAAAACAAGGAAACGCTAAAAATCATTTTAGAGCCGTTTTAAGACGGTGGAAAGATTAGGTAATGATTTTATACATGAAAAATCTTTAAAAAGAATTTAAAAGGGTTTTGAACGAATTTAAAATGGGTCTGCAATCTATAAGCAGGCAAAAAAAATATAAGCACTCGCCAAAATGCAAAAATGGAAAGGTAAAAAAATTATGGAATTGTTAAGCCAATCAGCAACGCAAGAGTTAAAGAGTTTTATCAAGAAAGAAATAACTGAAACCATGCAGGAGATGAAACAAGGAGAGCCATTAAAACCGTATATTCAACAAAAAGAGCTATTGAAAGAGCTGGGCGTGAGTTATACGTGGCTAAAGAAATTAGAGCGTAACGGCTTGAAAAGAATTTCTTTAGGCGAAAATGACAGAGTAGTTTTTTATAGCAGGGTGCAAGTCTACGCACTCTTGGAGCGTTTAGCACGCTAGAAAGAGAGGGAAACATGAACGATAAACGAGTGGAACAAGTGGCAAGAGAATTTCTAAGCGATTTTGAGCGAGAATTTCAACGCATAGAACAAGCAGAAACAACAAGGGAATTATTTCACTTGTTGAATAGACTAACAAGCAAAGAATTTTCAAAGGGGGTATTAGTTTTATATGGCTTACAAGTAGGGTTAGTGATAGGCAAGCGAGCCGAAAGAACGAAAAAAAGAGCCTTTAAGGAGCAACCTTAAAAGCTCGAAAATCAAGAAATAATAGTTTTATGCCACTAAAGGCAGGATAACATAAAAAGTTTTTTTTGGAAAGGAAAAAAATCATGGCAGGAAAGGAAACATTTAGGCAGATACCAAGACGGATATTTTACCATGACGAAGTAATACGCCTTGATAGTAATTGTCGTTTGCTTTATTTGGTGGTATCAATTACGGCAAACACGGCAGGGATAACAGCAACAAATACACTGAAATTGATAAATGAAACCAAGCTAAGCAAAGAAGAAATTAGGCGATGTATTGCCGTTATGAACGGTACAGGGCTATTTGAATATGACGAAGAAACAGGGGAATTTTTTACCCCTATCACAATAAAACAAGGCAATACAAGTAGCGATAAAAACACAAAAGGGCTTTTAAATGAGCTTTTAATGGTGCAGAGTTACACAGTATTAACAAAGGCGTTAGAGTGTGTAAGAAAGCATTGGGCAGGCTTAACGCAAACGCCAAAAGACAGTAGCGAGTCAAAAGTGAAAGCCTGCGAGAAACGGCAAACGGAAATAAATGAATTGCTTGAGAGAGTGGAGAAGTATAGGGCAAGTTTGAAAAGGCTAGAAGATGAACGAGCGAAAGGAGAGGTTGCGAGGGTGTAATAAGAGCGTATATGTATATGTATTATCTTTGTATTGTCTTTGTATTGTATTAGGCAGGATAGACTTTAGGAAAGGGTATCTTATAGGGTATCGGATAGGCTATAAAATCTTAAAGAAAGATAGACAGGGCAAGGAGTGAGAGGAGGAAAGAGCTAAGCGGTTTTAGGGGTGGCACTCGTATTTTTATAGTCAGTGAAAACAGAGCGATTTTATAGTATATGGCAAAGGGAAACGCATAGGGTATTTTATAGGGTATAGGATAGGCTATAAGTAAGGCTAGGGATAGAATTAGGCGAACTCTTAGCGAAGAACGATAAAAGAACAATTAGACAAGAGAAAGGCAGGGAATAAAATGAATATGACAAAGAACACGCTAGAACATTTCTTGTTAAGCGAGGAAAAGCATTTTTTAGGGGTGGAGGTGGAGAAAGTAAGCGAGGAAGAAATAAAAGGAGTTAGCGAGCTTGTAGAGGGAGAGTTAAAGAAAAAACATGAGGAGCTTATGGAACTTGTAGAACGTGAAAACGAGCTAGAGGAAAAGACAAGGCTAAAACAAGCCTTACTAGAGCAACAAATGGAACTATTAGAGCAGGAACAAGAGAGAATAGAAAAGGAGTTCAAGCATGAAATAACAAACCTTAACAATCTAAGAGAGCTAAGACAAGAAGATTTAGATTATTTCAGTACGCTAAAGTTGGGGATAAAGCTAGGCGAGAGATTGGCACGAGTGAAAAGTGTGAACGGTTGAGAAATAAAGTAGGTGGCGATGAAGTAACATAATGGGATTTCATCGCCAAAAGGAAAAAGGTTGTTAAGTGAAAAAAAGCGAGAAAAACCGAAAAAAAGTGAAAATAAGCGAGAAATAAGTGAAAAAAATCGAAAAAATAGCGAGAAAAAACGAGAATACACGCAACAAAGAAAGGCAGGAATAACATGAAAGTAGAACAATTAACCGAGGAAGTAATGAGCGAGCTAAGTTTTGAAAGTAATGAAATGATTAGGATAATTGGAAAAAAGAAATTTTTGGAGGTGGTGCGATTCTTTGGTGGTGGCACTGTCTACGTGCCAAAAGAAGATAGAATAGTTAAGCATTGGAGGAACAAGAGCATTTTAAAAGATTTTGACGGAGCGAACTATAATGAGTTAAGGGTAAAATATAACCTTTCGGAAAACGTGATAAGAAAAATGATAAAGGTGGGGTTAGAGGAGAAGAAAAAGGAAAAGGGGAGCTAGAAAGCCCCTCTTTTTTCATCTTTTCATTTCTACATTTTGGCGAGTGTGTGTTTTATTTGTGTTTTTTTTGTGAAAAAAGTGGTTTTATCGTTGTGGTTATTGGGTTTGTAGCGTGAAAAAATGTTACAAAAATTGTTACACTTTTGGGGTGAAAACAGCCAATTTTGGCACATATTCAAAAATGATGAAAATGAATGAAAATCAACTGAAAACCTTTAGCTTAGGCGTTCTTCACGTACAAAATCAATAGGCAACCACTCTAAAACATTCTCTAAATATTTTTCCCAGTAATACCACTCATGCGTTCCGTCATTGATTTGATATTCCACATCATAGTTTAATGCCTGCATTTTTTCGACTGCTTGATTGTTGTTGTCAAACAGAAAATCTTGTCTGCCACACCATGAGAATAATTTTGGAATAGGAGTTGACGATTGTTTTCTTTTTTCTGCTAGGGTAAATAAATCATTTTCACTTCCATGAATTTGTTTTAAATCGCCAAAAATTCCTTGCCAATATTCTTTTGGACCAAAGGGAAATGGCTCATCATTGCCGAATACTAAAGCTCCAGAGAGGCTTGCAGCATAAGAAAACTGCGTAGTACCGAGAGCTAATTTCCACGCACCATAGCCACCCATTGACATTCCACAAACGAAATTTTTCTCAGGTTTCGTTGAAATTTGTGGAAAAAGTTGCTGAATTTTATTCGGCAATTCTTTTGCTAACGCATCGAAATAATGTAAATCGTAAGTCGTGTTGGTGTACCATGCTAAATCTGTGCTTGGCATGATGACAGCGATTTTTGTCATTCGGATAATCCGCTCGATATTCGTTCTCCTCGCCCACATGGAGTGATTGCCACTCATGCCATGTAGAAGATACAAAGCAGGTAAATCTTGCAAACTTTCTACCGTCCAATCAGGATTGCGGTCGCTTTTTTCTGGTAGGATAATGTTCATGGATTGTTCCATATGAAGTGTTTCAGAATAATAATTTATTTCTAAAAATTCCATTGTTTTTCCTCGTTTCTTTTTCTTGTTTCGTCGGCTTCCCCCTTTAGCAGAGCGAAAGGCAAAGCATCGCTTTGGTTGCCTTCGTCAACGGTAAGCCTCCTCACAAAGCTCACCGCTCCGCTGAAAAGCATTGCTTTTCGACTTCGCTTATTCGCTTTGTTCCATATGAAGTGTTTCAGAATAATAATTAACTTCTAAAAATGCCATTGTTTTTCCTCATTTTTTCTATATTTTTTGTGAAAAGTTTTTTATTTCTATCCCTCTGTCTAAGCAAAAATTTCGTAAAGAGTTGTCGAATAGTAGTTCGCTTTTGTTTTGTAATTCTTCGATTGTTCGCACGCCGAGTAGTGTGAACAATATGTGAAGTTCTTCTTCTAGTTGGAGCATCCATTCGATTGTAGCATTTACACCTTTTTCAGTTAAGATTTTAAGGATTGCACCGGAAATCCCTACCCCTTTTGCACCAAGTGCTAGAGATTTGGCGATGTCCATTCCATTTCGCACCCCACCGCTTGCTAAAATAGTCATTTTTCTTTGCATTTTTTGAGATTCTAGCAAACTTTCCACCGTTGAAAGACCCCAATTTTCAAAATGTGTTAGCTCTTTTTCACTTCTTCGTTCGTTTTCAATTGCAACAAAATTGGTGCCACCAACTCCGCTAATATCCACAGCCTTTACGCCAATTGCGAACAATTCTTCAATCGTTTCACGACTCATGCCACAGCCCACTTCTTTGACGATAATAGGCAGTTGAATTTGTTGAATGATTTGTTGTATATTTTTTCGCCAGCTAGAAAAAGAACGTTCTCCCTCGGGCATAATTAGCTCTTGAGCAACATTGAGGTGAATTTGCAATCCGTCAGCTTGAGTGATTTGAATTGCACGAATCGCCATTTCCACACTTGTATTCGCATTGATATTTGCAAAAATTCTACCATTTGGATTTGCTTCACGCAAACTGCGAAAACTCGGAATGAGTGTATCGTCCTTTAATGCAGCTACCACACTTCCAGAGGCAATCAACACCCCTGTTTTTCCAGCTACTTCACCTAGCATTTTATTGATTTCAAGAGCTTTTGCACTTCCTCCAGTCAAAGCATTGATATAAAAAGGACGAGAAAAGCTCAATCCAAGAAATTCCGTTGAAATATTGGTGTGCTGAATGTCGATTTCCGGCAAAGCATTAGGGATGAAACGCACACGGTCAAAATCATTTTCTTTCGTAGAATAAAACTTCCTTGCTAACTGAATATGCTCATCTTTTCGATTTTTGGACATAGTGTTTACTCCTTGTCTAGCTGTGAGGGGCAGGAGCTTGTTCGCTGTTCGCAACAGCACTGGAAACTATGTTTCCAGCAAGTAAATGCTGTGGCTCACTGCGACAAACTCCTTACCGCCCCTCTTCGCTTTTCTT
>NZ_FUXI01000004.1:107141-110038 GCF_900167335.1 Pilibacter termitis
GCTGTTCGCAACAGCACTGGAAACTATGTTTCCAGCAAGTAAATGCTGTGGCTCACTGCGACAAACTCCTTACCGCCCCTCTTCGCTTTTCTTGTCACCACATAGTTTTCGTTGATTTTTTCGAAAACAAGAAAAACTAGCTAATTTTGGCTTAACCAGAGTTTTTAGAGGTGCCCTTAAAAAATTTTCTTAAAACTATTATATCCTGAAAACTCTTTTTTTGTTTACTTTTTGATTCTATTTCAGAAATAAAAAGGACGTTTATGCAGAAATTTAGGACGTTTATGTAAAAGTCATTGAAATTATAAGGAATTGAGATTATGATTTTGGTGTGAAGAAAACTTGCAAGGGAATCACGAAAAAAATCATAAGGAGAACTTTTATATGAAAAAAATATTTGTAACAGTAGGTCTGTCAGTTGGGCTGTTAGCGATTGGAGAAATCGTTAACGCTGATGAAATTGTTGTAGTCAAACAAGCACATGAGGAAGTTCTTGTTTTATCTACTACTTATCCAAATGAAAATCTACAAGGGATGATTAGAGAGAAGAAAACAGGGAAACAAACACGTGTGGGGTATCAATGGAAGTGCAAAACAAGTGGATGTGGTTATGAAAGTTCATGGCATTTATTTTACGGCTCAGCAGCAAAATATGCACTAGCACATCATGAAAAATACGGTCATACTGTAACTGTATTTGGGGTATAAATATTTTAGATCCTGTTTATGCTCTCGCTTTCGAGTTTATTTTGAGCTAAATTTGTGCGTTTCGAGGAAAAAATGCAGATTTAGTAGTGGTATTCAAGTGTTTTTGATGAAGAAACGTGCAAATTTAGCCAAAATAGACCGAATTTGAAGAACGTAAACAAGCTCTTAGAGGTGTCCATTTTATAGATTGAGATAGTTATTTGTCCTAGCCGCAATAATTTTATTTTTCTAACATAGAGATGAGGGAGCAAACCATGAAAAAAAAACACATTATCTTTACTAGTATTATTTTGATTATAACCGGAGCTATAATAGCTGGATTTTACTACGACTATTCTACGAAACCAATAAGAGATAAGTATCGTGAGTATATATTGAACGAAATTGAAAGAGAACAAAGAGAAAACGACTGTGAAACAAAAAAATAGTAATTTTGGATAAGCTGAGTTTTTATAAGTCCCCTTAAATAAAAAAAAACTAACATTCTTTGCCTATATAATAAAAGTGCTTTAAAATAAAGGTAATGACTTTGCTTGTGATAAGGAAATAAAAAATTAGCACAAAGCAGAGGAATTTCATGTTGATTTTATTTTTCATTCATCAAATTGTAAAAATGAGTCAGCACCAAATATTTGAGCTTGTAGAACAAGTACAAGCGAGTAGAATGAGAGCAGGTTATGGAAAAAAAGCACAAAGGAATTAGTAAAATTGGACTGGTGGCAGCAGTTGTTAGCTCGTCCATTGGAAGCGGAGTTTTTGGGATTACAAGCGATTTAGCAGCAGGATCAGCACCTGCACCCGCGATGATTGCTTGGGTGATTGTTGGAATTGGGATTTTGGCACTTGTCTTGTCGTTAAACAACCTTGGGGCAAAGCACCCTGAGATGAATGCTGGAATTTTTGGGTATGCGGAAAAAGATTTCGGCAAACTTGGCGGATTTATTAGCGGTTGGGGCTACTGGATGAGTTCATGGCTTGGAAATGTGGCATTTGCGACCATGTTTATGAGTGCAGTCGGCGAATTTTTCCCATTATTTAAAGGTGGTCAAAATGTACCTTCTATTCTGCTTGCAAGTCTATTCATTTGGGGTTTAACGTTTCTTGTTAGTGGTGGACTTGAAAATGCTAGTATTGTCAATGTTTTAGTGATGCTCTGCAAATTGGTTCCCCTTGTATTTTTCTTGATTATGGCAATTTTGTCATTTAAACTTGGTATTTTTACTTCTGATTTTTGGGGAAATGTAGCAGAAAATCTGCAAAACAATGGAACAGCAGCAAGTGTTGGCGAGCAAATTAAGAGTTGTTTAATGGTAATGATGTGGGTGTTTGTTGGGATTGAAGGGGCAAGCGTGTTGGCAAGTCGTGCTGAAAAGCGAAGTGATGCACAAAAAGCATCTATTATTGGGTTGACGATTTTGTTATTTATTTATATTCTTGCCTCGCTTTTACCATTTGGTGTGTTAAGTCAAGAGGAGCTTGCGAATATTAAGCAACCTGCTATGGCAAACATTTTAAAACACATCGTAGGTGATTGGGGTGCAGCATTTATCAATATTGGTTTGATTATTTCAGTGATTGGTGCATGGCTTTCGTGGACAATGTTGCCAGCAGAAACCACAATGTTAATGGCACGTGACAAGCTACTTCCGAAATTTTTTGGTAAAACAAACGAAAAAAATTCACCGACCAATTCGCTTATTGCGACAGCAACGCTGACAAATTTATTTTTACTGACTTTTTTGGTAACAGACTATGCTTATAAATTGGCGTATTCACTCTGTACCGCATCTATCTTAATTTGTTATTTATTCGTTGCAATTTATCAAATCAAATATTCATTCAAGCAAAAAGAACCCCTCCAGTTAGGAATTGGAATTGTAGCAACTTTATTCCAAATTGTTGGGATTACACTTGCAGGATTTAACTATGTGTTATTGTGTTCAATTGCCTATATCCCGGGATTATTCTTTTTCTTAAAAGCGTGCCATGCAAACAATAGAAACATTAGCACACTAGAAAAAGCAGCAATGATACTCATCACACTCTCAGCAATCCTAGCAATCGTGATGTTATATCTCGGAATGATTACTTTATAAGAAAAGCGAAAAGGGGCGTTCAGGAGATTGTCGCAGAGAGCCACAGCATTTACTTGCTGGAAACATAGTTTCCAGTGCTGTTGCGAACAGCGA
>NZ_FUXI01000004.1:110303-122997 GCF_900167335.1 Pilibacter termitis
TTTACTTGCTGGAAACATAGTTTCCAGTGCTGTTGCGAACAGCGACCAAGCTCCTGCCCCTTGTAGCTAGACAAAGAAAAGCGAAAAGGGGCGTTTTGAAGTCTGCAACAGCGAACCATGTCGTTTATTTATTCGCAACGAAGTTGCGAACGACATTGCGAGCAGTTGCCAGACTTCAGCCCCTCACAGCTAGACAAAGAAAAGACTTTGAGCGAACACAGTTTGCAGAGAGGAGAGTCTATATTGAAAATTGCAAATTTCGGTGTCGAGGAATGGTTAAATAAGTATGAAAAACGGGCGAAAATTGACATTTCACAAAGTTCGATTTCTGCTTTTACCTTAGAAGAACTGCTAAATTTAGACGGGACGAGCGTAGAGGAATTTTTTAAAGAAAGAGCAACACTTTCGCTTGATTACGGTTGGATAGAGGGAAGTGAGGAGTTTAAGCGTTTGGTGGCAAGTCTTTATCAAAATTTGACAGAAGAAAATATTTTGCAAACCAACGGTGCAACAGGTGCCAATCTTTTGGCAATTTACGCATTGGTGAATTCAGGTGACCACGTGATTTCCATGCTCCCAAGCTATCAGCAACTTTATGAAATTCCAAAATCTATTGGGGCGAACGTTGATTTCGTTGAGCTAAAAGAAGAGAAAAATTGGTCGCTAGATTTGGAAGAATTGCGTGCAAAAATTCAGTCAAACACGAAAATGATTTGCCTAAACAACGCCAACAATCCAACAGGAACACTTTTGGAGAGATCGGACTTACTTGCAATTGCAGAAATGGCAAGAGAAGTAGATGCTTACGTTTTGGTAGACGAAGTCTACGCCCCACTTGGTGAGGGCGATTTTGTGTCAATTGCAGACATATACGAGCGTGGCATTTCGACCAATTCGCTATCCAAAACCTACTCCCTCCCCGGTATTCGCATTGGCTGGGTGGCAACAAGTGCAGAAATTACCGAGGAATTTCGTAAATATCGTGATTACACAATGATTTGTGGCGGTGTATTGTCTGATGAACTGGCGATTCATGCTTTGAAAAATAAAGCGGCAATTCTCCGTCGCAACAAGAAAATCGTTGCTGAAAACTTGCAGATTTTAAAAAATTGGGTGGAAAGTGAACCAAGAGTTACACTTGTAGCACCAAATTTTGTTTCAACTTCGTTTATTAAGTTAGATATTCCGCAAAAAGATGAAGAATTTTGCTTAGATTTGCTAAATGAAACAGGTGTTCTACTCGTCCCGGGGAGTGCTTTTGACCGTCCAAATCACGCAAGAGTAGGCTATTGCTGTAAAAAAGAGGAATTACTCAAGGGATTGGAATTATTGAGTGATTATTTAAGAAAATTTGACAAATGAAAATGAGGTGGCTTAGGAAATCAGCCACCTCTTATGTTAATTCCACAAAAATTTCTCCACCAATTTATCCACTTCACGATTTTCATGTAGTTCACTATGTCCTGTATTTTCGCCTGTGACAATTATTTTTTGCACATTGTCATTTGATTTTACCATTACAGGATAAATGCTCAACGCATCCGCAAGTGGTACGGTTCCGTCACCTTGATTGTCGCTGTTTTCATCTCCTGCAATCAATAAAATCGGCAAGTGTTTGTCAATTTTATCAATATTTGCTTTGAAATTTTCGTAGCGAGAAGATTGTTTTTCAGGCTCATTTGTTAACACATCTTCCATTGTTTCGCCCTTTTGCAATGGAATTTGCGAGTTAAACGGAGAGCCAATGGCGATAAATTTCACGACTTTGGGCAAAGTAAGGTCACTCGTATATTCTTCGAGATATGTTAAACCGACAATGCCACCGTCAGAATGACCGACAAGATTGACTTCATCTATTTGATAATGTTCTTTCAAATAACGCATAATTTTTGTCAACCAAATTACTTGATTTTCAATCGTATTCTTGTTGTCCTCGAAAAGTATTTGAATGGACGGATTGATACTTCCTACTTTGTAATTTCCCTCTTGTGTAATTTCTCCAGTTGGGGAAATGGTGAGAATAAGCTCTTTTTTTGTTTGCTGATCACTCTCCATACGTGCGAGCATACCACCAAAAGAATTGATTGTTCCACTTGAACCGTGAATATATAAAGTCGGTGTATCATCTTTTTTTGCCGCCAAAATTGGCTTGCTGTCAAAATTTAAGGCGAGGTATGTAATGAAAAGAATCGCAAGTGTACTAACGATTAAAAATTTTATTTTCGTTTTCATGAGTTCATCTCCTTACTTTAGGCTACCTCTAAAAACTCACGTTTACCCAAAATTGTTAGTTTTGGCTTTTTAGAGGTATCCTTATGTAAAAGGATTATACAACCATTTTCTTAAATCTACCTTAAATAAAAACTAAAAACACAAAGATAAATATTTCTTTTTGATTAAATAATGATTTCAAAAGGATGAATTGCTTTATTTATGCGGGAAAGGAGGACTTGCAAACGAAGGGAATATTAAGATTTTCTAAAAAAATTAAAAAACCCTCAATTACTTGAGGGCATTTTGTTTATTTCCATAAAAAGTTTTGAATATCTTCTCGGACTTCTTTGTTTTGGGTAATCATATGCATATGCGTAGATTCCTCTCCTGTTACAATGTCTTTTTTGACAGGATTGTGGTTTTGTTTGAGCAAGGAATAAACGCTTAGGGCGTCAGAAAGTGGTACAACGGTGTCTCCTTGTTCATTTTTCTCAACATCTCCTGCAATTAATAGGAAAGAAATAGTTTGTGGTACATCATTAATTTGTTTGGCAAATGCTTGGTAACGCTCCGATTTGTCCTGTGGGCCGACTTTTAAGACCTCTGCAATGGTTTCATCTTCAGCTTTCGGTAACTGGTCGTTAAATGGAGAACCAATTGTGACCATTTTCTTGATTTGCGGCAAAGATTTTTGCTGACCGTATTTTTCTAAATAATTTAGTCCCACGACCCCACCGTCTGAATAGCCAACGTAATTGATTGCAGTGATTTTGTGTTGACTTTTCAAGTAAGAAAGTACATGATGAATCCAAGTCACTTGATTTTCAATCGTACTATTTGGGTCGCCAAAGCCAATTTGAATAACGGGCATATCGCTTTTTTTGTCAAGTTTTCCACTTTCTTTGATTGCTCCGTCAGGTGCGATCGTGAGAATAAGCGGTGTAATGGAATTTTTCCGTTCAATCGTTATTTGCTCGAGCATAGTTGAAAATGTATAAGCATCTCCGCTAGAACCGTGGACGAAAACAGTCGGGATTTCATTTTTAACACTAGTTTTTTTCGTAGCTTTTATCGAATGTTGAGCGTAAAAGAATACTGCGGCAAGCACGGCGATAATTAGCGTTGCGACAATAAGTAGCTTGGTTTTCATGTGAACCTCCAGATTTTTTTCTTCTCTTTATCCTATCGTAAAACTCCATTTTTTGAAAGAAAAAAGTCGTGAAATGGGAGAAAGAAGAAAAAAATTACGCTGTCAACTAGCAAAAAAATATTTTTTTAAAAAAGATAAATGAATTTTTATAGAATAAATGAATAAAATAAAAGTTAAAAATGAATAATAAAAACGTTTACAAAATAAGAATGTATATTTTGAAATAGACGCCAAATATTTGGGTTTTCAACTCGCAAAAATTTCGAGATTTATGAATCGCTTACAACTATACTAAGTGTGTAAGGAAGTCAAAGAAAATTTTAGCTAAAGTAACCATTGACAAAAGAAATTACCGCTCATATTCAATAACGAGCGAAAAATAGGAGGAAACAAAAATGGCATATCCAATCCATGTAAAAAGTGAAATTGGGAAATTAAAAACGGTTCTTTTGAAACGCCCGGGGAGAGAAGTGGAAAATCTAACACCAGACACAATGGAGAGATTGTTGTTTGATGACATTCCGTTCTTTGAAAACATTCAAAAAGAACACGACTACTTCGCAGATACGCTGAGAAAAGAAGGGGTAGAAGTTCTTTACCTTGAAAAATTAGCAGCAGAATCACTTGTTAATGAAGAAGTAAAACAAAGTTTCTTGAAACAAATGATTGATGAATCTGGACTTATTTCTGATTATCAAAAACAAGCGGTCATTGAATATTTAGGTTCTATGAACAATGACCAAATGATTGAAAAAATCATGGCAGGTATTCGCAAACATGAAGTGGAAATTCCGCATCAAACTTGTTTGGACACATTAGATGATTATCCATTTCTTACAGACCCAATGCCAAACCTTTACTTCACACGTGACCCGATTGCTTCTATTGGGAATGGTTTGACGGTCAACCGTATGACATTTGCTGCTCGTCAGCGTGAAAGTTTGTTCATTGAAACGATTATGAACTACCACCCACGTTTTGCGGATAGCGGGATTCAAGTGTGGTTGGATCGTTATACAGGTGCTCATATTGAAGGTGGCGATGAACTTGTTTTAAGTGACACGGTTCTAGCTGTTGGTATTAGTCAACGTACAAGTGCCCACTCAATCAAATTATTGGCTGAAAAATTATTCAAAAATAATTCTGGCTATGAAAAAGTGTTGGCGATTAAAATACCAAACAATCGTGCAATGATGCACTTAGATACAGTATTCACAATGGTTGACTACGACAAATTTACTATTCATCCAGCGATTTTGGATTCAGACGGTAAAATGGATGTTTACGTTATCGAAAAAGCGAACAATGAGCTTGGCATGACGATTACACTTCGCAATAATATCGAAGATGTATTGAAAGAAGTGTTGAATCTTTCTGAATTGGTGCTTATTCCAACAGGTAGAGGAGATGCGATTGTTGCCCCTCGTGAGCAATGGAATGACGGAAGTAACACACTTGCAATTGCACCGGGCACGGTTGTTACTTATGACCGCAACTATGTATCGAATGAAGTGTTGCGTGAATACGGACTTCGTGTACTAGAAGTTCTCTCAGGGGAATTGTCACGTGGTCGTGGTGGCCCACGTTGTATGAGCCAACCACTTGTGCGTGAAGATTTAAAATAAATGACGACATAATATTCCTTAGTGAAAGATACTCTCTTCTTGAAGTGTCTTTCACTAAGTAAATGAAAAAATAATCGAAAACCATGTAAGGAGAAAATCATGACAAAAGAATTTAAAGGAATTAAAAACTCAGTATTTCAAGGACGTTCACTTTTAGCGGAAAAAGATTTCACCCCTGCTGAAATCGAATATTTTATTGATTTTGCTTTGCATTTGAAAGCATTGAAGAAAGAAAATATTCCACATCGTTATTTAGAAGGAAAAAATATTGCGTTGTTATTTGCAAAAACTTCTACACGTACACGTGCTGCTTTTACAACAGCTGCCATTGACCTAGGTGCTCACCCTGAATACTTAGGAGCAAATGATATTCAGCTTGGTATTAAAGAGTCAACGGAAGACACTGCACGTGTATTAGGCTCCATGTTTGACGGGATCGAACGCCGTGGATTCTCTCAACAAGAAGTAGAAGACTTAGCGAAATACTCTGGTGTACCAGTATGGAATGGTTTGACAGATGAGTGGCACCCAACTCAAATGATTGCAGACTTTATGACAGTGAAAGAAAACTTTGGTTACCTTAAAGGTTTGACACTTGTTTACGTTGGTGACGGACGTAACAATATGGCAAATTCTCTATTGGTGACAGGTTCTATGCTAGGTGTGAATGTGCATATCGTTGCACCAGAAGAATTACACCCAACGCAAGAAGTTATTGATTTTGCCAATAAATTTGCCAAAGAAAGTGGTGCTACACCAAAAGTGACAGCAGATATTGCTGAGGGTGTAAAAGGTGCCAACATTATTTATACAGATGTATGGGTTTCTATGGGTGAATCTGACTGGGAAGGTCGTGTGAAACTTTTGACTCCATACCGTGTAAATATGGATATGATGAAAATGACGGGTACACCAGATGATGAGTTAATCTTCATGCACTGCTTACCAGCATTCCACGACATTGAAACAGAATATGGTCAAGAAATCAATGAAAAATATGGTTTGACTGAAATGGAAGTAACAGATGAAGTATTCCGCTCTAAATATGCACGTCAATTTGAAGAGGCGGAAAACCGCATGCACTCAATCAAAGCAATTATGGCGGCAACACTTGGCAATCTGTTCATTCCAAAAGCGTAAGAAAATCGTAAGAAAAGCGTAGAAGTGCGTTAAGAAGTCTGTGGCATTGCGAGCAACGACAAAATCTCAGCACTTCCTAGCTCGCTATAAAAAAGGATTCTCAAAACATAGGGCGGAGAGAAATGCTCTCTCTGTCCTTTATTTTCAAAGGATAGAAGAAATAAATGATTGTTTGGAATTTTCTATCTTTTAAAGAGAACCATAAATGAAACAGGATAAAAATACATTTTACGAGGAGAAGGAACAATGAAAAAAT
The DNA here is from genome assembly GCF_900167335.1 of Pilibacter termitis. Lineage (GTDB taxonomy): Bacteria > Bacillota > Bacilli > Lactobacillales > Streptococcaceae > Pilibacter > Pilibacter termitis. The sequence goes on from NZ_FUXI01000004.1 coordinate 116,689, forward strand.
TAAGTCTTATCCAACTTGTAGGGCTAGTAATAGGCTCAATTGTTGGTGGCGGGATTTTTAACTTGATGAAAGATATGTCAAGCGGAGCATCCCCTGCTGCAGTCATTATCGGCTGGATTGTCACAGGACTTGGAATGACAATGCTTGCTTTTTGTTTTCAAAATTTGACCGCAAAACGTCCCGACCTTGATGCTGGTGTTTACAGTTATGCAAAAGAGGGGTTTGGCAATTATATGGGCTTTAATTCTGCATGGGGTTACTGGCTTTCTGCATGGCTTGGTAATGTAGCATATGGGACACTTTTATTTAGTTCAATTGCCTATTTTGTGCCGATTTTTGAGAACGGCTCAAATCTTCCGTCTATTATCGGAGCAAGTGTAATGCTTTGGGCAGTGCATTTATTGATTCTACAAGGGGTAGAAAGTGCATCATTTATCAATACGATTATTACAATTGCAAAATTAATTCCGTTATGTATTTTCTTAGTATCCGCTCTGGTTGCGTTCAAAATTGGCTTGTTTACAGCTGATTTTTGGGGACAACTGGCAAGCACGTGGGGGAAAGGTGCAAGTATTCCTTCTGTTATTGAACAAGTGAAAAGTACCATGCTTGTAACGGTTTGGGTTTTCATTGGGATTGAAGGAGCAGTTGTATTCTCAGGTCGTGCAAAGAAAAAATCAGATGTCGGAAAAGCAACGATTATTGGATTAATTGCGGTTATTTCGATTTATGTGTTGGTGACCGTTCTCTCGCTTGGAGTAATGACACGTTCAGAACTTCAAGAGTTAAAACAACCTGCTATGGCATATTTGCTCGAGTCAATCGTTGGAAAATGGGGAGCACAGCTTGTGAATGTTGGAGTGATTATTTCGGTTATTGGAGCATGGCTTGCATGGACAATGTTTGCTGGAGAATTGCCTTATGAGGCGGCAAAACAAGGTTCGTTTCCAAAACTATTTTCGAAAGAAAATAAAAACGGAGCACCTGTTAATTCGTTATTTTTCACCAACATTTTAATTCAAATTTTCTTATTTACGCTTTTGTTTACAGAGCAAGCATATAATTTTGCTTACTCGCTTGCAACGAGTGCTATTTTAATTCCTTATGCGTTGACGGGATTTTATCAGCTGAAACTTTCCTTGCAAGAAAAATCAACGAGCGAAGGGGCTATGAAAAATATTCTTATTGGTTTATTTGCAAGTATTTTTGGTGTTTGGCTTGTTTATGCAGCAGGAGTAACGAATTTCTTATTGACCATGTTGCTTTATGCACCGGGGTTGATTGTGTATTCTATGGTGCAAAAAGAAAATGATAAACCATTATTTGAAAACATACAGGAAAAAATTTACGCAAGCATTATCGTAATTTTATTCATTGTCGCACTTGTCGGTTTGATAAGTGGAATGATTACGATTTGATTTGTATAAAAAAGACAACAATTCAGTATTTATTTGTTTTCTTTGACTAAGTAAAAAGAGAAAGAAAATGATTATACTGGTGTAAAGGAAAATAGGAAAGCGGAGAGGGAATTTTGAAGTTTGTAACAGTGAGCCGTGTCGTTTATTTACTGCTACACTGCGAATAGTTGCCAAACTTCAGCCTCTCGCAGCTAGAAAATAGGAAGAAGCATGGAGGCATAAAAAATGAGTAGAAAAATTGTCGTAGCACTTGGAGGAAATGCGATTTTGGTTGACAAACCTACCGCAGAAGCACAACAAGAGGCACTTCACAAAACAGCAAAACAACTTGTAAAATTTATAAAAAATGGAGATTCGTTGATTATTTCACATGGAAATGGTCCTCAAGTTGGCAATCTCTTATTGCAACAGCAAGCAGCGGAAAGTGAGAAAAATCCTGTTTTACCGCTTGATACTTGTGTGGCGATGACGGAAGGTTCTATCGGTTATTGGTTGCAACAAGCAATGCGTGAAGCCTGTCGCATGGAAGGACTTGACACAGAAGTGGTTTCACTCGTAACACAAGTAGTGGTAGACGAAAATGATCCGTCTTTCCACAATCCAACCAAACCGATTGGCCCATTTTTCACAGAAGAAGAAGCGAAATCGAAAACGGACGGTGTTTACAAAGAAGATGCAGGACGTGGCTGGAGAAAAGTCGTTGCAAGTCCAAGACCTATCGCTATTGAAGAGGCAAATGTTATCAAACGTTTGGTAAATGAAGGTGTAGTAACGATTTCTGTCGGCGGTGGCGGTGTGCCAGTTGTTCGCAAAGGAATGAAACTAGAAGGTCGTGAAGCAGTAATTGACAAAGATTTCGCCTCTGAAAAATTGGCTGAGGCAGTTGAGGCAGATATGCTCCTTATTTTGACAGGTGTGCCAAATGTCTTTATACGCTACAATACACCAGAACAGAAAAAACTAGAGGAGGTAACCGTCGAAGAAATGAAACAATATATCGCTGACGGTGAATTTGCTCCGGGAAGTATGTTGCCAAAAGTTGAGGCGGCAGTTGAATTTGTTGAAAACTATCCAAAAGGTGTGGCGGTTATCAGCTCACTTGAAAATTTGGATGCGGTAGTCAAAGGAAATTCGGGGACTATCGTGAAAAAATAAACTTCGTTACCAATTGCCTAGGAAATAAAGCATTTAGGTAAAGATAACTCCTTACGTGGAGGTTAGGATGATACGTGAAAGTATTTTCCTAACCTCTTTTTTAAAATTCTATGGTCTATCCTACAAAATCAGAGGAAAAAGTGTTAAAATAAACAGGATGTTAGACTTTTAATAATGAAATAAGAAAAGTGAGGGGCATTATGCAAATTACAGAAAAAGATGTAAAACACGTTGCAAATTTGTCAAAGCTAGATTTTCCACAGGAAGAACTGCACGCATTTACAGAAACTTTTGGCAAAATTATTCACATGATTGAAACATTGGAAGAAGTAGATACAACAGGTGTTGCATTTACTTCAAACGTAGTAGATGCAATCAATGTATTGCGTGAGGATAAAGCGACAAAAGGTACATCAAGAGATGAATTGATGAAAAATGTGCCTGAAAAACAAGACGGCTTTATCAAAGTGCCAGCGATTTTAGATGACGGAAGTGAGGGTGCATAATGAGTGAATTGTATCAAAAATCACTAAGTGATTTGCATGATTTATTAGTGAAAAAGGAAATTTCAGCAACGGAGTTGACACAAGCAACACTTGATAGAATTGAAAAAGTAGAGCCAAATGTGGACGCATTTTTATCTGTGACAAAATCATCGGCTCTTGAGCAAGCGGAAAAAATTGACCAAGAGGGAATAAGCGAGAGCGAACTGCTCAAAGGATTACCGATTGGGATTAAAGATAATATTGTTACAAAAGGAATCCTTACCACAGCTGCAAGTAAAATTCTGCACAATTTCAATCCGATTTATGATGCGACGGTTATGGAACGTGTGAAATCTACTGGATTAATTACCGTTGGAAAATTGAATATGGATGAGTTTGCTATGGGGGGTTCTACGGAAAATTCGTCATTCAAACAAACGAAAAATGCGTGGAATCATACGAAAGTGCCGGGTGGTTCTTCTGGTGGTTCAGCAGCAGCGGTGGCAAGCGGAGAAGTGCCACTTAGCTTAGGAAGTGATACAGGCGGAAGTATTCGTCAGCCTGCATCTTTCAACGGAATTGTTGGCATGAAACCAACTTATGGACGTGTTTCACGCTTTGGTTTGATTGCGTTCGCCTCAAGTCTTGACCAAATTGGCCCACTTACTCGCAATGTACGTGATAACGCACTCGCTCTTACGGCGATTTCTGGTTTTGATGAAAAAGACGGCACGAGTGCAAAACGTGAAGTGCCAGATTTTGCGAAGTATTTGAATGGTGATATTCAAGGAATGAAAATTGCTTTGCCAAAAGAATATTTAGGTGAGGGAATTGATGAGAAAGTGAAACAACGTATTTTAGAAGCGGCAGAGACGTTCCGCAAACTTGGGGCAACGGTTGAAGAAGTGAGTTTGCCACATTCAAAATATGGCGTAGCAGTTTATTACATTATCGCAAGTAGCGAGGCAAGTAGTAATTTGCAACGTTTTGACGGGATTCGCTATGGGTATCGCACAGAGCAACATGATAATTTAGAAGAAGTTTATGTGAAAAGCCGTACGGAAGGCTTTGGTGAAGAAGTGAAACGTCGGATTATGCTTGGAACATTTAGCCTTTCAGCAGGGTACTATGATGCTTATTTCAAAAAAGCAGGGCAAGTGAGAACGTTGATTTTACAAGATTTCCAAAAGGTATTTGAAACGTACGATTTAATCATTGGGCCGACTGCTCCAACAGTTGCCTATGATCTGGGCAGTAATATTGCAGATCCTATCACCATGTATTTGAGTGATTTATTGACGATTCCAGTGAATCTTGCAGGACTTCCGGGGATGAGTATTCCAGCAGGATTCTCAGACGGTTTACCTGTCGGATTGCAAATTATCGGCAAACATTTTGATGAACAAACGATGTATAACGCAGCATTTGCGTTTGAAAATGCAACAGCTTTTCATAAAGAATTACCAAGTATTATGGGAGGAGTGGCGAAATGAATTTTGAAACGATAATCGGACTTGAGGTCCATGTAGAATTGAAAACAGAATCGAAAGCCTATTCGCCAACGCCTGCACACTTTGGTGCAGACCCGAATACGAATACAAACGTGATCGACTGGGGTTATCCGGGCGTGTTGCCAGTGATGAACAAGCGTGCAATGGAGTTTGGTATGCGTGCAGCATTGGCATTGAATATGGAGATTTCCAAAGCAACACATTTTGACCGCAAAAACTATTTTTATCCAGATAATCCAAAGGCTTACCAAATTTCTCAATTTGACGAGCCGATTGGTCATGACGGTTGGATTGAAATCGAAGTTGAAGGGAAAACGAAGAAAATTCGCATTGAGCGAGCTCATTTGGAGGAAGATGCTGGGAAAAATACCCACGCAGATGACGGTTACTCTTATGTTGACCTTAACCGCCAAGGTGTGCCACTTATCGAGATTGTCTCAGAGGCTGATATGAGAAGTCCCGAGGAGGCTTATGCTTATCTTGAGGCATTGAAACAAGTCATTCTTTTCACAGGAATCAGTGATGTGAAAATGGAAGAAGGAAGTATGCGAGTGGATGCGAATATTTCACTTCGTCCATATGGTCAAGAAGAATTTGGCGTGAAAACAGAGCTGAAAAACTTAAACTCGTTTAACTATGTAAAAAAAGGTTTAGAGTATGAACAAGCTCGTCAAGAGAAAATTTTGCTTAGCGGGGGTGAAATTCGCCAAGAAACACGTCGCTATAATGAAGTTGACGGAACGACTATTTTGATGCGTGTCAAAGAAGGTTCAAGTGATTATCGTTATTTCCCAGAACCAGATATTCCAAGATTTGAAATCAGTGATCGCTGGATTGAAGAAGTAAGAGAAAGTTTGCCAGAAATGCCACAAGCACGTAAAAATCGCTACACGAAAGAACTTGGTTTGCCAGATTATGATGCAATGGTCTTAACGCAAACAGTTGAAATGAGTGATTTCTTTGATAAAGCAGTGAAATTAGGGGCAGATGCAAAACAAGTGTCGAATTGGCTTATGGGCGAAACTTCACAATATATGAACGCTGAAAAATTGACTTTACCTGAGTTGAAATTGACCCCAGAAAACTTAGCAGGTATGTTAGGATTGATTGAGGACGGTACGATTTCAAGCAAAATGGCGAAAAAAGTCTTTTTAGAGCTTGCTAAAAACGGAGGAGATGCGAAAAAAGTCGTAGAAGAAAAAGGACTTATTCAAATCTCAGACCCAGCGAAATTACTTCCAATCATCAACGAAATCTTAGACAACAACCCACAATCTGTCGAAGACTTTAAAGGCGGACGTGACAGAGCAACCAAAGCCCTCATGGGACAAATCATGAAAGCAACCAAAGGACAAGCCAACCCAAGCGTTGTAACAAAATTACTAATAGAAGAACTAAACAAGAGGTAACCAGAAAAGCGAAGAGGGGCGTTTTGAAGTCTGTGGCAGTGAGCCACGTCGTTTATTTAATCGAAACGTTAGTTGCGAGCGACATTGCGAACAGTCGCCCCACTCCTGCCCCTCGTAGCTAGACAAAGAAAAGCAAAGAGGGGCGTTCAAGAGTTTGCGACAGCGAACCAAGTCGTTTATTTACTCGCAACGTTAGTTGCGAGCGACATTGCGAGCAGTCGCCAACTCCTGCCTCTCGTAGCTAGACAAAGAAAGGTGTAGAGGGGCGTTTTGAAGTCTGTGGCAGTGAGCCACGTCGTTTATTTAATCGAAACGCAAGTTTCGATCGACG
>NZ_FUXI01000004.1:123262-136318 GCF_900167335.1 Pilibacter termitis
AGCTAGACAAAGAAAAGCAAGCGGGGCGTTCAGGAGTTTGTCGCAGAGAGCCATGCCATTTACTTGCCTGAAGCAGAGCTTCAGGTGGCATTGCGAACAGCGATCCAACTCCTGCCCTCAAATCTAGCGATTTTGACAAACCATGAGCATTCAAAAGACGTTTGCATTACAAAACAAAAACGAAAATCAAGAGAAATAAATTTTTTACAAACAATTTTGGGAGGGAAAGAAATGCGTGCAAGGGTGATTTACAATCCAACGAGTGGAAAAGAAATCATGAAAAAGTATTTGCCAGATGTACTAATAGAGCTTGAAAATCTTGGCTATGAAACAAGTGCATTTGCCACAACACCTAAAAAGCACTCAGCAAGAGATGAGGCACGACGTGTAGCACTTGCAGGGTTTGATTTGATTGTTGCAGCAGGTGGGGATGGTACGATTAACGAAGTAGTAAATGGCATTGCCTCGCTTCCTAACCGACCCAAAATGGCGATTATTCCAGCTGGGACGACCAATGATTATGCAAGAGCTTTGAAAGTACCAAGAACGAATCCAGTAGATGCCATTCGTTTAGTAGGGAAAAAACAAACGGTGGAAATGGATATTGGACGTGCTGGTGAGAATTATTTTATCAATATTGCAGCAGGAGGCGGTTTGACGGAGTTGACGTTTGAGGTGCCAAGTGAGCTGAAAACGACATTTGGTTATCTTGCTTATTTGGCAAAAGGGGCTGAAATGCTCCCTAGAATTAAACCGTTAAACATTCGGATTACGCATGACGAAGGAGTTTATGAAGGGTTGACGAGTATGTTCTTTGCAGGGTTAACCAATTCTGTCGGAGGCTTTGAGTCGTATGCACCTGATGCGAAACTTGATGACGGTTATTTTTCACTGATTATCGTGAAAGCAAGCAATATGGTAGAAATTATGCGTTTGATTGCTCTCTTGCTCAATGACGGACAACACATAGCTGATCCGAAAATTATTTATGTCAAAACAAAACAATTGACCGTTGAAGTGTGTGATGAAAATGAACGTATGATGCTTAATTTAGACGGCGATTACGGTGGAGATGCGCCAATGACTTTTGAAAATCTGGCTCGTCACATTGAATTTTTCGCAGACTTAGATGAAATATCTGATGATGCCGTGCTTGGTTACGAGGAACAAGAAGAAGATTACGAAGAAATTGCAGAAAAATTTGTGCATGATATGGAAAAAATTTGAGTAGAATCAGTAGAAAAAAGTCTAGACGTCTCAAAAAGACGACTAGACTTTTTATGATTAGTTTACTCTTTTTCTTTTAAAGAAATAAAGAGTAATAGCTGTTGTAACCAATCCAATTCCAAGTAAGGTGGAAATGTTATTTGAAACTTCATTCGTTCTAGGTAATCTAGGTTTTGAATCGGTAATTGTGATAGTATTATTGTTATTTTTTCTTTCGCCCCCTTTTGCTACTTCCTCTGGTTGTTCAGGAACAACAGGTTTCGCAGGCGAAGTAGGTTTCACCGGCATTGTCGGTGTGATTGGTTTCGGCTGTGTCGGTTTGACAGGTACAGTCGGTGTAATAGGTTTCGGCTGTGTCGGTTTGACAGGTACAGTCGGTGTAATAGGTTTCGGCTGTACTGGTTTCACCGGTACTGTTGGAGTCACAGGTTTTGGTTGTGACGGATTTACAGGTAATGTCGGTGTCACAGGTTTTGGTAATACAGGTTTCACAGGCATTGTCGGTGTAATAGGTTTCGGCTGTACTGGTTTCACTGGCACTGTCGGTGTAATTGGTTTGACAGGCGGTATAGGTTTCACCGGCACTGTCGGTGTAATTGGTTTAACAGGCGGTATAGGTTTTACTGGCACAGTCGGCGTAATCGGGTTAACAGGCGGTATAGGTTGCACCGGTACAGTCGGCGTAATCGGGTTAACAGGCGGTAAAGGTTGTACCGGCACAGTCGGCATTATCGGGTTGACTGGTGGCATTGGCTGTATCGGCACTGTTGGTGTAATTGGAGTTTTCACAAGCTCAGGGAAAACGTCTTTAGGATTGAATTTTCCAGTTGCTTGCACTTCTTTCCAAGAAACCTTGTAAATTTTCTTATCAATCGAAATGTCCTGATTTTCTACGACTTTTTGCGTATTCCAAGTGGTGATGCTCTTTACTTCTTTCCAATTTAGATTTTCCGTTGTCGCAGGTGTCGTATAGCTTAGATTGTCAAAGGCGATTTGGTGAAGATTTGCCCCCCAGCCAGTTGAAGAAGAAATCATCAACTTATAGCCATTAGCAAGTTTGCTCAAATCAGCGTTTGGAACTAAACTAGAAAGCGGAGCAGACCAATGTTTTCCGTCATAATCTACCGACAAAGTTTTGTTATCAGCAGTATAATGAAACTCAATTTCTTTCCAATGTGTCGTAAATTCTTCTGGATTGTGAATAAATTTCGGAGAAAGTTCGCTTGCTCGATTTTCTTCAATCCCCGTATAATGATCGCTTATTTTATTGCCATATCGTTCATATTCCACTGTATATTCATCATAAGCACCGTCTGTAATTGTTTCAACCGTCCCGTCAACTCCCACAGAATGAATAAATGCAGCGAACGCATTTCCGTTTCCATTGCCAAGTGGACTTCCAAGTTCACCTAGCATTGCTTGGTTATTTTTGTATTGCAAAGGGTCGATGTCGTAATATTTCTTCCCACCAGTGTTATTTAAGAGAAGGGCTACATCGTGCATATTGTTATAATAGGTATCTAGTTTAAAACCAAAAGCACCTGTCAAGCCACCTATACCAAATCCTTGCCCAGCATAGCCAAGATCATTATTGGCAACGGGGTTAAATGTGAAACCAATGCCGTCAGCACCTTGATCACGCTGATTTTTATTGCCTAAATGCACACGTGCTTTCATGCTGAAGTCATGTGTTAAATCAACCGCAGCTTTTGATACGATAGAACCAGCACTTGCGTTAGGATCAGCAGCTGACGTACCGGGAGCGGCATCTGCTAAAGTGACTTCGTTTCCTTTAAAGGTATGATTTTTGTCAACGAAATTTTGCTTATTGCCAAATGAACTTTTCGGAGCATAGAAAAAATCTTCTGCGGTGATTGTTTGTTGCTGGTCATTTCCAATTGTTCTATTTGTAAAAATGATTTTTGTACTTTTTTTCTTATCAGAGTAATAAATTTTTCCGATTTCAATGTTCTTTTGGTCAACTATATTGCTATTTTCATCATAAATCGTAGGGATTTTATCGCCATTTTCCGTAGAAAATTGCCCTAATTCTTTGTCGAACGTTTGAATATCGGAAACTGCGACATCTTCTTCACTCAGCACAGAAAAACCATTTTGGTCAATAATTGGTAAAATTTCCCCACTCTCTGTCGTGTGAAAAGTTTTTTCACCCACAATTTTCTCCACAGGATTGTTTAATACGTGAAGAGTTAAGTGATTTTCCTTGCCCTCATAATCGCCAGAGCTGATAAATTTCTCTACACTATGATGATCATCTGGCAATATATTTTTTTCATCTACATTGTAATAATTTTTTGCATAGTTAAAAATAAGTTTTGGTTCAGCTGTTGCAGGTTTTACAATCACAACTTTTCCTTGTTCGTTCATTGAGGCAGTAATCCCTTGTGCTTTCAGTTGTTCCATTAGCAACATTGCATCTTCAAAATCAAGGTTATTTTGTTCTTTTTGAATTTGATTCCAACCGCTTTTCTCTGCATTTTCTTCAGCTTTTACAAAAGAGGGAGAAAGAGTGCTTAAAATGGTTGCAGCTAAAAATAAATTGATTTTTTTCATGTAGAATTTTCTCTCCTTATCGCTTTGATGTTGCAATAATACTCCCTTAAATAAAATTAAAGAAGAAATTTTTGTCTTGATTTTGGATAAAAACTTTTTTTTACTCATTTTCCTTTCATTCGATTCATCTATCATTTGTTTAAATGAGAAAAACGAGCTATAATTTTAATATAAAGTTGTATTAATACTATCCATAGAGTGCGATTTATTATGAATATTTTTCCGTGATTCTCATCTATTTTTTCAAAAAACTCCTTTACGAAATTTTAATATTTGACAAAAAAATAGGAATCACCTTTATACAAAAGCTTTTAAAGAGAATGTTAAAAAATGTTTTTTGATAAAATTCAAGGAAAGGCGGTGAGGAGAATGTTGGATTTGCTAGAAGAAAAAGAAAAAATCAAACTTTCCATGTGTTATGCGATACAAATATTTGGAAAAGAAGAAATGGATGTAGACTTTTTTATGACACATCTCAATTATTTACTTGCACATTCGCAAATAAAAGTGAAAAGTAAAAAATCTATTTTGCGTTATATGAACGAATTAGTGGAGGATATTACAAAAAGTCATTTAAATTCTTCTATTCCTCTTAGGTTTGATGATAATAGACTTTACATTAATATAAATAAACCTATTCTTATGACACATTTGATTGTGTATTATTTGCACAATAGCTTGAAATACCTCATTCTTTTTCACTCGTTTGTTGGCAGAGCAAATAATGCACAGGCTATGCTGGAAGAGATTGAAACGGATGATTTTTCTTATTTACCGCAGGAAATTTATATTGAAACGACTGAAGTTACGCTTAGAAATAAGCTAAAAGCACTCAATAAAATACTTGCACTTCATGGTTTTCAGTTAGATAATTCATATCATTTTGTCGGTAGAGAAATCAATGTGCGAATGTTTTTTTATGAACTTTATTTCTTTTTTATGAACGGTGTACTTCAATCGAAAAGTTATCTTGATACTAAATTTGGTGAATTTATTCATCAAACACTTCAAGAAGGGCGAGATTTACTTGAAAAAATCACCGTTTGTGAACAACCCACTGAAAATGAACGTATGGGCTTTGCGATTATTTACGGAATATCTGTTTTACGAGCAATGCAAAATTATACTTTGAGCGAGTGTGAAATTTACAGTAGTTTTTCAAAAGAAGAGTTTCAGGACAAACAAATTCAAGAGATGTTTATCACAATAAAAAAAGATTTTCTAAAACGAGGATTTTCCGTAGAGGTAGCAGAGAGTGAAAGTAGGTTTTTACTTGCTTATTTATACACGGAATTGCCAAGGTTTCATTTAGACGGAAAAAAATTATTCAAGGATATTTTTCAGATGAAAGTTAATAATTTATGGGGGGAATTTCTTGATTTTTTTGAACAATATTTTGATAAACCGTTTCAAGTGCAACATTCAATTCTTTTAAAAGAAGATTTCAAGCGGAATTTTACTCGCTTTTTGTTCTTTGAAAACCTAGGGTTGCAACGACTCATTGCGGTCAATTATTTTGAGGATTCGTACCGTTTTATGACGAGAGTGTTAGAAGAATTTTCCAAGAGAATTTTCCAGATACTTTATCCAAAGAGAGAAGAAAGTTATCAAAAACCGTATGTTTCTTGCTATTTTATTTATTTAAATTATGCGTATTGTTATCGAATATTGACCAATATAGAAAATGGAGAGCATTTGTTTCCTTATTTTCCAAAGGTCAATGCGGTAATAGATTTTGCAGGAACACAGGAAAAAGGGCGATACGTGCATTTAATTCTTGAAAAACGCTATGGTTTGAATTTGAACTTGCAAGAACATACAACGGAAGAAACGGACATTGTCATTAGTAACATTTTGACAAATGACTTTGAAAACACGAATATTTCCACTTATTTATGGAGTGCATTTTTCACAGACGAAATGATTGAAATACTTGCAAAACGGATAGATGCTATTCAAAACGAAAAACGAAGAGGGGCGAATTGAAGTTTGCAACACCCCCAAAGAAAACGAAAATAAATTTCAGAGCGAATTTCCTTGAGTTTTTTCTATTCTTTATTATAATAAAAAAGAAGGTTTTTATTAGCAAATTTCGACAAAGAAAAGGAGCTACCATGAACAACGAATTTACAGAGGAAGAAGTTCAGCAAATTAAAGATAGAATTTTGACAGCACTTGAGAGTGTTATTGACCCAGAGCTTGGCATTGATATTGTCAATCTAGGTCTTATTTATGAGATTGAATGGGAAGAAAGTGGTGAGACGGTTGTGAAAATGACCTTGACCACAATGGGCTGTCCTTTGGCAGATGTATTGACCGACCAAATTCACGAGGCACTAGGCGAAGTGCCAGAAGTGAAAAATCTTGAAGTAAAACTGGTCTGGTACCCACAATGGACGACCGACCGCATGAGCCGTTACGCACGAATTGCTTTGGGGATTCGGTAGGAAAAAAAGACCTTGCTGACTTAATCATCAGCAAGGCTTTTTCGATAAAAACTCATCCCCACTTCCGTGTCTTCAATCCACACATCATTTGGCTCTTTCATGACAAGGAAACTGATATAAAAATCTCCTATACAGCCAGCAGCGTGTAGACTTGCTAGAAAGACAAGAATAGGTTTAGAAAGAATACTTAAAGCGAAAAGCACAATAAATCCTAGGCTAATCAAAAGAAACGGAGCCATTGAAATACAAAAAAATGCTTTTTTTCTGTAATAGGAACGTGGACTTGTCGTATAAAGGCACCAATTTTTATATCCAAATTTTACTTTTCCCTCTGGATAAAAGAGCTTGAAAAATATTCCATGAATCCCTTCATGCAGAAGAAAGGCGAGAATGATCAAGAAAAGCGTGGGGAGTTCAAATGAGCCCCAATTTACATTGCTCTCGGCTGGATTTATGATAGCATTCAAAAATCCAAATATCGCCAAAAACAAAAAGAAAAGTGGAATACTAACAATGTTCAACCAGAAAATAGTTTTCTTATTTTCCAGTAGGTTCATGCTTTTAATTAATTTTAACCCCTGCATATCATTCGTTCTCCTCGTATTTTTTAGATTTTTTTTCGTTTTTTGAGTTTATATGCCCATTCGCTTAGTTTGAACAATGGAAGATTGACGGGTAAGTCAAATTCTCCTGCAAATTCTTCGATAACGGGGTGGAAACTCTTTTTAAATTTCAACAAACCGTCATTCAAACTACCGTCAAGTCCGCCCATATTACTTGCATTTGCTCCACGGCGGAAACATTCTTGAATTGTTTCAAACCATGTGAGATAAGCAGGCATATAACGTTTGAAGTTGTCGTCCATTCCTGCATAGAGAATTTCGCTCGTTTTGCCAAAGCGAATAGAAAGCGTCCCTGCAATATTGACCACTTCACCAAGCGTGTTGACTTTTTCCTCTAATTCGTTGACATCACGCAAAAGAGAAGTGTGTTGCTCTTTGAGATTGTGACGTTTTTTCTCTTGATTTGGCTTTAATTTTGAGATTTCCTCTTCGTTTTCCTTTAGTCTTGTGACAGACTGCTCAAGCAACTCTTTTAAATTCAATTCAGCAAGCATTAAAAATGCATCTTCACCGTACAAATCAAGCAATTTTGCATAATATCCACCATTGTCCCCGCTACGAAGTTTCACGCCTTTGCGGTCTTCGGTCAAATTCATCAAGCGAACAAATTCACTTAATTCACTCGTTTCAGCAATTCGTACACGTATTCCTTTATTGCGAGCAGTGCGGAGCATTTGACGTGTTTTTTTGCTCAAAATTTCTTCGCTAAAACTTTCCTTATGCACATTTGCTTGAAAACGAGGTTGAATGGTTTCGCTCATATCAAGCGTTAATCCTTGCCATTTCGCACCTGTACTTTTCAAAAGAGCGATTTTTCTCGCTGCATCGCCATTAATCACTTGGTCATCACCCAAGAAAAAGTTACGGTACAAAATCACAGGGTCCATTTTTACAAACAACGCACGTTGACGTTTTGCGTACCCTCGTAAACTTTTCAAAAAAAATGAAACCAATTCACGATTTTCAAAGTCCATTACAGGTCCCCTTGGTGTGTAAAGCATGGTAAACCCAAGTGGGAGTGGCTTGATTAGCACAAGTGAGCTGGCGACAAGTTTGTTTTCTTTGTAAACGCCTAGAATCTCACTTTTCCAGTTTTCTTTTACTTCCGCCCATTTGCTTGATTGCAAAAGTGTGCCGAGTGGATTTTCTTTGATAAACTTGTCATGTTCAACGGCTGGAATGCCGATTTTAAAAATATACATGATAAAAAATAAAGTTCCTTTCTTTCAGCAGTAAACTGCCTAGCTAGTATGATGTTAGCTGTTGAGAATGAGGAGTTCATTCTCAATTTTATATTATACACTAACCACGAAATGAAAAGTAAAAAGCGAGTCTTTTTCTTTTGTTTTTTTGAAAGATTTTTTTGAGAGTGAAGCGTTAGAAGATGAAAATCCTCCATACTTTGTTGTATAGAGGATTTGTTTTTTATTCAGAATTATCGGAGGAGCTATCGCTACTAGAAGAAGTAGGCGGAGTGCTAGGAGTCGTGCTGCTCGTTGGTGGTGGCACGCTTTCGCTTGAGGACTCGCTAGAAGAAGTCTCGCTACTTGTTGGAGTGGCAACACTTGAGCTTGTAGAACTCGTTTGTGAAGAAGATTTTTCTTTTTCTTTAGAACTTGTGCTTGTACTCGTAGAGCTTGTTGTACTCTCAGAAGTTTTAGTTACTTGCGGTGTATATTTTGAGTTGACAAGAGATAACTCAGAGCCATTTCTAAGCACGCTATCAGGCATTACCCAGTCTTTGTTTGGTACATTGTCTGATACAAAGCCCATTAACTCACGATACACTTCACTTGCAATCAAAAAATCATCTGGCAAAATCGGTGTCAATCGATTGTTATACCCTGTCCAGACGGCAAGAGAATAATACGGAGTAATACCGACAAAGTTTTCATCTGGAGCAATTCCTTCGTAGGAAGAATTGATTTGCTTGAGTTGATTATCGTCATAATTACTCGTTCCAGTTTTTCCTGCTTGATAAAGTCCGGGAATTTGTGCATTGTTTCCAGTTCCGCTTGAAATGACATTTTTCATCATATCTGTCACCATATAAGCCGTAGAGTCTTTCATGGCACGAGAGCTTGTCGTTTTAAATGTTTGCTCAGTGCCGTCAGCAAAGACGATTTTGTTGACGTAATAAGGCGTATTGTAAACACCTGCATTTGAAAATGCTGCATAAGCGGCTGCCATTTTCAAACTAGAGGCTCCATATTTATTTCCGTCTTGCACATTGGTATTGCTTGAAATGGCATTGGAATATTCCATTTGCTTATAATCAATCCCTACTTTGTTTAAAAATGTTTTTGCTTTATCCAAACCAACAGCATCAAGAGCTTTAATCGCTGGGACATTCCGTGATAACGTCAACGCTTGTCGCATAGTCATCCAGCCCATAAATTGATTGTCCCAGTCATGCACTTCGATATTGGTATTTGGATAAGTATAACTTGAGTCGTCTAGCATATGGTTGGTCGGCCAATCGAGGTTTTCAATCGCAGGACCGTAATCTGTTAAAGGTTTCATGGTAGAGCCAAAATCACGGTTCGTTTCAACGGCTTGGTTGACACCAAATGTAATATCGCTTGCGATTTTTCTTCCACCGATTTGTGCAAGTACCTTCCCAGTTTTCACATCGACAAGTGTTGCAGCTACTTGAAATTTATCGTCTGGATAATCGACATATTGGTCAGAATTGACAATGTCGTACAAACGTTTTTGGGCGTTCATGTCAAGGTTGGTGTAAATATCCATTCCTTTTTTGAATAAATCCTCGCCTGTTTTTTCTTGTACTTCTTCGATAACTTGTTTGACGTAGTTGTCAATGATTTTTAAGTTTTGATTGCTTTCTTTAAGTGGCTGAAGTCCGTCATCAATTGGTGTGGCAACGGCTTTGTCGTATTCTTCTTTAGAAATTTTTTGATTTTCAAGCATAGTCAAAAGCACTGTGTCACGACGATCTTTTGCATAATTTGGATTGATATACGGGTTATACGTGTTCGGAGCTTGTGGCATTCCAGCAATCAAAGCAGTTTGAGCATAGCTCAAGTCTTTTGGCTCTTTGCCATAATACTTCTCACTTGCCGTTCTCATGCCGTAAATTCCGTTAGACATATAGACCTTATTCATATAATACGTTAAAATTTCTTCTTTTGAGCTACGTCTGTCAAGTTGCATGGCAAGCCACGCCTCTTGGGCTTTCCGTTTTAACGTTTGGTCGCTTTCTTTGGTTGAAAAATAACTTAGCTTGATTAACTGTTGCGTTAGCGTACTCCCGCCTTGTGTTGTGCTATGCGTTATATTGTGGAAAAGCGAACTAACAATACGCACAGGGTCAATCCCGATATTTTGATAAAATCGTTTGTCCTCGACAGAGATGACCGCATCCTTTAGTTTCTCGGGCAATTCATTTGGCTCAAACAACACACGTTGCTCCGCACCTAAGTCGGCGATGAGTTCGTTATTTAACCCGTAAATTTTACTTGACGCACTCGCTCCCAACTCTTTGTCAGAGAGTTTCGGGGAAGATGAAGCGTAGAAGAAAAACAAGCCCACTCCTAAAAGAAATAGCACCATTCCTAAAGAAAACAAAGTAAAGAAAATTTTAAAAAGCCAGCCATGTTTTTTCTTGCCTTTGTGCTTTTTATTTTTTGGTTGCAAATGGTGTTTCATATTGTGAGCTTGACTTCGCTTTGCATGATTTTGTTCCAAAACGGTTCCTCCTTAATCTGTTTTGGTAAGCATTTGTAAAAATACTTGAACAGCATCTAAATAGGGTATTCGCGGGGCGAACCCAAGTGTTATTTCAATTCCTTCGCACTCAATGTCGGATAATTTTATGGATTTTCTCGTATTTTTTTCTTTAAATCGCACGATTAATTTACTTGCAGGGTAAAAAAACACACGATTTAAACTTGAAAAATAAAGCAAGACAAACGCAATTCCATTTTGCGACAGCACATTTTCCATATGCGTAATTTGATGTTCATGAAAATTTGCAAAAGGAAAAGAAGTTTTATTTTTCGTCTCTTTTGCCTCAAAATCAAGATATTTCCCTTGAAATACACCGTTATAATCAGTTGTAGAGGCTTGTCTAAAATATGCCTCGGTTATTTTTGCACGATTTCTGCTAGGATAATCCACCCGTACAATCTGAACAGGTGTCGGTTTTTTATGAATTACGGCAATTCCTCTAGTGAGATAATATTCATTGCTTTGGTTGATTTCCTCTTCAAAACTCATTCCACGCTTGCCAAATTCAATCGCTTTTTTCTTGGAGGGCATTGGTTTTTCAAAAATTTTTCCGCTACCATTAGGGTAAGCAATCGTCATTTTTCTCTCCTCCTGTTATACTAATAATAACAAATCACCTAACACAAACCTTATTATATCAGATAATTTGTTGCGTTGTAGAAAAAATGTTTAGAGATTGTTTAGGCTAATATTGAATGTAATTCATAAATCGTTCTACATTTTTTTGATTGTTTTGGTCTGTTTGGTGTGTGTATGTGTTGAGTGTGGTGCTAATATCAGCGTGTCTTAGTCTAGTTTGGACGTCTTTGATATTTGCACCACTCTCTAACAACAGAGTAGCGTGCGTGTGCCGAAAACTGTGTGAACTGATATTTTTCTTTATGGTAGTCCTCTCTAAAATTTTCACGATTCGTTTGTTGATGTTGACAGGGTCAATGACATTATTAAAAAGATTTGTAAACAATAATTTTTTGTCATTCCTAACTCCAAAAGCCAAATTGTATTTTGCTTGTTCTGTTTTCCATGTTTTGAGTGCTTTCATGGTAGTAGGGTCAAGTAGTACAACTCCTATACTTGCGACATTTTTAGGACTGTCAGAGATGATGTTGATGACATTTGTTCTTACTTTCTTCCTAGAAACTGTTTTGTTGATGTGAATGGATTTTTTATCAAAATCAATGTCATCCCAATTCAAAGCCAAAATCTCGCCAATCTGACAACCACTGTAAGCAAGCAGTCGAAAGAGAGCATATTCTTTTTTTCGTTTGTAACTATCTTCTTCAAGGTTGACTGCTTCAAGAAATAAAACCAATTCTTCACGAGTTAAAAATTCTTTTTCTTTTGGTTTGTTTGTAGATTGTGGGATATAGGTTCTTTCAAAAGGATTACTTGGAATCGCATTTGTTAGTACACCATATTTGATAACCTGTTTGACTAGGTTAATTATCTTTTTGTAGGTTGATTTTGAAAAGTTATCACACCATTCAATCATTACTCTCTGTAAAATTTGTGGTGTGATTTTAGCTATCTTGTAAGTTGCAAGTTTTGGATAAATGCACTTGTTCAAACACCATTCCGTATTAATGATACTTGAGGGCTTTATTTTTCTTCTGTGTATTTCAAACCATTCTTCAGCTACTTCTTTGAAAGTTGTATTTGAATTTGTCTTTTTCGTTGAAGAAAAACCGTTCTTTTCAAATTCTGCTAGTTTCCGATTGTACTTCAATTTTACTTCACGTTCTGTTTTTCCAGTAACTTGAGCGTTCACTTGTTTTCCAGTGAGAACGTCAATTCCAATATATCCTTTTAACTTATAGCGTTTTTCGCCTTTCTTTGTTTCATAACTTGTAATGTTCATTTTATAATCATTTCCTTTCGTGTACCAGTGGCAATGGTTTTACTCAAGGAGTTTAATTATTGTGTAAGTTAGTATTCTTATTTATTTAGATAGTCAACTATCATTAGCGATTACTTTCCTTCTAATCTTTCAATTTCTTTGCTAAGATTTTCTAAATAATCTTTCACTATAGTGGAATTTGGAGGATTTAACGTTTTGTATTTCATAAATTCTTCTAGTGCTTTTTCATTTGCTTGTTTACGTGTAATTTTTCCTTTGTCCTGTAAAAGAATATCGTCTGTCAATTCAATATATCTATCAACTTGCGTTATCCAGTCTATCATTTTCATTTGTTTTTTTCTTCGTGCTTGACGTTCAGCAATATCAAGAAAAGCTGACGACATTTGATTTAAATCTTCTAATTCATTTTTTAGTAAGTAATTTTTTGCAACTGTAATGTCTGCTTTTTGTGGATAATTGCTTTTCATGGTTGTTAACCCCATATTAACTTGTTGAGCATTCGCACGAGAAAACACAATTTCAGGGGCAGTATGTCCAGTGATTGCATAATGGAGCTTGTTTTGAATTATTTGGAAAA
>NZ_FUXI01000007.1 GCF_900167335.1 Pilibacter termitis
TCACCTTGCCAAGGTGGGGGTCGCGGGTTCGAACCCCGTCGTTCGCTTGACTACTCTCGCCGGGGTGGCGGAACTGGCAGACGCACAGGACTTAAAATCCTGCGGTGAGCGATCACCGTACCGGTTCGATTCCGGTCCTCGGCATTCTAAGAAGTAAATAACGCACCCTTAGCTCAACTGGATAGAGTACCTGACTACGAATCAGGCGGTTAGAGGTTCGACTCCTCTAGGGTGCATAGACGAACGGGACGTAGCTCAGCTTGGTAGAGCACTTGGTTTGGGACCAAGGGGTCGCAGGTTCGAATCCTGTCGTCCCGATTTTTCTATTTTGGGGCCTTAGCTCAGCTGGGAGAGCGCCTGCTTTGCACGCAGGAGGTCAGCGGTTCGATCCCGCTAGGCTCCATTTTTGGCGGTGTAGCTCAGCTGGCTAGAGCGTCCGGTTCATACCCGGGAGGTCGGGGGTTCGATCCCCTTCGCCGCTATAAATATTGGATAAAGGACCTTTAGCTCAGGTGGTTAGAGCTCTCGGCTCATAACCGAGCGGTCGTAGGTTCGAGTCCTACAAGGTCCATGTGGCTTTGTTTCTGGAGGATTACCCAAGTCCGGCTGAAGGGAACGGTCTTGAAAACCGTCAGGCGTGTAAAAGCGTGCGTGGGTTCGAATCCCACATCCTCCTTTTTTATTCATTTATCGCGGGATGGAGCAGTCTGGTAGCTCGTCGGGCTCATAACCCGAAGGTCGTAGGTTCAAATCCTGCTCCCGCAATTCTGTAAAAAATATTTACAGTGAAATTTTCTATTAAAATGGTCCCGTAGTGTAGCGGTTATCACGTCGCCCTGTCACGGCGAAGATCGCGGGTTCGATTCCCGTCGGGACCGTTAAAAATCATTTGGCTCGGTAGCTCAGTTGGTAGAGCAATGGATTGAAGCTCCATGTGTCGGCGGTTCGATTCCGTCTCGCGCCATTTCTGCGGGTGTAGTTTAGTGGTAAAACTACAGCCTTCCAAGCTGTTGTCGCGAGTTCGATTCTCGTCACCCGCTTTACCATAGTAATGGTTTTCAATAGGGGCCTATAGCTCAGCTGGTTAGAGCGCACGCCTGATAAGCGTGAGGTCGATGGTTCGAGTCCATTTAGGCCCATTATATCAATATTTATATTGGTATGGGGAAGTACTCAAGAGGCTGAAGAGGCGCCCCTGCTAAGGGTGTAGGTCGGGAAACCGGCGCGAGGGTTCAAATCCCTCCTTCTCCGTTTTATATACGGCCCGTTGGTCAAGCGGTTAAGACACCGCCCTTTCACGGCGGTAACACGGGTTCGATTCCCGTACGGGTCATTTTTGAATATTGGAGGATTACCCAAGTCCGGCTGAAGGGAACGGTCTTGAAAACCGTCAGGCGTGTAAAAGCGTGCGTGGGTTCGAATCCCACATCCTCCTTTTTTATTCGTTATCGCGGGATGGAGCAGTCTGGTAGCTCGTCGGGCTCATAACCCGAAGGTCGTAGGTTCAAATCCTGCTCCCGCAATTTTGATAATTTCATCTCTCGGAACGTTCTCTACGAGAACGATATTTTTCTGTTAGGAGAGAATTTCTGCGGGTGTAGTTTAGTGGTAAAACTACAGCCTTCCAAGCTGTTGTCGCGAGTTCGATTCTCGTCACCCGCTTTACCATAGTAATGGTTTCAATAGGGGCCTATAGCTCAGCTGGTTAGAGCGCACGCCTGATAAGCGTGAGGTCGATGGTTCGAGTCCATTTAGGCCCATTTTATTTTTATGGCCCGTTGGTCAAGCGGTTAAGACACCGCCCTTTCACGGCGGTAACACGGGTTCGATTCCCGTACGGGTCATTATTATATTTATCAAGAGTACGCGAGAGACTGGCTCCATGACCGTACAGCAACCTGCATTTGTAAGGTGCTAAACCCAGAGAGATAAAGGAAAAGTTTGTCAGCCTTTATCGGCTGGCTTTTTTGTTTAGAGACACCCTTATTACAAGGAGGTGAATAACGTGTTGAAAAAATTTTTAAAATTGGATAGACCAGAGCTCTATGATTTTAAAACGGTTGATAGAAACAAAGGAAGTAGCGAGAGTATTCATCCGATTGAGTTGTTTTTGCGTTATAAAAATGGTGAGTTAAAGGTGAAAGATTGCGATAAGGAAGCGTTCTTTATTTATCAGACGTTTGGTTGGCAAGAGGATGTTGACAGTATCATCAGAGGGGAGGTTATGAACTCTTTTTGGAATCCATATAAGACCATGATGAAGTTGTCTTATCCAGAAAAATGGAGAGGACAACATCCGACATTAAAAGATATTCCCTATATTTTGGCTCATTTTCATGAATTTCAAGAGGTTCATGAAAATCATGAATTAAAAAAATTCGCCACGCTTACGCATACGATTGGCAATTTTATTGTCATTCCGCATTGGATGAATACAGGACGAAGTCTTCCTTTGAGAGATTACTGGGATTTGACTTTGAAGTCGTTGTACGATTATTTTCATCTATTTGATGATGAGGACGATGCATGGGAGAAGTTTATTCAAATATTTTATTTAGAGCCGTTTGTAGAAAGGAAAAAATTTGAGCCTAAGATATTTGACAAACTTCATTTTGCGAGTAACCAAGGAAAAGATGAGCTAAATCTTTTTTTACAAAAGACCAATCAAAGAATTGAGCAGCGTGGAAAATATATGGTGAATGAACTTTATAAAAGTTATGAGAGTGAAAAATATAATGCACAGATGAAAATTCTTTTTTCAGATGAACTATAAAAAATAAGGAGAAACATTATGACAGAAAAACGTTTGTTTACATCAGAATCTGTATCTGAAGGACATCCTGATAAGATTGCAGATCAGATAAGTGATGCGATTTTGGATGAGATTTTAAAACAGGACCCAAATGCACGTGTGGCAGCTGAAACAGCGGTTTATACAGGGAGTGTTCATGTGTTTGGTGAAATTACGACAAGTGCGTATGTTGACATTAATAAAATCGTACGTGATACCATTCGTGAAATTGGCTACACACGTGCAAAATTTGGGTTTGATGCGGATACAGTAGGTGTTCATCCGTCAATTGTGGAGCAATCACCTGATATTGCTCAAGGGGTCAACCTTGCACAAGAGGCACGTGAAAATAATGATCACGATCCACTTGATGAAATTGGTGCGGGAGACCAAGGATTGATGTTTGGTTTTGCAGTAGATGAAACGCCAGAATTGATGCCTTTGCCGATTTCTCTTAGTCATAAACTTGTTTGGAAATTAACAGAGCTAAGAAAAACGAATAGACTTCCATATTTGCGACCAGATGCGAAAAGTCAAGTGACAGTGGAATATGATGAATTTGACCACCCAAAACGTGTGGATACGATTGTTATTTCTACACAGCATGACCCAGAAGTAACGCTTGAGCAAATTAAAAAAGATGTGATTGAGCAAGTGATTCATGCGGTGATTGCAAGTGAATTACTAGATGATGAGACGAAAATTTACATCAATCCAACAGGTCGTTTTGTTATCGGTGGCCCTCAAGGAGATTCTGGATTGACAGGTCGAAAAATCATCGTGGATACTTACGGAGGGTATGCACATCATGGTGGCGGTGCATTTAGTGGAAAAGATCCAACAAAAGTTGACCGTTCTGCAAGCTACGCAGCACGTTACATTGCCAAAAATATTGTCGCAGCAGGAATTGCTAAAAAACTAGAAGTTCAGCTTGCCTATGCGATCGGAGTCGCCCACCCTGTTTCCATTTCAGTGAATACATTTGGGACAGGAGAAGTGAGTGATGAAAAAATCATTCAAGCGATTCGTCAATTCTTTGATTTACGTCCCGCAGGAATTATCGAAATGCTTGATTTGAAACGCCCAATTTACAAACAAACCGCAGCCTACGGTCATTTTGGTCGAACAGATATGGCATTGCCTTGGGAAAAATTGGACAAAGTAGAAATTTTGAGAGATTTTTTTGCGAAAAGTTAAGCAGTATTATTTTAGAGGTGTCCTTATAAACGAAGAAACATATTCCAAAGTAAAAGGAATATGTTTCTTTTTGACTAATAATGCTTGTGTTGTTTGGAATTTTCTATAAAATAAAGAGAAATACTTTATTTTTAGAGGTACACTTAAATCTGGTTAAGATACTCACAAATTAACTCCTCAAAAGAGATAAGTGTCTGCCCGAAAAACACTTGTGGTTTTGCATGAGAGGTTGAAAATGGACTATAAGAGTTTGTGGAAAACGTAAGGTCAGCCATTTTTCCAAGCGTTGAAAATTTATCACCTAAAAACGCAATGGTTGGGTGATGATACTTTTTAGCAAAAGTGATTGTTTTCACCAATTCTTCCTCCTCGCCAGAGTGAGACACAAAGAGAAAAAGGATTTTCTGCTGTTCGGTTTTCTGTATGAGCCTCGTATGAGAGGTACAGACATTCGGGATAAAATGAAAATTCAGCACTTCGCTAATGTAAGAGCAAATAGGAAATGAAAACCCCGTTCCGATAATTGCGACCAAACCGTCTTGATTTTCTTTGAAAAATTTGGCAAATTTCCTCTTCTCCTCATCAGAAATACTAGGCGAGGTTTGTGAAGGAAAATGCATTGCTTTAATCTTGAAAAGAAGTTCGTTATAGCCAGATAAATTCAATTTTTTGGCTAATCGGACGATACTAGACGGAGAAGTGAAACATTCTTTGGCAAGTTTTCGAATACTTATCTCAACGCCTGCATTGACCTGTGTGTCAAGATAGTCGAGAATAGTACATTCGTTTTCGGTAAGGTCAAATAAATCTTTTAAGTAGTAAATATCCATGAGTGCCTCCTACCAATTTAAAGTATGAAGTAAGTGTACCAAAAGAATAGGTTGTCGTCAAAGTTATATCTGAAAATTTTGAATCCCCAGAGTTTTATCGGATAGAACGAAAAGAAAAGGAAAAGGTGAAGAAAATGAAGAAATGGAAATTAGCTGTAAGTTTCATGATGTTACTAAGTTTGGCTGCGTGTAGTTCGCCAAAAGAGTCCTCTAAAAAAGAGGTAGAACAAGTATTGAAAGCCAGTATCGCCTCAGAGCTTTCAACGGCAGATGTTTCACTTGCTATGGATAATACAGCTTGTGAGGTGATGAGCCAAGTTGCTGAGGGGCTTTATTCTTTTGATATAAAAGGAAATGCTATCCCTGCTTTAGCGGAAGAAAAAGTTACACCAACAGAAGAAGGCTTGCGTTACACTTTTAAAATCAGAAAAGGGGCAAAATGGAGTAATGGCGAGGAGATTACGGCAAAGGATTTTGTCTATTCATGGCAAAGAACGGTTGATCCAAAAACGACTTCTCCTCAAGCATTTTATTTCTCAGGGATTGAAAACTATGCAGAAATTAGCGAGGGGAAAAAACAGCCGAGTGAGTTAGGAGTGAAAGCGACAGATGATTACACATTGGAAGTCAAACTTGCTTATCCAATGAGTTATTTCCAACAATTACTTGCCGTGCCTGCATTTTTCCCACTAAATCAGGCGTTTGTAGAAAAAGAGGGGGCAAAATATGGAACAAATGCCACTTCAACTCTTTACAATGGTGCCTTTACCCTAAAAGATTGGGACGGAACAAGTATGTCTTGGACGTATGAAAAAAATAATCAATACTGGGATAAAAAGAATGTAAAACTAGAAAAAGTTCAAATGCAAGTTGTAAAAGAAGTGGGAACAGGGAAAAATTTATTTGATGACGGAAAACTAGATGAAGTAGCGATTTCTGGAGAAGTAGTCGCTCAAGAAAAAGCAAACAAAGCACTTCACATTCGTGAACTTCCGGGAACGTATTATGTGGAGTTAAACACGCAAAAGAAATTGTTTGCCAATAAAAATGCACGGAAAGCCATGTCTTTAGCATTAGATTCTGAAAAACTTGCCAAAAATGTATTGAATGACGGGTCGCAAAAAGCGTTGGGATTTGTTCCAGCAGGTTTTGTCAATCAAGAAACGCAAAAAGATTTTGCCAAAGAAGTAGGCGATATTAACCCTCATGATAGCAAAGAGGCGAAAAAACTTTGGGAGGAAGCGAAAAAAGAGCTTGGTGTAACCAAAGCGGAATTTACCATTCTTTGCTCAGATGCGGAAGGGCCTAAAAAAGTGAGTGAGTACATTCAAGGGGCATTAAGTGAAACACTTGACGGCTTGAGTATCTCTATTTCACCCGTACCGTTTGCCAATCGTTTAGAAAAAAGTAGAAGTGGTGATTTTGACGTTGTGCTAGGAGGGTGGACACCAGTCTATGCTGACCCAATTGATTTCTTGAATTTATTGCAATCAGAGAACTCTAACAACTTTGGAAAGTGGAAAAATACAGCATTTGACCAATATGTTGAGCAAGCCAATGTTACTTATGCCAACGACTATCAAAAACGCTGGGAAGCAATGAAATCTGCCGACAAACTTATTTCTGAGGAAGTGCCATTGATTCCGCTTTATCAAATCTCTGAGGCACATTTAATCAATTCAAAAGTAAAAGGTTTAGAATTTGGTCCGCTAGGTTCTGCTTACTATAAAAATGTAGAAATTGTAAAATAGAGTAAGAAGTACCCAAAAATGAAAGAAGGTATAAATTTCGTGAAAAAAATGGAAACTATTGAACTCATTCAAACACTTTCCACAGCGAATGGAGTGTCAGGTTTTGAAGAGGAAGTTGTGAAAATTTACAAAGAAACGTGTCAAGAAATAGGCGAAATGTCAACGGACGGCATGAAAAATCTCTACATTCAACGCAAAGAAAATCAGGGCAATCGCCGAATTGTTCAGCTAGATGCACATAGCGACGAGGTGGGATTGATTGTGCAAGCAATTTTGCCAAACGGTATGCTCCGATTTTTGACTGTTGGCGGTTGGGTGGCAAACAATTTATCAGCTCAAAAGGTGAGAGTGAGAAATCGGCAGAAAAAATATATCACAGGTGTCGTAACAAGTATTCCTCCGCATTTTCTATCGGAAAGTGAACGCAAAAAACCGCTTTCGGTGCAAGATTTGCTGATTGATGTTGGTGCGAAAAGTAAAAAGGAAGTAGAAGAAATTTACGGCATTGCTATTGGTTCACCGATAGTACCAGATGTAGAGTGTAAATTTGACGAAAAACGAGGATTATTTTTAGGGAAAGCATTTGACTGTCGCATTGGTTGTGCTTGCATGGCAGATGTTTTAGACGAGTTAAAAGGTGAAGAATTGCCATTTGACGTAGTAGCAACACTTTCTTCCCAAGAAGAAGTTGGTTTGCGTGGTGCAACAGTTGCTGCAAATAAAGTAAAAAGTGATCTTGCAATAGTCTTTGAGGGTTGTCCAGCAGACGATTTATCAAAAGAAAGTTTCATGATACAATCGGCAATGGGGAAAGGTCCAATGCTTCGCCATTTTGATGTTTCGATGATTACAAGCCCAGAATTTCAAGAATATGCTTTAGAAGTTGCTAAAAAGTTGAATATTCCAGTGCAAGTATCCGTTAGAAGTGGTGGAGGAACCAATGGTGCAGCGATCCAAAAGGCAACAGGCTCCCCAACGATTGTGATAGCCATACCAGTCCGCTACGCACACACACACCACGGCATGGTAGAGTATCAAGACTACCTTTACGCAAAAGAACTTGCCCTAGGCATTCTAAGAAAACTTTCCAACGAAGAAATAACCACACTAATTCAACCAGTGTGAGAATAAGAAAAGCTACGAGGGGCGTTTTGAAGTCTGCAACAGCGAACACTGTCGTTCATTTACTAGAAACGTAAGTTTCTAGCGACATTGAGAGCAGTTGCCAGACTTCAGCCCCTCACAGCTAGACAAAGAAAAGCGAAGAGGGGCGATTTGAAGTCTGCAACAGCGAACCATGCCGTTTATTTACTTCAAGCGACATTGCGAGCAACCACCAGACTTCAGCACTTCACAGTTAGATCAAGGAGAATAAAATGAAACTATATATATCATGCGATATTGAGGGATTAGCAGGAATTGCGAATTTTGATATGGAGAAAGACGATCACGAGCGTTTTTTAGATTTATACCACGCCCATGTTCAATGGGTGATAGAGGGGATTCAACAAAGCGAGAAAAATCAAGAGATTACAACGATTACGATTTCTGATTCTCATGCAAGAGGAGTGAATTTGAGTTTGCCACGTCTTTGCGAAATGGACGAGAGAGTAGAGCTTATTAGCGGGTTTCCTCGAATGGACTATATGATGACAGGTTTAGATGAATCCTATGACATGGTCATTTTTCTAGGGTATCACGCAGGAATTGGCAAAAAGTATGGAAGTATGGACCATGGGTATAGTGCAAGTGTTGCGTATTCTTTAGAGATAAATGGAAAATACATGAATGAAACAACTATTAATGCTGCATTTGCAAGTGAATTAGGTGTGCCAGTTGCCTTAATCATTGGCGAAAGCGGGCTAAAAGAACAGCTTTTTGATGAAAAAATGTTTCCATATGTTGATTATGTATCGACAAAGCAATCACTTGGACGATATAGCGTAAAAAACAAACCGCTACAACAAGTAAGAGAAGAAATAATTGCCCAGACAAAAGCGACTTTGGCTAAGGAAGTTTCACAACTCAAGAAATACACGCTCACCACACCGTTAGAAGTGAAATTGCAATGCTACACAACAGCACAAGCGGATAGATTAGAGATGCTTTCGACGATAGATCGAATAGACGGGCGAAGTGTCTCTTTTACAGGCGAGAGTATGAAAAATGTTATGAATGACATTGTAGCACTTGTAGGATTAGCGGGAACGGTGCATTAAGGGGAACTCTAAAAACTCACGCTTACCCAAAATTGCTAATTTTGGCTTAACTGGAGTTTTTAGCTCCCTTTAAGCAAATACCAGAGATAAGCACATTCGCTTACCTCTGGTATTTTTATCTTGGTGTAGAATTTGTCGTCGAATAACTTGTAGTGGTTCGTTTGTCTTTTTCACGTTTGGCAACACTTGCTTTGATTTGGTCTAAAAGCTGTGAAAAGTCCTTGTTGAATGTTTCAATAACATGATTTACTAGTTCCCCAAATTTTTCATCAAAGAAATAACGGGAGTCGTATCGTTGGATTTAAATTCCAAAGACTTTAAGAACACTGCATTTTCGGCTAAATTGTTGTTCCAAAGTCGTTTTTCTAACCCCGGGAGGAAAATCATAAGGGTGTAGCCCATTTTTATTAATTCGTTGATGTTTCCTTCTGTACTATCCAAATCAACTGTCCACTCGAGATTGTCTTGAAGAATATCTTTTTGTAACTTTTTCAAATATTTCTCTACATTTCCATCAAACCGAAAAGTTGATTGTGGTGACATCATAAGAAGTGGTTCAGCATAATAGATTATTACGGCTTTGTTCATTTTTATAATCATTCCTTTCGCTCCGAAAAAGGCACAACACCGTATGAAAACGGTCTTCTTGAACGGTTTTTTTTCTTTTCTTTGTTATAAAATCTATTTAGAAGAAGTCTGCATACACTACAAATCACGGGGAGGTGAATAAGTGCGAAGAATCACTTTTCTTTTCTTGTATGTTTATATGTGTCGCTCGACTTTTCAAGTGCAACTAACTGTGGTAATGAACACGTAAACTTATCTTTGGATAAACGACTCGTTTGTGTAGGTCTGGCAGTTAAGGTGCTGTACTTCTTCTAAAACAACGTTGCAAGTGTCTCATAGACGAGACGGATATTCAATAAGGTCAAGACAATGGTAATCACCCAACTTAAAACACTTACCCATTTACTATTGACAAATCTTCCCATGAGCTTTTTGTCGCTTGTATAGATTGTCAATGGAATCATGGAAATAGGCAGAGCGATAGAAAGAAAGACTTGAGAATAAAGCAACAAACTTTCTACGGCACTTTCTTTTCCACCGTAAAGGATAACGCAGATGATAACTGGTGTTACAGCAAGTCCACGTGTTACCACACGACGTAGCCAGAGTGGCATTTTCAAGTGTAAAAATCCTTCCATAACGACTTCCCCAGTCAATGTGCCGGTAATCGTTGAATTTTGCCCACTAGCGAGTAAGGCAATGGCAAACAATACGGAGAGTACGGGACTAGCGATAGCTCCGACAATTTTATCGTTTGAAAGGGCGTTGTATAAATCGACAAATCGCCCGAGAGAATCGCCATGACCAAAAAACATAGAGGCACCTAAAATCAAGAGTAAACTATTGATAACAAATGCACCAGCAAGTTGGATATTGCTATCAATTCCTGCAAAACGTACTGCACGAGCGACTTCTTCTTCATTTGTGTAATCAATTTTCCTCGTTTGTGAAATGGCGGAGTGTAAATAAAGATTATGTGGCATAACGGTTGCCCCGACAATTCCGAGTGCAACGGTTAGCATAGAGCCGTTTGTTACAACTTTTGTTTGTGGCACATATCCTTTTACAACACTTGCCCAATTGGGATTGCTGAGTAGCACTTCGTAGGCGAATACAATCAAAATGACTGCGATGAGTGTGACCACAATTGCCTCCACTTTTCTAAAACCTAGTTTTTGTAAAAGTAATAAGAGCATGACGTCAAATACTGTAATAATCACACCAAGGAGCAATGGAATGTGAAAGAGTAACTCAAGAGCCACCGCACTTCCGATAATTTCGGCAATATCCGTTGCCATAATTGCCAATTCCGTTGTCACCCAGAGTGTTATACCGAGTTTTTTTCCTGTATGGTGGCGAGTGGCTTGTGCCAAGTCCATGCGAGTAACAATGCCAAGTTTTGCTGCCATATATTGCAATAGCATGGCAATAAGAGAACTTAGTAAAATAAAAGAAAGCAATGTATATTCAAATCGACTTCCACCTTCGATAGAGGTAATCCAGTTTCCGGGGTCCATATATCCAACTGCTACCAACGCACCGGGTCCTGAAAAGGCGAAAAGCGTCCGCCAAAAACCAGCATTTTTCGGCACATCAACGGTAGCATTTACTTCTTCTAAACTAGGACCGTTCGCATATTTCAACATTTGTTCATGTTTTTCTTCCATTTGAACCCTTCTTTCTTTATGTAAATTTACTGAATCATTTATTTTTAGAAAATCCCATAGTTGCATTATATAAGAAATTAAAGCAGTTGTAAACAAAAAAGTTAGGCGAACCGAAAAAATAAGTAACGGTTTCAAAGGGGAGAAAAACGAAGAGGGGTGTTTTGAAGTTTGCAACAGTGAGCCGTGTCGTTTATTTAATCGCAACGTTAGTTGCGATCGACACTGCGAACAGTTGCCAAACTTCAGCCCCTCGTAGTTAGACAAAGAAAAACGAAGAGGGGCGTTCAGGAGTTTGTCGCAGTGAGCCATACCATTTACTTGCCTGAAGCAGAGCTTCAGGTGGCATTGCGAACAGCGACCCAACTCCTGCCCCTCGCAGTTAGACAAAGAAAAGCTACGAGGGGCGTTTTGAAGTCTGCAACAGCGAACCATGTCGTTTATTTACTTGAAGCAAAGCTTCAAGCGACACTGCGAACAGTTGCCAAACTTCAGCCCCTCGTAGCTAGACAAAGAAAAACGAAGAGGGGCGTTCAGGAGTTTGTCGCAGTGAACTATGTCGTCCATTTACTTGCAACGTCAGTTTCAAGCGACATTGCGAACAGTTGCCAGTCATAGCTAGACAAGAAGAAAACTTGCAATTTGAAAGAAGTTTGAGTTTTTATAGTTCTACACATTATTACTGTCTCCATTGAAAAATGATAAAGACACTTTCTCCTCCAGTTGTTCTTTCTTTCTCTCATTTTCAAACTGTGCTAAACTTAACGGAGAAACAAAAAAAGCAAACAGAAAAGAGTGAAATTATGGAAAATCGGTTTGTAATTATTTTGGCGGCAGGTAAAGGGACACGTATGAAGTCCAAACTTTACAAAGTTTTGCACAAAGTGGCAGGAAAAGCTATGGTTGACCATGTGCTAACGCAGGTGGAAAACACACGTCCTGACGAAATCGTGACGATTGTAGGGCATGGAGCGGAGGCTGTAAAGGCGACACTTGGCGAAAGAAGTAAGTATGCACTTCAAGCAGAACAGCTTGGAACGGGACACGCCGTTTTGCAGGCAAAAGAACTTCTTGCAGGAAAAAAAGGAACGACTTTGGTTGTCAGCGGAGATACACCGTTATTGACTTGGGAAACACTATCCAATCTTTTTGAATACCATGCAACACGTCAGTCAAGTGCGACAATTTTAACTGCAAATGCACCCGATCCATTTGGCTATGGTCGAATTATTCGTGACCATATTGGGATTGTGGAGCGTATTGTGGAGCAAAAAGATGCGAGTGCAGAAGAAGCACGAGTTACGGAAATCAACACAGGAACGTATGTTTTTGACAATGAACTACTTTTTGATGCTCTTGGGAAAATTGACACGAACAACGCACAAGGCGAATATTATTTGACAGATATTATCGAGATTTTGAAAAATGAAGGACAAACGGTTGCGGCTTTCCAAATGGATAATTTTGATGAATCTCTTGGAGTGAACGATCGCATTGCACTATCGGAGGCAAACCGCATTATGCGTGATAGAATCAACAAATACCATATGGTGCAAGGAGTAACGCTCGTTGATCCTGCGTCTACTTACATTCAATACGGTGTAAAAATTGGCAGTGATACGATTATTGAGCCAAATGTGCATATCAAAGGGAAAACAGTGATTGGCAGTGACGTGGTTATTGGAGCAAACAGTGAAATTGTTGACTCTACGATAGAAGACAATGTGAAAATCAGAAGTTCTGTGATTGAAGAAAGCATTGTCAGAACAGGTGCTGACGTAGGACCAATGGCACACCTTCGCCCGCTTGCTGAAATTGGCGAAAATGCACACGTTGGCAACTTTGTCGAGGTGAAAAAAGCGACACTTGGCAAGGGAACAAAAGCAGGACACCTCACCTACATTGGCAACGCTGAAATTGGGAACGAAGTGAACATTGGTGCAGGTGTTATTTTCGTCAATTATGACGGAAAAAATAAATACGAATCAAAAGTAGATGATTTTGCATTTATCGGTAGCAATGCCAATATTGTCAGCCCCGTTCACGTTGGAAAAAATGGCTTGGTAACGGCAGGAAGTACGATTACAGAAGATGTGGCGGAAGATGCTCTTGCATTTGGACGTGCAAGACAGGTAAATAAAGAAGATAGAGCAAAAAACTACCCTCATTATAAAGGGTAAAGAAAAGGACGATAGCCTTGATTGTTATCGTCCTTTTTGTGCAAAAAAAAAGAACGAAACCATTCGAGCCAATGCTTGCGAACAATCCCGTTGTGTAGTGCTGTTTACGGACTTTTATCTGAGGGCAACAGGTAAAAACCAATAAAGAGCGACCTGCTAGTAACTATAACAAAAGATGTAGGAAGTTGCAAGGAAAATTTGAATTTTTTCAGAGAATTTTCTTATCCTACGATTTCACGCTTTTCTCCTACCAAAATTAAGACGTCCACTGTAATTTTTTCCAAAGGATGTTTTTGTAATTCACGCTTTACTTCTTCTGTCACCCCCCACTCAAGTGGCGACATTTCAAGCAAATCAAGCTGATTTTCTTTTGGCAAATCAAACGTATAGCTCACTCTCTCCATAGCTGCTACATTCATCTCCTGCTGAAATTTGGCAAGCACTTCTGCATTGGAGTAGTGCTGTTTTTGCTCATCGTCAGGATAAAACGCAAGACGTAGCTCTTCTAAATAATGTTCTTCAGGAATCACTTTGATAAGCACCCCGTCCTCTTTCAACGCTCGTTGAAGTTCTCCGTAGTGTGAGGGAGAGAAAATGTTCAAAATGCAGTCGAATGCTCCTGTTTCAAAAGGAAGTCTCGTCAAATCCGCTACGCACCAAAGTGTTTCTTCGAGAGCATGATTGGTTGCAAGTTGAATGGCATCTTTTGAAATATCAATCCCAAATTTAATCCCTAAATTTTGTAAACAAGCCAGTTTTGCAAGAAAACCGCCCTCGCCAGCACCTGCGTCTAGCACATTGGCATTTTTCGGTAAAAATTCTGCGAGTTTTTCGAGCATTTTATCATACATTCCACAAGCAATGATTCGTCCACGTGGTGCCAACATTTTCTTTGTGTAACCAGTATCCACCGCTTTTTTCAAAAAATACAGCGTTCCTTTTTTGGACAAATCAAATTGATGACGATTCTCACAAATAAGAGAAATCCCACAACCATTCATTGTCGTATGGCAAAACGGACAACGGAAAAATGTTTCATTTTTTGCTAAAAATTCACTTGCCAACTCAATTTTTTTCTTCATGAAGAACCTCTTTTCTTTTATTTTTATGTAAATTATTAACTTCAGTTTACCAAAGACATGGTAAAATAGACAATGAAAATAAATTTAATAAGGGCACCTCTAAAAACTCCGCTTAAGACTAAATTAGCTAGTTTTTCGATTTTCGAGGAAATCGACGAAAGCTATGTGGTTCATAGGTTGAGGAGATTGACGAAGAAAATCGGAAAACTAGCAATTTAGGATAAGTGCGAGTTTTTAGAGGTGCCCATAAGGAGACAGTCATGATTTTAAAAGAATTTTGTGCAGAAAATTTCACTCGTATTCCACAAGCGATTCGAGCAGGGGCAAAACGCATTGAGCTTTGTGATAATTTGGCAGTAGGAGGGACAACTCCGTCTATTGCGGTGATTGAGGAGTCGGTCAAATATGCACATGAAAAAAATGTAAGTGTTTTTGTAATGATTCGTCCACGTGGCGGAAATTTTGTTTACAACGACATTGAAATCAAAATGATGGAAATTGACATCTTAGAGGCGATGAAACGTGAAGTAGACGGTGTGGTGTTTGGTTTACTAACTCCGGATAATTGGATTGACACAGAAGCACTTGAAACACTCATGCTTGCAGCGAATGGCGTGGAAGTAACGTTTCACATGGCGTTTGACGAAATTCCAAAAGAACGGCAAAAAGAAGCGATTGATGTGCTTGCAGACTTAGGTGTGAGCCGTATTTTGACACACGGAAGTGCATTAGCAAGCGAAATCAATGAAAACTACGAACATTTGCGAGAAATTGTCGATTATGCAAAAGGCAAACTCCATATTCTCATCGGTGGCGGTGTGCGGTTTGACAATTTTGAGGAAGTCGTTGATAAAACTGGCACAAGAGAGGTACATGGAACGAAGATTGTGGCAATGCAATAGAACAAAGCGAGTGGGAATATTTTCCTGCTCGTTTTTTATAGTTTGTCTTTCAATAAATCGCTTTATTTCTTTTGACGATTATAGGAAAAGGTGTTATTCTGTTTTTATATTAGAAAACGATAAAAAAATTAGAGGTAATATCATTTGCTTCAGAAAGAAATAGAGGGCAAGCATATGGAGAAAAAACGGTGGGGCATCTATACGCAAGGAATGTTTTTGCTAGATATGATTATCAAGGATAGCCTTTTTCAAATGTATGAGAACGGACATCTTCAAGAAAATTATTATCGTAAAGCATGGGAATTGGAGCAGTTGGCAAAACAGCATATTTCTCATTTTTTGCCAAGTCATAAGGAAGGATTGCCGATGATTGAGGCGGAAAAACTCGAGCTTGCCATGCTAGAAAAAGAGGGGGTTTGCGTTTATTATGCTGAAAAATATTTGGACATTTGCGAACGATTGACCAATGAAACCGCACCACTCGGCAATAGCAATCGTGTTGTTTATCATGAAATGATGAGAGAAATTCATGAAAATATGCAGGACGAGGCAAAACGGATTTTGTATTACATGACTTAAAGAATGTAAAGAAAAAAATCTCTATTTTTAGAGATTTTTTTATCTTAGGGGTATATTTTATCAATGAAAAGTTGTATCATAAAAGAAAGCAAAAAAGATATGAAAAGTGAGGTGAGAGAATGCTGACATTATACTTTTCTCCAAGCTGTACGAGTTGTCGTAAGGAGAAAGCTTGGTTGAACGAGCATAAGTTGCCGTATAAGGAGCGAAATATTTTCCAAGATCCATTACAAGCAGACGAATTAAAGGAATTGCTAATGCTAACGGAAAATGGCACGGAGGATTTGATTTCTGAGAGAAGTAAAGTCTTTCAAAAGCTAGACATGGATTTTGATGATTTGTCAATGAGTGAATTATTGAACTTAGTGCAAGAACATCCAAGCCTGCTCAGACGCCCAATGTTGACAGACGGGCAACGCTTGTTAATCGGCTTTAACGACGAGGAAATTCGTATGTTTTTGCCAAGAGATTTGAAAAAAATGGAACAAAAAAACGCTCGATTGCGTGCGGGGTTATAAGGGGTTCTTTCGTAGAATCTCTTTTTTGCCGTAGTCTATATTTTTAGAGGTGCCCTTAAGATAGAATTTTTTAGTAAAAATATTCGCTCATTATAAAAAAATTGGTTATACTATTATAAGTGAAAAAATATGGAAGAAGATAAAATTCAGAAAGGAGCAACAATGTTATCACCAGCAGAAATTTTAAAAGTAACCGTTCATCATGGGCGTCATAAGGTTGACAAACCTTTTGTGGAAAAGGCGATTTTGGGCTTTATCGGAGGGGCGATGATTAGTCTAGGCTATCTTGCGTATATTCGTGTTGTTAGTTCAATGGCACACGAGTGGGGAAGTTTTGCCTCATTTATCGGAGCTTGCGTATTTCCAATCGGACTAATTGTTATTTTAATGGCAGGTGGCGAATTAATCACAGGAAACATGATGGCAGTTGCCGCAGCATTTTTTGCTAAACACGTAAAACTAAAAGAACTTTTGTATAATTGGCTTGTGATTACAATTTTTAATGTTATCGGGGCAATTTTTGTAGCGTATGTATTTGGTCATGTTGTAGGTTTGACGGAAGTTGCTGCTTTTAAAGAAGAAACAATTCTTGTTGCTCAAGCAAAAATTTCAGCCTCACCACTTCAAGCGATGATTTCAGGGATTGGGTGTAACTGGTTTGTAGGGCTTGCTTTATGGCTTTGCTACGGAGCAAAAGATGCCACAGGGAAATTTTTAGGAACGTGGTTTCCCGTTATGACATTTGTGGCAATTGGTTTTCAGCACAGTGTGGCAAATGCGTTTGTTATCCCTGCTGCCATTTTTGAAGGTGGAGCAACGTGGGGGCAATTTCTTGCCAACTTTTTCCCTGTCTATCTAGGAAATATTATCGGTGGAGCGATATTTGTTGGTGGATTTTATTACTACGCGTATAGAAACGACCCAAAATTGCAAACAGATGAAGAAGCACAAGTAAAATAAGGCTAATCGTATATAAAAGACCTCTCGGAATCAAAGAGGTCTTTTGAGCATAGAATTAAAAACTTCGTCCTCCGCCACTTCCGCCAGAGCTGCCACCACCAAAACTACTGTTATCAGTATGTTTTGGAATACGGCGAGTTGTGACATAGGTGTTTGTGAGAATATCTTCACGTATATGAATGTTGCGGGTGCTGTTTTCACGGAAAGGATATTTCCACGTGCCGAATTTGAGCTGATAGCGTCCAACAGTCGTGGAAATGAACACACCAGTTGCTATCGCCGCAATTGCTAAAGCGATCAAGATTTCGGTTTGGTCGAGAGATTTTTGAACGGTAATATCGCCAGTCGCCTCATCAACGGTATAATTTTGATTATTTGGCAATCCTTTGTCAAAATATTTCTCCACATCTGCCAAAAAATATTCGGCAGATTGAGCATAGTTTCCGTTTCTCATTTCAGGTGTAATATCATCTAAAATGCTCTCAATTCGAGCATTTGTGATATAATACTCCATATTTCCGGTTGCCCAGATATAATTTTTCCTTTGCCCCATATCAATCAATAGCACAATTCCGTTCTTTCCCTCGCCCACACGTTCGGCAAGGTAATTTCTAGCAAAATCTTCAGGTTCATCGTTATTTTCTTTTGTTGTGACAACAAATACGCCAGCTTTTGTCTTTTCTGAAAGAGTTTGTGCTTTGCTGGAAAGTTGCGTTGTATTGCCAAAAATCTTCGCTCCGTCCTCAATACTGCTTAGAACATCTGCAAATGCGTGGTGCGGTAGGAGGCATGAGAGCAATAGAAAACAAGTAAGCAAAAATTTTCTCATATGAACCAACCTCCAATCAACGCAAGAATGAGTACAAGAATGAAAATCAAAATTCCCGCTTGTGCCAATTTTCCACGGCTAATCGGTAAAACTCCACTTGTCTTTCCTGTTTGTCCGTTCATTGCATAATAATAAAGTGTGTCGCTTCCTCGGTCACGGTACGTTACAAGCCAGACAGGCAAAAGCACATAGGAATTTTGTTGGTCAACAAGTTCGAGTGAACTTGTGACATTACTCACAGTCGTATAACCGCTAATTTCTTCTCGAAGTAAACTTGTGCCATATTCCTTTAGCTCATGATCAATTTCTTCTTTTAAGTCGGAAAACTCAAGGTCACGTTTTTCCGCTTGGAAACCAGCCAAATACTGATTTTTAAAAGGAATTGCTCTGTCGAAATCAAAAGGTTGTACACCTGTAACCATTTTTTGCGTCGTATTTTTCCGTAGAGCATTTTTGACTAAATCAAAAAATGTCATATCGCCTTCACGATAAATACGGTACTGTTTTGTTTCTGTGTATTCAATATCCCCAACTACCCAGCTGCGTATGCGTACGCCTTTGGCTTTCATACTACCATGTAGCTTACTGTCAACGAGAAAATAAGGGAAATATACACCTGTTAAGTTTTTAATTTGTTCTTTATTAAAAAATGCTTTCGGCACAAATCGTTTTTTTGCTGTCCACTCTAAAAATTTCTTCTCCGCCTCTTTTTTATCAATCAGAAAAGGAATGACTTTTTCAGGCAAAAATTCTCCACTTAATCGCTCGTTTAAAACCACAGGATTGTGGCAAAAATAACAAGTAGTTGCAGCAGTTGTCGTTTCGGTGACAATTTGAGCCGCACAATTTGGGCAGATAAATAAGCCAATATCATCCACACCGTCACCGTCAGTATCTTTTGGTACTTCTTGTTGTGAAGTTGAGGCAACACTCGCCTGTTTTTCCTCAAACTTGGAGACTTCTTGCTCAGAAAAAACGGACAAACAATATTCGCAATGGAATTTTTGGTCAGTTGGATTGAATGTAAGAGCTCCAGCACAGTTTGGACATTTGTGCGTAAGAACAGTAGTATTTTCTACCATAAGCGTTCAACCTTTCTTTAAAAAATTATAAAGGTTTTGCAATAAATGGTTTGCCACATTCTGGGCAGAATTTTGGCACGCCGTTTGACAAATCAATCACCCCGCCACATTCAGAACAAGCCATTTGGATTTTTACGCTTGTAGTGATTGTTCTCCCCTCACCACAATTGGAACAGAATTTCCCAGTGTTTTGACTGTTACATTTTGGACAAGTCCAGCTTTCAGGTGTGTTTGTTTGTTGAGATTGCTGGCTCATTTGACTTCGATTAGTCTCGCTCGCACTTTGCATAAATCCGCCTGCGGTATTCATGCCCATATTGATACCCATAAACGCATTGCCACTTCCAGCAGGGTTACTTCCGGCATCTTGAATCCCTTTTGCCACGGCACCTTGCACATACCCCTCACGAATGGTTGCATCTTGGAGCATTGCCCCTTGATTTCGCATATTGATGAGTTGTTGGCTTTCATCTGTATAAGAAATGCTTGCCACAGCAACACTTACAATTTCAAGTCCACGCAAATTTTTCCAATCTTCGTCTAAAACGTTTGACATGAACTTTGAAAGCTCCATGCTTTTTGACGGAATATGGCTGACACGTTCGCCTTGTGCAGAATATTGATTGATAGAAGTATTGAGTGCGGTCAAAAATTCTTGCAAATATTGCTCGTTAATATCTGAAATTTCCACTTGCGACTTGTTTTTCGGAATGGCGTTGACGTAAAACGAAATCGGGTCTGTAATTTTTACAGAATACGTGCCGTGAGCACGCAAGAACAACTCTGCGTTATAAAAATTATCAAAGTATTGAAGTGGGGACTGCGTACCAAACTTAATTCCTTTGATTTCTTGCAAATTGATAAAGAAAACTTGTTGTTTTTGAGGGCTGACTCCGCCAAATTTGAAACGGTTGAAAGCCTCACCGACAGCCTCTTTGAGTGATCCGTTAAGCATACTAGGTGCGAGATCATTTTTAACGGTGTAATAGCCTTCTTCTGCGGTATAATCAATAATTTTCCCGCCGTCAACCAAGAGCATCATCATATTTGGGTAAACGTGTACAACGCTACCGTCTGTAATGACATCAACGGTTGATTTTGTATTATTGTTCCGCTTGTCATCTCGGCGAACCATGACTCCTTTTGTCATAACGGTCATATCGCTCATCTCATCAGGTTCAATGACTTCAATCCATTGGTCTGCCGCTGCACCTGCGACACTGTTAATTGCTGCTTTTATAATACCCATTTTTTATAACCTCCTCATTCAGTTGCAAACAACTTTAGGGCACCTCTAAAAACTCGCACTTATCCTAAATTGCTAGTTTTCCGATTTTCTTCGTCAATCTCCTCAACCTTGTCTAGCTACGA
The DNA here is from genome assembly GCF_900167335.1 of Pilibacter termitis. Lineage (GTDB taxonomy): Bacteria > Bacillota > Bacilli > Lactobacillales > Streptococcaceae > Pilibacter > Pilibacter termitis. Next base: position 20,523 of record NZ_FUXI01000007.1, read on the forward strand.
GGGGCAGGAGTTTGGTCGCTGTTCGCAATGCTACTTGAAACTTCGTTTCAAGCAAGTAAATAGCATGGCTCACTACGACAAACTCCTGAACACCCCTCTTAGCTTTTTGATGAACCACATAGCTTTCGTCGATTTCCTCGAAAACAAGAAAAACTAGCTAATTTAGTCTTAAGCGGAGTTTTTAGAGGTGCCCTTTACATAATATCATCATTATATCACTCAACAGAAAAACTGTTTACCAAAAGTGTATCACACTTATAAAAAATTCTTTTCAGTCTAAGGAATGATTTTTCTATAAAAAATGATAAGATAGAAAATGTAGTATAAAAACAGAGAGTATAGAAAGCAGGGAAAACAATGGAATGGAAAAATAAACAAGAGAAAAAAGAGGCATATGAATTATTTTTGGCACAACTTTCAGCAGTATTGAAAGCAGAAAAAGACCCGATAGCCAATCTTGCCAATACAAGTGCAATGCTTAACGAGTTTCTGCCAAATACTGTATTCGCAGGTTTTTACTTATTTGACGGTACCTCTCTTGTGTTAGGACCTTTTCAAGGTGGTGTGAGTTGCACGAGAATTGCACTAGGCAAAGGTGTTTGTGGTATTTCAGCTGAGGAGAGACGAACGGTGGTTGTCGATGACGTCAAAAAGTTTGACAATTATATCTCTTGCGACGCTCGAGCTAAATCAGAAATCGTTGTCCCAATGCTCCAAAACGGGAAATTACTCGGAGTTTTGGATATTGACGCCTCTGTCGAAGAAGGGTATGACGAAATTGACCAAGAAAATTTGGAGAAAGTAGTGGAAGTAGTGGTTTCTGAGAGTGAATTTTTAGAGGTGCCCTAAAATAATCCCCTTTGACAACTCACGACACACATGATAAAATGGTAACTGAAGTTATTGTCGGATAAGAACACATAAGCGAGTGAGAAATATTGTCCTCATACGCTTTTATAGAGCTGAAACGGGATTTGACGACTCCTTTATGTAAACGTTTAAATGAAAATCGTTTTTTAAACGTGAATTTTGGTGTGTTTTAGCTGTTATGAATCTTCAGTAAAAAATTTGATCATTTTGAGTATCGTTGGATACAAGTATAGAAAAGAGTGAGACTATGTTTCTTATATCTAGTGCAATTTGCTTTTCATTCTCCATGTTTCTTTTTTGTGGTATTGAAATCTCTAAAATTGTGATGAATGGAGAAGGAAATTTTCTTCATGAGGCAATGAAATATCCAATTATTTTGCTAGTGGTTAGCATTTTGTTACTGGTGATTGAATTATGGACGAATGATTCAATCAAACAATTATTGAACCCGAAAATAAGAAAATGACAGTGTAACTCCCGATTAGCATACGTATTGTGTGTGCTAATTGGGAGTTACACTGCTATTTTTTCCATTTCTTTTTGAGTATAATTTATTTGCCATTCCTCTTGACAATCAAGAAGTTATACGCTAAAATGATAAATTGAAGTTATTGTCGGATAAAAACACATAAGCGAGTGAGAAATATTGTCCTCATACGCTTTCATAGAGCTGAAACGGAATTTGGCGGCAGTCAATCTCTGTTTAAGCTTTTTTTGTGCCTAAAAATCAGTTAAAATGTGATATTTAACGAAAAAGTAAACAAAATGTAATATTTGTAATATCGCAATTGGCTGTTTCCGCAATGAAAAAATTATAGAACAAGAGGTGTTGAACTTGGCTGGACATATTGTCAAATATGGAAAACATCGCGAGCGTCGTAGCTTTGCACGCATTTCCGAGGCGTTAGAATTACCAGACTTGACGGAAATTCAAACAAATTCTTATCAGTGGTTTCTTGACGAGGGACTCAAAGAAATGTTTGAGGACGTATTGCCAATCAATGATTTCAATGACAATCTTTCATTGGAATTTGTTGGTTATGAATTAAAAGATGCCAAATATACAGTAGAAGAAGCTCGTATTCATGATGCGAACTATTCTGCTCCACTTCACGTGACACTTCGTCTTGCCAATAAAGAAACAGGCGAAATCAAGTCACAAGAGGTGTTCTTTGGCGACTTCCCACTTATGACGGAAATGGGAACATTCATCATTAACGGTGCGGAACGTGTTATCGTTTCTCAGCTTGTCAGAAGTCCGGGGGTGTATTTCCACGGAAAAGAAGACAAGAACGGAAAACTAGGCTTTGGAACAACGGTTATTCCAAACCGTGGTGCATGGCTAGAACTTGAAACAGATGCAAAGGATATTAGCTATGTGCGTATTGACCGTACACGTAAAATTCCATTGACGACACTTGTTCGTGCATTAGGATTTCCAGGAGATACCGAGATTTTAGATATTTTCGGTGAGTCAGAAAGTCTACACAACACCATTGAAAAAGATATTCATAAAAACGCAAGCGATTCTCGTACGGAAGAAGGGCTAAAAGACATTTACGAGCGTCTACGTCCGGGAGAACCAAAAACGGCGGACTCATCAAGAAACTTGTTAAACGCACGTTTCTTTGACCCAAAACGTTATGACTTGGCAGCGGTTGGTCGCTACAAAATCAACAAAAAATTAGACTTGAAAACACGTCTATTGAATTTGACCTTAGCGGAAACATTGGCTGACGCTGAAACGGGCGAAGTAATCGTACAAAAAGGAACGGTTCTTAACCATGAAGTGTTGGAAACTTTAGCTCCGCATATTGAAAATGGTTTGAACAAGACAACACTTTATCCAACAGATGATGCCGTTGTTACAGAGCCAGTAGACATTCAAACGATTAAAGTGTACTCGCCAAACGATAGTGAACGCATTGTCAATGTCATCGGGAATGCTTATCCAGACGAGCATACACGTATCGTTACACCAAGTGACATTATTGCCAGCATGAGCTATTTCTTCAACTTAATGGAAGGAATTGGCAATGTGGACGATATTGACCACTTAGGAAACCGTCGTATTCGTTCAGTTGGGGAATTATTGCAAAATCAATTCCGTATTGGTCTTTCTCGTATGGAACGTGTGGTACGTGAGCGTATGAGTGTACAAGACACTGAAACGTTGACACCACAACACTTGATTAACATTCGTCCAGTGGTTGCAAGTATCAAAGAGTTCTTCGGTTCTTCTCAGCTTTCGCAGTTCATGGACCAGCACAACCCGCTTTCTGAGCTTTCCCACAAACGTCGTTTGTCAGCCTTAGGGCCGGGCGGTTTGACACGTGATAGAGCAGGATATGAAGTGCGTGACGTACACTATTCTCACTATGGTCGTATGTGTCCAATTGAAACACCTGAAGGACCAAACATTGGTTTGATTAATAACTTATCTTCTTACGCGAAGATTAATAAATATGGTTTCATTGAAAGTCCGTATCGCCGTGTAGATAAGGCAAATGGTCGTGTAACCGATCAGATTGATTATCTTTCTGCTGATGTGGAAGATTTGTACGTTGTTGCCCAAGCGAACTCACCGTTAAATGAAGACGGAACGTTCAAAACAGATGTCGTAATGGCACGTTCAACAGGTAGCAATATCGAAATTTCAACAGACAGAATTGATTATATGGACGTTTCGCCAAAACAGGTAGTCGCAGTGGCGACAGCGTGTATTCCTTTCTTGGAAAATGACGATAGTAACCGTGCCTTGATGGGTGCGAACATGCAACGTCAGGCGGTGCCATTGATTGACCCGCACGCTCCATTTGTTGGGACAGGAATGGAATATCAAGCGGCACATGACTCAGGTAGTGCTTTGCTTGCACACCATGCGGGAGTTGTAGAATATGCAGATGCAGATGAAATCCGTATTCGCCGTGAGGACGGAAGTCTCGATAAATATGGGGTAACCAAATTCCGTCGTTCAAACTCAGGGAACTCTTACAACCAACGCACGCTTGTAAAACCGGGAGACAAAGTAGATGTAGATGAAATTATCGCAGACGGACCTTCCATGCAAGACGGCGAACTCGCTCTTGGTCAAAACCCACTTGTTGCGTTTATGACGTGGGAAGGGTACAACTATGAAGATGCGGTTATCATGAGTGAACGCTTAGTAAAAGATGATGTTTATACTTCTATTCATATCGAAGAGTACGAAAGTGAGGCACGTGATACAAAACTAGGACCTGAGGAAATCACACGTGAAATTCCAAACGTTGGGGATGATGCGTTGAAAAACCTTGATGAGCTAGGAATTATCCGCATTGGTGCTGAAGTAAAAGAGGGCGATTTGCTTGTCGGGAAAGTAACACCAAAAGGTGTAACAGAACTTACCGCAGAAGAACGCTTGTTGCACGCTATCTTTGGTGAAAAAGCTCGTGAAGTGCGTGATACTTCACTTCGTGTGCCACATGGTGCGGACGGAATTGTGCATGATGTGAAAATTTTCACTCGTGAAAACAATGATGAACTTGCACCAGGTGTCAATATGCTCGTGCGTGTTTATATCGTACAAAAACGTAAAATTCACGTTGGAGACAAAATGGCGGGACGTCATGGAAACAAAGGGGTTGTTTCACGTATCTTGCCAGTAGAAGATATGCCTTATCTTCCAGACGGAACCCCTGTTGACATCATGTTGAATCCACTTGGGGTACCAAGTCGTATGAACATTGGACAAGTAATGGAACTTCACTTAGGTATGGCGGCTAGAACGCTTGGTATTCATATTGCTACACCAGTATTTGACGGAGCTCGTGATGAAGATTTGTGGGCGACTGTTAAAGAGGCGGGTATGGCAAGAGATGCGAAAACTGTTCTTTATGACGGACGTACGGGTGAACCATTTGACAACCGTGTATCTGTGGGTGTGATGTATATGATTAAATTGCACCACATGGTTGATGATAAATTGCACGCTCGTTCGATTGGACCGTACTCACTTGTTACACAACAACCACTTGGTGGGAAAGCACAATTTGGTGGACAACGTTTTGGAGAAATGGAAGTATGGGCATTGGAAGCATACGGTGCGGCTTACATTCTGCAAGAAATCCTTACGTACAAATCAGATGACGTGGTAGGACGTGTGAAAACTTACGAGGCAATTGTCAAGGGCGAACGTATTCAAAAACCTGGCGTACCAGAAAGTTTCCGTGTATTAGTGAAAGAATTGCAATCACTTGGACTTGATATGCGTGTATTGGACGATGAGGAACAAGAAGTCGAATTACGTGATATGGATGACGATGATGATGATTTGATTACTGTTGATGCACTGGCAAAATATGCAGAAGAACATCAAGCGAAAATGGCAGCAAAACAAGCCAAAAATGCTGAGGCAGAAGGTGAAAACACTTCTGAAGAGGAAACTGACGCACAACAAGAAGAAACAGAAGAAGGCGAAGAGTAAGGGATAAAGAATTTTTCACGAACATCATTCGAGCGAAACGATTGTTCGATTTTGCTCGAATGAAAAAGTGAAAACTTCGCAATATCCTCTCTAGTTCTTTATTAAATAGAAAAATTTAAATAAGAAAACAGACCTTTTTGCGAGAAGTGTCGCAGAAAAGTTGAATTGGAGGGAAAAACTTGATTGATGTGAATAAATTTGAGAGTATGCAAATCGGTCTTGCCTCGCCTGAAAAAGTGCGCAGCTGGAGTTATGGTGAAGTCAAAAAGCCAGAAACGATTAACTATCGTACTCTTAAACCTGAAAAAGAGGGTTTGTTTGATGAACGCATTTTCGGTCCGTCAAAAGATTGGGAATGTGCGTGTGGAAAATACAAACGAATCCGTTACAAAGGCATTGTCTGTGACCGCTGTGGAGTAGAAGTCACTCGTTCTAAAGTACGTCGTGAACGCATGGCTCATATTGAGCTTGCAGCACCAGTGTCACACATTTGGTATTTCAAGGGAATCCCAAGCCGTATGGGACTTGTTCTTGATATGTCACCAAGAAGTTTAGAAGAAATTATTTATTTTGCAAGCTATGTGGTTATTGATGCAGGTAGCACTCCGCTTGAGAAAAAACAACTTCTTTCAGAACGTGAATATCGTGAAAAACGTAGCCTTTATGGCATGGAATTTCACGCACTTATGGGAGCAGAGGCGGTTAAGCAACTGCTTGACGGTGTAGATTTGGAAAAAGAAATCGGTGAATTAAAAGAAATGCTGAAAGACGCAACAGGTCAAAAGCGTACAAAAGCTATTCGCCGTTTGGATATTTTGGATGCGTTCCGCAAATCTGGCAACAAACCAAGCTGGATGGTCATGGACGTATTGCCAGTTATTCCGCCAGATTTACGTCCAATGGTACAGCTTGAAGGTGGACGTTTTGCGACAAGTGATTTGAATGACTTGTATCGCCGTGTCATCAACCGTAACAATCGTTTGAAACGTCTACTTGACTTGAACGCACCGAATATTATCGTGCAAAACGAAAAACGTATGCTCCAAGAAGCAGTGGACGCTTTGATTGATAACGGTCGCCGTGGTCGCCCTGTAACAGGACCGGGTAACCGTCCGTTGAAATCTCTTTCTCATATGTTGAAAGGGAAACAAGGTCGTTTCCGTCAAAACTTGCTCGGAAAACGTGTAGACTACTCAGGACGTTCCGTAATCGTTGTGGGACCAAACCTTAAAATGTATCAATGTGGTCTGCCAAAAGAAATGGCGATTGAATTGTTCAAGCCATTTGTAATGCACCAATTGGTTGAACGTGAAATTGCAAACAATATTAAAAATGCGAAGCGTAAAATTGAACGCTTAGATGATGATATTTGGGATGTATTAGAAGATGTTATTAAAGAACACCCAGTTCTTTTGAACCGAGCACCTACATTGCACCGTTTAGGTATCCAAGCGTTTGAGCCTGTCTTGATTGAAGGGCGTGCGATTCGTTTGCACCCGCTTGTGTGTGAGGCGTACAATGCCGACTTTGACGGAGACCAAATGGCGGTTCACGTGCCGCTTTCTGAAGAGGCACAAGCAGAGGCTCGTCTATTGATGTTGGCTGCTGAACACATTCTAAATCCAAAAGACGGAAAACCAGTGGTTACACCGTCTCAGGATATGGTACTAGGAAACTACTACTTGACAATGGAACAAGCAGGTCGTGAGGGTGAAGGGATGATTTTCCGTGATGCAAATGAAGCGGTCATGGCTTACAAAAACGGATATGTTCACTTGCACTCTCGTGTAGGTATCTCGCCACTTGCCGCTGATTTGGATAAACCATTTACCGAAGAGCAAAAAGAGAAAATCCTTGTGACTACGGTTGGGAAAATTATTTTCAACTCGATTATGCCGAAAGAATTTCCATACTTGAACGAGCCAACGCAAAGCAATTTGACGGAAAAAACGCCAGATAAATACTTCGTTGCTCGTGGTGAAGATGTGAAATCTTATATTGAGAGCCAACCACTTGTAGCACCGTTTAAGAAGAAAAATCTTGGGAATGTCATTGCCGAAGTCTTTAAGATTTTCCGCACGACATTGACAAGTGAAATGCTTGACCGCATGAAAGATTTGGGTTATCACCATTCTACTCATGCAGGTTTAACGGTAGGGATTGCGGACATTTCTGCACTTCCAGAAAAAGCGGGAATTATTGAAAAAGCACACGAACAAGTGGAGCTGATTACGAAAAACTTCCGCCGTGGATTTGCCACAGATGATGAGCGTTACCAAGCGGTTATCAACACATGGAATAGTGCAAAAGACGAAATCCAAGGAAAACTTGCCGATGCACTGGATGACAACAACCCAATCTTTATGATGAGTGATTCTGGAGCCCGTGGGAACATCTCCAACTTTACGCAGCTTGCGGGTATGCGTGGATTAATGGCGGCACCGAACGGTCGCATTATGGAATTGCCAATCGTATCGAACTTCCGTGAAGGACTTTCAGTCTTGGAAATGTTCTTGTCTACACATGGTGCTCGTAAAGGGATGACCGATACAGCGTTAAAAACAGCCGACTCAGGTTACCTTACTCGTCGTTTGGTTGATGTGGCACAAGATGTCATTATTCGTGAAGATGACTGTGGAACAGACAGAGGCTTGCGTATTTCTACGATTAAGAACGGAAACGAAATCGTAGAAACGCTTGAAGAACGTCTAATTGGTCGTTATACGAGAAAAACAGTATTCCACCCTGAGACGAATAAAGTAATCATTGACCAAGATGAATTGATTACAGAAGACATTGCACGTGAAATCGTAGGTGCTGGTGTAGAAGAAGTAACCATTCGCTCAGTATTTACTTGTAATACAAAACATGGTGTATGTAAACATTGTTATGGTATGAACCTTGCCACAGGAGATGCCGTTGAAGTAGGTGAAGCAGTCGGAACGATTGCCGCTCAATCTATCGGAGAACCTGGTACTCAGTTGACCATGCGTACATTCCATACGGGTGGGGTTGCCTCTAGTGAAGATATTACACAAGGTCTCCCTCGTATCCAAGAAATCTTTGAAGCACGGAATCCTAAAGGGGAAGCGGTCGTAACAGAAGTGACAGGTATCGTCGAAGAAATTTTTGAAGACCCTGCAACTCGTACAAAACGTGTAACCGTGAAAGGAAATACTGGCGAAGAAGAATATACAGTGCCTTACACTGCACGCATGAAAGTTTCTCAAGGCGACAGTATTCATCGTGGAGATGCCTTAACAGAAGGTTCTATCGAACCAAAACACTTGCTTTCTATTCGTGATGCTCTAACCGTTGAACAATATCTTCTTGCCGAAGTGCAAAAAGTTTACCGTTCGCAAGGGGTGGAAATCGGAGATAAGCACGTTGAGGTAATGGTACGTCAAATGTTGCGTAAAGTGCGTGTCATGGATCCGGGAGATACGGATATTTTACCGGGAACACTTTTGGATATTCAAGATTTCAAAGACTCAAACTACGAAACCTTGATGAATGGTGGCACACCAGCAACAGCTCGTCCTGTTCTTCTAGGAATTACGAAAGCAAGTTTGGAAACAAATTCATTCTTGTCAGCTGCCTCATTCCAAGAAACAACACGTGTCTTGACAGATGCCTCTATTCGTGGCAAAAAAGACCCACTTCTTGGACTCAAAGAAAATGTTATCATCGGGAAAATCATTCCTGCTGGTACAGGTATGGCTCGCTATCGCAACATGGAGCCAAAAGACGAAGTGGCAACTGTCAGTGAAAATGTGTACTCAATCGCAGACATTGAAAAACAACTTGCAGCCGAGGACTCAGAAGAAGAGTAGGAAAGAAAAGCGAGCGGGGCGTTCAGGAGTTTGCGACATTGTGAACAGTTGCCAAACTTCAGCCCCGTACAGCTAGACAATAGAAAAGCAAAGAGGGGCGTTCATGGTTTTGTCGCAGAGAGCCATGCCATTTACTTGCCTGAAGCAGAGCTTCAGGTGGCATTGCGAACAGCGACCAAAACCATGCCCCTCGTAGCTAGACAAACTAAATAATAGAGTCTGCTTTTCGAGCAGGCTCTATTTTTTACCTAGGTGTGTAGCCGTAAAATCGTTTGAATGCATTGAGAAAGGAAGAAACTGTGCCATAGCCAGTTTGAGCGGAAATTTCTTCGATTGTATAATGTTTTCTCATCAGTAATTTTCTGGCATATTGCATTTTCAAAATATGATAAAATTCTGTAAAGCTCATGTTCAATATCATTTGAAAACGACGTTGAATTGTTCGTTCCGTCAGAGTGAATTTTTCAGCTAATTCGCTTAACGAGTGATGAATGGAGAAATCTTTCTTCAAAAAAGCGACAATTTCCATTAATTCCCTCTCATTTTTGCTAAATAGGCAATGAATTACTTGATGATGTAGTGCGTGGTAAATTGTTTCTGTAAAATACAGATTCTTTTTTGGAAATTGTTTGCTGAGTTTCATGAGTTTTAAAAATTCCTCGTTTTTAAATGTAGCAATCTCCTCTGAACTCTCGCTTTGATAAGCACCAGCGATAATCAAGATGTTTTTTGAAGGAAATTCGATAATGCAAAAAGTCAATCCTAAAAAATCATGGAAAATATAAAAACTTTTCCCTAAAAGCATTTCGCAAAATGAAATTTCTTCACATGGTTCTTTACCAAACATTCGATTCAAGTTAGCAATATTTTTTTGTCGCAATTTGTAAGTTTGGATTTTGAATAAATTTTTAATCCAATCATTTTCTACTAATTCTCTTACAAATTTCCCTTCATTTTTGTAAAGTAGAAATCGTTCATTTTCCGTATCCTTCACATGAATAAATGGCAAATCTATTTCCCCCAAACTTTCTAGTAGCACTCCTTTTTCCAATGTAAACCCTCCTTTTGATTTTATTTGATGATTCCCAATTAATTCTAAAATTAAATCAGCATTAAAATTCCCTTTTTTATATAGCTTACATTTTTCTACCGTTTCTTTCAAATAAAAAATGATAGATTTTATAATTTTGTCAGAAACGAACAATTTATTGTCGTGTTTGGCTATGTTTTTTTGGAAAGGATGTAAAAGTTAGGTGTTGAAAAAAATCAAACCAATAGAACATCTAGGAAAAGTGTTCTATTGGTTTGATAGGATTTGATAAGATGTAGAGCGTGGGTTTGAGTCGTTCATTTTGGCAAATTAAAACTTTCGATTTTTCTATATTTATTTGGAGTAATTTTATAAAGTTTTTTAAATGTTCTACTAAAGGAAGAAGCAAACGAAAATCCTGTTAGAAAAGCAATTTCATTTATGTGTAGTTCAGAATTTTTTAGTAAGCTCTTTGCAAATTCCATTCTTAAATAAGTATAATATTGAGAATAATTTTTTCCAGTTTGATTTTTAATGCACTTGGCTATTGTTTTTTCAGAACAGACTAACTCTTTTGCGACTGTGGCTATCGAATGATTGATTGAAAAATCTTTTTTTAAAAAAGCAATTACTTCTGTCAGCAATCGGACTTCTTCGTTAGAAGCAATTCGACTGATTTCACATCTTATCTTAGAAAAGATACGTTCTACTTCTATTTTTTCCTTTTTTGGAAATTGCTTTGACAATCTATCTAAACGAGTGTATTCACAATCGATAAAATCATAGGAAATGCATGGCACACGGTAACCTCCTGCAAGTATCATTAAATCCATTTCTTTAACATAGGTTAAGAAATAATTAATTCCGAAAGCGTCTACAATTGTCTGCTCATACTTATGTTCGTGATTCCCTAGTTCCTTTAATTTTCTAAATTGTATGAGAAAATAGCGATGACAAAATTCATCTTCGACAAAATCTTTCAAGTGCTGCAATAGATTCTTTTTCAACAACGTTTTTTCGCTTTTCATATGAACTGCGAAAACAAATGGTACTTTTAGCGTTGTTAAGGCATTTTCTATTTTTTCTATAATCATGTAATCTTCCTCCAATCATTTTTATTAGGAAATTCTGGAAAAAATAACTTTTATCCAAAAAATAATATTTTTTTCTTTATTATGAACCGTTTTCTTTATGGAAAGTATATCACAACATTTTAAAGAAAAAAAGCGGAAAGTCACAAATTGTAACTTTCCACTCACGAACGATTCTTTTTACATTCTAGGAACTCTTTTGCGAAGTTTATGATTTTAGGATTATGTATGAATTTGTATCAAGAAAAAATGGAATAGGCATATCTCTAGTTTATTTTTTTGTAAAAAGTGTTTTTGGTTAATTTTTTTTCCGTTTCGGCTAATTGTCAAGAAATTTTTTGTGGTATAATCTACGCAAATGAAAAGATTTTATGGTGAAATAGAAAATTTATCTGTTAAGGAGGTATTGTACCATGAACAAAAAAATTTTTTTAACAACCCTACTTATTTCTTCAATTTTTGCAGTTGGAGTATTAGTTTCAACCCAAGTAAATGGAGAATTAAAACAAGAAAGCACTAAAAAGCAAACAGAAATTTCAGAGCAAAAAGCCGAACATAAAGCTATAAGGACAATGGACGAAGCTTATTCAGGTGAAACGATAGATGCTTTGGACATCATCACTGGAGAAGTGATTGGCTCTGTAAAAACATTTAAAGGTCCTGTAACATTGGAAGAATTGGAATCATGGTTCCCCAATGAAGAAATGGATTCATGGTCCCGAGATAAGAATACGGAGGAAGCTGCCGAAAGCTCAAGGGGATATTCAAATGACGAGTTTGAAGCAGCACTAAAAAGAAGACTTTCGCAAAATAATTGAGTTAACAAAAAGATTGTGACAAGATTCAAAGTATAGCTTTAAACAATTTAAAAACAGAAAATCGCAGAAACCTCATTCTCTCAAATGTTGATTTTCAGCGATTTTTCTATTATAATGCCTCTAACAACTCCGTCTAAGCCAAAACTAGCATTTTTTGATAAGCCTGAGTTTTTAGAGGTATCCGTATTTTAACCGCAAAAAAATTTTTATGGTACAATTATTAAAAATTAGGAAAATGGAGTGTTGAACAGACTTTTAGTTTTATAGAATTAAAAATGCACAGACATTCACTAACGTTATAAGGAGAGCTTTATTATGCCAACAATCCAAAACAAAATCTCAATTGCACGAGTAGTAGATAACGGGAAAAATACACAATGATAGATTATATTGTAATAACAATCATTTTCCTATTTTCTCAAATTTTTTATTCTTTTCCTAAGGAAAAACAGAAAAAGAAAGAACTTCGAATTTTAAGAGTGTTAGTAATTGCTCTTTATCTCGCTTATTCTCTTTATCGTCTATTTTTGAACGGTTGATTTCTATTGAAATAAAATCTGATAAATTGCTAAACAACCCCTCGTATCTGTTTCAAGATATGAGGGGATTTTTTTAAGCCAATTCACCTTTTTCCTGTAAGGACTTTCTCGCCTTTTCATGAGCCTCGCGTCTGCGTTCGTCCATTTTTTCCAAATAAATTTTGTCAACGACGACTCTAAAGGTTTCCATCATTTGCTCAGAAATTACTTTATCCCAAAGAAAGACAGTTGTTTCTTTTGAAATGTCTTGCATTGGCAAAGTATTGCCCACAAATATATCCGTTGTATCCGTCAACTTCTCAGAAAAAATCAAATTCTTATCCACGTGCTTGGACAAAATCAATTGAATGTATTCATTTCGGTAAGGGTCATACATATTTTCTACGCAGATAAAAACAGGAGGCGTAAACCGAAAGTAAGGCTGGTCAATTTTCTTGCTTTTGAAAAACACAGTAATAATGCTACGCACCAACTGAAGGAAAACGTGTGTCGTTACGTTTTCCGCATCATTTCTTGATAATGCAGAAGTGTAAAGTTCTTTTTGCAAAACCCGTGCATAACTTCTTGCCACCTGACAAGATAATGGAAATTTCCGTAGGAAATAGGCGTTTTCCATTGTGATATTTCGTGTATAGTCCTGATTGTAAATCAATCTGGCAATAATAGAGGGGAGAATATCGTGAATTTTTTCTCTTTCTTGATTTTCCATAGGTAGAAAAAAGACATTCTCAAAACTATTGTCAAAAAGTTCCAAGAGATAATCAACACGTTCAGAGTAAGTTTCTGAAAATGGCAGTTTTGAGTTCTCTAGCGGTTGGATATACAAGAAGAAAAAGACTGCGATATTTTTTAACTCTAAGTCCAACACTTCTGCTGGGGGATTGAAAATTTTCAAAATTTTACGAAGTACAGTTAGTTTTGGTTCTAATTCTTTCGGAATCCGATTGGCTATATCAAAATAGCGTGATAGATGATCTCGTTTCATATAGTGCTTGGTGTTGATACGAGTGAATGAAACGAAAAGGAAAACTGCAAAACTCAATTGTTCCTCTGATTTCATGTTTCCGAAAAGCTCTGGGTTATCGTTGACCATTTCTTGCACTTGCGTGTAGATAAATTGAAAATCGGCAATCAATTCCTTGTCGGGCAGTGTTTTTTCAGCGAAAAAGAGTGCTGCATTTGACAAGAAAAACTGATGAAGTTGCACTCTAAGCTGTTGCTCGTTGCCGATAAGCTGTAAATTATGATCAAACGAAAATCCGAGATTTTCAAAACGGCGGTTGAACATATTTGTTTTTTTGTAAATCGTTGACTTGGAAACTCCTTTGTATTCTTTGTCATTTGATGTAGGCAGGCAATTATTGTCTACTAATTCACAGAGGTCTGTAAGCTCTACCTTTTCTTGTCGGAAAGCAAGCAAAAGTAGGAAGAATTTCACAGAGTGTGTAAGGTAATAGTTGCTAAGGTAGGCAGATTGCACCACGGAGGTAGGCTCTAAAAATAAGGCATTTCCTCGATTTTCTAGGGGAATTTTATCAAAAATCCCTGCATCTTTGATATCGTTGTCAATTTCGTTAATGTAGCGTTCATAAGTAGAACGAGATTTTTTGTAGTAGGCAAACTCGGGCAACGTTTCAAACCAGTAAGCATTCGCCGAAGCTACTCCGTATCTTTCAATGGCTAACACCATCTCATACTTGATTTTCTCTTTCGGCTCTAATAATTCTAATAACATAAGAATAGCCCCTCCTCATTCTAGCATAAAAATAGTAGGAAAAAATAAATTAAAAACTACCGTTTTACGTCCTTATTATAATAAAGTTAAAAAGGAATTGCAATACCTAAAATTAATTACTATTTTTTGCTTAAAAGCGTAATAATAATTTTTCCTTTGAGTTTAAACTGCTTTACAAACGGCGAAAAGAAAGGCTTTTGTCTATTTATGCAAAAAAACGAGAGGCTTGCCAATGCGAGCTTTTCTCAGTTTCAGAGAGCTTTTTCAAAAAATAACGGGCTAGAACTATCTCGAAATCACGAACATTCCCTTGAGAAAGCGATAAGGTGAGGATCGTTTATTTTAGTATAAAATTTTATCCTATCCTATCCTATCAAAAGATTAGAGAGAAAGGAACAAAAGAACAACACTTTATAATGTAGAACAGTTGTTTTTTTGCTCATTTAATCAAGGAAACAATGAGAGAGGGCAAGAGAGCCTTCTCATCATAAGGGGATTTAAAAAAACCAGAGCAGTGACACAATGCTCTGGTTTCTTTTTTATTTGCTTTTTTTCAACATTCTCCCGACAACAATAATTAATGTAACAACTGAAATCCCAAATGAAACGTAAAAAGCAACGTGCATACCGTTTAGGAAAATATCGTCACGCCCTTCAACGTACGTTGTCACACGATACCCGATATTCTTGCTCATCGTACTGAAAAGGGTAGTAGTGGCAATGGAAATCCCTGTAATCATTCCGAGATTTCGAGCTAGAGCATTGATGCTCCCTGCGACACCGAGATAGTCTTTTTCAACACTTTCCATGACGAGAGCGTTGTTTGGCGATTGGAAAAGACTTGCCCCTGCGGCGTTAAAAACGGTGAAAATCACGATAAACCACCAACTTGTGTCCGCTGCAAAATAAGTATAGCCAAGTTGTGCGATTGCGACGAGGAAAATTCCTGCAACAGCAATTTTTTCCTTGTCGAAATGGTCGCCCAAATACCCTCCGATTGGGCTTACCACCATCATAACAAGAGGAAACACCATCATCAAAATCCCCGCATTTCCCGGAGAATATTTCAACAAATCTTGAAGATAGAACGGCATTAAAATGCTTGCGAAAAAGTTTGTTACAAAGATGAGCATGGCACTGATAAGACTTACTGAAAACAAGGAGTTTTTAAACATTTTCAGCTGAATCATCGGTGTCTTAGTTTTCATTTCGCACAGAATAAATAGGACGAATAAAATAACCGCCAAAATGACTGAAACCACGGTAATTGGCTGATTAAACCCTTGATTTTGCCCGATTTCAATACCGAGAAAGAGACTGCCGATAGAAAAGAAGAACAAAATAGTTCCCCACCAGTCGAGTTGTTTCCTATCAAGTGGTTGTTTTGGCTCTTTCGGGAAAAGTTTTTCTCCGAGAATCATGGCGAAAATTCCAATTGGCACGTTTACCCAGAAAATAGAACTCCAGTGAGAAACTTGCAAGAGCAATCCACCAAGTCCGGGACCTGTAACGGAACCTAGGGCAACGAAAATACCAATCATAGACATAGCTCTCGCACGTGTTTTTGGCGGAAAACAGCTAGTGGTAATGCCAAAACTATTACTCATGGTCATAGAAGCACCGAGTGCTTGGACGAATCGAGCGAATAGCAGAAACTCGAGACCGAAATTTAATCCGCACAGCAAGGAGCCGATAGTGAAAATCAGCGTTCCAACACGGAAAACACGGATTTTTCCGATTAAATCGCCCAGACGACCGAAGAAAATGAGCATGGCACTTACGGCGATTAAATAAATAGAAACCGTCCAAGTTGCCTGATTCATCTGAATGCCAAGCTCTTTAGAAATAGTCGGCAGAGCGATATTGACAATAGAAGAATCAAGTGTAGACATAAAGGTGAACAGTCCGACTGCGACCAAAATGAGCCAGCGACGTGCTGGTGTTAAGTGTTCTGTTTGCAAAAAAATACCCCCTAATTTTTGTTTCTTGCTTGAGAGTAATCCACTCCCCACAAGTAGTCCCCTAATATTCAAGCAAAAATTTTTGTGGAATTGTTTTCCACTTGCGTATCTTATCAAGGAACTTCCGAAATATCAAAAATCTTGTTTAGTTTTATTTTGACACCTTGTATTGTACTAATTTTTTGGGGAAAATGATATACTTATATTAGTTTGATATTAATTTTGGAGGCAAAAAAGAATGAGCATTGATTTTAAAAAAGAAGTGGAATCACGAAAAGAGGCGTTAATTGAGGATTTATTTACTTTGTTGCGTGTTAAATCAGAGCGTGAGGACGAGTTAGCGACGAAGGAGGCTCCATTTGGACCGGGACCGTTGGCTGCAATGAAAAAAATGCTAGAACTTGCACAGCGAGACGGCTTTGCAACGAAAAATATTGACAACTATGTAGGCGAATTTGAATATGGCACTGGCGATGAAACGCTTGGTGTATATGCACATATGGACGTTGTGCCTGCAGGAAATGGCTGGGAAAGCGACCCGTACAATCCAGAAATTCGTGACGGAAAAATTTATGCACGTGGTGCAAGTGATGACAAAGGACCAACTGTTGCTTGTTATTATGGCTTGAAAATATTAAAAGAGTTAGGCGTTCCGCTTTCTAAGAAAATCAAATTTATCATTGGAACAGATGAAGAAAGTGGCTGGGCGGATATGGATTATTATTTCCAACACGCAAAAAAAGCGGATTTTGGTTTTTCTCCAGACGCAGAATTTCCAATTATCAATGGTGAAAAAGGAAATATTACGGAATATCTGCATTTTGCAGGCGACAATAGTGGAGCGTTTACGCTTCATTCGTTCAAAGGAGGGTTGCGTGAAAATATGGTGCCAGAAAGTGCGACAGCGATTTTTACTACGAATCTTCCGTTTTCAGATGTGCAAGCAGACCTTTCTGCTTTCCTTGAGGCTCACGGGGTGAAAGGTGAATTGAGCGAAGAAGAGGGCAAAATTTCCGTTACGATTATCGGAAAATCCGCTCATGGAGCAAATCCACAATCAGGTGTGAACGGAGCGACTTATTTGGCTCGTTTCCTTGTAGCATATGCGTTTGAGGGTGCGGCGAAGAACTTTTTGACGGCAGCAGGGCATTTTGCGTTTAACGACCATTATGGTGAACGTCTAGGTGTTGCCAGTGAAGATGAAAAAATGGGCAAATTAACCATGAATGCTGGAGTATTTTTCTTTGAAAAGGATAGCGACGAAAACAAAATCGCTCTAAATTTCCGTTACCCGAAAGGGACTGATGCCAAAGAAATTATGGCTGGTTTAACAAAAACGGTAGGAAATTTGGTGAGTGAAATTACTTTGAGCGAACATGAGCATACACCGCACTATGTGCCAATGGAAGATCCGCTTGTTTCGACATTGCTTGAAGTTTACGAAGATCATACAGGTGAAAAAGGCTACGAGCAAGTAATCGGTGGTGGTACGTTTGGTCGATTAATGGAGCGTGGCGTGGCATTTGGAGCGATGTTCCCGGGAGATGTGGATACTATGCACCAAGCAAATGAATTTATTCCAGTTGACGTGTTATTGCGTGCGGCTGCAATTTATGCAGATGCACTTTATCGCCTAGCGAAGTAGTAAACACTTTGCAGGTTTTGGAGAGGATTGTTATGACTACAATAAAAGATGTAGCAAAAGAGGCGGGGGTTTCGGTTGCAACGGTTTCTCGCTATATGAATAAAAGTGGGTATATTAAAAAAGAAACGGGCGAAAAAATTGAGCAAGCAATTCAAAAATTCCACTACGTTCCAAACGAAGTGGCACGCTCGCTTTTTCAGAAAAAATCAAAGTTGGTCGGTTTGTTGATACCCGATATTGAAAATCCGTTTTTCCCAACGCTTGCCAAAGGTGCAGAAGATGTTTTCAATCAGCATGGCTATACAATGCTTTTAGGAAATGCGACAGATTCGGAAGAACAAAATCAAGAATATCTTTTGACTTTTGCTAAAAATAATATCGGGGGCATTTTGTCTACCGAGAAAAAAACAGAGAATATCAACGTTCCATTTGTCAGTATTGACCGTTTTTATAACGATGATGATTATGCTGTTTTCTGCAATAATTATGAGGGCGGAAAATTGGCAGCCGAAGAAATTTTGAAAACTAATTTTCACAAGATCACCCTTGTCAAAGGACCGAAAACTTTGAAAGGGGCAGTGGATAGATTTGAGGGTATTTCGGAAGTGCTAACAAGGGAAAATATTCCATATGAAGTCATGGAAATTTCCTCTTATAATGGAGAAAAAGTGAAAGAATACACCGAGCGATTCTTTCGAGAGTACCCGCAAACAGACACGGTTATCGCCTCTCACGATATGCTTGCATTGACAATTTTGCAAGAGGCACAGACACGAGGGATTAAAGTTCCCGAAGAACTGCAAATTATTGGTTATGACGGGATTTTATTTAGCGAAATGTGTTATCCAAAACTCGTTACCATTCGCCAGCCTGTCTATGAAATGGGGGCAGAGTCTGCAAGACAGCTCATTCGCTTGATGAAAGAGGAAGAAATCGAAGAAAAACAGATTATTCTTCCAGTTACGCTTTCTGAGGGGGCGACTTTGAGGTATTTGTAGAGGATTTTGACGTGCTTGTTACAGAATAAAGGAGGTTATCGAAAAGTTGCACAAAGTAAAACGGATGTTTTTTATCAAAGGAAAAACAGAAATTACGATAAAAAAATAGATAACCTCTCTGTCGGCATGAGAATACGAGGAGCAAGTGGGAAAGTGTACCAAGTTACAGGTATTCCTTTTATGCGATACTTCGATAGTTCAAAGCGAAACACGGAGAGTTCCTTTGTGATTGACAGCACATTTGATGAAAAAGAGAGAAAAAGTCGCTTAACGGTGGCTTTTTTTCTTGCTCAAAAAATATTTTTCAAAAAAGACTTGACAAATAAACAGGAAACGGTTACAGTATAATTATGAAATGGGTTACAGAAAACAATTTTGCATGGAGAGGAAATTAGTACATGAAGAAAATAGCGGTATTTGGAAGTATTTCTACCGATTTTGTAGTAGAAACAAAACGGATAGCCGAGAAAGGAGAAACCATTATTGCCGAGAGTTTCCACCGTTATTTTGGTGGAAAAGGAGCAAATCAAGCACTAAGCATTGCACGAAGTGGTGAAGAAGTTGTCTTTATTGGTTGTGTTGGAGCGGATTTGTACGGAGATGAAGCAGTTGAAAATTTGAAAAAGGAGGGAATTGATACAAGTGGCATTGTGCGGACAAAGGAATTTCCGACAGGTTCGGCACATATTACGGTTTGCCAAGGGGATAACCGAATTTTGATTGTTCAAGGGGCGAACAATTCCTCAGATTTTATCGAGAAACACGAGATAGCGAGGTTGCTTGAGGGCTGTGCGTTTGCGGTTATTCAAAACGAAGTGAATCCTAAAATGAATGAGTTATTGCTAAATGTTTGTGAGGAAAAGAATATTTCTGTGCTGTACAATCCAGCACCTGTTACAACGGTAACAAATGAACTGCTGGAAAAAGTACATTTTTTAACTCCAAATGAACACGAGGCAAAAGAGCTATTTCCCGAGAAAACTCTTGAGGAAATGGTGCTTGCGTATCCCGAAAAACTCCTGATTACACTTGGCGAAAATGGCGTTTTATACGCTGAGGGAACAAACGTTAAACGCATAGCTGCCTACAAAGTTGCACCAGTTGATACAACAGGAGCAGGCGATACGTTTAATGGCTACTTTATTTCTGGCATTGTAAAGGGTTACTCAATAGAAAAAGCAATCCGATTTGCCAACAAAGCAGCTTCTCTATCCGTCCAAAAATCTGGTGCTCAAGAGGGTGTGCCTTTTTTGGGGGAAGTGGAGTGAGCAAATGAAACAAAAATAATTGGCAAAGCAACGATTCTTGAAACTGGCTTTGCGAAGAAAGGTTTCGATCGGGCGAAGCGAAAGTTTCAAGATTTCATGCAGTGAAACCGCAGAAAGGAAATAGAAAAAAATGAAAATGAAACAAGGAATTAAATATGATTTTTCACTTTTAGCATTATTGCTAATCCCTGTAGGTGTTTCGTTAAGCGTAGTTGGTTACCAACTTTCTTCGCTGTTGAAATTACCTGTTTTTATTGATTTAATTGGAACAGTTATGGTTGGAATGATTGCAGGACCTTGGGTCGGGATGATTACAGGTTTATTGGGAAATGTGGTCAATGGCACGCTCAATCCGATTGCCATTCCGTTTGGCTTTGTAGCGATGTGCGTAGGTTTTAGTACAGGTTATTTTTCAAAATGGAAAATGTATACCAATATTGTCGGCATTCTAATCTCTGGAGCTTTAGGAGCGATTATTGCAGCAATGTCGTCTGCCGTTGTAACAGTCTTTCTTTTTGGAGGGGTTACAGGAAGCGGAACGGACCTTTTAACCGCAGCATTTTTAACGACAGGTAAACAAATTTGGGAAGCAGTTTTTACAACGAATATTATTTCGGGAATCATTAATACTACGATTAATATGACAATTGCTTTAATTATTATTAAGCGTATCCCAGAGCGATTTCTAGTGAAATTAAACTATGGTTTCCCTTATCTATCGAAAAAATCAAGAGAACAGGAGAAGAGTCGTCATGAATAATTGGGCAACGAGATTGTATCCGTCAACTAAAGTTTTATTTGTTTTACTCGTGATTGTCTTAGGAGTAATGGTACCGGGATATACTTTTCAGTATAGTATTTTTCCTTTTATGATAATTGTTGCATTACTTTCGCAATGTGCAGGAAAATTTCTCTCTTTGTTTATGAAATCAATTTTTGTCATCGTTCTTTTTATTTTTGTTATCCAAGTTTGCATTATTAAAAATGGTGACGAGCAATCACTATTTGCGTTTCTCCATTTTTCAAAAATTGGACTGGATACAAGTTTGAATATGACATCAAAAATTGTTGCAATTAGTTCGTCAGTAATTTGGTTCTTCCAAGTGACGAGTGTTAAAGATATTATTTATTCAATGGAAAAAATTAATGCTCCAAGAAAGATGACTTTTGTGATTGCTTCGACCATTCAACTGATTCCACAGATGACGGCTCTATCTAAGACGATTACAGATGCTCAAAAATCACGTGGTATTGAGACTGAGGGAAATGTTTTAGTGCGGGCAAAAGCGTTTGTTCCAATGCTTGGACCGCTTGTTCTTTCTTCCATTCAACAAATTGAAGAAAGAGTTCTAGCATTAGAAAGTCGTGCGTTTTCGGCAACTGGCAGAAAAACAAGTTTTTATAGTGTACGAAAAACGGTACTGGACTATATATTGGTTATCTTGATGCTGGTCGGATTTATTGCTTATTTATGGATTGGGGGCAAATCATGATTGTTTCACTGAAAAATATAAGTTATCGTTATCCTTTAGAAAAGGAGAGTGTCATTCATAATGTTTCCTTTTCGTTTGAAAAAGGAAAAGTTTACGGAATGCTTGGAGAAAATGAGGCTGGAAAAACCAGTATTTGCAATATTATTCGTGGATTTATCCCGAATTTCTTTCAAGGTGAATTGACAGGAGAAGTTTTCATTAAGGGAAAAGCAATTTCGGAATATACAGTAGGAGAACTTTCTTCGATTGTCGGTTATTCTTTTCAAAATCCTTTTACACAAATTTCTGGTGTAAAAGAAACGGTGGAAGAAGAACTTGCTTACGGTATGGAAAATCTAGGTGTTTCACCAGAAAAAATGAGAAGAAAAGTAGATGAGTTGATTGAGTTGTTTCATTTGCAACCGTTAGTAAATAAAAATCCTTACGAACTTTCAGGAGGACAAAAACAAAGGGTGGCTCTAGCGTCTATGCTGTCACTTGAGCCAGAAGTTGTTATATTAGATGAACCAACTTCGCAATTAGACCCGAAAAGTACCGAGGATATTTTTGAAATTGTTCAGATTTTAAAAGAACAAGGTAAAACGATTTTACTCGTGGAGCATAAAGTAGACTTGTTGGCACAATATTGTGATGAAATTTTCGTTATGCAAAAAGGTGAAATTAAATTTTCAGGTAAGACAGAGGACGTTTTAACCAATCCAGAAATTTTACAATTTGGCGGTCAATTGCCACAGGCAACGCTATTTTGTTTGAAAATGCAAGAAAGAGGAAAACAATTTGCCAAACTTCCACTTTCGGTTGATGAAGCAGTGAGCGTGCTTAGGAATGGAGGGTTAGCATGAGTTTTTTAGAGCTGAGAAATGCACATTATACTTATGAAAATGGTTATCAAGCTGTAAAAGATGTAAACATGAGCTTTGATTTGGGAGAAAAAGTTGCGATTATCGGACAAAACGGTGCGGGAAAAACAACGACAGTGAAATTAATGAATGGTTTGCTAAAGGCGACAAAAGGAGAAGTGCTAGTTGACGGGCAATCGACTTCTAGCCAAACGACTGCTCAAGTTGCTAAAAAAGTAGGTTATGTGTTTCAAAATCCAGATGACCAAATTTTTCAAAGTAGTATTTACAAAGAAATCTCCTTTGGTTTGAAACGCTTAGGTTTAGAAGAAAGTGAAATAACGCAACGTGTACGTGAAGCGGCAAAACTTTGCGGTTTACTTGAACATTTAGAGGAACATCCGTATAATCTTCCATACTCTAAACGAAAATTTGTCACACTTGCAGCTGTTATTGCAATGAATCCACAAGTCATAGTATTAGATGAACCGACAGCAGGGCAAGATAGACTCTCGATTGAGCGACTAGGAGTAATAATTGACGAATTAGCTAAACAAGGAAAACTCGTTATCACGATAACGCACGATATGGAGTTTGTCGTTAATAAATTTGAGCGAGTCATTGTCATGTCAAATAAGCAAGTGCAATTAGATAGTCATGCACGAGAAGTATTTTGGAATGAGGAAGTGCTAAAAATAAGTGATTTGAAACAACCTTATATTTGTCAATTAGCCAATCAATTAGGCTTGAGAGATGTTTTGACGATTGATGAGTTGCTGGAGGAAGTGAATCAATGAAGAAAAATATTTGGATAGATTGCGACCCGGGGCATGATGACGCTCTAGCTATTTTGGTTGCTTTAGCGAATCCGGAGAAACTCAATGTTTTGGGTATTTCAACGATTGGTGGCAATCAACGGCTTGAAAAAGTAACGCAAAATGCTCGCAACATTTTACAATTTATTCATGCTAAAACACCACTTGTTGCAGGACAGGAAACGCCATTGGTAAAAACTTTGACCATTGCTCCAGAAGCACATGGCGACTCTGGCATGGATGGTCCATTTTTTGAGGACGGAGAATATCCTGTTTTATCACAAAATGCGATTTTGTATATGTATGAAACATTGATGAAAACGGAGGGAAAAACGACTTTAGTCGGTTTAGGACCGTTGACGAATCTTGCGTTGTTATTAAAAACTTTTCCAGAGGTTAAAGACAAAATTGAGTGCATTAGCATTATGGGGGGAGGGCTTGATAGAGGGAATTACAATTCATTAGCAGAGTTCAATATTTTTGTCGATCCAGAGGCAGCCCATATCGTATTTCATTCAGGGATAAACATAATTATGTCAGGATTAGATGTAACAGAAAAAGCAGCGATTACTCTTGGAGAAATTCAATCTTTAAAAAACAAAGGTCGAGTAAGTCAATTAGTGTACGAATTGCTTTCATTTTACAACGAAAGTGGCAAACAATTTGGATTTGTAGACAGTCCGTTGCATGATTTGTGTGCTATCGCCTATTTATTGGCACCCGATATGTTTTGCGGAGAAAATTATTATGTAGATGTTATTACTGACAACAATGCTTCACGAGGAATGACATTTGCGGACAAACGGCTTGTCACACAATCTAAAACAAACTCTTTTGTATTGCTTGATGTAAAACGAAAAGAATTTGTGGAATTATTATTGAAGAGCTTAGAGGAACTGGATAATGCTAGGTAAAAAAGGTGTTAAAGTTTTGCTGTAAATAGCTTGATATTTTATTTTGGCGGTTGGTTGTTTCAATCTGAATTAAAATCATGTATATAAAGGAGAACTCTAAAAAATCCGTTTAAGCCAAAACTAACAATTCTGGATAATCTTGAATTTTTAGAGTTACCCTTAAAAATAAATCTAAGCGAAACAAATCCTCAAAGTAAGTTTCACGCATCCACCACTGTGGAACTTGCTTTGAGGATTTGTTGTTTTATTTAGAACAGGATTTTCCTCCCCCATTGCATTCCCAAAAATTCTCCGTTATAATAGAAAAAATCCCCACATCAAGAAAGAGGTTTCAGATGAAAAAAATTTATCCAGAAAAATTAGAAGTTGGCGATGAGATTCGAGTGGTGAGTCCGTCTAGTTCGATTGCGAGAATCGGGGGAATGAAAGTTAATTTTCCAGCGAAAGAGCGTTTGGAGGCGTTTGGCTTTACGGTGACATTTGGCGAATATCTTGAAGAAGATGACTTAGTACATTCTTCTACGATTGAAAGCAGAGTGAAAGATTTGCACAATGCGTTTTTGGATAAAAATGTCAAAATGGTGCTAGTAGTGATTGGCGGGTTTAATTGTAACGAGATTTTGCCTTATTTGGACTTTGATTTGATACGAAACAATCCGAAAATTATTTGTGGCTATTCGGACACGACCGCTCTGCTCAATGCGATTTTTGTGAAAACGGGACTTGTGACTTACTATGGCCCGAGCTATTCCAGTTTCAAGATGAATGGTTTGCAGGAATACCAAAGTGAAATGTGGTTACGTGCAGTGCAAAATACAAGTTATTCCCTAGAAAAAAGTGAAAAATGGAGTAGTGACAATTGGTTTATTCCGTTAATTCCAAGGGAATACTATGCGACAGAGTGGAAAGTTTATCAGAGTGGCAAGACGTGTGGCGAGATCATTGGCGGGGAAATCACGACATTTGCTCTTTTGCAAGGAACGGAGTATCAGCCGACAACGAAAAATCCTGTGCTATTTTTGGAGCTTGCCGAGGAGGACACCTATCACGACTTCAATCGAATGTTAAGTTCGATTTTGCAAATATATCCAAAACCAAAAGCATTGATGATTGGTCGGTTTCCGAAACCGACAGGTATGAGCGAAGAATTACTTTTGTTTATTCTTGCAAAATACCCTATTTTAAAAGAAATACCTGTAATGTATGATTTAGACTTTGGTCACACTCAGCCGATTTTCACGTTTGAAATCGGTGCGGAAATTGAGATTGATACTCAAGCAGGAAAATTAAAAATACAAGAAAAATAAAAGAACCTATGAGAATGCGGAATTACATTCTCGTAGGTTCTTTTTCTAATTCTTAATAAAGCATAAGAAAAGTTAAGATTTTGATAATAATTTATCAAAAAAATTTTGTTATAGTGAACACATAGCTTGAAAACGAGTGAAAAATAGCGAATGGAGAAAGAAAATGATAGACGTAAAAGGTATTAGCAAGAGTTTTGGAAAAGGAGCCAACAGGTTTTATGCGTTGAGAAGTGTGAGTTTTAAAGCGGAGTCAGGAGAAAGTATTGCGATTATAGGGAAAAGTGGAAGTGGAAAATCGACACTTATTCACGCAATTAGCGGGCTTGAAAAAGCAGACAGCGGCAGTGTATTTGTCGAAGGCGTGGATATTTTAAAACTAAACGAAAAAGAAACAGATAAATTTCGTGCGGAAAAACTCGGGTTTGTTTTCCAGCAATTTTTTGTGCAAGGAGACGAGACGGCATATGACAATATCTCGCTTTCGCTTGAGATTAATAACGCAAAATCTAGCGAGCGAACAACGCTCATTCGTCAGGCACTTTCGCAAGTAGGGCTTGAGGGCAAGGAAAAAAGTTTGGCGAGAGATTTGAGTGGAGGAGAAAAACAACGTTTGGCGATTGCAAGAGCAATTGTTAACAACCCGAAAATCTTAATTGCAGACGAACCAACGGGAAATTTAGACAGTCAGACAGGTGCGGAAATTGAGCAATTGCTTTTTGAGTTAAATCAAAAAGGCACAACGCTTATGATTGTTACACATGATAATGAGTTAGCGGAAAAATGTGATATGCAGATTACGATTAAAGACGGAGAAGTGCAAAACGTGAAAAGAAGAGGAGTATCAGCATGAAAAAGACGGATATTTTAAAACGTGCAGTGAAAAATATAAAAAAATCAAAGCGTAGAACAATTTTAACAGCGATGAGTATTTCAGTTGGAGCATTTACCATTTGTCTGGCACTTGCAGCGGGAGGTGGGGCAAATGAATATATTTACAATGTGGCGGAAAAAGTTTCGGCGATAAATGAAATGACGATTACAAAATTTGGGAATATGTTTGAATCAAATGACGAACTAAGGGACACGCCAACTGAAGAAGAACCAGATTTGTCTACTTATACGATTTCCAAAAAGGAACTAGAGCAAATAAAGAAAATCGAAGGTGTGGCGAAAGCCGAGGAGGATTTTTACATTCAGGCAAATGCGATTTATCAAGGCGAAACACCTGAGGGGACGACAAAAACAGCAGAAATTCATACATCAATCAATCCAGCAAAACTCCAAATTATTGCTGGTGAAATCAAGAACAATACAATCGGGAAAAATGAAATAGTTTTACCAAAAGTGTATTGTAAACCGCTAGGTTTCTCCTCTGCAAAAGATGCCGTTGGCAAAGAAGTTACGCTTGAGCTGTATGATTATAGTAAGGAAGATACACCTGCCCTAAAAAGTGAGATGGATCTAAAAACTGTAAAAGTGAAGATGAAAATTATTGCAGTAGAAGAAAGTCAAGATTCCGTTGTGAGTGGTGTTCAGGAAGTGAAAATAGGTGCAGCAAGTGTTCCAACGTTGAAACAATACGATTTTCCAGAGTCGAAAAACGGGGAAGAATACTGCCATTCCGTTCAAGTCTTGACAAAAGAAAGTGATGAAACAAGCGTTCAAGCAGTCAAAGATAAGATTTTGGATACGGTAAAAGGCTCTGGCACTCAAACGTTTTATGATACAAGCAAAACGATGAAAAACGCAATTCTTGTCGCACAAGCAGGGTTAATCGGTTTTGGGTTGCTTGCACTTTTAGCCTCTGTTTTTGGCATTATCAACACGCAATATATCAGCGTATTAGAGCGTACTCGTCAAATTGGGATTATGAAATCTCTAGGTATGAGCAAACGAGATGTTTCCGCTCTTTTCCGCTATGAAGCAGCGAGCATTGGTTTTCTTGGCAGTATGATTGGTATTTTCATTGCCTTTTTGGCAACATTGTTCAATCCAATAATTTCAAGCACGTTAAATTTGCCAAAAGGCATTTCCATTTTACAAATGAAATTATTACCAAACCTCATCTTAGTCCTTTCGCTCATGCTTATTGCTGTTTTAGCAGGATATTTCCCAGCAAGAAAAGCAGCAAGACTTGACCCGGTAAAAGCATTAAAGACAGAATAAGGGAAAAATCGCAGAAAAAACTCTGCGATTTTTTTGTTTTTCCAACCTTACAAAACTGTAAGTTTCCAATCAAATTTGTAAGCTGACTTTATGAAAAAAAGGTCTATAATAAAAAGAAAAGCGAAGAGGGGCGTTTTGAAGTTTGCAACAGTGAGCCACAGCATTTACTTGCTGGAAACGCAGTTTCCAGTGCTGTTGTGAACAGTTGCCAAACTTCAGCCCCTCGTAGCTAGACAAAGAAAAGCGGAGAGGGGCGGTCAGGAGATTGTCGCAGAGAGCCATGCCATTTACTTGCCTGAAGCAGAGCTTCAGGTGGCATTGCGAACAGCGACCAAGCCCCTGCCCCTCGCAGCTAGACAAAGAAAAGCGAAATGGTGCGTTTTGGAGTTTGTAACAGTGAACACTGTCGTTTATTTACTGCTACACTTCGTTTCGCATACAGTCTTTCTAAGAATCAAAGATTCTTGAAAGACTAGCATTGAAGCGTTAGCTTCAAGCGACATTGTGAACAGTTGCCAAACTCCAGCACCATGCAGCTAGACAAAAAAATAAGGAGACTCATCATGTCATTTGTAAAAGTAAATCATGTAAAAAAACAATATCAAACAAAATTTAGTGCAACAACGGTGCAAGCGTTGAAAGATGTGCATTTTGAAGTAGAAAAAGGCGAGTTTATTTCGATTATGGGCGAAAGTGGTTCAGGGAAAAGTACGCTATTGAACATTTTGGCAACGCTAGATGTCGCAACAGAGGGCGAAGTTTTACTTGACGGCAAAGATCTTGCCAATATCCCAGAGGGCAAACTTGCAGCGTTTCGTCGTGACCATTTAGGGTTTGTTTTCCAAGATTTCAACTTGCTTGATACGTTTACCGTTCGAGACAATATTTATTTACCGCTTGTTTTGGCGAAACAAAAATTGTCAATTATGGAAGAGAGAATCAAGCCTTTAGCAAAACAATTAGCGATTGAGGAATTGCTTGAAAAACATCCGTTTGAGCTTTCTGGTGGACAAAAACAACGTGTAGCAATTGCTCGTGCGTTAATTACACAACCAGAAATCGTGCTTGCAGATGAGCCAACTGGAGCGTTAGACTCCAAAAACTCTGAAGAAGTGCTAGAGATGTTTGAGCGAATCAATGCAGAAGGGCAAACACTTCTTATGGTAACGCACTCTGCACTTGCCGCAAGTCGTAGCTCACGTGTGCTTTTTATCAAAGACGGACGTGTATTTCACCAACTTTATCGTGCAGGAAAAAGTCATGAAGAATTTTTCAACATGATTAGCAATACTATGACCAATTTACTAAGCACAAGAGGGGAGTAAGAAAATGCTATTTGCAAAATTAGCGAGCCAAAGTGTTCGTAAAAATAAAATGGAATATTATCCATTTATCTTCGGTGTGATTGTGACATTTGTATTAAATACAATCGTGCAACTCATCATGAACAATCCCGCACTTGACAAGATGAAAGGAGCAGAAACGCTCAAGACACTTTTAAGTTTTGGGAATGTTGTCATCGTGATTTTTACCGTTGTCTTTGTTTTATACGCTCATTCTTTTGTGGCGAAAAAACGTAAGAAAGAGTTTGGATTATATAGCGTTCTCGGCATGAGCAAACGAGATTTGCGGAAGTATCTTCTTTTACAAGCAATGTTCATTTTTGCGATTTCCATTGTTATTGGCTTAATCGTAGGGCTTGTATTTTCAAAAGCGATGTTTCTTGTTTTGGTGAAATTGCTCGGGGAAAGTAATTTTGGCTTACACTTAGAAATCTCCGTCATTTTGAAACTCGTGATAGAATTTTTCATTTTGTTTTTATTGATTTATCTCGTTGACGTGTGGGATGTGCAACGCACGAAGTCAATTGATTTATTAAAATCTGAGAGCATTGGAGAAAAAGAACCGAAAGGTCGTCTTGTGATTAGTTTGATTGGTGTTGTTATGCTAATTGTCGCTTACTCAATGACTTTGCAAATTAGTAACCCAATTTCAGCATTGTTCAAATTTTTCCTTGCGGTGATTTTGGTTATTGTTTCAACCTATATTCTCTACATTGCAGGAAGTATCACAATTTTAAAATTGATGAAGAAAAACAAACGATTTTTCTATCAACCAAAACATTTCATTTCCGTTTCAGGCATGATTTTCCGCATGAAACAAAACGGAGTAGGGCTTGCCAATATTGCGATTCTAACGACGATGACGTTGGTGACATTTGTGACAACCGTAGCACTTTATGCAGGAAAAGAAGTAGTGATTCGTGAAATGGCACCAAGAGAATACGTGGTGAATGTTCTTTCAGGCAGTGAAGAAGAAAAGAAATTAAATGATTTAATGAGCAATCCTGATATAAAAGTAAAAAACAAAGTGACGTATGAAGTTTTCGGAAGTTATACAGGTACGTTTGAAGGGGATGTTTTCAGTAATACCGCTCGCTCAACCAATCTTTCCATGTTGAGTTTTATGACAATAGAAGAGTATGAAAAATTGACAGGAAAAAATGAAAGTCTAAATGCTGGCGAGGCTCTTCTTTTTGACCAGACAGGAAAATTTAAAGGCAAAACTTTCTATGTGAACAAGCAGAAATTTGATGTGAAAGTTGTAGATGAAGTGGCAAATATGGAACGATTGCCAGATTTTGCTCATCCTTTTTACATGATTGTCAAAGACAAGGCTGAGATTGAGAAGATAAGTGCAGATTTGAATAAAGTGCAAAAAGAGGGCGGCAATTTCAGTGAGAACGTGTTGTTTGATATTTCTGCGAGTGACAAACAACGTACTTCTTTTGACAAAGAATTGGTCAAAGAACTTGGAGGAATGGCACGTGTCAAATCAGAAATGGAATCTGCGTACAAATTTTTAACAGGTGGATTCTTATTTATCGGCGTGTTATTCGGATTTAGCTTTATTTTGGCGACAGGTTTGATTATTTATTACAAGCAAATCACAGAGGGCATGGCAGATCAAAAACGCTTTGATATTCTGCAAAAAGTTGGCATGAGTCATAAAGAAGTCAAGCAAACAATTAACGGGCAAATTATCTGGGTGTTTGCATTGCCGATTGCTACGGCGGTAGTTCATTTATTGGTTGCCTTGCCATTTATTTACAGTATGATTGGTTTGTTCAATTTGAACAAATGGAGTGTTATTTTACCAACAGCGGTAGGCGTTGTTGTAATTATTAGCTTGATTTACTATGTCATTTATACAAAAACTTCAAAAGTTTATTACAAGCTAGTAGAAAGATAATTGTTGGGGAGAATGTTTGCAGATGAAGAGAAAACTAGATTTTATGAGGTGATAGTATGAAAGGGAAAATTATTTTTGCGTTACTCATTGTCGTAGCTCTCGTAGTAGCTGGCTATACATGGTATCAATCAGAATACGGCGGGGAAAACTATTATACGCAAATCGTTTCGACAGGTAAAAAAGAAGTTCAAAAAACGGATAGCGGGGAAAAATTCACTCGATATTTTTACAATCAAGCAGTTTTTAACAAAGACGGTAAAGAAATTCAAGCAGAATTTTCAAGTGTAGCCAACGCAGAACCGCTCAGAAAAAATGCCTATCTTGAAATTTTATACAACAAGAAAAAAGGCGTGATAAGCTGGCAAGAAGTAGAAGAAAAAGACGTACCAAAGCCTGCTATGGAAAAACTGAAAGAATAAGTGGACTCTAAAAACTCACGCTCACCTAAAATTGCTAGTTTTTAGAGGAGCCAATATTTACCCTTAATCCAAAAAAATCGCAAGAAGGAGAACTTGCGATTTTTTTGTTGTAAAAACGGTTGACAAAATCGGGAATTTTTTTATAATTTGTGTATAAATAGGAAATAGAGTTTCTTAATAAGAAACGAAAAGGAAAGCGGAGAAGTGCGTTTTGAAGTCTGTGGCAGTGAACCATGCCGTTTACTTGCTCGAAACTTAGTTTCGAGTGGCATTGTGAACAGCCACCAGACTTCAGCACTTCGTAGCTAGACAAAAGAAAAGCGAAATGGTGCGTTTTGGAGTTTGCAACAGTGAACACTGTCGTTTATTTACTGCTACACTTCGTTTCGCATACAGTCTTTCTAAGAATCAAAGATTCTTGAAAGACTAGCATTGAAGCGTTAGCTTCAAGCGGCATTGTGAACAGTTGCCAAACTCCAGCACCATGTAGCTAGACAAAAGAAAAGCGAGGAAACAAGCATGAAAAAAATGAACATTCTTTATCAATTAAGGTCAGCGGGAGTGATTGCGGTAGTGCGTGCGGATAGTGCGGAAGATGCAATCAAAGCAAGCGAGGCAATTATCGAAGGAGGTCTTGCAGGAATCGAAGTAACTTACACCACACCAAATGCAAGCGAAGTCATTCGCACATTAGCGGAGAAATATAAAGAGAAAGACGATGTAGTAATTGGTGCTGGAACGGTCTTGGACGAAGTTTCGACAATGGACGCAATTAATGCAGGAGCTGCATTTGTTGTGAGTCCTTGTTTTGATGAGGCGAGTGCGAAACTTTGCAACTTGTATCAAATTCCTTACCTTCCGGGGTGCTTAACACCGACAGAAATTCGTACAGCATTGACGTTTGGTGTGGATATTGTCAAATTATTCCCGGGAAGTGCGTTTTCGCCAAGCTATGTCAAAAATCTAAAAGCTCCACTTCCGCATATTAACATTATGCCAACTGGCGGGGTAAGTCTTGACAATATGCAAGATTGGTTTGATATGGGCGTAATTGCTGTTGGAATTGGTGGCGACTTACTTGCTCCTCTTGCCAATCGAGATTTCGCAGGTATCACTGAAAAAGCACGAGCTTACAAAGAGAAGTTTTTGTCTATTCAAAAGGGCTAGGCAAAGGAGGAAAAAAATGGCAAATATTGTAAGTTTTGGAGAAATTCTTCTTCGTCTTGCAAGCGAAAATCATACACGTTTTGGCAACGACAGCAAATTATCAGCGAACTTTGGCGGAAGCGAGATGAATGTCGGAGTGAGTTTGTCGCATTTTGGGCATAATGTACGTGTGGCATCTGTTTTGCCAAAAAATAGAATTGGCACAGCAGTAAAGCAGTTTCTTCATTCGCATGAAGTTTCAACAGAGTTCATTTGTGAGTCTGACGGCAGAATGGGAATTTATTTTGTAGAGGCTGGTGCAGGCAATCGTGGAGGCAATGTCATTTATGACCGTGCTTATTCCGTTTTTTCACAAATAAAAGAATTTCCATTTGAACTAGCGGCATTATTGAAAGGGTGCGATTTACTTTTTGTCTCAGGAATCACCCCAGCATTGAGCGAAGAATTGCAAGAGATGACGCTATCTCTTTTGCAAACGGCGAAAAAAATGGGGGTGCGTGTGGCGTATGATAATAATTATCGTGAAAAACTTTGGTCAACTCGTGAAGCAGCTTTTGAAATGACGCGTAAAATTTTACCGTATGTTGATATTTTATCCGCAGGAATTTTAGATATTCGAGCGATTTTTCAGGATGAATCCATAGAAGATTTGGCGACAGGGTATGATTTGTTAACGGAAAAATATCCGAATATCCAAGCTATTTTTTCAACTAATCGTACAACACATTCCACAGAGGATTATGAATTGCAGGGGAATCTTTATGTAGAAGGCAAGTTGTACCAAACAGAAGTAGAGAAAATCGCCAATGCTATTGATCGA
The DNA here is from genome assembly GCF_900167335.1 of Pilibacter termitis. Classification (GTDB taxonomy): domain Bacteria; phylum Bacillota; class Bacilli; order Lactobacillales; family Streptococcaceae; genus Pilibacter; species Pilibacter termitis. The sequence continues at coordinate 53,968 of NZ_FUXI01000007.1, forward strand.
ATTGGTGGCGGAGATGCTTATGCGGCAGGGATTTTACATGGTTTGATAAATGGCATGGAAAATCAAGAAACCGTCTCATTTGGTGTGGCGGCAACGGTATTAAAACATACGGTTTATGGCGATGTGAACCTCTTTTCAGAAGAAGAAGTGCTTGCGTTTATGAGAGGTGGCAAAGGAATTAAAAGGTAAGGCATACAAGGTGTGGCGAAATGCTGTGCCTTGTTTTTTTAGGTTAATTTAAAGATGAAGTATTATAAATAATACAAAGTATTTTATCAATGTAAAAATACGAAAATGAAAATTTATTTTTTCTTGATAAATATGATTTTAAAAAACGAAAAATTCGATGTATAATTAAAGTAGGATTAATAAAATAAGAGAAGTTTGCCTTTTTCTAAAATCCCCCTAGGTTATTACTACATAGATTCAAAAAATGCTAAGAGGGGTGTTCGGGAGTTGCCGTTGCGAACCGTTGCCCAACTCCTGCACTTCGTAGCTAGCCAAAGAAAAGCGAAGGAGGGGAATAAGATGACGAAGAACACGAAGAGGTTAAGAAAAGCGTCCTCGCTTGCGATTGCGACAGGTTATTTGGCATTTTCTGTTGTGCAACCGGTCAAAATTGTGGCAGATGAGATAATCAAAGTGCAAAGTGCTGGGCGACAGACGAGAGCAGGTACAACGTTTGATGACTATGAAATTTCTAGGCAAGCGTATGAAGAAAAAAGAGCGATTTATGCAGAAAAATTGGCGGATTATTTATCTAAGCAGGCTGATTTAGACGATAAAAGGGCGAGTGCGGATCTTGCGGCAAAAGCATTGGCTCAATTAAAGCCTGAGTATGAGGCTGAAGTGAATGATTATTTGCAGGCAAAAGCAATATATGAAAACGCACTTGCTCAATACGAAACAAATCAAACTGCAAATAAAGAAATTATCAGCCAATATGTTTCAGCTCAAAGTGAATATGTATTGAAAAAGAAAGACTATGATGATATTGTAAATGAATTTGTAAACAAAACGAAAGAGCAAAGCCAAAATTTGGATGCGTTTCATCAAGCGAAAACGAGTTTGGAAGATTTGGCAACAGAATTTCAAACGGCAAAAGATGTGTATGAAACGGCAAAGAGCGAGTATGATACCAAATTGGCAAATATGCTTGAGATGAGAAATGCTTACTTAGCGTTGCAAGAAGAATATTTGGCAGAAGTGGCGAAGACGACTCAAGTGACCTTGGTTTGTGAGGAAGCACTTGAAAAATATCAAGCGATTTTGACGAAATATGACCAAGAACGTGTAGAATTTCAAGCGAAGAAAGAGGCATACGAAGAAGTTAAAGAAACATTTGCCCAAGCAACAGCAGAGTTTAACGAGAAAAAACAAGAGTATGAAACATTGCTTGCTCAATATAAAACGAAACTAGCGAGCTATGAAGAAAATAATCAAAAATATGAGCAAATCAAAGCACAATATGAATCTGTTCTTGCCGAATATAATGAAATAAAAAGTCATTATGATGAAAAATGTGCAGCATTTAACGAGAAAAAAGCGGCATATCTTCAAACAGAGAGCAACTATAATGAAATTGTCGCACAACTTGAGCGTTTGCACGAAGAATTGCAACAAGAGGTTGAGCGTTATACTGTGAAAAAAGTAGCTTATGAAAAAATGCAGGTTGCGTACAATCAAGAGTTTCGTGCTTATCAGTCATATGTTGCGAACTACAAAGACGAAAAAGCGATTTATGATGAAAAGCTGGCTAATTTTGCTCCGATAGAGAAATCCTACAACGAGGCACTTGCAGCTTATAATAAAGTCAAAGAGCAATTTGAGGCTGGAAGTGAACCTTATCAAGAAGCGTTGGAAGAATACAATCGAGTCAAAGAACAATACGACAATGCAAAAAGTGAAGTAGATGTCTTGACGGCTGAATTTGAGCGATTGAGCGAGGAATATCGTGAAAAAACAGAGCAAATGGAGCAAGTTCACGCAGATTACGAAAAAACGCACAATGAATACCTTGAGACAAAAGCAGTCTATGAAGAAACCGAGCAATCGTTGATTGAAACCAAGAAGAAAATGGAAGAAACAAGAGCATTATTTTCACAAGCGAAAACGGAGTACCAAATGCTTGAAGAAGAATATCAACTCGTATTTTCCGATTATCAAACGATAGAACGTGATTTCAAAGAATTAGAAGGAGTCTTTCATCTTAGTCAAGAGCAAAAAGCAGAGTTTGACAAATTGTCCTTGCTTTATCAAGAAACCGAGGGAAATTATAAAGATTTGAAGACGACTTATGTCAATGATGTTTTGGTAAAATATGAGCAAGCGAAAACTTCTTATGATGAGGCGGTAGCAGAATTTACGGTAACGCAAGTAAGTTATGAAGAATGTTATGCAAGATATTTGGCGATTAAAGCTGATTTGGATCATTTGGCAGTAGATAGTGAAAAAAATAAGGAACGCTATCAAACGCTTGAGGCTAAATACAACCAAACGAAAGCTGAGTTAGATGAATTTGCCAAGGAAACGAGTGGTTTACAAACGCAATACATGGCAATCGTCGAAAAATACAATCTTGCGAATTTACAATATACGCAAGTGGTTGCGTTAAAAGATGCGTACAATCAGCAAGTGGCGGATTTGAAAGTGGAATATGATGCGATTGGTGAGGAGTATTTGCAGATTTTGACGAATTTCATCACTCTTGAGACAAAGTACCTTGACGCTGTTATAGCAGTTGTCGATGACGGAACCCAGCACGATGTTCTTGAGGAAGAATATCGCTTGCTCAAAAACGAATATGATGAAATAGAGGCAAAATATGAAAATACCCACCAAGCATACGTTGAGGCACAAGAAGCATATGAGGTGGCTCAAACGGCATATGATGTGGCGAATGCAAGCTATACCGAAGTAGCCGAGAGCTACCCAGAAATCACCGAGCTTTATTCTCAAGTAGAGGGAATGTATCACCAAGCAGTTGATGAGTATGAAACTGTTTATCCTGACTATATTTATGCGATTTTTGCTTATGGTGCAGCGTTGGCTGATTTGGAAGGTTTAGACTATCAAATGACAGAGTTTAAGAAATTTTTGACAACATTTCCAATAGATAATGTCGAAAGCTCAGATTATGCGACCACTCTTTCTGCATGGGAAAGTGATTTGGGCAATTGGGAGACGACTTTGACGACTACGACTGCCCAGTTAGAAACGGATTTTCAAGAGTATGAGGAAAAAGCTGAGGAGTATTATGCAACTGGTTTTGTGGTGGACCCGACAGGTTTGCCGGTAATCAATACGAATGGATTTAATGCAAATGACGTAGTAGCACAGGCGAGAAGTTCTGCTGGGGCAATTACGACACTTGTTGATTCTTACAAAGAGTATTATGCACAATACAATGATTTACTTGAAAAATGGGCGATTTATAATAGTGCGTATCTTTCTAAAAAAGAAGATTATAAGAGAAATGCTGCGATTGTGAATGCTTTAAATGACGCAAACTTTGACGGTTGCCCAGATCACCCTGAGTTGATTGGCTACACGTTAGCCGATTTGCAAAATTTGTCAGGCACAGAAGAATTAGAAAAATTAATTGAGGCGTACAAACAAGCGGCTATACCAGCAGCTCAAAAAGTAACGGAAATCGCTCAATTTCTTTTGCCTTATGCTCAGGGTTGGAAACAAGAAAAAGAAGCGTTTAAGGACGAATTGAAAACATTTGAAGAAAAAACAGGGGTGACAACGGATAATCTAGGCAATCCGTTAACGTTGAGGAATGGTGGAATTGACCAATCTATCGGTATTTTGGAAAATGTAGAGCAAACTTCTTCTTCAATTGTCAGTCGCAATATTTCTGGTTTGGAAAGTTATTTGGAAGGGGTGGATGAAAAATCTAGTTTGCTTGAGTTGTTTGAGAATAACAATTCGACTGGACTTCAAGGCATTTACAATGCACAAGCGAAACCGAGCATAAATGCACCAAAGGCGATTACGCAAAAAATCGAAGTTACTTACAAACTACCGGAACTCAAGGAAATTTCTCATCCAAAAGATGTTGACTTCCAACCTCCGATTAAGCCGATAAGCGTGAAAGGACCAACACCACCGCAACCGGTGAGTGATGTGAGTATGGTTGACATTGTTCCACTACCAGCGGAACAATTGCCAATCGTGTTAAATGTGGAAATGCCAGAACTTCCAGAGTTTGATGATACAAAAGTTGATGTTTCATGGTCTGCGAGTTTGCCGAAAGAAGTTACAGGTGTTGCGGATATTACGTTGTCAAAAGAACCACCAACGGATACACCAAACGCTATTTCGCCTGTTGCACCAGAAGTGATTTTACCATTGCTAAGTTTGCCAGACTTGGCAGAAGTAATACCACCGTTACCTGAGCATGATGACATTTGGATAGAAGAGATTACACCTCCGATTATGCCAGAAGACCAGCTCTACTCACTTGCCATTCAACTCCCAATCATAGATGATGTAGCTGATGTAACGTATGTAGCAGATGAGGCGGAAATGCCAGAAAATGTAACGATTACTCCGCCGACACCGCCGAAAGAATCGCCAAGCGTTCCACCGGGAACTCCACCGAGTGTTCCACCAAACACGCCTCCTGAAAAAGAGCCGAAACGAGTGGAGCACAAGACGAAACATTCTATGCCAAAAACAAGCGAAAAAAGTGGTATGAGCTTGTCTGTTATTGGTGGTGTGATGATTGCGATGATAAGTGTAATCAAACGTAGAATGAAAAAACACAACTCTTAGATTTTAATCGAGCCAGAATTTTTGGCTCGATTTTTTTAGAACACCCTTAAGGGGACGTTCAAAATATTCCCCAAGAGAGCGAAAAAACGGTACAATATAGAAAAAGTAATGCTTAGATTATAGAGTTGACCCCGTATGAAAAGACTTTGAGCGAACGTATTTCGCTAATGCCCCGCTTGGACGGAGCGAAGCGTAGTTCAAGTTTCGAGCAATTTCGCATAAATTGTGTAGAAAGGGAATGGAAAATAATGGAACAAGAAAAACTATACGGCGGAGTCGTTATCAAGGTGATTGCAATTTTGGATTTTTTGCGAGATAGCACTATTCCTCCGACATCAACAGAAATCGCTAAAGAAATCAAGGTGACTAAAGGGACTGCCTCAAAAATTATGAACACCATGACGCAATTAAGACTTGCTACGAAAGACAATGCAACGCAAGGCTATACGATAGGTGTGCGTTTAATTGGCTATGGTGAAAAAGCGATTGAGAGCTTTAGTTTTGAAAAAGAATTACATTCATCTATTGAAAAAATTCACGACGAAATTGGTGAAACTATTCACGTTGGAGTGGAACAAAGTGGCGAGATTGTCTATATTTTAAAGCGAGAAGCCAAAGATGCTGTAACGCTGAAAAGTCGTGTAGGCGATAAATTAAGGATGTACGCAAGTGCGATGGGAAAAGCGATTTTAGCAGAAAAGACGAAACGAAGTGTACAGCAATATTTTAGAGAAACTGCCATTGAGCAATTAACACCACATACGATAACAGAAGAATCTGCGTTTTTAGAGGAATTGGCAGAAATACGAAGAAGTGGTGTCTCTTTTGATCGTGAAGAAAATGAGCAAGGTATTTTTTGCATTGGCGTTTCTTTGACGAGGCGGGGGCATATTTACGGTGCGGTCAGTGTAAGCGTGCCAACGTATCGGTTAGACGAAGAAAAAAAAGAGCGGATTGTGACCGTCTTACTAGAAATGAAAAAAGAAGTACAAGAAAAACTTTAGAACAAAAAGAAAAGCGAAGAAGTGCGTTTTGAAGTCTGTGGCAGTGAGCTACGTCGTTTATTCACTTGAAACTTTAGTTTCAAGCGACGTTGCGAACAGCCACCAGACTTCAGCACTTCGTAGCTAGACAAAGAAAAGCGATCGGTGCGGTTAGGGGATTGTCGCAGTGAGCAATGCCATTTACTTGCCTGAAGCAGAGCTTCAGGTGGTATTGTGAACAGCGACCAAGCCCCTGCCCCTCGTAGCTAGACACAGAAAAGCGAAGAAGTGCGTTTTGAAGTCTGTGGCAGTGAGCTACGTCGTTTATTTACTACTACACTTCGTTTCGCATACAGTCTTTCTAAGAATCAAAGATTCTTGAAAGACTAGCATTGAAACGAAGTTTCAATTGACGTTGCGAACAGCCACCAGACTTCAGCATTTCGTGTTAGATAAGGAGAAATTCATGATTTATTTTGACAATGCAGCAACGACTATTCCATTTCCAGAAGTGTTAGACACGTACATGAAAACAAGTCAGCGAATTATTGGGAACCCTTCTAGTTTGCATAGTTTGGGGGAGGAGGCACGTCGTTTGCTAGTACGAGCTAGAGGGCAAGTTGCCGATATTTTAGGTGTAAAAGGTGAGGAGATTTTCTTCACTTCGGGAGGGACAGAAAGTGACAATTGGGCGTTAAAAGGTAGTGCGATTGCCAAGAAAAATTTCGGGAGACACATCATCATTTCAGCGATTGAACACCCTGCAGTTTATGAAACAGCCAACCAGCTGGAACTTCTTGGTTTTGAAATTAGTCGTGTAGGTGTAGATAATCGTGGAATGGTAAAACTAGACGAGCTTTCTTCGCTTATTCGCAAGGATACTATTTTAGTTTCGATTATGGCAGTGAATAATGAAATTGGCAGTATTCAGCCAATTTCGGCGATTGGCGAGTTGTTAGAACATTACCCCAACATTCATTTTCATGTGGATGCAGTTCAAGCAGTTGGAAAAATTCCAACGGAGAAGTATTTACATCCACGAGTGGATTTTGCGAGTTTTTCGGCACATAAATTTCACGGAGTGCGTGGTGTAGGATTTCTTTATGCAAAAAAAGGCAAAGATCTTGCACCACTTTTGACAGGTGGCGGACAAGAGAGTAATAGGCGTTCCACAACGGAAAACGTGGCAGGTATTGTATCTAGTGCGAAAGCATTGCGGTTATATATGGAAAAAGTAAAGGCGAAAGAAAATCATTTACAGGCACTTCAAAAATATTTGCTCGAATCACTGAAAACCTATGAAAACGTGACATTGTTTACAGAGTGCGATGAAGATTTTTCACCACATATTGTCACATTTGGTCTAAGAGGAGTACGAGGAGAAGTGTTGGTTCATGCGTTTGAGGAAAAGCAAATTTATATTTCGACTACAAGTGCTTGTAGCAGTCGAAAAAAATATCCTGCAAGTACGCTAAAAGCAATGAACGTGCCAACAAACCTCTCTGAAACAGCTGTGCGTGTATCGCTTGATGAGAGCAATACTATGGCAGAAGTGGAACAGTTTTTGATTGTATTTCGTCTTTTGAGTGAGAAGTTTGCGAAAATATCTTAGAGTTTGATACAAAAGCGAAAAGAGGTTAGGACAAAACTAGTAAATCAGGCTAGATTTTAAATGTTGCCACAACTAAGAGAAACTCTAAAAACTAGATAGTTTTTAGGATTCGGTTTGAGTAGTTTGGCTTTTACCTAGCTACGAGTAGCAGGAAGCTAGTCATTGTTCTCAATGGCAAGGTTCACTACAACAAACGCCTCTTTTTCGCTTTTCTTTTTTCTTTGCTTTTAAGATGATATAATAAGAAAGCAAAAAAATAACAAGAGGGAGTAGTGCAGAGGCTATGAAATACACCGAAATAATGGTTCGCTACGGCGAGCTTTCGACAAAAGGAAAGAATCGCAAGAGGTTTATTCAGCAGTTGGCGAAAAATATTCGTCTGGCATTGGTGGATTTTCCTAAAATTAAAATTATTGCAGAGCGGGATCGGACGCATTTGTTGCTAAATGGTGAGGATAGCGATTTGTTGATTCCTGAGTTGAAAAAAGTGTTTGGTATACAAAGTTTTTCGCCAGTTGTGAGAGTGGAGAAAGATTTGGAAGAGATGAAAAAAATGGCGGTGAGTATTGTCCGTGAGCAATTTTTTGAGGGCATGACGTTTAAAATAACAAGTAAACGTAGTGACCATGACTTTGAACTTGATACAACAGGGTTAAATCAATTTCTTGGAAGTGCAGTATTTAACAAAGTCGAAGGTATTCAGGCGAAAATGAAGAAACCCGACTTAGATTTACGTGTGGAAGTCCGCATGGATGCTGTTTATTTTAGTTTTGAAACAATCAAAGGTGCAGGAGGACTTCCTGTTGCAACGAGTGGTCGTGGAATGTTAATGCTCTCTGGTGGAATAGATTCTCCCGTGGCAGGTTATTTGGCAATGAAACGTGGGGTAGAACTTGAAATGGTGCATTTTGCCTCTCCGCCGTACACTTCAGCAGGAGCATTGCAAAAGGCAAAAGATTTAACGCAAAAACTCACTGTTTTCGGTGGCAATATCCAGTTTATCGAAGTGCCGTTTACGGAAATTCAAGAGGAAATTAAAGCAAAAGCACCTGAGGCGTATTTGATGACCATTACACGTCGAATGATGATGAGATTGACCGATAAAATCCGCCAAATGCGTAAGGGATACGTGATTATCAACGGTGAGTCGCTTGGTCAAGTGGCAAGTCAAACGCTGGAGAGTATGCAGGCAATCAACGATGTGACAACGACACCCGTTATTCGTCCTGTTGTTACAATGGATAAACTTGAAATTATTGAGCTAAGCCAAAAAATTGATACTTTTGAAATTTCGATTCAACCTTTTGAGGATTGTTGCACGATTTTTTCTCCAGCCAGCCCGAAAACTCGTCCAAATTTGGAACTTACAAGAGAATATGAGGCACGCCTTGACATTGAGGGCTTGATAGAGAGAGCAATCGCAGGACTAAAAATTTCCGAAATCACCCCACTCGGCGAAGTAGGAAACGTGCGACTAGAAGATGAATTTGAGGATTTATTATAAGAAAAGCTACGAGGGGCGTTCTGGAGTTTGTCGCAGTAAGCCATGCCATTTACTTGCTTGAAGCAGAGCTTCAAGTGGCATTGCGAACAGCGACCAAAGTCCAGCCCCTCGTAGCTAGACACAGAAAAGCGAAGAAGTGCGTTTTGAAGTCTGTGGCAGTGAGTCACGTCGTTTATTTACTGCTATACTTCGTTTCGCATACAGTCTTTCTAAGAATCAAAGATTCTTGAAAGACTAGCATTGAAACTTTAGTTTCAAGCGACGTTGCGAACAGCCACCAGACTTTAGCACTTCGTAGCTAGACAAAAAAAGTTACTAAGAACTTCTATTTTCAATTTTTGAAAAAAATCTAGTTTTTAGAAGTACCCATACAAGCATACGATAGTTTTTAATGCAAAAGAAGTTTAATAACAACTTAAATGTTCATGAATTAATTTCCATTCATTATTTATTTTAGAAAAAATATTTGTGGCTTCTCCATTTCCACTTATTGCTTCCCCTACCGTATTTGTTCCATAGTAATAAAAATTATAGGTAAAAATTTTTAAATATTCGTTTTCTATCAATATCTTTGAGTTTTTTGCCTCATACACTTCATCGCTAAGTTCTTCCCATGCTTTTATAAAATATTCCTCGATATCTTCTATTTTTGAACATTTTTTATCTGAGAAAATAAATTCGGCATTAGGCGATAAAATTTTTCTAACATTTTCAAAATCATGAGAATTAATACTAGAAATATACTCATTAAGAATATCTTCATCTTTTTGAGCATTTTCTTCTTTTAAATAAAAACAGCATTGAGAAACTTCCGTATGTATGTCTGGAAATATTATTTTTTCTATATTTTTCATTTTATCTCTTCTCCTTGTAAACTATGAATTCCTATTAGTAATAAAACGCTTATAGAACTTACTATCAAAAGAATCATCTTATAATCAGTAATAAGAAACAAAAGTCCAACAGTAATAAAACCTAATAAGTAAGCTATCATAGAGAAAAAATGGTTTAAAAAAAATATCCCACTTCTTTCTGTTCCTGTTGTGCTTTTAGTAATTATAACATTAATTATAATCCCGATGGGGTTGTAAAAGATATTTGAGAAAAAATTAAGAATGAAAAATGCTATCGGATAAACTACCATATATGAACTATCATGTAATAGCAGTAATGACAAAATAAAAAAAGGTAACACTTTAGTTAATGATGAATCGCTTATTCTATTTTTTAAATATTTAGTCATTAAATATGCACCTAAAATTTGTCCTATTCCACTTGCGATATACCCATAAGAAAGTCCTACACTCCCCATTTGTAATAGTTGAAGAATTTTATATGAGAAAAAAACATATACAAAACCTGCTATGAATTCTCTTAAAGAGGAATAAGCGATAGCCATTTTTAAGTTTCTCGTTTCTTTTACAACTAAAAAATTTTCACTCAATAAATTTAGATATGATTTTCCAGACTTATCATTTTCTACATCTTCAATTATATCTATTGAAAATACTAATAGTATGGCTAAGAAAAAACTGAACGCATCTATTAATAAAATAATAGGAGCGGATAAATAATTTGTAGCCACTCCACCTAAAGCTGTAGAGATAAGCATTATTCCACTCTGCGAAGTAGCCATGAGACTATTTCCTTTAACTAAGTCTTCCTCTGAAATAATCAATGGAAGAAAAGCTGTTTTTGTAGGGGTAGAAATGGCAGAAAAACAACCATTTACAAATATCAATAGAAATAGAAAACTGATATTTTTTTCACTAATAGCAATTATAAAAAGTAAACTAATAAATAATCGTACTATATCACAAAAAATCAACAACCTTTTTTTCTTTATATATCGAGATATAGGACTAATTATTGGTGTTAATATAATTGAAGGCAATATGCTTAGAATGAAAAAGAAACTAATCACAGAGGGATTTTTTGTTAATACACTTAAAGTTGTAATCAACAAAACTGTTCTAAACCAATCTCCTGTTGCTGATAAAATGATAGATAGTACAAATTTATAGAGATTTTTCATCTTATCTCCTCCTCCTATTTTTGAACAAATATCTTACGGGTAATTCATAAGATAAAAATAGTTTATCGAAATTTTTATATAAAGTACATAACAAAAATAGACAAAATTCTTTGCATAAACGGACAACTTGTGCAATTTTTTATATTTCTATTTGAAATTTTAGAAAGAACAATATAAAATATGGGTACCTCTAAAAACTCCGCTTAATACTAAATTAGCTAGTTTTTCGATTTTCGAGGAAATCGACGAAAGCTATGTGGTTCATAGGTTGAGGAGATTGACAAAGAAAATCGGAAAACTAGCAATTTAGGATAAGTGCGAGTTTTTAGAGGTACCCATATAATTATCGTTTCATTTTCTAATACATCAACTTTTTTGATTGAGATGTTTAATTTCAAGTGTTATATAGTTATAGTAATATTGTTACATTGTTACATAAAGGGAAAGGGGAATTTTTTGTATGGAAAATACTGCAATACTAGAATACTGTAAAACACTTAATCATTCTCTTGTTTATGTGTTAGACGTAAAAAAGAACAAAGTTTTGCTCAACGAAAACAATAACAAACTCATGTGTGAATTAAGTAAAGATGATTTTTTCAAACATCTTCTTCATTCACAAGTAGAACAAATGAAACAAAATTGTTTTATTGGTGGGAAATTTGAGGAAAATCTTTTTTTGGGAGAAAACTTTTCTATCTTTTATGATTTTTTGGGGCTCGCCTACTGTTCATTTGCTATTCCTAGCAAAAATCTTGTATTTATTATTGGTGCTTATCGAACGAATATAAAAAAGATTTCTTTGCGAAACAAGAAGTTATCACGTTATTTAAAGTTGAGCAAAGACATCTTACAGGTTCATTTTTCAGAAATCAAACGCATTTTTATAGGAATCTACAATAGAATTTTGGATTGTGTGTTCGAACATAAAAAGATGATTTACTTAAATTTGAAATCTTTTCTGAAAAACAATATTCACCAACATTATCGACTGAAGGAATTGGCAGAATTGTTTTTTATTTCGCCAAAGACTATTAACAGATATTCTCATCTCTTTGATAGCAAGCCTTTTGCTGATTGCTACAATGAATTAAAGATGGAAAAAGCCAAAGAATTTATTCTTGAAGGTAAAAATTCTCTTCAAGAAATCAGTCAAATGGTCGGCTATCAGGAATATTCTTCCTTTTCACGTGCTTTTAAGCTTTATTTTAATTGTACGCCTAGAGAATTTTCGAAAAATATGGATTAAACTGAACTACTGCGTGTTTTCTATTGAATCATGCAGTATTTTGTCACTTATTCCTTGATTTGCTACATTTTCGCTATCGCAAGAGGCACTTATCGTGAACAAAGGCGATTCCTATACCACGAACTTGCAAAGACTCGCAATCAAATGAAAATGTAACTTGTTCTTTGTAATTTTAAATTTTTTAGAGGTATCTTTGTTGGAGTTATGATTTTATTTTAACGACAAACATCTTCAAGGTTCGCTTATTTTCACAGTTTGTGGTTCATTTGTTATAATAGTATTTATAACTAAAGAACGGAGGCGAAAGAAATGCCACGATTTTATCCAGATGATAGTTTAACACTTCATACGGACTTGTACCAAATTAATATGATGCAGACGTATTGGGCTTGTGGACGTGCGGAAAAAAAGGCGGTTTTTGAGCTTTATTTCCGCAATTTACCATTTAAAAATGGCTATGCAGTGTTTGCAGGACTTGAGCGTATGGTGGAATATTTGAGCAATTTGAGTTTTTCATTGACAGATATTGCCTATTTGCGTGAGGTAGCAGAATATCCAGAAGATTTTTTGGCTTATTTGAAAAATTTTCAATTCACTTGTACGGTGAGAAGTGCGTTGGAGGGCGATTTGGTTTTTAGCAATGAACCGATTGTGCAGGTGGAAGGTCCTTTAGTGCAATGTCAATTAATCGAAACAGCTTTGCTGAACATTATCAATTTCCAGACGTTGATTGCAACAAAAGCAGCACGTATCAAATCTGTTATTGGCGATGACCCGTTGCTTGAATTTGGCACAAGACGTTCGCAAGAAATGGACGCTGCCGTTTGGGGAACGAGAGCAGCGGTGATTGGTGGAGCGAGTGCAACGAGTAATGTGCGAGCAAGCAAAATGTTTGGCATAAAAGCAAGTGGGACACACGCTCACGCTTTGGTGCAAAGTTATGGCAATGATTATGAAGCGTTCAAAGCATATGCACAAACGCACAAAGATTGCGTATTTTTAGTCGACACTTATGACACGCTAAAAGTAGGTGTTCCAAGTGCTATTCGTGTGGCAAGAGAATTTGGAGAAAAAATTAATTTCCTTGGTGTGCGAATTGACTCAGGTGATATGGCATATATTTCCAAAAAAGTGCGTGAACAACTAGATGAGGCAGGTTTTACCGAGGCAAAAATTTACGCGTCAAATGATTTAGACGAAAGTACGATTTTGAGCTTGAAAATGCAAAAGGCGAAAATTGACGTCTGGGGTGTGGGAACGAAGTTGATTACTGCATATGACCAGCCAGCTCTTGGGGGAGTGTATAAAATCGTCTCTATCGAGGACGAACAGGGTGAAATGCAAGACACGATAAAACTCTCTAGCAATGCAGAGAAAGTTTCCACTCCAGGAAAAAAACAAGTGTGGCGAATTACACGCAAAAGTGATGGTAAAAGTGAGGGGGATTACATTTGTTTGGCAGATGAAAATCCAAAGGAACAAGAAGAAATTTTCATGTTTCACCCTGTGCATACGTTTATCAATAAAACGGTGAAAGATTTTGAGGCAAAACCACTTTTACACGACATTTTTGTCAACGGAGAACTTGTGTATGAATTGCCAAAATTAGAGGAAATTTGCAAGTTTCAGCAAGAAAAACTAGGCGAGCTTTGGGATGAGTACAAGCGTGATTTGAACCCACAGCCATATCCAGTTGATTTATCCAAACAGCTATGGCAACATAAAATGAACTTAATCGAGGATGTTAGAAAGAAAGTGAGCAGTTTAGGACATCTCTAAAAACTTGCACTTATCCAAAATTGCGAGCGAACGGGGCTTTCTGAGTTTGAACCATACAATTAAACAAGGCAAGGAGAGAATAAAATGGGAAAATTATTTTTTGAACAAACAGCACTTTCATTTATAAAAGAGGGGAAAGTAATAAATACCAGAGATACATTAGCTTATAAAATGGAAGTACGACGTAGCAAAATGAAAAAGCACTTTTCTTTTTTGCAAGACGGAGTAGAGGTTCTCAGCATTACACGAGAAAGTGGTTCGTTTAACCGTGGGTTTATTGTATGGACGAAAAACGAAACTTTTTCGGTTCAAGTGGATTATCAAAATTTTCAAGAAAAGTATCAAATTCAAGGTTTGAAAGGTCTGAGTTGTACTGAATCAATGGGCGGACATACTATTGAGAGAAATGGCAAAGAAATTGGCGGAGTAACTACGAGGGGACGAACATATGAAATATGGACGGAAGAAGATAAAGACGAGCTACTTCTTTTAGCATTCGGTTTGATTCTTAGTATTGTAAATATACAGAAAAAATTAGGACAACTAGCGGTGCTTATTCCATAATTTAAGCAAAGAAAAGCTACAAGGGGCGTTCAGGAGTTTGTCGTAGTGAGCCATGCCATTTACTTGCTTGAAACGAAGTTTCAAGTGGCATTGCGAACAGCGACCCAACTCCTGCCCCTTGTAGCTCGACAAAGAAAAGCTACGAGGGGCGTTTTGAAGTCTGTGGCAGTGAGCCGTGCCGTTTACTTGATCGAAACGCAAGTTTCGATCGGTACTGCGAACAGCCACCAGACTTCAGCCCCTCACAGCTCGACAAAGAAAAGCTACGAGGGGCGTTTTGAAGTTTGCAACAGTGAGTCACAGCATTTACTTGCTGGAAACGCAGTTTCCAGTGCTGTTGCGAACAGTTGCCAAACTTCAGCCCCTCACAGCTAGACAAAGAAAAGCTACGAGGGGCGTTTAGGAGTTTGTCGCAGTGAGCCATGCCATTTACTTGCTTGAAACGAAGTTTCAAGTGGCATTGCGAACAGCGACCCAACTCCTGCCCCTTGTAGCTAGACAAAGAAAAGCTAAGAGGGGCGTTTTAAAGTTTCCAACAGCGACCGAATACTTCCCCTAGCAACTAGACAAAGGAGATTACTCATGAGTTTACAAGAAGAAATCATCAAGGAATTAGGTGTCAAGCCTGAAATTGACCCAAAAGAAGAAATTAGAAAAAGTATTGATTTTCTAAAAGAATACTTGAAAAAACATCCGTTTATAAAATCGTACGTTTTAGGAATTAGCGGTGGGCAAGATTCAAGCCTTTCTGGTCGCTTGGCACAGTTGGCAATTGAAGAAATGCGTGAGGAGACGAAAGATGCGAGTTATCAATTTATCGCTATTCGATTACCTTATGGTGTACAAGCTGATGAAGAAGATGCACAGCGTGCGTTGAATTTCATTCAACCAGATATTCGTTTAACAGTCAATATCAAAGAGGCGGTGGACGGACAAGTAAATGCCTTAGTAACTTCAGGCGTTGAAGTGAGTGATTTTAACAAAGGAAACATCAAAGCACGTCAGCGAATGATTACTCAATATGCCGTAGCAGGAAGTTATAATGGTGCTGTTCTTGGAACAGACCATGCAGCAGAAAATATTACAGGATTTTACACAAAATACGGTGACGGCGGGGCAGATTTGTTGCCAATTTTCCGCTTGAACAAGCGACAAGGGAAAATGCTTTTGGCAGAGCTTGGAGCAGATGTAGCGATTTATGAAAAAGTGCCGACAGCTGACCTAGAGGACGGGAAACCCGGACTTGCAGATGAGGTAGCTCTTGGTGTAAGCTATACGGACATTGACGACTACACCGAGGGGAAAACAATTAGCACAGAGGCGAAGGAGAAAATTGAAAATTGGTATTTAAAAACGCAACACAAACGTCATTTACCGATTACGATTTTTGATGATTTCTGGAAATGAGACACGTCTCAGAGGGGAAATGAATATGAGGGTAATAGAAGTAAAAAATTATACTTTTGGTAACTTTGAGGTTCAGCAGAAAACCTTTGAATTTGAGGGTGTTCAAGGAAAATATACGGTGAGTGGCGAGGGAAAATCATTTCTACTTGCGATTTTATCCAACAATACAGGACATTTGCTCGCTTTACCGCTTGCTAAAGAATTTCGAAAAGACTACACGACAATCGCTCTTTCCATGCCACCAGTTGCTCAATTTTCGCAAACTGCCGAAGTGTTAAGAGAGATTTTAGAACTTGAAGGCGTGAGGGAATGTCACATGATTGGTCATTCAAACGGTGGTGTGCATTTGCAAAATCTCATCAGCAAGTACCCAGAGTTTGCAAAGAAAATAATATTTTCACATAGTTTGACGGCAATGGAAGAAAAGGACGCACAAACAACCAATGCCTCAGAACTGAGAATTTACAAATGGGCAAGGCGAGTATTAAAGGTACTTCCTGTCTCTGTTTTGACTAATCGACTAGGAAAAATGGTTTTGCCGAAACTAGAATTTTGGAATGACGAAGTGGCAACGAAATTGTTACGAGAATTGTGTAGGGAAGATATGAAACTTATCACGAAAGAAGATTTTTTGGCGATGATTACGTGTATGGAGGAATTTCTCTATGAGTACACGTTCACATCCGAAACGTATGCTGAAAAAGAAGTGTTGATACTAGATAGCCCGACGGATAAAATCGCTAATCCTTTGCAACGAGCGAAAATGCTTGAACTCGCTCCAAATGCCAAGCATTACGAATTTCAAAGCGGTGGGCACGTGCCAATGGTGAGCTGCCCGAGGGAGTATATGACGGTGGTGAAGGAATTTTTGGATTGCAATGAGAACAACTAGAGCAGTCGTATAAAAACGTAGGAAATCAAAGGTTTTAAAATCAGTGATTTCCTGCGTTTTTTTGTGGTGTATCAGTCCAGTCCCACGTTGCACAAAGTGTTGACGGAAAACTTGTGCCAAGAAAGCCTTTTCTTTATAAAATCCTTTTGTATAATAAAAGATATAGAAAAGCTACGAGGGGCGTTTAGGAGTTTGTCGTAGTGAGCCGTGCCATTTACTTGCTTGAAACGAAGTTTCAAGTGGCACTGCGAACAGCGACCAACTCCTGCCCCTCACAGCTAGACAAAACAGAAAGTCAGGAGGAAATTGATATGTTGGATTCGAGAAGTGAATTGCTATTTACAGAATTGATTCATGGTCAACAAAATATGAATACGCAATTTTTCAAAGAGAAATACAAATGGACAAGAGGTCAAATGAATTATTCATTGAAAAATATAAATGAGTGGCTACTCGAACAAAATTACTCACCGATTACAAGAAACAAAAATGGTTATTTTGTAATTGACAATGAGCTTAGAATTGCGTTCAAGAAAAATGCAATTATCCAGCAAAATTCTGACGGTTATTTTAGACGAGAGCAAAGAGTTTTACTGACAGAGCTAATTCTTCTGACGTCAAGCGAATATTTGTCTACCTATTGGTTTATTGATTTTTTCCAAACGAGCAAAAACACAGTGTTGAGAGATTTGAAAATCGTCAAAAAGGAAATGAAAGAAAGAGAATTATATTTTCAATACGATTCGGAAAATGGTTATTTTGTGCAAGGAACGGAATGGATAAAACGCAATTATCTTTTAGAGTTGGTCAATATTTTGATTATAGAGCAAAAAGAATATTCGTTAGTGGAGAAAATTTGCCAGCTTGACAAAGAACGGCTCCAGCTGAGTCATCAGCTGTTAGAAAGATTAGAGGAACAGCTAAAAATTCAATTTTCGGATGAACAGTTGTCTCTTTTGACGTATTTCATTCCTCTGGTGTGCAGTCGAATCCAAAGGGGATTAGAGCTTGATTGTATGTATAGACAAATTGATTTTCACGAGGCATTTTTGAAAACTACGACATCATTAGAACTAAAAAAATTGAGTAGCCTCCTAGAATTGTCCGAGGAGGAGCAAAACTATTTTGCCCTATTGATTTTAAGTGCAAATCGCAGGAAATCCTATCCTCTTGAGCCGATACTTTACCAAAAACTAGAGCAGGCGATGAGGAAAATTATAGAGGAAATCGCACTATTTCTCATGATAGAAATAGATAAAAAGGAGGAATTGATTAGCAAGTTAATGTCGCATATGGAGTCTGCTTACTATCGAATGAAATTTCATTTGACACTGAAAACGGCAGATAAACATTTGTCTGAAATGCAACATTTTCCAATTTATCACTTGATGAAAGGATTTGTTGCACCGCTTGAAGAAGTATTAGGAGAAGCAATGCCTGATGAAGAAGTCTTTTTCCTCTCCATTTTTGTAGGCAGTCATCTGCAAAGTATGAACGAGTCGAATAAATCGGAGAAAAACGTAAAAAAAGCCTTGATTGTCTGTCAAAATGGTATTTTCATCTCCAACTATTATTTCAATATCTTAACGGCAATTTTCCCAGAAATTTTATTTGTTGATACGATTTCGATACGAGATATTGCAAGTTATGAAGAGGAAGTGGATTATTATTTTTCGACAGATGCGATTGTAAAAACGGAAAAACCAGTGTTTTTACTGAGAAATTTACTCTCTACTTTGGCTGAAAAACAGAGATTTCGACAGAGGATTTTGGAGGAGACAAATAATTTTGGGGAAAGTCTTTATGATTTAGGAAAAATGGAGGATTTATTTCGACATTTTGAGGACAAAAACCAAGCGAAAAGAGTGTTGGCAGAAGTATTGGAAATCGTCAATGAAAGACGACCAAAAATTTTTAATCAAAGGGAATCTATCTTTTCTACAATAAAAGATATGTCCATACAAATTTTTCAAAATGAAAGTTGGCAGGAGGTCGTGCAGTCTTTGGGAAATATTTTAATTGAGAAAAAAATTATTGCTCAAAGATATATTGACGAGGTTTTACGGCAATATACAGAAATCACCCCTCAAATCGCTTTGCGTGAGACAATCGCCTTGCCTCACGTGGCAAGTGAGTTTGAGGTTTATGGGACAGGGCTTGCAATGGGAATTGTAAAGGAGGGTATTTGTTTTAAGAAAACCCAGTCTATTTATTTAGTGATTCTTTTCGCTACGAACACCAAAGAGGCGATAGCTGAAACCATGCTAGAGCTAGTTCAGCTATCAGGACAAACGGAGGTGATAGAAAAATTAAAGAAAAGCACAAATGCCAAAGAAGCTAGAGGGTATTTGGAAGAATATTTACGAGAGGAGGTGATTTAATGAGTGCAAATGAGAAAAAATTATCCGACTACATTCAACCCTCATTAGTTTTTCTAGGGGAGGAATTTGAGCAGTCAGACAATGTTTTCGATTATGTCCACAATCAAGCGAGAAAGGATGGATTTGTAGAGGAAATATTTTTGGAAAAAATAAAAGCAAGAGAAGTAGAATTTCCAACAGGAATACAGCTAGAAAAAATTGGTGTAGCCATACCACATACAGATGCCGAGTGTATCAGAGAGGAGTTTATCTCCGTTCTTACTGTACCTGAGGGTGTATCATTTGCCAGAATGGATTTACCCACCTCAAATGTTGAGGCAAAAATCATTTTTGTCTTGGGGCTAAAAGAACCACACGCACAACTATCCATGCTCCAATCGCTTATTAGCATACTAAGGCAAACCGAGGAAATAGAAAAATTGCAAACACAAAAAGAGGTTCAAGCATTTATTGAACAAATAAAGGAGATTGAAAGAAATGAAGAAAATTAAAGTATTAGTAGCTTGCGGTGCAGGAATTGCAACAAGCACAGTCGCAATGAAAAAGATTACCGATTTATTTGCAACAAGCGAATTAGAAGCGGACATCACGCAAATCAAAATTGCCGAGGCGGCAAATATGCAGAGCAAAGCAGATATGCTGATTTCGACTTCTGTTTTGCCGACAACCTATGATATACCCGCAATCACAGCGATTGCCTTTATCAGCGGCATTGGTGAAGAACAGCTGAACGAAAAGATTTTGGCAACAGCCAGAGAGGTGGCATTAGCGTAGGTTAAATTTTTAGAAATCACGAGGAACCTCCTCTGCTGAACAAAAAAATTAGGTATAAAAAATATAAGGAGAAAAACTATGGAATTTATAAAAACAGTCAACGACGTAGTGCAGTACGTGCTAGGACTAGGGCCGTCTGTCATGCTGCCAATTATGATTTTCATCATTGCTTTGATTTTTCGTGTGAAAATTGGTGAAGCGATTCGCTCAGGTATCACGATTGGGATTGCAATGATTGGAGTAAATTTGGTGATTGGTGTTTTGAGTGACAACATCGGTCCTGCCGCTCAAGAAATGGTGAAGCGATTTGGTTTAAATTTAACCATTGTAGATGCAGGGTGGCCCGCAGCGGCGGCAGCAGCATGGGCGGCACCAGTAGCAGCACTCATCATCCCGATTTGCTTAGTGGTCAATTTGCTTTTAGTCGTCATCAAGTTTACCAAAACAGTCGATATTGACATATGGAATTATTGGCATTTTGTTGCAAGTGCCTCAACAGCCTATGTTGTGACAGGAGGGAATTGGGGGATTTCAATTATTGCTGCAATTATCAATGAGGTGATTGTGCTGAAAATTGCTGATAAAACAGCTCCGATTGTTTCAGAGTTTTATGGTTTAGAGGGCATTACTTTGCCGACTACTTCAACGGATGCTTACGGCTTGCTTGGGATTCCGATTGGTTACGGGATTTCAAAAATCCCCGGATTGAATAAAATCAACATCAGTTCAGACACCATTCAAAAACGTTTTGGGATTTTTGGCGAACCAATGATGATGGGTGTGTTCATTGGGATTCTCCTTGGCGTACTTGCAGGTTATGACGTTGGAAAGGTGTGTCAGTTAGCAATGAGTCTTGGAGCGGTAATGTTTTTAATGCCACGTATGGTAAAAATTTTAATGGAAGGTTTAGTGCCGATTTCAGAGGCAGCCAAAGAGTTTCTTTCCACACGTTTCAAAGGAAGAGAAATTTATCTCGGGCTAGATGCCGCTCTCACCACAGGACACCCTGCAAACTTAGCCACTGGTCTACTACTTGTTCCGATTACTTTGCTTGTCGCAGTGATTTTACCGGGAAACAAAGTGCTACCATTTGGGGATTTAGCGACCATTCCGTTTTACGTTTCGTTGATTGTCGGAAGTCGTAAAGGGAATATTTTCCATAGTGTGCTAACAGGTACGGTTGTCATTGCCATTGGGTTACTTTTAGCGACAAATTTCGCCCCTGTTCATACGCAAATGATGGAAGGTGTGGGCAATAAGTTAGTCGAACAAGGAACAACCATTTCCTCTCTTGATGTAGGTGGAAACGTCATTCACTGGGTAATTTTAAAACTGAGCGAATTGTATCAAAGCATTGCTGGCTAGACAATAGTTGGCTTGGTCTATGTTCCAGAATCTTCTGGAGAGCAAGAATCTTTTGTATAGATAGAAATATCTCTCTAAACGAAAAGGAAAACAGACAAAGAAAACAAGAAGAAAGAGGCAATACATGAAAGCAGGAGTATTAAAAGCAGTCAATGAATTTCATTATGAGGATGTAGAATTAGGAGCATTAGCAAGCGGAGATGTACGGATAAGAGTGGCAGCCGCGGGAATTTGTGGTTCAGACATTCACAAAATGCAAGGGCATTGGAAATATCAACTTCCAATGATTACAGGACATGAATTTGCAGGAGTGGTGGAAGAAATCGGAAGTGATGTGCAAAAATTTAAAAAAGGTGATCGTGTGGCGGTAGCTCCGTTAATTCCTTGCTATGAGTGCTATTACTGCCGTTCTGGGCAATATCAAATGTGTGAAGAATACACAATGACAGGCACGCACAGATATGGAGGATTTGCCGAATATTGTGATGCACCGCAAGAAAATATTATCCCGATTGGCGATGATTTATCGTTTGAATCGGCAGCAATGATTGAACCTTTAGCTGTTGCAAGTCATGGCGTAATTGGAATTGAGCCAAAAGTTGGCGATATAGTGGCGATTTTTGGTTTAGGAACAATTGGGCTTTTAACACTGGAATGGCTAAAACTAGCAGGTGTAAAGAAAATTATTGGCATTGACATTGATGAAAACAAACTAATCGAAGCTAAAAAACGTGGGTGTACGCATATGATTAATCCATTAAAGGAGGATTTAGTGGAAAAGGTCAACGAATATACTGACGGCATGGGGGTAGATATTTCAATGGAATGTGCGGGGAGCAAAATCACCGAGGAGCAGTGCTTGTTGATTACACGGAAACAAGGGAAAATCGGCTATCAAGGAATTGCCTATTCAGATGTAACATTAAAGCAAGAGGCATTTGAGAATATTTTCAGACGAGAATGTACGATTAAAGGTTTTTGGAACTCCTATTCCTCCCCATTCCCGGGAAAAGAATGGTTCAATTCGGTAGATTATTTGAGAAATGGAATGTTGAAAATTTCCGACATGATTTCTCATCGTTTTGAACTAGCAGACTTACAAAGAGCATTCAACATCGCCGTCAACCGAGAAGAAAGCTACAACAAAATCATGATATACCCCAACGGAATAGAATTTGCACAAAGGAATTAACAGAAAAGCGAGCGGGGCGATTTGAAGTCTGCAACAGCGAACCATGTCGTTTATTTACTTGAAGCGAAGCTTCAAGCGACATTGTGAGCAGTTGCCAGACTTCAGCCCCTCGTAGCTAGACAAAGAAAAGCAAGCGGGGCGTTCTGAAGTCTGTGGCAGTGAGCCGTGCCGTTTACTTGATCGAAACGCAAGTTTCGATCGGCACTGGGAACAGCCACCAGACTTCAGCCCCTCATAGCTAGACACAGAAAAGCGGAGAGGAGCGATTTGAAGTCTGCAACAGCGAACCATGTCGTTTATTTACTGCTACACTTCGTTTCGCATACAGTCTTTCTAAGAATCAAAGATTCTTGAAAGACTAGCATCGAAACGAAGTTTCGAGCGACATTGTGAGCAGTTGCCAGACTTTAGCTCCTCATAGCTAGACAAGGAGGAACCCAATGAAAATAGCAATCGCAAGCGACCACGGAGGATTTCAGTTGAAAAATGCTTTGATTCAACATTTAGTTCAAAAAGGAATTGAAGTGGAAGATTATGGCACGCAAAATGATGTTGCCTCAGTTGATTATCCTTACTATGGACGACTAATTGGAGAGGCGGTTGTCAATCAAAAGGCGGATTATGGCATTGCCATTTGTGGTACAGGAATTGGCATAAGCATTGCAGCAAATAAAGTTTCGGGCGTTCGTGCGGCACTTTGCCATGATGTATTTTCAGCAAAAGCCACAAGAGAGCATAATGATAGTAATGTACTTTGCATGGGACAACGAGTTATCGGTGAAGGATTAGCTTGTCTCATCGTAGATACATGGCTTGAGGCAGTGTATCAAGGTGGTCGACATGAAAAACGTGTTCAAATGTTGAATGAGTAGAAATCATGAGATAAAATTGGAGGAATATTTACATGAGTCAAGAAGATTTAAACGCAATAACAGCAATTCGAGCATTAAGCATTGATATGATAGAAAAGGCAAATTCTGGTCACCCCGGAATGCCACTTGGAGCAGCGGTAATGGGCTATGCACTTTTTGGGCGAGAGATGAACATTTCACCAAGTACACCTCATTGGTTTAATCGTGACCGTTTTGTATTGGCGGCAGGGCATGGGAGTGCGTTGCTTTATAGCATGATGTATTTACTAGGTTACGAAGACGTGAGTTTAGAGGAATTAAAGCAATTTCGACAGCTTGGCAGTAAAACTCCGGGACATCCAGAATATACGCATACGGTAGGAGTTGACGCAACGAGTGGACCACTTGGTCAAGGAATTGGCACAGCTTGTGGTTTCGCCTTGGCGGAATCCTATTTATCCGCAAAATACAATCAAGAAAACTTTGATTTAGTGAATCACTACACATTTGCTTTATGCGGGGACGGCGATTTGATGGAAGGAGTGAGTGGGGAATCCTCTTCCCTTGCAGGACACCTAGGGCTTGGGAAATTGATTGTCCTATACGATAGCAACGATATTTCGCTAGACGGAGAATTGAGTGAGTCGTTTTCTGAAAATGTACGTCAGCGTTATGAGGCTTACGGTTGGCAAACGTTATTGGTTGAGGACGGGAATGATTTGGAGGCGATTATAAACGCTATTCAAATGGCAAAAGACGAAAGTAATAAACCGACATTAATTGAAGTGAAAACAACGATTGGTTTTGGTTCACCGAATAAAGCAGGAAAATCTTCTTCTCACGGTTCCCCTCTTGGTGAAGTGGAGGCACAAGCAGCCAAAGATTTTTACGGTTGGCAATCGGCACCGTTTGAAGTGCCAGAGGAAATTTTAGCTTATACAAGAGAAATTGGTGTGCAAGGAGATAAAAAGGCTCAAGAATGGTTAGAGTTGTATTTGGCATATCAAGAACAATATCCTCAATTAGCCGAAGAATTTTTAGCAAGTATCGAAGGAGACATAGAATTAGAAGGGCTTGTATTGCCGTCTTTTGAGGAGAACGGAGCAATTGCGACACGAAGTGCCTCAGGTATCGTATTAAATGCACTTAGCGAGCAACTACCAGACTTTTTAGGCGGTTCTGCTGACTTAGCAAGCTCTAATAAAACCAATTTGACCAAATTTGAACGATTTTCTGCAAAGAATCGTCAAGGGAAAAATATTTGGTTTGGTGTGCGTGAATTTGGCATGGGAACGATATTGAATGGTATGACACTTCATGGAGGAGTGAGAGTATTTGGTTCAACGTTCTTTGTCTTTTCAGATTATGTTCGCCCTGCTATTCGGATGTCTGCGTTGATGAATTTGCCAGTATGGTACATTTTCACCCATGACAGCATTGCCGTTGGCGAGGACGGACCAACACATGAGCCAATCGAACATTTAGCAAGCCTACGAGCAATGCCAAACGTGAGAATGTATCGCCCAGCAGATGCAAAAGAAGTGGTAGCTGCATACAAACACGCTCTGCTTGAGACGAATAAACCGAGTATTTTTGTCCTCTCTCGTCAAGATTTGCCTGTCTTGCCAAATCCGCAACAGGTGATAGATGAGGGGGTAGCAAAAGGAGCTTACATTGTTTCCACTCAGAAAAAAGAAAGTGACGGAATTTTGATTGCCACAGGAAGTGAAGTCGCACTTGCCTTAGAGGTGCAAGCACTACTAGCGGAAAAAGGAATTTACACTCGAGTTGTTTCTATGCCAAGTAGTCAATTATTTGATGAACAGTCAAAAGAATATCAAGAAGAAATTTTGCCAGAAAAACAAAAAAATCGACTTTCTATTGAATGTGGGACGAGTTTGGGCTGGAGAAAATATGTTGGCGACAGCGGAGTTGTTATCTCGATAGATGAGTTCGGAGCAAGTGGAAAAGCAGAAGTGTTAATGGAACATTTTGGCTTTACGGCAACCTCTATTGCTGAGAAATATTTAGCAGCATTTGGAAAGTAGGTGAGAAAATGAGCATAAAAATTGCCCCCTCTATTTTAGCAGGAACTTTTGAAAATCTAGGTGCGGTTGTCGAAAAAATTGAACAAACGAATGCAGAAGTAATTCATATAGATGTAATGGACGGTCAATTTGTTCCACCGATTACTTTTGGCTCTCAAATGGTTCAAAGTCTTAGAGCGTACTCGAAAAAACGGTTTGATGTGCATTTAATGGTGCAAAATCCGGAACAGCAAATTCCTTTATTTATTCATGCGGGAGCAGATATGATTAGTTTTCACGTTGAGGCAAGTCGTCACCCACATCGCTTGCTCCAACAAATCAAGCAATCAGGCGTGAAAGCAGGTATTGTCTTAAATCCGGGAACTTCGGCATTTAGTGTTGCTCCATTGTTGAATGAAGTGGATTATGTATTGCAAATGTCTGTCAATCCGGGGTTTGGCGGTCAAGCGTTTATTCCAGAAGTGCTGAAAAATGTTGAACAACTTGCCAAATGGCGAAAAGAGGAACATCTGACATTTGAAATTGAAATTGACGGAGGAGTCAATGAAGAAACAGCTTTTCTTTGCAAACAAGCTGGAGTAGATATTTTGGTGGCAGGAAGTGCGGTACTAGGCACAAATGATTGGCAGAAGGCAATAGACAAATTAAGAGGTTGAATATGAAAAAAGTAGTAGTAATAACGAGCGGGGGAGACGCACCGGGAATGAACGCTGCTTTGTACGGCATTGTCAAGAAAGCAACGGAGGAAAATATCGAAGTGTACGGTGCAAAATGTGGGTATATTGGAATTATCGAGGAAAATTTTGTTCCCTTGACCATAGAAAATACATTTCCCTACCTTCGTCAAGGCGGAACGATTTTAGAAACGATTCGATTTCCCGCTTTTCAAGAAAAAGAAGTCCAAAGAACTGCCGTTGAAATTATGGAAAAACATGACTTTGATGCCCTAATTGTCATTGGTGGCGACGGTAGTTACAAAGGAGCTGCCAAACTCTCGCAATTTTACTTTCCAGTTATTGCGATTCCTGCAACGATTGACAATGATATTTTCGGAACAGAAAATTCACTAGGTTTTTCCACAGCGGTGAGTAACGCAACGGCGGTAATTGACAAGTTAAGTACGACAGCTGCAAGTCATGGGCATATTTTTGTAGTCGAGGTTATGGGCAGACATTCTGGGAATATTGCCAAAAAAGTTGGAAAAGCAGTCGGGGCGGATATGACGATTATTCCTGAAAAAGAATTTACAACAGAGGAAGTCATTGAAAGTTTAGACTTGAGCAAAAAACAGGACAAAAAATATAGCATGATTGTAACGGCAGAAGGTGCAATTAGCTGTCTTGAGTTGACAAAAAACATCGAAAGAAATAGCAAATACAAAGTACACCCACTCATTTTAGGACATATCCAACGAGGAGGAGACCCTGCTTGTGAGGATAGAATTTTAGGCATAGAATTTGGCGAAGTGGCAATCAAACTTTTAAAGAAAAAGAAATATGGCATTGCATTAAGAGTTTACGGCGGAAAAATTGACGCATTACCACTATCAGAGTATCTATAAGAAAAAAGGCTGGGTACAACGATAACCCAGCCTTATTTTGAACGGATAAAATGAACGGAATTAATATGGGTTACCCATATTTTATTTCAAACTCTTAACATAAGCATCCACAGCAAGTAAAGCATCTGCTACGTCTTCAGCTGTTACGACAAAAGGCATTTGGTGAATTGTTTCACCTTCAATGGTGGCTTGTTTGCCGACTTTGAGCAATTCTTCGTAATTTGCATTTCCTAGATGAATTTCTTCAAGAGTAGTCGGTAAGTCAAGAGATTGATAGAAACGGATATATTTATCCAAAATTTCTTTTGGTTTATTTTCTAGTACGAGTTGTGTTAACGTGCCGTAGGCAACTTTTTCGCCATGTGTCAAATGATGAATATCGCCATGCAACGCTGTAAAACCATTGTGGATTGCGTGAGTAGCAGCCAAACCACAGCTTTCAAAACCAATACCACTTAACAAAGTATTTGCCTCTACAACAGCCTCAAGAGCTTCCGTTACCACATTTGCACGATTTGCCTCGATTGCTTGACGTCCGTAGGCAAATAGAGTTTCTTCACATTTTTCAGCAATTGCAATTGCTGCGAGACTTGGTTTTCCACCTGCCATAGTATCTCCATTTTTCTGCAACACGGCACGACCTTCTACCCACGTCGCTAAACCGTCTGCGATACCAGAGGCAAGTAAGCGAGTAGGTGCTTTACTAATTACTTCGGTATCTACCAGCACTAACTCTGGATTTTTCTTGTAGAAAAGATATTGCTCAAATGCTCCTTCTTCTGAATAAATAACAGACAATGCAGAGGTTGGAGCGTCAGTTGATGCGATAGTTGGCAAGATTGCCACAGGTAAAGATAACTTATCAGCAATTGCTTTTGCCGAATCAATCGTTTTTCCTCCACCAAGACCTAGCACTACATCAGACTGATTTTCTGCTGCGATTTTCGACACACGCTCAACTTCAACAAGAGAGGCTTCCCCGTTAAATGCGACACGCACGGTTGTTAAATCTTTTGCGGTCAAATTTTCGACCAACTTCTCCCCAGCGATTTTCCAAACGACATCATCGCAGAGTAACAAGGGTTTCACCCCTAATTTTGCGATATGTTCAATTCCAGTAGTTAACACACCTTTTCCTTGAACATAGCGAGACGGACTTGCAAATACTTTAGTCATGTAAAATCCTCCATTTCTATTTTGAAAACACTTTCTTCGTTACCTGTTCATCATATAGCGGATTACTTGTGAAATCAATATCACAAAGTGAATTTAAAATTATTTGCACATTTGTGCGATTCCTTTTTCACTACTTACCAAGATAGAAAAAAATAATCAAGAAATTCCTCTTTCTTCTCATTTAGTTTTCGAGAATTTCCTTAAAAAATGCTACAATAGGAAAAAGATAATGATTTAGAAAGTAGGGAGTGCAATGGGCTTTTGGAAAGAGGCGATTAAAGTAGTTTTGAAAAATGATCCTGCTGCGAGAAATGCGATAGATGTGCTATTGACCTATCCGGGAGTACACGCACTTGCAGCTCATAGGATTAGTCATTTTCTTTACAATAAAAAATGCTTTTTACTAGCAAAAATGCACAGTCAACTCTGGCGATTTCTTACGCAAATTGAAATTCACCCGGGAGCAAAAATTGCCTATGGAGTGTTTATTGACCATGGAAGTGGTCTAGTCATTGGTGAGACAGCTGAAGTTGAGCGTGGTGTGAAATTGTATCATGGAGTAACCCTTGGGGGTACAGGGAAAGATACAGGGAAACGCCACCCTACCGTTCGTGAAAATGCACTCATCAGTGCACACGCACAAGTCATTGGCCCAGTTGAAATTGGCAAAAATGCAAAAGTTGGAGCAAGTGCAGTTGTCAACAAAGACGTACCAGAAGGTGCCACAGTAGTAGGGATTCCTGCCAAAGTCGTGAGAATTTATGGAGAAAAAATAGGAAAATAAAAGCGAGCGGAGCGTTCTGAAGTCTGCAACAGCGAACCATGTCGTTTATTCACTGCTACACTTCGTTTCGCATACAGTCTTTCTAAGAATCAAAGATTCTTGAAAGACTAGCATCGAAACGAAGTTTCGAGCGACATTGTGAGCAGTTGCCAGACTTCAGCCCCTCGTAGCTAGAAAAAGTAGAAAAAGGAGCATTGAAATGAAGTTATACAACACAATGACAAGACAAAAAGAAGTGTTTGTTCCAATAGAAGAAGGAAAAGTAAGAATGTATGTTTGCGGGCCGACCGTTTAC
Source organism: Pilibacter termitis (assembly GCF_900167335.1). Taxonomy (GTDB): domain Bacteria; phylum Bacillota; class Bacilli; order Lactobacillales; family Streptococcaceae; genus Pilibacter; species Pilibacter termitis. Next base: position 83,202 of record NZ_FUXI01000007.1, read on the forward strand.
AACTACATTCATATCGGTAATGCAAGAAGTACGGTTGCTTTTGACGTAATTCGTCGCTTTTTGGAATATCGTGGCTACGAGGTGAATTATGTATCAAATTTCACAGATGTAGATGATAAAATTATTCAGCGTGCCAAAGAAGAACAGTTGACACCTGAAGAAATTGCTGAAAAATATATTCAGGCTTTCCGCAAAGATGTCGGAGCGTTGAACGTACTTGAGGCGACAAGCCACCCACGTGTTGTGGAAAATATGGACGATATTATTTCATTTATTGAGGTATTAATTGAAAAAGGATTTGCATATGAAAGTTCTGGAGATGTGTATTTTCGTGCTAGAAAATCGGAAAACTATGGAGCGTTAGCCAATAAAACGATTGACGATTTGGAAATCGGTGCGGGCGGACGTGTGGGTGAGGAGGCAAATCGAAAGGAAGACCCGATTGATTTTGCTCTTTGGAAACAGGCGAAAGAAGGCGAAATCTCATGGCGTTCTCCTTGGGGTGACGGCAGACCCGGCTGGCATATTGAGTGTTCGGTGATGGCAACTAAATTTTTGGGAGAAACCATTGACATTCACGGAGGCGGTAGTGATTTGGAATTTCCACATCACACCAATGAAATCGCACAATCTGAGGCGAAAACGGGAAAAAAATTTGCAAATTATTGGTTGCACAATGGATTTGTAACCATTGGCGAAGATGACGAAAAAATGAGCAAGTCGCTTGGGAACTTTGTCACAGCTCACGAATTGCTCAAGCGTGTAGACCCTCAAATCGTTCGATTTTTGATGAGTACAACGCAATACAGACGTCCGATTCGCTTTAGTGAAACGGCATTGCTTGAGGCAGAAGTAAATTTGAACAAGCTGAAAAATAGCTATCACAATTTTACATTTAGAGAAGAAAGTCTTGTGGAATCTCTTGCGAGTGATGACGAAAAAATGAGCGAACTCATCCGTCTGGAAAATAGATTTATTGCGGAAATGGAAGACGATTTTAACGCGGCAAATGGTGTGAGTGTTTTTTACGAGCTTGCAACATGGATGAACAAAACAGCGGAGGAAACAGCGATTTCTGAGAAAGTTTATGCTCAAACAATCAAAATTTTCCTAGGAATTGCTGAGGTTTTCGGGCTGACATTTACCAAAGAAGAAAATTCACTAGATGAAGAAATTGAACGATTGATTGAAGAGAGAAATCTCGCAAGGAAAAATCGTGATTTTGCAAGAAGTGACGAAATTCGTGATACATTAGCAAGTCGTGGCATTGTGCTAGAAGATACTGCCAATGGTACACGTTGGAAAGTGGTTGAATAATGGAGAAAAAAGATGTGTTACAGATGAACGGTGTCGCTCTTGCGTACATGGGAGATGCGATTTATGAGGTGTATGTGCGAAAATTCCTCATGGAAACAGGTGTCCATAGACCTGCACAATTTCATCATAGAGCAAAGCAATATGTCAGTGCCAAGGCACAAGCTTTTTTGTGGCAAGAAATGACTGCTGCGGAATTGTTGAGTGAAGCGGAAGTTTCCATTTTCAAACGCGGACGAAATGCTCACACGCACACAAAGGCGAAAAATACAGATGCAAAAACCTATGCGATTTCCACGGGATTTGAGGCGGTGCTTGGCTATCTTTATTTGACGGAAGAAACTGCACGGCTAGAGGAAATTATCAATTGGTGTATTGCAAAAATCGGAAAGGTTGACAAATATGACCCGAAATAAACAAGAACATGAAAAAAAAGAAATAGATGAAAATCTTCTCTACGGTCATCACGCAGTCAAAGAGGCACTTTTGAGCGGACGTGTGAATAAATTATTTTTCGTAGAAGAAAGTCGTGGAAAATCTTTAGATGAGCTAAAACGCATTGCTAGAGAAAAGAAAGTACCTGTCAAATTCATTTCCAAGCAAAAAATGGATTCTTTGACAAATGGTGCGGTTCATCAAAATGTCTTGGTTTCAACTCAACCTTTCGAGTATTTGGAGTTAGAAGAATTACTTGCCAAAACCGACAAGGAACAAGCATTTTTGATTGTTTTAGATTCATTGACCGACCCACACAATTTTGGCTCGATTTTGCGAACGAGTGATGCCGCAGGTGTGGACGGTGTGATTATTCCTAAGCATAGAGCGGTTGGCGTGACACCGACAGTTGTGAAAACTTCAACAGGTGCGATTGAACACGTACCAATTGCCCGTGTAACCAATCTTACGCAGGCGATGAAACAACTAAAAGAGCAAGGCTATTGGGTGTTTGGCACAGATATGAAAGGTGTCCCATATCAAAAATGGCAAACAAAGGGGAAAATCGCTTTGATTATCGGCAATGAAGGAAAAGGCATGAGTCAAGGGCTGAAAAAAGAAGTGGACGAGATGATTACGATTCCGATGAGTGAAACTTCTCACGTTCAAAGCCTAAATGCGAGTGTAGCAGCAAGTTTGCTGATTTATGAAGTGTATCGAAATAGAATGAACGGATAGCATAAAAATCTTGGGAACGGAGGTGTAGCATGAAAAAACAACTGTTGATTGTAGACGGGTATAACATGATTGGCTCTTGGCAGGAGTTGGTTTTATTGAAAAAATTGGAACAGCTAGAGGAGGCTAGAGAGCTACTTTTGTTTGAGTTGTCAAATTATGCAAAATTTGAGCATTTACAAGTCATTGTTGTTTTTGATGCTATGCACGTTCCGGGTATTTCCAGAAGTTATGATAAATATCAGCTAGAAGTTGTCTTTACAGGTGAGGGAGAGACTGCTGATAGCTACATAGAAAGATTGGCAGTTGAGAAAAACAATGTTTTGACACAAGTCAGTGTCGCCACAAGTGATTTAGCAGAGCAGTGGGCGATTTTTTCACAAGGTGCATTGCGTGTGAGTGCCAGAGAGCTTTATCAAAAAGTTCAAACGGCGAAGAAAAATATTACAGGTGTTGCCCTAGCCACTCAGGAGCAAGCGAGGCGGCGAAATTCACCTTGGAGTGCGGGACAGTTGTCGGTGTTGGAGGAGATGCGGAAGAGTTTGGAAAAATAATTTCTAGGAGGAAAACGATTGATGACAGAGAATAAAAGCGAGTTAACAGAAAGAATGTAGAGGAGCTGAGCTAATTGTTAGAAAATAGACTGGGGATTACCGATAGCCTCGAATTAGCGAGACAAGAGGAGAAAATCACAAAACTAAAAGCTAAAAAGTTTTTTGACAGTGATGAAATGAATACTATTCAAGTCGGTACGTTCAAAGGTTTGGCAACGATTCATCAATATTTATTTGAAGATGTTTATGATTTTGCTGGTAAGATAAGGGAAGTAAATATCGCAAAAGATAATTTTCAATTTGCACCAAGGATGTTTCTTCCTGCCTCTTTGGACTTTATTGATACATTACCGCAAAATACTTTTGATGAAATTGTTGAAAAATATGTAGAGATGAATATTGCTCACCCTTTTCGTGAGGGGAACGGTCGAGCAATGCGAATTTGGCTTGATTTAATTTTGAAAAAGGAATTAAAGAAAGTGGTTGATTGGTCGCAAGTGGACAAAGATGATTATTTATTGGCAATAGAACGTAGTCCAATTAAAACAACAGAAATCAAAGTAGTGCTATCAAATGCCTTAACTGATAAAGTAGACGACCGAGATATTTACATGAAAGGCATTGACTATTCTTATTATTATGAAGGGTATATGGAATATCATACGGAAGATTTAGATGAAAGTTAAAAATAAGGATACCTCTAAAAACTAGCGATTTTGAGTGAGTGTGAGTTTTTAGAAATATTCATATAAAAAGCTTAACGAAAGTCCATGAAAACGTTTTTCTGTTTTTATGGATTTTTTATGGAAGGCTTGATATAATATAAAAAAGGACAAGGAGGTTTGTGATGTTAATAGAGTTCACATTTGAAAATTTTAAAAGCTATAAAGATGAAGCGTATTTTTCAATGGAAACTGGAGAAAAAGTTAGAAGAACGACAGCAACAAAGTTTAATACGTTTGAAACAAAGCAATTAAGATTATTAAAATCCAGTCTTATTTTTGGTGCAAACGCAAGCGGAAAAACAACTGTAATTGAGGCTTTGTCCGTTTTTCAAAACATTGTGTTGAATCCATTACCAACGATTAATCATATGTTTCCTTTTTCGCCATATAAATTTGATGAAAAGACAATTAATGAACCAACGAATTTTGTATTGAAATTTGTTGATGAAGAAATAGTTTATGAATATTCATTAGCTTATAAGAAAAATAAAGTGGTGAAAGAAACTCTTAAATACACAAAAAATACGAAGAAAGATTTGGATCTTATTTTTTCAAGAGAAAATAAAAACATTCGTGAAAATCAATTGTATCTACATTTTTTGCAACAGGAAAACAATGAGCATTCTAATCGAGTGATGAAATATTTTTCAGAAAAAATTATTATTTTTACAGGGGATACGGAATTTAATACTAGTATTTTCTCAATGTTAGAAGAAGAAAATAATAGGCGTATCTTTTTAGAATTTATGAATGCAGCAGATTTTTCAATCGTAGATTGTGAAGTTGTTGAGGATGAAATGCCATTGGAACTTCGTGAAGAGCTAATTCAAAAATTTAATATTCCAATTTCTCATTTAAAAACGAAGAGGCTTATTTTAAAGCATAGAGTACAGAATGAAAATGCAAACATTAACGGCTCATTAATGTTTGAAGAGGAGAGTCAAGGGACCAAAAAAATGATTTTCGTTGCTTTATTGATGTTGGCTCAAAAACAACAACAAGCAACTTTGTTGATAGATGAATTTGATTCAAATATTCATTTTGAATTAGCACAAAATATATTATCACTTTTTCATTCTGAGTTAAATAGGGGGCAATTGGTTGCGACAACACATAATGTGGAACTTATGGATTGTAATTTACGCAAAGACCAAATATATCTAACAGATAAAAACGAATATGGAGAGAGTACGATAAAAAGTATTTTTGATTTTTCAACTCGAACGGATATTTCATTTAGCAAGCGATATATTCAAGGGAGATTTGGCAGTCTTCCTGTTGTTGATACATTGAAATTAGAGCGTATTTTTGGTGAATGATATGGGAAGGAAGCAATCAAAGAATTTAAAAGAAAATAAGATTCTTACGATTTATACAGAAGGTGAAACGGAGAGAATTTATTTTTCAAAAATCAAGAGTTTGCTAAGAAAGGCAAACCTCAAAATAAATATCACAAATTCGAAAGGGAAATCGGCTCAGAATCTTGTTGATTACGCAGAAAAAACAGAGAAGAAGAAATCTAAAAAAGACAAGTCAGATGTTGTAATACTAATTTTTGATAAAGACGAAAATGATTTGAATGAAATTCAAAGTGTATTAAACAGAAAGAGAGTTGGTTTTTGTAATGAAAGTTTTGAATTGTGGTTGTTATTGCATTATCAAGAAGTAAAAGAGGAATTATCCAGAGAAAAACTTTTGAAGAAGCTAAAAGAAGTAAATCCCAATTATGAAAAAACAGATGAGCGGACAATAGAAGAAATAGCACAATTACTGGATACAGCCGTGAACAATTCAAAAAAACTTTTCAACAAAGAATTTAGAAAAAATCCTTATTGTAATATAGAGAAAGTAATTGAATTACTCAAGGAGAATTAAGGGTACCTCTAAAAACTTCATTTAAGACTAAATTAGCTAGTTTTTCTTGTTTTCGATGCTGTGACCAGTTGCCAGACTTCAGCCCCTCGTAGCTAGACAATAAGAAAAGCGGAGAGGGGCGATTTGAAGTCTGCAACAGCGAACACTGTCGTTCATTTACTAGAAACGTAAGTTTCTAGCGACATTGTGAGCAGTTGCCAGACTTCAACCCCTCGTAGCTAGACAGTCGTTGAGGAGACTGACGAAGAAAATCGGAAAACTAGCAATTTTGGATAAACGTGAGTTTTTAGAGGTGTCCTTTATAGATGAAAGTGAAAACTATAAAGAATACGTTATTCATGAAATGCTATTGAAAGACAATGGTATCTTTCAGTTTTGTATATTGTTGCTGTTGTGACGGAGAAAACTGAACGAAGTAAGGCGTTATACCAGTGGAATAAGTTGAAAAAGCGAAACTGGTAAAAGAAGAATGTGGCTATACGTTTTACAGAATGGCAGATCACAGATGAGTGCAACGTGTTATGGAGGTGATAACTGTTTGGTAAGCTATAAAACTCATTGAGATTATAGATGTTCCTGTTGATGAAGAATTTATTGAATGGTTAGTAATGCTTCATAAAGAACTTCACCACCGTGCTTTACGCTTGCCGTCGTTGGGGGATTTGTTTTGTTATAGGCGATGAAAGAATGGAAAAAAGAGGTTGCCTATTATAAAGCCAACCTCTCAACCTCCTCCCCCGTCAACCTCCGATACTCCCCACGTTCCAATTTTTCATCCAACAAAAGTGATCCCATTCGCACTCGTTCCAAAAATATGACTTTCATTCCCACAGCCTCAAACATTCGCTTAATCTGATGAAATTTTCCTTCGTGTAGAATGATTCTTATTTCACTTGTATGCGTTGTTTCATCGACTTTTTCGATAATGAGTTGGGCTGGGAGGGTTGCCTCCTTGTTTTCAAGAGTGATACCTTTTGCGAATTTTTCAGCGGTATCAAGTGTGGCAATGCCCTTTATTTTTGCGAAATATTCTTTTTCCACGTGCTTTTTCGGTGAAAGTAATTCGTGTGCCAACATTCCGTTATTGGTAATTAATAATAGACCTACGGTATCTTTATCTAATCGACCAACAGGGAATAAATCACTGCGGAAATCATGTTCGTCAAGCAAGTCAATGACTGTTTTCTGCACCTTATCTTCTGTTGCAGACAAGACACCTTTTGGTTTATTGAGTAAAAAATAGTGGAATTTTTGATAGTGAAGTTTCTCGCCATGAAAGCAAATAGTATCTACTTCTTCATTTACATGAAATTTTCCATCTTTTTTCACAACATCATTGACAGTTACCCCGCCTTTTTTCAACAAAAACTTGACCTCTTTGCGAGTGCCAAGACCTGTTTCGGATAGAAATTTGTCTAATCTCATAGTTTTAAAACAAGGCTAAAGCAACACTTCGCCAGTATTGTTTTAGCCTTACCTTTCGTTTTTATTTCATCTTTAATTTCCGTCTTAAACCTGCAATTAGTCCGCCTAACAATCTATCCGCAATCCGTGTAGACAAACTTAGGAATAAATATGCCCCGCCACCAACGAAAGCCGTCAGCATGACCAAGATGAATGAGCTAAACTTATGCGTGTCATCAAGGAAAATGCCGAAAATTTGTTTGGCAATGAACGATAGAAGTGCCATAATTAACGTTAAAATTAATAGCAAGATTGTGCGACGTGTAACTTTTGATAGATTGACCCGACTTACTTTGCGAATGTGTCGAGTAATTAAATAACAAGAAACCCCGAATCCGACAAATGTAGAGATTATTGGACCGTAAACTTCAAAAAGTTTGACGGCAGGAAATTGTACGATAATTTTTACGACCAAACCAACCATCAAATATTTCACTGTAATGCGATTTTGGTACATTCCTTGGAGCATATTGCTTGTGAGCATATAATAGCCAAGAAACAGACTCTGGAGAGCTGCCCATGCAAGAACGTTTGTCCCAAGAGCATCAGGGGTGTAAAAAATCGTGTAAAGTGGTTTGGCAAGAATCATCATGCCTGCGACACTAGGTAGCATAATAAAGAAAAATAGTTGTAAATTATTGGAAACAAGTGTAGCTAATTCACGCTTTTTTCCAAGTGTATAATTTTCCGTAATCAATGGTAATCCAGTGCCAGAAAGGCTGGTCGCAAGTGCAATAATTACCATAGTCAATTTATCAGGATTGGCACTGAAAATGGAGAACAACGTCATTAATTGTTTGTCGGAATACTCGGTGAACAATCCCATTAGTTTTGAAAATGTGAACTGGTCAACAATCTTAAACAATTGCACACCACTTCCCACAATGATAAACGGAATTGACTGCCGAATGGTTTCAATGAGCAGATCGCTCCCTTTAATTTTGATATTTTCCACTCCATGCTTACGCTCTATTGCATCAAGGACGGGCATCTCTCGCCATAAATACCAAATTAAAACGGCAAACGAGGCAATCATACCGATAAACGCGGCGAATGTTGATTGTACAACAGCATTGACATAATCGCCTTTTTGCACTTTCATAATGATAAAAGCAGTCAAAAGCATATAGGCGACACGTGCTACTTGTTCAATAATTTGTGAAACAGCCATTGGTGCCATTTGATTGTTTCCTTGGAAAAAACCTCGGATAACGCTCATGCAAGGGAATACAAAGACTGCTATCGCAAGAGAACGCATGACAGGTACAAGACTTTCCCCACCACCAGATAAATTAGCTAATAAAGGAGCAAAGAGAAACATAATCAGAGCAAAAAACGCTCCAAGTACCGCCATTGCTTTCAGTCCTGTAAAAAAGAGTTTGCGTGAAACTTTATATTCATTGAGTGCATTGTATTTTGCAGTTTGTTTGGCGACTGCCCCCGGAATCCCTGCTGTTGAAATTAAAAGGAACAACGCATAAATATTGTACCCCATACTAAAAAGACCATTTGCCTGATTGGCGTGCGACCCCATCCATGCGTACCAAGGGATAATATAAACAGCACCCAGCAAGCGACTAACCAGATTCCCTGCTGCCATCCACAAACTTCCCCGCACCATTTGACTTTTTTGCTGATCCATTTTTTCAGCATCTATTTGAACGTCCATTATTTTTCCTACTTTCAGTGACCATTTATATATTCTTTTTTTCTCCTAAAGCCTATTTTAATCAATTCCCAGCGGATATGCAATCAAATTTAAAAAGGAATTTCAAAATGTGTTATACTCAAAGAGAAAGTGAACGAAACGGAGGCACAAAGATGAGATTGAACTTCAATAGAGTGAGAGAAATTTTAGTGAAAGACAACTTATTTCGAGAGATGATTGTTGAGGGGAAATGGTTTTATGAAACACCTGAGACAGTAGCAAAACGTGAATTTTACAATTTATCTTATGACTCACGCCAGACGGATAAGGATACCTTATTTTTCGTGAAAGGAATGAATTTTAAGGAAGAATTTTTGAAAAAAGCAGTAGAAGAAAATGGTTTGGAGTTTTACGTTTCAGAAGTAGTCTATGACGTGGAGGCGACAGCGATTATCGTAAGTGATGTCAAAAAAGCAATGTCACTTCTTGCCCAAGCGTTTTACGATTTTCCGCAAAATGACTTGAAAATTATCGCTTTTACAGGGACGAAAGGGAAAACGACAAGTGCTTATTTTGCTAAAGCGATTTTAGATGAAACAACGAAGTGTAAAACCGCTCTGCTTTCAACAATGAACACCACACTTGACGGGGTAACGTTTTTCAAATCACAGCTTACCACGCCAGAGAGCTTGGATTTGTTTCGCATGATGAATGAGGCACGAGAGAATGGAATGACACATTTAATCATGGAAGTTTCTTCACAAGCGTACAAAACCAGCCGAGTGTACGGTTTGCTTTTTGATGTAGGGATTTTCCTTAATATTTCGCCAGACCATATCGGACCGATTGAACATCCTAGCTTTGAGGATTATTTCTATTGCAAACGTCAGATTTTGTCACATTCTAAGGCAATCGTGCTAAATCGTGAGGCAGATTATTTTGAGTTGCTCAAAGAAGAAGCTCTTTCTCAGGAAAAACAAGTGCTAATTTACGGAACAAGCAAGGAAGATGTAGATGTATTTGTCCAGACAAATAAAGAAAAGGTCTTTTCTTTTACACTTGAAAATGGAGAACGCTCGAATTTTTCTGAGTTAAATGGAGAATACTCACTCCGTCTCTCTGGAGATTTCAACAAAGGAAATGCCCTTGCAGCCTCTCTTGCCAGCCTGCTTGTCGGAGCGAGTAAGGAAGAAATCAAAACAGGAGTTGCCCAAACAACCGTTCCGGGACGAATGGAGACACTAGAATTGGCAAATGGTGCGACAGTATATGTCGATTATGCACACAATAAAATTTCCCTTTCTTCCCTTTTGTCAGAAGTGCGAAAACAGCACACAGGGAAAATGATTGTTGTGTTAGGAAGTCCTGGAAATAAAGGGGAAAGTCGCAGAAGTGATTTTGGAGAAGTGCTAAGCGAACAAGCTGATATTGTCATTTTAACAGCGGACGACCCAAATTATGAAAATCCAAAAACAATTGCCAAAGAAATTCAACTGGCGATGAAACACCCAAGAGAAACGCACGTCGAAATTGATAGAGAACGTGCCATTGCTCTTGCGATAAGTCTCGCAGAAAATCCTGAGGATGCCGTTGTTCTCGCAGGAAAAGGTGCCGATTTGTACCAAATTGTCGAAGGGAAACGTGTAGAATATCTCGGAGATTTTGAGGTGGCAAGGAGAATGAGCGAGGGGTAAGGAATGATTGTCAAGTCGAAGATTTCGGCTTGGCTTTTTTGCAAGACAAGACTACAAGGAACTTTAGAGGTACCCTTGAAATAGTTAGCGAATTTCTGTTACAACGGAAAAAAATTGTACTTAATAAAATAAGGTATTCTATTTTATACTATGGTCAGGTCAAATAAAAAAGAAATGCGAAGAAGTGCGTTTTGAAGTCAGCGGTAGTGAGTCACGTTGTTTATTTTAGTTCTATTCGACGTTGCCAACTGCCACCAGACTTCAGCATTTCGTAGCTAGAAAAAGGAGAAAATCATGAAAAAAATTGTAGCTATTACTTCATGCCCAGTAGGCGTGGCACATACCTACATGGCAGCAGAAAATCTTGAGAAAGCAGGAAAAGCACTAGGCATTGAGGTCAAAGTTGAAACGCATGGCTCAATTGGGATTGAAAATCAATTAAGCCCCTCTGATATTGCAGCAGCAGAAGGCGTGGTGATTGCAGCAGATACTAATATTGACAAATCAAGATTTAATGGCAAGGCAATGATAGTTGTTGGCGTGCAAGACGGGATTCATAATGCTACAAAATTATTGCAAGATATTTTAGCTGGAAATGCCTCGATTTATCACGACACATCAAGTACTGGCAATCAAAATACTTCTATACAAGAAGAAGGGCTAGGTAAAAAAATTTACAAGAGTTTGATGAATGGAGTTTCCTACATGGTGCCATTCGTTGTAACAGGAGGATTATTAATCGCTATTTCCTTGACATTGGGGGGAAAAGCAACATCTGAGGGAATTGTTATTCCTGAGGGAACACTTTGGCATACGATGAATACTATTGGCGGGATTGCAATGGGATTAATGGTGCCGATTTTGTCAGCGTTCATTTCACAAAGTATCGCAGATAGACCGGGTCTTGTTCCGGGATTTGTAGGAGGAATGCTTGCGGCGAACGGTTCGCTTTATGGTAGCAGTGCTAACGCAGGATTTTTAGGAGGAATTGTTGCAGGTTTTATTGCGGGATTTGTCGCATTAGGATTGAAAAAAATACCCGTGCCTAAGGCAGTTCAGTCCATTATGCCGATTATTATGATTCCGATTTGCTCTTCTCTCATTGTTGGATTTCTCTTTATTTATATCATCGGGGAACCTGTTGCAACGCTATTTACAGCACTATCCAAGTTTTTAGTGAGTATGCAAGGAGGCAGTGAAATAATTTTGGCAATGATTTTAGGTGCGATGATTGCGTTTGACATGGGCGGACCATTCAATAAAGTGGCATTTCTTTTTGGGTCAGGATTGATTGCAGAAGGCAATTATTCAATCATGGGACCAATTGCAGTTGCTATTTGTATTCCGCCACTTAGTTTAGGTCTTGCATCATTTGTTCTAAAAAATAAATTTTCACCTGCTGAAAAAGAAGCTGGAAAAGCTGCATTTACAATGGGATTATTCGGTATCACAGAAGGAGCGATTCCTTTTGCCTCAAGTGACCCGTTGCGAGTGATTCCTGCGATTGTTGTTGGTGCTATGGCAGGAAGTGTGAGTGCGATGTTGTCCGGTGTAACAGATCACGTTGCTCACGGGGGACCGATTGTTGCCGTTCTTGGTGCGGTGGACAATGTAGTGATGTTTTTCGTTTCTGTAATTATAGGTTGTGTAGTTGTGGTTGGAATGTTACAATTTTTGAAAAAGGATACAGTAAGTGCAGCTCAAGAAACAGTAAATACTGCGGATGTTCCAACAATTGCAGAGGAAAAAATAGACTCCATTGGCTCATTAATTGATTTGGATTCTATTGTGATAGACGAAGAAATTTCTACTAAAGAAAATATGATTTCAATGCTTGTAGCGAGTTTGGAGAAAACAGGAAAAATCACAAGTGCCTCTTCTTTTGAAAAAGCAATTTACGAACGTGAAGAACAAAGCACGACTGGGATTGGTATGGGGATTGCGATACCGCATGGAAAATCTGAAACGGTGAAAAAACCAAGCATAGCTTTTGCAAGGGAAGTAGCAGGGATTAATTGGTCTTCTCTTGATGGCAAACCAGTGAATTTATTGTTCATGATAGCCGTTCCAAAAGAAAGCAGTGGAGATGCACATTTGAAAATTTTACAGCATTTGTCAAGAAAACTTATGGATGAAGAATTTAGAGAAAATCTACTCTCTGCACCAGACAAATATGCGATTAAACAGCTTTTAGATAAAATGTAATTAAGGGTACTTAGCCAAGCATTGGACTTCTATTATTAGTGCTTGGCTGAGTATCATTGTACTTTCACATGAGGAGCAATGGAGAATGAGATGAATAAACGACAAAACAACCTACTTATAGCATTACTTCAGCAAGAAAGTTTTCAAACGCTCAAATTTTATGCAGCGACTCTCTCTGTTTCCGAACGTACTCTACAATCTGATTTGAAAGTAATTGACGAATATTTAAAAACGCAATGTTTAAAACTATTTATTGAGCGAAAAAAGGGGATTGGCATTAGGTTAGTAGCAAATAATATAGAACGCACGCAGTTACTAAAGGACATAGGATTTGTAACGGACAATAACAACGAAGAAGATTTTTTAAGAAAACAGGAATTGATATTTTATCTAGTCATTGGAAAATCACCGCAGTCCATTGAGGAATTGATTGAACGCCTGTATATTAGCAAACAATTACTGAAAAAAGATTTAAAAGCAATAGAGCCTACGATTCAACGCTTTGGGTTAGAATTGATTTCTAAGACGAGAGTAGGCACGTATATTGCTGGCGATGAGCGAAACAAAAGGGAACTTCTCGCTACGACGTTAAAGAATATACGACAAAATAATTTGAATGATGTATTATTAGAGGATTTTTTAGGGAAAGATACGCTACTTGTCATTCAGCACATTCTTGAAGAAGTTTTTCAAAAATTTGATTTTGTGTATGACACGAATAATTTTAGCATTGACGTTCACGTGTACTTCATGCTTGAGCGAATGAAACAAGGTGAAACAGTTCAACTAACAGAAGAAGAACGAGTGCATATTCAAAATTCACTTGCACAAAAGATGAGTGGCTCTATTATTGGTTTGCTTTCTAAAATCTACCCTATAAAATTTTTTCCAGATGAGATAGATTATTTAGCTTGCAGAATTAATGGCGTTATTAATGCGGATTTATCTGGAAAAACAACCAACGATATTTATACAGATGATGTGACAGACTTGATTATTCACAAAGTGGAACAATTAATGGATGTATCTTTACAAGATGATTTTGAATTGAAAGAAAATCTATACAATCACTTGCGTTCGGTTTATTATCGAGTAAAACATGGGTTTTCAATCGCCAATCCTTTGAAAAAAGAAATAATGACAGCCTACACGCAGCTTTTTTTAATTATCCAAATGGTATTGGAAGAGGTTTACGCAGATGAAAAATTCTTGATTCCTCAAGAAGAAATTGCCTATTTGACCATTCATTTCCAAACGGCTATTGAACGAAAGAAAAAACAAAATTTGAAAAGCTATAAAGTAGTTTTGCTTACGCAATATACAAAGTCTATGGCGACTTTTTTTGAGGCAAGATTACAAGCTGAAATTCCAGAGTTAGTGATTGTAGAAAGTATGCAAATAGGAACGGAGAATGTTATTCCAGAGGATTTAGATTTTATCATTAGCACTATACCAATTGAGAGCAGAAATAGCGTAATTACGATTTCACCGATGATTACGGAAATGGATATTGCCAATATTAAAGAGTGGATGTTGCACAACAAACCGAACTGTAAAACAAAAAAACTAGACATTTCTAAATTTGTCACACCGTTTTTAGTTTTTCCGCAATTAGAAATTGAGAACATGGAAAATCTATTGACCATGCTTGGTCAAAACCTTGTAAAACACGGCTATGTTCAAGAAGAGTTTATCACCTCTTTGTTGCAACGTGAATTACGTTCAAGCACAAGAGTCGCACCTCTCATCTCACTTCCACACGGCAATCCTAATTTTGTCAATCATTCAACGATTTCGATTGCTACTATGAAAACACCAATTGATTCTCAAGGCGAAAGCACACAGTTAATTTTATTGCTTGCATTAAGAAAAGAAGATATAAAAACACCGAGTTTTCGCCAAATTTTTTCAGTAGTTGATTTTTTGAAAAGAAGTCCACAACATCTTCAGAGAATTTTACAAGAAAAAAATCAGATTGAACTAATTAAATTATTATCAGAGTATGAATAACCAAAAAAAATCGCATTGAGTGAATGCGATTTTTTTAGTTGAGAATTAGCATATATTTTCACTAATAAGTCTCCTGCAAATATTTCATAGCTTTTTCTGGTGGCGTGATTGCAAAATGTTCTTGGATAAATTCCTTCTCGCTCGGCAATTTGTTTCCATAGTGCAAGAAAAAGTCAACCGCCCATTTGCCTGAGAATTTATTTATATGATAAGAAAAATTATAGGTAATTTCGCAATTTTTTGGGTCATTCAAATAGTTTTCATCTGGTAATTTTTCACCAGATAGCAAAGTACCGCTCTTTTTGACTATTTTTTGCCACGCTCTAACGTCTTCTTTTGTCGTGACTGTTTTGCAAGACGAAGGATTCCAATCTAAAATATTCCCGCTAGGCTCATTATCATTGATTTCAATGAGTTCCTCTGACGGAATTTGGAAAGTGGAAAGATAATCCGTACATTCTTTTTTTGCAGTAGCATTCACATAAGAATAGCGAGCGAAAAATGCAATGCTAAGAACCACAACAGGCAACGCTACCAGACCAATTGCACCCAAAAAACCTAGTAAGATTCGTTTCTTGCTTATGCCAAGATAGAAAAGAGCAAGAATAATTGTGATTGTAGCAGCCAAAAGCACCCATTTGTTCAAGATAATTACAAGCAATGTCAACACAGGAGAAGCTAAAAGTAATCCTAGACCAATCAAAAGTTTCTTTCTTTTTTGCATTGTCCTCGACCTCCAGTTTTTATTTTCACAAGGTTATTTTATCAAAAAAACTTGTCGAAAAGTGTTGATTTGATAGAGTTAAGAAAAAGATAAGAAATAACATAGGACTTCACAATAAAAAAGGATTGAGTCGACATCAATCCTCGTTTTTCGTCTGTTTTTCTAAAAATGCTACCGCCTCGCGATTTTGTTCTTTTAAATCCACGCCTTGCTGTTTTGCTGCAAAAACGCAACCGCAATAGCATTGACGGTAAATATCGTACTCTTTGCACATTTCAATCGAACGTTTATAACCGTTATTCTTTTTAAAATCGCTCGGTAAATAATGCACACCGTAAATTTTCTGTATATCCAATCCGATTTCATTAATTAATTGCCCGTTTTTTTTTGGTGACAACGTCAACGCACTGCCAAAATAGTCATAACCAAGCTCGAGAGCTTTTTCTGCCACAATATCTAGTCGCATTTGGAAACAACTCGCACATCTTTTACCACCTTCAACTTCTGTTTCCAAATTCAAACGTTGCACCATTTGCATAAATTCGTTTGGTTTGTACTCTGCACTTAAAAATTGCACTTGATTATTTGTTCGCTCGTTGAAATCTTTGACAAAATTTTCCTGCACAATCTTGCGACGTTCGTACTCACTTCGTGGGTGGATATTTGAGTTGGCAAAGTAAATTGTAACATCTGCACTTTGTGATAAATATTCCAAACTATATGTGCTACAAGGAGCACAGCAAGAATGTAGCAAAATCTTTGGACGAACATTCTCCCTCGCCCAACTTGTTGCCACTTGCTGAAACACCTTATCATAATTGATTTTCTGATTTTTATTCAACCGCTGTAAAATCTCTTCCGCATTTATCATAATAACACCTTACATTCATTCATTTTTTTTTAGTGTATAACGAAAAAAGAAAACACGCAAGCATTAAAAGCTACGAGGGGCGTTCAGGAGGTTGCGACAGTGAACCATGTCGTTTATATACTCGAAACGAAGTTTCGAGCGACATTGTGAGCAGTCGCCCACCTCCTGCCCCTTGTAGCTAGACAGCATTAAAAGCTACGAGGGGCGTTCAGGAGTTTGTCGCAGTGAGCCATGCCATTTACTCGCCTGAAGCAGAGCTTCAGGTGGCATTGCGAACAGCGACCAAACTCCTGCCCCTTGTAGCTAGATAGTATTAAAAGCTACGAGGGGCGTTTAGGAGGTTGCGACAGCGAACCATGTCGTTTATATACTCGAAACGAAGTTTCGAGCGACATTGTGAGCAGTCGCCCACCTCCTGCCCCTAGTAGCTAGACAGCATTAAAAGCTACGAGGGGCGTTTTGAAGTTTGTGGTAGTGAGCCGTGCCGTTTACTTGCTCGAAACGTAAGTTTCGAGCGGCACAGCGAACAGCCACCCAACTTCAGCCCCTAGTAGCTAGACAAATAAAAGTGAAGAGGAGCGTTCAGGAGCCTGACGAAAAAACGGAAAACTAGCAATTTGGGATAAGTGTGAGTTTTTAGAGGTACCCATATAAAAAAGCGAGGCTAGGAAAAATTCCCAGCCTCCTCATTGTTCATCATCTCCGAGCTAACTGCTTATATCTTTCGTACCAAATATTCACATACTCATCAGAAAAAGGACCTTTTTCGTTGTTAATCCAGTCAACAAGAATTTTGACATTCTCTTTTAGGATAAAATCAAGCTCAGGTGAATAGTGCATTTTCCGCCTATGAGATTCATATTCATCTACATCTAACAAGCGTTTTTCGCCGTCAGGAAATACTTTGATGTCCAAATCGTAATCAATGTATTTCAATGCCTCGTCATCCAAAACGTATGGTGAGGCGAGGTTGCAGTAATAAGACACTCCTTTTTCTCGAATCATCGCAATCACGTTGAACCAAAATTTCTTGTGAAAATAGACAATCGCAGGTTCTCTTGTCACCCAACGTCTGCCGTCACTTTCAGTTACAAGTGTATGGTCGTTGACTCCGATAATGCTATGCTCGCTTGTTTTTAGTACCATTGTATCTCGCCATGTACGGTGCAATTGCCCGTCATGTTTGTAGCTCTGGATAGTGATAAATTCCGCTTCTTTTGGAACCACGATACACCACTTTCTAGTGAATACACACAATCCTACTCAAAAACATTTTACCACAAAAACAGCAAGGGGTTTAATTTTTCGCACGATTTATAAAGGAAAATAGAAGAAATTGCTTTTTATCAAGTTTTCACGAGTTTTCATTTTCCATTTTCAACAGCTCGAAAAGTTTGATTTGAGGTTTTGGGAAAACGAGTTTTGCATAGTCGTCCTCTTTTGCCCAGACAGATTTTTCGTCGAATTTTTTTTCACTAAGCAAAAAGTTTTCCTTTTCAAATCCGCGGAAAAGTAAAATATGCCATTTTAGATGTGAGAAAATGTGCGTTACTTCACCAAGAGGCTCTTTTGTGAAAATGAAGTCCTCAAATTCCTCAGAACCCAAAAATTCACGTTTTTTCTTCAAAAACTCATTATATTCACTTTTGCCGACTTCGATAAGCGGGAAAGTCCACATATTTGCGAGTAACCCAGTGTCCTTACGCTGTTTTAAATAGTATTCACCTTGTTCATTTTGCATGGCAAGTGCCACGTAGTAAAGCGGTTTTTGCTTTAATTTCTTCGTTTTCACGGGAAAATTGAGCTGAGTGTCCTTTTGATAACTCAAACAATAATTTTGAATAGGACATTCTTCACATTTTGGGCTTGTCGGCGTGCAAATGCGACTGCCCAAATCCATGAGTGCTTGATTGAAATCACCGGCATACTCATGAGAAATAATTTTTCGCATACACAGATCAAATATTTTCCTGCTGGAAGTCTTTGAAATGTCGTGTTCGATTTCAAAAAGTCTACTTGTTACACGTTGAACATTCCCGTCAATTGCTGGCTCGGGTAAGCCGAAAGAAATGCTTGCAATCGCCCCTGTCGTATAAGGTCCGATACCTTTTAACGTGCTGATTTCATGAGGAGTGCTAGGGAATATGCCGTTAAATTCTTCCATAATTTGCGTAGCAGCGATTTTCAAATTTCTAGCACGTGAATAATACCCCAACCCCTCCCAAATTTTTAACAACTCCTCCTCATTGGCATTAGCCAAATCAGATATGTTCGGATATTTTTCCATAAAACGATAAAAATAATCAATAACGGTTTCTACACGTGTTTGTTGTAGCATAATTTCACTTATCCACACACGATAAGCCTCCGTATTTTCTCGCCAAGGAAGATTGCGTTTGTTTTTGAAATACCATGAGAGAAAATCTTGTTGAAATGTTGAAATTTCGGTATTTCCCCACTTCTCCCAATTATTCTTCATCACTTTCAACCTCCTCAATTGCATGAGTTATCAAATCTGATTCAAAACCTTTTTGGTAGAGTTTTTCTTTTGTTTTCATCACACGTTTATAACGGTCAAAATTTCTAAATTTATGCCAAAGTTTTTCACATTCACGCAAAAGCAACGTCCACTCGGCTTCCTCGTCCTTTTCAAATTCTAAATGCTCAAAAGCAAACTGAATGTCTTGCGAGGTGAACCCCTTGTTATTCAAGCCAAGGCGAATTTTCTGCAAAGCCTCACGATAACTCCGTTTTCGATATTGTTTCGCCAAACTTCCCGCCACTTTTAAAGCAAGTTCATGCTGTTCTTCCTCAGAAAATTCAAGCAGAGCCTCCTCAATAAGTTCACTTTTCACGCCTTTTTGCTTTAGCTGATAACTGAGGTGGTACACTCCTTTATCGCTCACACGTTTTTTCGTGCGAACAAAACTTTTGGCATAATTCAAATCATCGAGCCATTTCATTTCTTGCAGACGTTCTAAAATTGCTATTCGAGAGGGTTCGTCAATTTCTTTCTCTCGCAAGTACTGATCGGTTTCCAGAATACTCCGCATTTGAAAATCAATATAACGAAGTGCCAAATTCAAGCCTTTTTGTAGCTGATTTTCCTGTTGAATTTCAAGAAATTCTTCTTCGGTCAACTCTCGCTCTTTTGTTAAGCGATACTTTACAAGCACGTCCTCAACAACAAATAACGCCTCGCCATTGTCAAATTCTATTTTGAAAACTCCTTGCTTTTTCCCTTGTGCAATTGAAATTATTTTTATCATGACTTTGTTTCCTTACATATTCTTTTCTTCTATCATACTAAAAAAACGCAAAATGAACCTCATTTTAGCGTTTTAGATTTACGTATATTCTATTTTCTTGTATAAAGTCGATACAAATACTCCCCCTCAGTATTAAATCGTACAGGAATTTCTTTTGTTTTGTGGTGCCACGCTCGAGTAGTTTTTTCTCGTTTTCATCTGTTTTTTCGTTTGGTGACAGATAGAAAAGCGTGTCAGCTAGTTTATCGGCGGAGGTAAAATGGCGATAAACTGCTTTGGTGAGAGGTGATTGCGGATTGTTTTCATATACATTTTGAGAATAAATCGTTGCAATTCTGGCACTTATGTTTGAATCTGAAAGCACTGGAGTGTTGGTTAGTGCTTTGGATTGTATCGCATCCTCTAGCGTTTTGTTCCCTTGAAACTGTCTGACATCCGTCCAGCCAGTGTAGAGTAGCGTTAGGGCGAAAAAGGAAAATGTGAGTTTTTTGATTGCTCTTTTTTGCTTTCTTTTTTCGATTAAAGAAATTACATTGAACAGAGCAACGAAAAAAATCGGAGTGGCAACGATTAAGTATCTGGGTAAAAAGATTGGTCGGAACAATATTGAAACGCTAAGACCTATCAATAGGAGCATGAGAGGTGTAAAGAGTCCGAGTAAAATTTCATCAGAGAAAAACTTGCGAATTTCTCCGCCTTTCCAGACGAAAAATAGAAATCCTAAAAATAGGCAAAGACTAACTGCTAATACGACAAAAGCAATTTTGTGCGAGACATTTCCGTCAGCTGAAGAAATCAAGTAGAGAAAGCTAAGGAGGAAATCTCGCAGACTTAGGCGAGGAATCCAAAAGCCTTTTTCTTGAATGGTTGAAAGCTGATGAAGTAAAATTTTAAGCCAAGGTAGGTAGCAAAGAATTGTACCTATGCCGAACATAAGCGTAGCAAGTGCTTTTCTGAAATTTTTCCTTTTTAGCCAGACAATCAAGCTGTATAAAAACAAAACGCCTGCCCCAAGTCCTGCGAAGTAATTCGTATAAAGACATAACAGGCTCGTGATAGAGCAAAGGGCTAGATGTTTCAAATCACTCGTTTCCAAAAAACGTAGCATCAAAAGGTAGCTGGCAAATAGAAATAGTTGGCTAAAGCTATACATACGCAAGTCTGTTGCGGAAAGTAGCACGTGTGGCATGAGCGTAAATAGTAGTGCTGTGAGCAGTGACGTGCTACTTGGGTAGCTTTTTCCTCTCATATGTCGATACATTAATACGGCGATTAGAAAAATTGCTAGGCATGAGAGCAAGCGTAATAGCCGAATTTCAAGCGATAAATCTCCCCCACTTAGTAGCTGCACTGGTTTTGCCAAGAGGTAATAAAGTGGCGGATGCACATCTTGAGCGGTGAGGCTGAGGATTTCGCTCGTTGGGTGTTGCAAAAGTTGCAAAGTGAATGCCTCATCTCGCCAGAGAGCTAGATTTTGAATTTGGGTGTAGAGTAGTATGAGTAGACTTGTGGTGAGGAGGACAATTATTAGAACGTTTCTCCCCTTTTTCATTCTTTTCATTAGCTGACCTCGCTTTCTTTTTCGATATACTACCATATTTTCAAAGGGAGTCGGAAAGTTTTGCGTATATGCAATGCCTAAAAAGGAGAAACTGGGTAAAAATTGTTATATTATGAAGTGAAAAAGTTGATTTTTCGGTGTTTTTCTTTTTTATTAAATTTATTTATAGAAAATCTTAAATTTGCATATATGTAATGAATTTAGAGGTAATTTCAAGATAAAGAGATTTTTTTGAAAAGAGGTGTGGATAGACACTCCCCACACCTCAACTTTCAGCTGAGGCAAACAATCCGATTTTGGTTGAAAATGAAACTTTACGTTCTATTTTCAACACAAAAAACGAACAGATAACTTTGCTTATGTTATTAATAATGTTTATCCAAACCAGCCACTCGACTTTTTTCTAAAATGAAGTTAAATAACAAAAATCCAATAAAGAAATAAATAATCGAAACTACGGCAAGTGGCACGAAATATTGCAGACTTACAGTTTCACCTAAAATCAATTTTTTACTCATTGCAATTCCTTGGGTGATTGGCAAATAGTTTCCAATGAGCTGAATGGCTTTTGGCAAACTTGCCAAAGGGAAAACAGCACCAGAGAGAATCATGAGAGAGTAAGAAATAATGGATTCAAAAGAGGCTGTTTTTGTATATTTTAATGTTAACGCACATAAAAATAAAGTAAATCCTAAAATACCGAAAGAGACAACAAGAAAAAGAGGGATCATTCCCCAATGAAATCCTATTGGCAAACCGAGTATGATTTTTAATATTACAAGCGAGAGAATGACTTTTATAAAATTGACCATTCCCCAAACGGAAGAACGGATAATGATGAGTTTTTTCAAGCCAACCGGTTGAATCATTAATTGATCCAAAATCCCCATTTGTTTCTCGCTTGATGTGGAAATGGCAGCCTCACCGATTAGACTACTTAGCAGAAACCAGTAGACAAATCCAACATAAAAAGTTGAGTCGTTCATGTTTCCATTCATCATACCCATAACAATAAAAATGAAAATGGTAATTAACACGCTGACAATTTGGTCGGGATAATAAGTTTTTAGTTCAAAGAGATATTTTCTTAGCTCTCCTTTAAAAAATTCAATTGTTTTCACTATATACCTCCAATAAAATATCTTCAATTGTTTTTTCTCGTTCATGAAATTCCAAAAGTGTATGCCCGGCATGGAGAAGTTTGCTCAATTCTTCGCTTGCACTTTCGCTTGTTGGAAAAGTTTTCTTTTGAACAATATTGTTTTGAACGGTTTGAAGTTCAAAAGATTGTGGTTTATATTGTTTGATAAATTCCTTATACTTCCCGCAATAGAGCTGTTTGTGGTTGTTTAATAACAACACGGTATCAGATAAATTATCTAAAACATCTGCTTGGTGAGAAGTTAAAATAATTGTTTTCTTCTCTTTTTTTGCAAGGTCGCTGATAATGTTCATCATCTCTTGATTTGCCTCGAAATCAAGCCCGAGCGTTGGCTCGTCAAGGAAAATAGTTTCCGTATTTCTTGCCAAACAACAAATAATTGCTAATTTTTGTTGCATTCCTCTGGAGTACGTTCCAACAGGTTTGTGAATTGCCTCTTTCATATTGAAACGTTCAATTAATTCGTTCATTCTTTCTTTTTCATTTTGAATGGTTTTCCCCGACATACTTAAAAAATAACGGATATTTTCCCAGCCAGAGAGAAAAGGATAGACATTTTCGACAGATTCTAAAACGGCACTTACGTTACGATAAAAGTTTTCATTTGTTTTCACTTTTTCGCCACGATAAGAAATCGCACCACTGCTCGCTTTTATCATTCCTAACAAAATTTTAATCAGTGTTGATTTTCCAGCACCGTTTTTCCCAAGGACAACAAAAATCTCCCCTTGTCGAATAGAGAAATTTAAATTTTCAAATATAACGTGTTTTCCATATGTTTTAGATAAGTTTTCACATAAAAAGATTTCAGACATAGAGTTTCTCGCTTTCTGGTAATAATTGCATTTATACCTATTATCGCAACTAATTTATTAGAATAACATATTTTAGGCTTTGCTAAAAAAACATTACATATATGCAATAGCAAAAACGACAAATTCCTCTGCTTTTTGTTATATTAAGAGCTGGAAACGCTGAAAGTAGGGCAAAAAATTTTTTTTTGAATTTATTTTATTAAAAATCCCTATTTTGCATATACGCAACAAATTTAAGAGGAATCGTTTTTTCTGTTATACTTTTTGGTGGAGGTGAGTAGTATGCTTAGTATTTTTTCTTATTTTGGACGTCTGCTAGGAATCATCATTTCAGTAGGGTAACACGAATGTAAGGTACGCAAGGAATCTAGACTGCGTACCTATTTTTTAGCTCTTTTCGATGAGTGCTAAAATTTTTTGATAATCCTGTTGATAACTTTTTGCTAAAGTATCGCTATCTAAATCACGAAAAATTTGAATCGCTCGATCCACTTTGTCTTTTCCCTTGTCCAGTTTAGAGTCAATGCAATCTAGCAATCCAGACATTACCAATAAAACAGTTTTATAATATAAATCAGTCTCGTCAAGTAACTCTTGTACGATTTGTTGATAATAAAGTCCTTCTTTTAATTTTTGTTTAAACGCACATATATAAATTGTGTTTAACAACGCTTGGATAACAAGTTGTCTATTCTTAGGGATTTTTCTGTAATACGCCGTTCTCATAACTAATTCTTTTGAGAATTGCATAACGGTTTTAAATTCATAGCTTGTAATAGTATTGGTGTAAAATACTAATTGATAATATCCCCAATCTTCAATAGAGAATAAATACCCTGCCATTTCTTTTATTTCATTAGTAGTAAGATATTCTTGCTCAGTCATAAGACCCCATATAGATTTCAGCATATAGTAATTCCATTTATCATGTTCATCACTGGAATTTTTCCTTTTTTCTTGCTTGTCCAACAGACTTTTTATTTTATCCGTATCGTTGTTTACATAGGCTTTGGATAATTTTTCTAATAATTGATTGCGTTCGCTTTGTTGATAGCCAGAAAGGATATACTCAAATTCTTCTAACGACACCCCCAATCTCTTCAACGACTTATAAAACCTAGAAATAGAAATATCCGTTTTTCCTTTTTCAAATCTTGAAAATTGTGCAGTTGAAATATGCTCTTCACAAACATCAGAAAGTGAAAAATTTCGATTCTCTCGAATTTCTTTAAATGTTTTTCCAAAATATTCCATGATTCTCTCCCTCTGAATACACTAATGTTCATTTTTCCTATAAAAAGTATAACGTTTTTTCGTTATGCTAACAACGTTTTCATGTGACGCTTTACGTTTTGTTTAAATTTCATCAATATGCTAAACTAAAGGCAACCAAAAAGAAAGCAGAGGAAGAAAATGTCAGTTCAGCTAAAAAAAGGGCAACGCTTGCTTGGGGTGAAAATCAAGAGAATCGGGATAAATGGCGAAGGTGTGGCAAATTATAAAGGCAAGATTTTGTTTGTAAATGGGGCAATCACTGGCGAAGTTTGCGACGTTCGTGTGGCAGATGTGCAAAAAACATTTGCAACAGGAAATGTGATTAAGCTGAAGAAAAAGAGTAAAAATCGTGTGAAACCATTTTGTGAAGTTTACGGCAAATGCGGTGGCTGTCAATTACAGCATTTAGATTATACCGCTCAGCTTGAGTTGAAAAAAGATTTACTACGTCAAGCGTTGGAAAAATTTAAACCGCAAGGCTATAAAAATTACCCTTTACTTGATACAATTGGCATGGAAAATCCGAAAAATTATCGCAATAAAGCACAGTTTCAACTCGCTAGTTTCCATGGAAAAGTGGTGAGTGGTTTGTATGAGTTAAATTCACATAAAATAGTCGATTTGAGCAATTGTCCTATTCAAGATGAACGGACTCAAAAAGTGATGAATACGGCAGTACGATTGCTTGAAAAGTATAAATTACCAATTTACAATGAAAGAAGTCGCACGGGGAATTTTCGTACGTTGATGACACGTGTCGCCCTTGCTACTGGAGAAGTACAGCTTGTTTTTATCACAGCAAAAGCTGAATTTCCAAAAAAAGAAGTGATAATCAAAGAATTGCAGGCTCTGCACCCTGAAATCACAAGTATCATGCAAAATATCAACGCAAAACGCACGTCAGAGATTTTTGGTAATAAAACTCTTAATCTTTGGGGAAAATCTGCAATTAATGAGCGACTTGGCGATGTAGCATTTGAATTGTCCGCCAGAGCATTTTTTCAGCTGAACCCTGTTCAGACGAAGAAATTATACGAACTAGCTATTTCAGCCCTTGATTTGACGAGTGAGGATATTTTAGTTGATGCCTATTGTGGCGTGGGAACAATTGGGCTGAGTGCAGCGAAGTTTGTGAAAGAAGTTCGTGGTATGGATACTATTCCGCAGGCGATTGCTGACGCTCAAAAAAATGCGGAAACTCTTGGAATATCGCACGCAACATATGAAGTCGGCACCGCAGAACACCTTTTGCCAAAATGGATAAATGAAGGATTTCAGCTGACAAGTGTTATCGTTGACCCGCCAAGAAGTGGTTTAGATGAACGATTAATTCAAACACTGCTTGAGATAACACCTGAAAAATTTGTCTATATTAGCTGTAACGTCTCTACGCTTGCACGAGATATGGTCAAACTCTCACAAAAATACGAAGTGGAATCTATGCAATCCGTCGATATGTTCCCGCACACTGCCAGATGTGAAGTGGTGGTGAAAATGAAATTAAAGAGCAATTAATGGGTACCTCTAAAAATTCACGCTTATCCCCAATTGCTAGTTTTGGAGTTTTTAGAGGTACCCTAATAAAGAAGGTCGCAAAGTTTGGGCTCTATACTAAATCGTGTGGAATAACAAAAATTCCATGCGATTTTTTTGCATAAAAAAAGACATCTCGTTTACAATGTAAGTGCCTAACCCAACAGTAAAGGAGATGTCTTCATGGATAAGTGTACAAGAGAATTACTAGGATTTCAAGATGAAAGTTTGATATTTGAAAAGGACCGTTGGTTTTCTAGAGGGGTAGATAAGAAAAATAGAAAATTCAACAGAATTGATGGGCTATATGCGAAAGTTCCTACGCATTGCGAGAGTTGTGGGGTTCTATTTCAGAGCTCAGCAGATTACTATAAACATGGAACTATCGCAAATAAGCGAGTGATTCAGGTTCCAGAATACAATGG
>NZ_FUXI01000042.1 GCF_900167335.1 Pilibacter termitis
TCATCAAACGATTGGCTTATGGTTTTAGAAGATTTGAGAATTTCCGTACGAGGAGCTATATTCAGTGTGGTCTTCTTACAGGGATTTGTAAGGTGGTTTAGAATAGATATTTCAGTATTTAAAGTGTAACAGTGAAAGATAAAACAAGAGAATAGTCAAGTGAACAAGGTTTTGCATGTTGAACGACCTATAATTGTGCTACTGGCTAGGTTCGACAGAGCAGAATGCTACAAGAAAACTATTTCTGGTAGACGCAAAAGAGGAGCTGGACAAGATGTCCAACTCTCTTAGGTACGCTTTGTAAAATAGATGCTTTCCACACGATTTGACAAAGAGCCCTTATTTCTTATCCACACCCAACCCACGTTGAACTGCTTTGATAATTTCTACGATAATAATCATAGAGAAACTTGATCCGATTACGATACCCCATTGCGTAATGCTTAGGTTGCTTACGTGGAATACGCCGTTAAATCCCGGAATGGCGATTGTTGCCATTAGTAAAAGGAACGATACTAAAATCGACCAGTTAAATGTTCTCGATTTGAATGGTCCTACTGTAAAAATAGATTGGTACACAGATTTCACGTTAAACGCATGGAATAGCTGAATCAAGCCAAGTGTGGCAAATGCCATAGTGAGTGCATCTGCATGAATCGCATCATGATTACCTGCGTGTTCTGGAATCAAAAGTGCTAAACCGTAGACACCAAGCGTTAATGCTCCTTGCAAAATTCCTTGGTAGACAATCGAACTCATCACACCACCAGAAAAGAAACTTGCCTTACGTCCACGAGGTTTCATCTTCATAGAATTTGGCTCCGCTGGTTCTACTCCAAGTGCTATTGCTGGAAATGTATCCGTCACTAGATTAATCCAAAGCAAATGCACAGGCAGCAATACATCCCAACCAAACAATGTCGCAAGGAAAATTGTCATCACTTCTGCCATATTCGCAGAAAGCAAATATTGAATGGTTTTTTGAATGTTTGAGAATACTTTGCGTCCTTCTTCAACAGCGACAATAATCGTAGCAAAGTTGTCATCTGCTAAGACCATATCACTTGCCCCTTTTGAAACTTCCGTTCCTGTAATTCCCATACCAATTCCAATATCTGCTGATTTCAAACTTGGTGCATCATTGACACCGTCACCTGTCATCGCCACAACTTTCCCTTCATTTTGCCACGCTTTCACGATACGCACTTTATGCTCTGGAGAAACACGTGCATAGACTGAGTAATTTGCCAATACTTTTTGAAACTCTTCATCACTTAGATTGTTCAGTTCCGCACCTGTAATCACTGCATCATTTGCCGAAGTTTCATCAATAATTCCTAATCGTTTGGCAATCGCCTCTGCAGTATCTTGGTGATCGCCTGTAATCATGATTGGGCGAATACCTGCCTCTTTTGCCACTTGAACGGCGGCAGCTGCCTCTTTACGCTCTGGATCAATCATACCAACGAGACCTGCAAAGACAAGATCGTTTTCCACAATCTCCGTATCAAGTTCTGGTACTTTTTCTACATATTTATAAGCAAACGCAAGCACACGCAACGCTTGTTTGGCTAAATCATGGTTGATAGAGAGGATTTCTTTGCGATTTTCCTCTGTCAAATCTGTTTCACTTCCGTTTGCCAATCGTTTTGTCGCACGTTTTAACAATTGGTCTGGAGCCCCTTTGACTGCCACTAAAAAGCGACCGTCTGCTAATTGGTGAATGGTAGACATCAATTTTCTATCCGAGTCAAATGGAAGTTCCGCCACACGTGGCTCGATTTTCACTTCCTCCCGTACATCATAAGAATGGTCAAATCCAAACTGAATCAAAGCCGTCTCTGTCGGGTCTCCTATCAACGTACCGTCTTGAGACACTTTAGTATCATTTGAATAATTCATGATTTTTAAAACCATGTCGTCATGTGAAATTTCGTCTGTCGCATCAAGTGTAACGCCATTTGTATAGACTTTTTCCACCGTCATTTGATTCATCGTCAATGTCCCAGTCTTATCACTGGCAATAATTTCCGTTGAACCTAATGTTTCTACTGCTGGCAATTTACGAACAATTGCATTTCGTTTGGCAAGCACTTGTGTTCCTAGTGCTAAGACAATGGTTACAATCGCAGGAAGTCCCTCAGGAATTGCTGCAACGGCAAGAGCAACAGCTACCATAATTCCCTCAAGTGCAGGTGTACCACGCATAAGTGAAACTGCAAATGTGATTGCTGCAATGATTAAAATCGCAATCGTCAATACTTTGGATAAACGATTCAAATTTTGTTTAAGAGGTGTTTCCGTCTCATCAGCATTTGCAAGCATTCCCGCAATTTTTCCAACTTCCGTAGCCATACCTGTGTTTACGACAATCCCTGCTCCACGACCATAGGTAACATTTGAATTTTGATATGCCATGTTCACTCTGTCACCAATACCAACTTCCACATCTTCAAGTGTTGTCAACTCTTTTTCCACAGGAACAGATTCACCCGTCAAAGCAGCTTCTTCGATTTTCAGGCTCGCCGCCTCAAACAAACGCATATCCGCTGGCACAATATCGCCCGCCTCAAGCAAAACAATATCACCCGGAACAAGTTCTGTTGACTTGACTTCTTCCACATGACCGTCACGGCGAACACGTGCTTGCGGACTTGACATTGATTTTAGTGCGTCAATTGCCGCCTCAGCCTTGTTTTCTTGGATCACACCAAACACCGCATTAATCAAGACAACCGCTAAAATAATGATCGCATCACTTACATCCTCGCCATGACTTGTCACAACGGACAAAACAGCGGCAATCAATAAAATAATGATCATTAAGTCTTTGAATTGATCTAAAAACTTCGCCAGCAAGCTGCGTTTTTTGCCCTCATCAAGCTGATTATGACCGTACTCATTCAAGCGTTTTGTCACTTCTTGGCTTGATAAACCGTCTGTTCTTGCCTCTACTTCTTCCAAGACCGTTTCTACATTTTGAGCGTAAAATGCAGTCGTAAGTTGCGTTTTTTTCTGAATTTCTTCCGACATAATGTCCTCCTATGTTTTTTCTAGTCAGTACAACGTTGCACAACTAGTGTTAGAGAGTCGATTTTTTGGCAAAAAAAGACTTGTAGAGGAAATACCTCCACAAGTCTCACCGTTTAAGATACTACCGAAAGCTTTCGCTTTGACATGACGATAGTATCACAGAAATTCTGCCAGTTACTCCCTTGAGAATGAAAAATCTATTTTCTTGATTATAACGAAGAATTTTTGTTTTATCAACTGTTAGGATTGAAAAACATTTGAAACTTACATGAAATGTTGCGTAAAACTACCTTACGCTTATCCTTTTTTCTTTTTCGGGATTGGCACGTAGCGATAGTCTGGATTGATTTCTTTGTCCAACGTATCAAACGCTTGTTGCAGGCGAATGGATACTTCCTGCATACCTTCTTCGTTGATTTTAGGAATATCCGAAATATCAATCGGCTCACCAAATCGCACGCTGACACGTTTTCTAGCGAAAATTCCTTTTAAAGTCAAAGGACCTTGATAAACTGCTGGAACAATTTTCACCTTTGCCATTTTGGCAATAAGTGCCACGCCACCTTTCAAATCTGTGGAATGACGTGTTCCGCTTGGAAACATAATCAAACTTGCATCGCCATTCTTTAGCTCTTTGACAGGAAATTTTATCGCACTCGGTCCCGGTTTCTCACGATTAACAGGAAACGCTCCGCAACGCTTAATAATCCAACCGAAAACTGGCACTTGAAACAATTCCTCTTTTGCCATAAAAATAAAACGTTTCGGTTTCGCCCCAATCGCCATATAGACTGGGTCAAAAAAAGTACGGTGCGGTGCAACTAAAATATAATTTTCATCATTTGGAATTTTTTCCTGACCTGTAATGCGTGCTTTTCCATTAAACACAAGCAAAAGAAAAGACACTAAACCTCTCATAAATGCAAAAAACATAAGTTCCTCCAATAACATCTTTCTATCTCTCTAGTGTATTATGCAAAAGACATTTTGACAAGGAAAAGCTCTAATTTATTCTAAAAAATATGGGAATAGGTTCAAACTAGCGGCATTTCTCAAAACATGATAAACTCAAATAATGAGGTGATAACATGGTGAAACTATACGATGATGAAAGAGTGGATCAGCTTTTTGCGGAGGATATAAAAGTTATTCAAAGTTCAAGTGTGTTTAGTTATTCGATTGATTCTATATTGTTGGCGAATTTTCCACGTTTGCCACAAAAAGAAAATCAATTGATTGTCGATTTATGTGCTGGAAATGGTGCAGTCGGATTGTTTGCATCGAAAAAAACCAAAACCCCGATTGTGCAAATTGAAATTCAAGAGCGACTTGCCGATATGGCTCGGCGTAGTGTGGAGTTGAACAATTTAGAACATCAAATTACCGTTCACACGTTAGATTTGAAAGAGTCGCTTCGTGTCATTACGCATGATAGTGCAGATATGATTTTAGTTAACCCTCCTTATTTCAAACACGAAAAAGAGAGTAAAAAAAATCCAAATCCTTATTTTGCAATCGCTCGTCACGAGATTTCCGCTACACTTGAGGATATTGTAAAAATGTCAAGCGTACTGTTGAAAACAAATGGACGACTTGCAATGGTACATCGTCCTGACCGCTTACTTGAAATTTTTGATGTGCTACGGAAATACAAAATCGCTCCAAAACGAGTGCAATTTATTTACCCCAAAAAAACTGGTCAAAGTAATACCGTCCTAATCGAAGGAATCAAAAACGGTTCGACCGAAGGCTTGCGTATTCTGCCACCGCTTGTGGTGCATGATGAAAACGGAGAATATACAAAAGAGGCGATGAAAATTTATTATGGAAACTAAGCATTATTTCTACGTTTTAAAAACGAAAGACAACACACTTTACGGCGGATACACTACCGACCCTATTCGGAGATTAGCAGAGCATAATGCAGGAGTGGGAGCAAAATATACTCGCCTTGAAAAACGCCGTCCTGTCGAGATGATTCATCTGGAAGAATTTGGTACTCGTAGCGAAGCCACAAAGGCTGAATATGCTTTTAAACATTTGCCAAGTCGTAAGAAAAAAGAGGAGTATATGCGAATGTTTCAAACTCTGAAATAACGCCTATAAAACAAAAAAATCGCATGAAACCAACATTTGAGAAAATGAAGTTTCTGCGATTTTTCTTATTTTTTCCTACAAACTCAACTCTTTCGGTTCTGCAATTTTTCCATAGTGAATACGATAAATTCGCCCATAGTTTAAAAGTGCGAAAACAAGAGCAAATAAAATCAAAATGAAAATTTCCTTAAACGGAGCAATTCCGATTGAAATACTTTCTCTCAATCCGAAAACTTCGTGGCTAATCGGTAAAAATGGATGTAGCAAACGGAAGATTTTCGGAGAAAGAACAAGCGGATAAGTACCACCTGCACTTCCTAGTTGCATGACGAGTAAAACAATACTAAGGAAATTCCCCACTTTGCCAAACGCATTCGCAAGATACGAATTAATGCTGATAAACGCCAAACTTCCTGCAATCATCAAAAGCAACGTCTCAACTGGATGTAATATTTTTGTTCCAAGTAACAAAAGCCCACCATACAAAACAACACTTTGCATAATCCCTAGTAAATAAAGCTGTGAAAATTTCGCACCCCACCATTCAACTGCTGTTTTGCTACGTTTTTCTCTGTTTAGCACATTAAACGCAATCACCATTGACAAACTTCCAATCCAAAGTCCGATAGCCGTCATATATGGCACCATAGAAGTTCCATTATTGGCAACGGGCGTTTTTTCAGTGTGTTGCGTAATAACAGGTTGTGCGAGTTGTTGGAGCATATCTTCACTTGGTTTCCCTTTTTCCTGCATAACACTTGATCCCTCGGAGAGTTTCGTTGCAAGAGTCGTAGAACCAGCTTTCAATTCCCCTAAACCGCCATTTAAATCACTTGCTCCAGCAGTTAATTGCCCAATGCCAGCGGAGAGTTGTTCGCTCGCTGGTGCAAGTGTGTGCAAGCCTGTCGCAAGAGTATTTACTCCATCACTCACCTGACTTACTCCGTCAACTAATTTACCTGAGTTAGCTGTAAGCATTTGTGATTTCTCGCTTAATTGCTGTGTTCCTTCAGACAATTTCACTCCGCCAACACTTAAAGATTCTGCTCCTGATTGCACTTGAGTTAAGCCTTGAGTCAATTCACCTGCTCCTTGCGTTAAACTTGCCACACCGTCAGTATATTGCTGAACACCTGTTTGATAACTACTCAATCCATTGCTTAATTGTTCCGCACCTGTCTTCACATCCCCTGCTCCAGTTGACAACTTCTTCGCATTTTCTGCGATAGCACTTGCTCCCGCACAAGCTGTACTTAAAGAGTCTGACAACGTAGATGCTCCAGCGGAAACTTGGTCCGCTCCGTCAACCAACGCTTGTGCTTGTGGAGCATTCGCTTGCATTTGCTGGAGCAATGCTGTTAGTGCTTGTGATGTTTTCTCGTCTCCCGCTTGAGTTGCCATAGCCGCAATATTTGTCAATTCAACTGCTAAAGCCTTTTGTTGTTCAACTGCTTGGTGAACACCTTCAGAAAGTTGCGTTGCTCCTTGAGAAAGTGAAGTTGCACCTGTTTGTGCTTGCATAAGACCTGTTGAGAGGCTCTCTACTCCGTTTGAGAGTTGCTCACTTCCTTCAGCGACTTGCGTTGCTCCTTGTAATAGCACACCTGCTCCAGATGAAAGCGAACTTGCTCCAGTAGTTAACTCTTGAGATTTGTCGTTCAACTGCTCCGCCCCTTGACTGAGCGAAGTCGCTCCATTTTTCGCCTGTGTTACACCTGTACTTAGTTCATTCGCACCATTTGCGACTTGTTTTCCCGCTTGATTCAACTCGCCTGCCCCGTTTGATAACGCCAAGACACCCTCTGTATATTGCTGAACCCCATTTTTCGCTGTCAATGCTCCTGTTGCCAATTTATTTGCTCCGTCATAAGCCTTATTTGCTCCATTTGACAATTCACCTGCTCCGCTTTCCACCTGAGCTAACCCACCATGCAAACTCTCTGCTCCATTTTTCGCTAACCCTAGATTTTCTGTGATTTTTTCTGCTCCAGCTCCTGCCTCTTGGATATCGACTCCCGCTTTTTCAAGAGAGGCGAAAATAGATTTTGAATAGACTTTCGTGATTTTTTCGTTCAGCTGACTTTGCATTTTCATCACCGCAGATTCACTCATTTTCATGGCAATGAAGTTATATCCCGCACTTGTTGCGTAATCTAATCTCATGCGTTTTGGTTCTTTGTCATCTAAACTCGCAGCATTTTTTGAAAAATCCTCAGGGATTGTTACGACCATATAATATTTTCCGTCTGCCAATTGTTTCTTTGCAGTTTTTTCGTCTACAAAATGAAAATCAAGAGTTTGTGAGGACTTCAATTCTTTCACAAAATCCGCTCCCACCGACATTTTTTCGCCATTTTTCATAACAGCCTTATCCAAATTCACCACGCCAACTGGCAAATTTTGAAGTTCGCCGTACGGATTCCACAACGATTTTAAAAAGACGGCTGCATACATTAATGGAATAAATGCCACTGCGACAAACGTTAAACGAAACATACGATTTTCTTTAAATTTTCTCCACTCTTTTTGAAACATCTTTTTTCTCACTTTCACATTGGATATTTAATATCTTATCTTAAAAAGATTATAAACCTTATGAAAATGATTTTCAAGAGATTCAGATGTTTTTCATGAAAGTTTTAAAAAACGATAAAGAAAAAAATGCCTAAGCACTCGCCTAGACATTTTTCTTATTATGTTTATCTTTCGCCTTTATTACGAATGACAAAACTTGATTTTTTACTTTTTTCGCCTTTTTTGCGTTTGTCTTTGTAGAAGTGGTCGCCTTTTCTGTCACCTTCACGTTTTCTACGGAAATCTTTGCCGCCACGGCGATTATCGCCCCCACGACCTTTATAATTTCCACGACCGCCACCTTTTTGTTTTCTATTTGGCAATGGTCGCTCAGGTGTAATGTCAACTTTCACCAAATCATCTGGATCATTTGCAAGCGTGCGAAGAAGGAGAGCAACAAGTTCTTCAGGCTCATGTGCCTCAAGTAATTTTTCTGCTGCTTTTTCATATTTCTCAAGTTTTTGAGCATCTTTCGTCAACTTTTCTTCGATTTCATCAAAGGCAGTTCCTAAACTTCCACGGAACGCTTCTTTTTCAGTCGGTGGACGCATTGGATTCATTTGTTTTTTCGTCAAGTTTTCAATCGTATGAAGATAGCCGATTTCATTTGGCGTAACAAATGTTACACTAATACCGTCTTTCCCTGCACGCCCTGTACGTCCAATACGGTGAACATAACTTTCAGGATCTTGTGGAATATCATAATTGTAAACGTGTGTAACGCCACTAATATCAAGCCCACGTGCTGCAACGTCTGTTGCTACCAAAATATCCAATTCTCCAGATTTGAATGCACGCAATGTGCTCATACGTTTTTGCTGTGTCAAATCACCATGAATTCCCTCAGCACGGTAACCACGAGCCTCAAGTCCACGAGAAAGTTCATCTACACGACGTTTTGTACGTCCAAAAACAATCGTCAATTCAGGCTGTTGCACATCAAGCAAACGAGTCATAATATCAAATTTTTCATATTCTTTCGCACGGATATAATATTGATCAATCAAATCAGCCGTCATTTCTTTTGCTTTAATTTTCACGTGTTGAGGATCTTTCATAAATTTCACCCCAATGCGTTTAATCGCATCTGGCATCGTTGCAGAATAAAGCAATGTTTGACGATGTTCAGGCACTTTTGAAATAATCGCCTCAATATCTTCTAAGAATCCCATGTTCAACATTTCATCTGCTTCGTCTAAAACAAGCGTTTGAACTGTTTCAAGTTTTAACGTTCTACGGTTGATATGGTCAAGCAAACGTCCCGGAGTTCCCACTACAATATGTGGTTTATCCTTTAGAGCATGGATTTGGCGACGAATGTCCGCACCACCATATACACTATGCACACGAATTTTTCTGTCACGACCTAAACGATACAGTTCCTCTTGCGTTTGAATGGCAAGCTCACGAGTTGGAGCAATGACCAATCCTTGTAATTCACGCAATTCTGTGTCGATTTTTTGGAGCATTGGCAAACCAAAGCTGGCTGTTTTCCCTGTTCCTGTCTGTGCTTGACCGATAACGTCCATTCCTTTTAGAGCAAGCGGAATCGTCTGCTCTTGAATAGGCGTTGCCTCCTCAAATCCTGCACGTTCAATAGAGGCTAATAATTCTTTTGATAATCCTAATTCGCTAAATTTCAATCTGTAAATCTCCTTATAATATAATTTTTTGCCCTTAGAATCCCTGCTGAATGAACTTCTCATTTCACACAACAAGGAAAATCTAGTAGCTATTCTGTTTTTCGGCTACGCTTTCGGCGTTCCTTATTCCAACCGAAAAATCTTTTCATCTATATGTAAACTTTCTTGAAATTTTCATTTTTCTTTCCAGACTTCTCGGCAACTTTATTATAATAACACGATTCTCCTCTTTTTTCCAACAAATCATCCATATTTCCATATATTTCTAGATATTTGTTAAGAAACACTTGTTTTCCATAGCATTACGCCACCAAATAAAAATTTTCATCTCTGCCAAATAAACTATTTTTTGCTAAAATAAGAAAAGCAAAGAGGGGCGGTTTGAAGTTTGCAACAGTGAGCCGTGCCGTTTACTTGCTCGAAACGAAGTTTCGAGCGGCACCGCGAGCAGTTGCCAAACTTCAGCCCCTCGTAGCTAGACAAGAAGAAAAGCAAAGAGGGGCGGTCTGGAGTTTGTCGTAGTGAGCCATGCCATTTACTTGCCTGAAGCAGAGCTTCAGGTGGCACTGCGAACAGCGACCAAACTCCTGCCCCTCGTAGCTAGACAATTTAAAGAGATTATCAAAAAACTAACAATTTAGGGTAAAAATAAGTTCTTAGAGATACCCGCAACTTTGGGAGGAAACTATGAGTAGCGAAGTAGAAAAACGACTTGAGTATGGAAGAATCGGAAAACCACAAATCAAAAAAGATGAATTGAACAAATATATGGGCAATTTTCGAGAACGGGTGTATTTGACGATGACGGTGGAACAAATGCGAAAAGAATACTATCAAAAAGCACTGATTGACCGATTGGATAGTGGTTTTTCGACTACTGCAACGCTCCATATACACGCAGAAATCGCAAAAGAATTGCAGAGCATTTACACAAAAATCGCAAAAGAAAAAGAAATTGCTTTTACATTTTATTCTAACAACGAAACGATTGCTCCGACAACTATTGGGCTAGTCATTTGTAGCAAAGAAGCGGTCAATATTGAACACGTTGATATTTCCGAAATGTACCCAAATGCCGAGAGTCAATTTGGCAATCCAAAAGAAAACGAAACAAAAAAAGAAGGATTTTTCCATAAACTTTTTGGGAAATAAATAAAAGGCTTTGTTGCAAGCAAAAACTGCACAAAGCCTTTTAATCTACTATTTTTTACAATGAAAGCACATCACCAACATAGATGTCATAACTTGTCAAACCATTTTTCTGCATTAACTCATCAAGCGTTATGCCGTGCGTTTGTGCGATCGTCCAAAGATTGTCACCTGATACAACGGTATATGTGCCATTTGTTGAACTCGCACTTGCGACAGTATCAATCGTTGACGAAACGCTACCAAGTGAAAGCACATCGCCAACGTAAATATCATAGCTCGTCAAGCCATTTTTTTCCATTAGCTCATCAAGTGTCATACCATGCGTTTGTGCGATTGTCCAAAGGTCATCTCCTGCAACGACGGTGTAACTTCCGCTTGTTGACGTGCTAACTGTGGTTGCCACGGTCGTCACTTCTTCTTGTGAAAAATTGCTCGGTGTATCATATTGCGTTAAATTATACATTTGAATGAGTCCGTTCAATTTTTGATTGTACGTTGGATCTGTCGCATACGTTCCAGTTAGCCAAGAAGTAGCGTCCAAATAGCTTTCCGTGTTCCGTTTCCATGCTCCAGAATAGTGATATTTTCCACTTTGGAAACTCGTTGACGTCAAGACAGCGGCATTGTCAAGTAATGACGCATAATAAGAGCCATAACTTCTAAATGGTTGAGCCATTTGTTGCCATTCACCATTGAGATACTCTAATGTATGAAAGCTCACCGACTGACCTTGATACGTGCCTTTTACACCAAAAAGATTGTAGTAAGGTGCTTGGGCAAGTTGTGAATTGCCACCATTACTTTCCAAAATTGCTTGAGCAATCATGACAGAGGCGTATAAATCGTTCGCCCCGCAAATTTCCACCGCACTTGGTGCAATGGCTGCGATAAAACTTTCTGTCGAAGCAAATGCTCCAGTACTTTGTGGGAGACCCTCATCTGCAAACGCAGTGGTTTGACCAATTTGCGAAATGAAAGGTGTCGCAATCATCGCAGTTGTTGTCACACCTAGCACAGAATGTTTAATTTTCTTCTGTTTCTGAGCGTTCTCCTGTTTTCTACGTTCCATTCTTGTTGAATAATCCATTAGCTTCCTACCTACTATAAGTATTTTTTCCCCTAGGGTTATTTTATCTTGAATTTTATGATTAGACAAACAATAACTCCCTATTATTATAATTAAATTTAATATTTACTCATTTTTTACAGTTTTTTTAGACATACACTATTTTTTGGAATGGATCAATTCCATTAAAAACTGAAAATGTAAGAATAAAAACAAGAAAGTAAAACTACTTGCCCCGAAGAAAAATACTAATGCGGGTATTTCTCCTAGGAAAAAACATAGCACTACGAAATAAATGAGTAATAACATCATTTTTTTACTAAATAAAAACCGTATTGTGAGATTAAGAGCATTCAACCACGTTTCTTTGACCGTATTTTCAAAAAATGTAGTCAAAAAAATACCATATATCCAAAAAATAAAATCAACAAATCCCAAAAATAGAACAGGAAATAGGATAAATTGTTGCATTTTACCGCTGAGTAAAACCGTTGGATAAAGCGTTAAACCAGCCCCTGTAACAATTGGTAAGAGCGAAAATTTTAAGGTAGTGCAAAAATTTCGTCGGTAATCTTGGTAAAAATGCACGATTAGCCCGCCTTCTATTCGCTGGATTAATCTATATTGCCCTTTAAATAGTGCTGAAAATGCAGGAGCCGAGAATAGACTCAGTAAAAGAAATAAAATCGGCAAGACGAAAATACCTTTTAGCCCAAAAAGTAAAACGAACAATGTCGTTGGTAGTGAAAACACTAAAAATAAGGCGTTCCACAATAAAAAATAGGAAACAAACCGAAAAATATCCACTATTTTTTCAGTCATTGATTGTTGATTTTGCATTTATCTTCCCCTCAATTCCTCGTCTGGCGTCATTTGGTGTAAAACCATAATATTCTTTGTAAACTTTATAAAATCGACTTAAATCTTCGTATCCGACCGTTTTCGCTACATCTCTAATTTTTAAACTACTATTTTTTAACAACTTCTGTGCCTTTTTCATCCGAATTTTTCGGTTAAACGAAGAAAAGTTTTCACCGACTTCTTTTGAAAACAATTGCCCTAAATATGTCGGATTCATTTTCAGCTCACCACTTAGCGTTTTGAGCGAATGTTTGTAGGATAAATCTTGTTTTATAAGAGAAATCGCCCTTTCCACAATCGGAGAAAAATTTTCTTGCACATTTTTCTCTGCAAGCAGTAATTCTGTTGCCCTCTCCAATTTTTTCAAACTCTCTTTTTTGCTCATTTTTGAGAGTGACAAAATAATTTCACTTATCCATTTTTCCTGCGTTTTTTTCTCGTCGTAGTACATTTTCCACAAATGCACTTCTAGCAATCTCGTTGTTGTTAGCGTTTGAAAAAATGAATGAATCTCTTCTTTTTTATCGCTTTTCAACAGTTCCCGATACATTTGAATTTGCTTTTCCTTTTGCACTTCCTCTACTTCTTCCAAAGATAAAATAGACGATTTCGCCAAAAGACTCGCATATTCTTGCAGCATCATATTCGTGAGATAGTCCTCTTTCAATTGGAAAAAGTTGTTCATTCTATCACTAAAGGTAGCAAAAAAAGAAACGTTTCGATCCTTTTTTATCTCCTCCACTATCTCTGAAACAAATGGATAATCTTCAAATAACAACGCCATTCTTTTATAATCCGTCACCGTCAGAAAAAATCGAATGTGTAATTTTTTTTGAACTCGATTGAATATCTGGGAAAGTTCACTTATTTTTTCATTTGTAAATTTCTCTGAAAAACTAAGTACTAGCATTTTGTAGCGTTTCCCCTCGGAAATTTGATATTTTTCTCCTAACAGACAAATTTCTTGATAGGTCAACTCGCCATGCAACACTCGCCGCAAAAAAATTTCTTTTTCTTTGCTCTCAAACACAAAAGACGAAAGTGTCTTATTTTCCTTAGAATTATTGACTTTCGTCATTACTTTTTCCACGCTTTCAATCAATGCCTCCTCGCTCACTGGTTTCAAAAGATAATCTTCTACACCGACTTTTAACGCACTTCTAGCATAGTGAAAATCATCATATCCACTAATAATAATGATTTTCGTTGGCAAATTTTGCTCATACACTACTTCGGCTAACTTCAAACCGTCCATTTCTGGCATATTGATGTCTAAGAGTGCAATGTCAATTTTTTCCTCTAAAATAATTTCCAATGCTTGCAACCCATTGTTTGCATAAAAATACTCTATATCCGCCAAAGTGCTTTGTTGTAACATTTTTGCCAATCCTTGAACGATGATTCTTTCATCATCAACTATCACTATTTTCATCTTTCTTCTCCCACATTTTAATCGGATACAAAATATGCACCGTAATGCCATTTAGATGATTTTTATAAATAGAAACACCATATTCTTCCCCGTGTCCTAGGGAAATTCTCCTATGGATATTCAATAAACCTAAATGTTCTGTCTCATCTTCTTGCATTTTTGTTGACAATTTTCGACTTATTGACTGTAATTCTTCCTCGCTCATTCCTTGACCGTTGTCTTGGATAAAAATGTGCATAAATTGCTCGTCTTGTGTAATCGAAATCTCTAAAAAATTATCTTCACGACTCACATCAAAACCATGAACGAAGTAATTTTCAATAATTGGTTGCAATAATAATTTTTCTATCGCATAATTTTCCATTCCCACATCTATTTCTAACGAGTAGAAAAAAGAATTTTCATAGCGAATTTCAAATAATGACAAATAGTGTTCTGTCAGGGCAACTTCTTCTTTCAGTGGAATGTCTCCTCCACCTCTTATCGCACTTCTAAAGAGTTGCGACAAGGAAAAAAGTAACTCGGCTGTTTCTTTTTCATCTTGTAATAACGCTCTCATACGAATAATTTCCAAAGTATTATATAAAAAATGAGGTCGTATTTGTGCTCGAAGTGCTTGAAGTTCAGCATTATTTAGACGAATTTTTTGCAAATATCTTTCTTGAATCATCTGCTGCAAGTTTTCCCACATTTGCTCAATGCCGTTGTCCACTTCGGTAAAAGCATCTATTACCTTACTTTTCGGCAACTCTCTTTCACCATGCTGAATAAGACGAATTTTATTCAAAAGAAATGTCCGCCGTTGTTCTTCACGGAGCGTTTTCCACAAGTAAAAACAAATAATCAACAAAATAAATACAATCGTAAGTATTTTATAGTACATATTTTGCAAACTCACTTGGTTCAAAATATTTTTCTCGTTGACAATCGTTGTCAAAGTGAAATTGCTCCCAAGTTGTAATTCGCTTTGTAGCGTTCCTTTTGTATCAAATGTTTCCCCTTCAGAAAAAATCAATTGTTCATTTTTAAATGAACGAAATTGAACAAACTCCTCTACTTTGCTTGCTTTTTCAGAAAACACGCTCATATCAAAAGCAAGAAGAATAGTCGCTACTGGAGATTGTGAATAATTGTCATACCATTCTCGCAAAAAGACACTTCTCTTTTCGCTCTTATAGTTGGGAATGGTTTCGAGATAGTCCATATCCTCCTTTGGATACCGAGTTTCCAGATAGTGAGGAACTTTGGAGTTTCTCGTGAAATAAATCACTCGCCCCGCCTCATAACTTTTCAGTACAATCATTGAGAGCTGTGCGTTTTCGAGGAAGAGCTGGTTAATGATTTTATCCGTCCGCCTAAACGAATCATAATTTTTTTCATCAAAATTTTTCAGGTATTTTTGATAATAGTCATTGTAGTCTAGCGAGAGAAAATCTCTTAAATCTTGCAAATTGAATTGATAGGAATGAAAACGATAAAATGCCATATCGTAAAATTCCGCTTGTTTACTCAAATCAATCGACAAACTTCTTTCTAATTCACTAATCTGTTCTTTTCTAATTTCCTTGATACTCATTTCATAGTTTGAAAATGTTATAGTCATGATTATCATAACAAACGAAGAAATAATTACTACTTTCATCAAGTTTTTTAAATATAAACCATAATTTTTATAAAAATAAGCGAGTTGTCTCATTTTTCTTCCTTACTTTTTTCACAATTGACTTCCCTATTTACTATTATACAATAAAATTTTGATTTCTTGTTTCATTTTTCAGCTAGGTAACTAGTTATTAAATTCTAATAAAACTATGTTTTAGACTGGGCACCTCTAAAAACTCCGCTTAAGACTAAATTAGCTAGTTTTTCGATTTTCGAGGAAATCGACGAAAGCTATGTGGTTCATAGGTTGAGGAGATTGACGAAGAAAATCGGAAAACTAGCAATTTAGGATAAGTGCGAGTTTTTAGAGGTGCCCACTACATTTTTGAGGGGCAAAAAAAGCTCTTGCACTCGTCTTTTGGCAAGTGCAAGAGTATAGATTTTCTCTAAAAATCATTGATTTTCAGTAGAGTTTTTATTATTTCTGTTTTGCTCTCCACTCATCATATTGTTTCTGCATATCTTTTTGAACGGTATCAAGACCTGCAGCTTTTAATTTTTTGTTCATTGTTTCAAGTGTTTCCATTGCACCTTTTGAACCTGTTCCTACGGTGTGGAAGTATTCTTCTAGTACATTGGTCATTTGAGCAATTTCACTTGCTGTATTGGTTGAATCATATGAAAAACCAAGTGCTGGAGAATTAATGACACTCTCGTTGTACTCCGCAGCAATTTTCAACACGTCATCTCCCGCATCAGCACGTTGAAGTGTTTTCGTTTGGTCATATGGGAAGTTGTACCCCGGAATATCATAGTTTTTGTGTTCGTCGGTAAATTTCACTTTTCCATTTTCCAAAGTGTAATGTTTGCCTTCAATTCCGTAGCGTAGAAGATTAGCAATTTTTTGGTCTGTGTTCAACGCTTGTAGGAAAGTCATCGCTTCTTTTTTATGGTCAGAATTTTCACCTACTGCCACCATACAATACGCAACAGATTTCAAAATCGCAGAGTTTTTGACTTCGTTGACAATTACTTTTCCGCCCACTTGTTCTTCTACAATACTTTGATCCATTGGTGTCATTGTCCAGTATGTCGCAAACCATTTATTGCCAATTCTTGCCCCCATTCCACTAAGTCCCTCAAGAGTAAGTGAATCAGAGTTAATCATACCTTCTTCACGCAATTTAGCAATCGTTTCAATATCTTTTTTGTATTCTTCTGTTTCATAGCGGTTGACAATTTTTTCAGGATTTCCTGTTCCTACTTCCACCCCTAATGGCTGTGCCAAGTAGTCAAAACTTGTCATTGGTTCAGCTTTTGCCATATACCATGGTGCAAAGTCTACTTTTTCTTTGACTTCTCGCAAAACAGGTGCCAATGTCTGAACAGAGTCTACTTTGCTCACGTCAATTTTGTATTTATCTACAAGTTCTTTGTTAAAGCAAATGAAACGTCCGCCTGCTTTTTCCAACGTTCTTTGTGGCACACCGTACAATTTACCGTCTACTTCTGAGGCTTTTAGCACATCTTCTTTCAACATTCCTT
Organism: Pilibacter termitis; assembly: GCF_900167335.1. Lineage (GTDB taxonomy): Bacteria > Bacillota > Bacilli > Lactobacillales > Streptococcaceae > Pilibacter > Pilibacter termitis. The sequence continues at coordinate 17,006 of NZ_FUXI01000042.1, forward strand.
TCAATTCAGGATAATCATCCATCATTTCTGTCAAGTTGGCAAAAATTCCTTTTCTAGCGTTTTGTGCATAGTTCAACTGCCAATAGGTCGTAAACATCATGTCAACTTTTTCACCAGAGTTAATCATGGTCATCATTTTTTGGTCATAATCAGAGAAATCAATTTGATTCATTTTGACATTGACTTTATATTTCTCACCAATGTAATTATTCAACTCTTTGTTGACCTCTCCTAAGTCTTTTACAGGAGGGCCTACCAAATACCAATTTAATTCGACCACTCCGTCTTTTGCAGACTTACCCTCGTCTTTCTTTGCTCCACAAGCACTAAGTGCCATAACTGCCGCAGCCCCAATAACTGCTCCTGTGAATAATTTTTTCATCTTCATTTTTTTATTCTCCTTTCTGCGAAATCACTTCGTGATTTCTTGAAACTTGACTTCCGCTATCGCTCCAGCCAAGCGGGGTCATTCACGAACTTCGTCCGTTCAAAGTCTTTTTCTAGCTACATGGTGCTGAAGTCTGGCAACTGTTCACAACAGCACTGGAAACTACGTTTCCAGCAAGTAAATGCTGTGGTTCACTGTTGCA
>NZ_FUXI01000003.1 GCF_900167335.1 Pilibacter termitis
AGGGATTTACGACGAGTGTGGTGGCGATAGCAACGAGGAGACACCTGTTCCCATGCCGAACACAGAAGTTAAGCTCGTTTACGCCGAAGGTAGTTGGGGGTTGCCCCCTGTGAGACTAGGGAGTCGCCACGCTCTAATATGCGGGTGTAGTTTAGTGGTAAAACTACAGCCTTCCAAGCTGTTGTCGCGAGTTCGATTCTCGTCACCCGCTTAAAAAGACTAGCAGTTGGCTAGTTTTTTTCTTTTTTTTAAAAATGTACTTTATCTTTCGGATTTTTCATCCATTTTTCCTTGACAATGAACTTATTGCTAAAATTTATTTCACTAAGAGAAGCACCCCATTGACAACCCAACCCTTTCCCTGTATAGTATTCTTATACACAAAAAACAAAGACCAAGCTTCAACCCTTTGTTCTTTTCAAAGAGAGCCCTGTTTGCTGTGAATGGGTAGAGAAGAAGGAGATGCTGTTTCGATTTTAAACTTAATGTAAAAATCATTTTAGAGTTGAAACAGGATGAAATCACACTTGGGAGTTGATTTTCTGAAAACAGTAGGAGAATACCGTTGGCGACGTTATAGCTAGAGCTTTGGCTCGTTGAGGTTATATTTGTAAAAATATAATGAAAAAAGGTGGTACCACGTATTGTTCGTCCTTTAGGTTTTTGCCTAGAGGATTTTTTGTTTTCAGAAAACAACTTATTTAGAGGTGCTTTTTAGGAATATCCTAAAAATATTAGAATCAGGAGGTTTTTTATGAACTATATTGTAGAAATTTTACCAGCATTGCTTAGTGGAGCGATGATGACGGTGAAAGTATTTGTTGTTACATTAATCGGAGCTATGCCACTTGGAATTTTAGTTGCCTTTGGATTATTGTCAAGATTTCGGATTGTGCGATATGTCCTCAACACGTATGTATGGATTATGCGTGGTACACCGCTTTTACTTCAACTTATCTTTGTTTTTTACGGTTTACCATTGCTAAACGGCATTGTCTTTGAACGCTACGATGCAGCGATTGTAGCATTTGTGTTGAATTATGCTGCTTATTTCGCTGAAATTTTCCGTGGCGGCATTCAATCGGTACCTGACGGTCAGCGAGAGGCGGCACGTGTTCTTGGGCTGAATCAAGTGCAGACGATTACCAAAATTGTTCTACCACAAGTAATCAAAGTTGTTCTTCCTTCGATTGTCAACGAGGTAGTTACGCTTGTCAAAGACTCTTCTTTGATTTATGTAATCGGCTTGGGTGATTTGTTGCGGGCAGGGCAAATTGCGATGAATCGTGATGTGAGTATTTTACCAATGATTTTTGTCGGTCTGATTTATCTGTTTATCATTGGAATATTGACTTTGGTTGCCAAAAGAGTGGAGAAATATTTTAGCTATTATAAATAGTCGGATAAGAGAGGAACGCTGTATGCTAGAAATAAAAAATTTGACGAAAAAGTTCGGAGAACGGTTGATTATTGACCATTTAAATTTGAAAATTGATGACGGGGATATTTTGACGGTTGTTGGAGAAAGTGGTGGTGGAAAAACGACACTTTTGCGTATTTTGGCTGGACTAGAGACGAAAACGAGTGGAGAGATTTTGCTAGATGGTAATGAAATTCACCCAGAAGTGCTGGATACGAAAGAACAAGTGATGGGCGTGGTATTTCAGGATTTTCAGCTGTTTCCACATTTGTCAGTTTTGGAAAATATTACCCTTGCACCAATAAATGTTTTGAAAATAACTCGTGAAAATGCGAACACTGAGGCAATGGGACTACTTGAGCAATTAGGATTGAGCGGGAAGGAACGTCTTTATCCGTATCAGCTATCTGGAGGGCAAAAACAACGTGTAGCACTTGCACGAGCACTTGCAATGAAACCAAAGATTTTAGGCTATGATGAACCAACAAGTGCGTTAGACCCAGAGCTTAGACGACAAGTAGAAGAAATGATTTTAGAGCTGAAAACAACAGGTGTAACGCAAATTGTTGTCACGCATGACCTTGAGTTTGCTGAAAAGATTAGTGATAAAATGCTCAAAGTCGAGGCTTTAAAGGAATAGAGGTGGAAAATGAAAAAACTAAGGAAAATGCTCTCTTTTCTTGCCTTATTGCTTGTACTTTCTGCCTGTCAAGGAGTGCGTGTAAAGGAAAAAGGAAATTCATGGGCAAGAATTGAACAAAATAAACGAGTGATTGTTGGCTTAGATGATACGTTCGTGCCAATGGGCTTTCAGGAAAAAGATGGGAAATTGACAGGTTTTGACGTTGATTTAGCGAGAGCTGTTTTTGATTTGTATGATATAAAAGTTGATTTTCAAGCAATAGATTGGAATATGAAAGAAAATGAGCTAAACAATCAGACAATCGACTTGATTTGGAACGGTTATACGGTGAATGATGAACGTGTGAAAAAAGTTGCTTTCTCAAAGCCTTATATGAAAAATATGCAAGTTCTTGTCACGATGAAAAGTGCGGATATTACAAGTTTTTCAGCAATGAAAGGCAAAATTTTAGGAGCTCAAAATGGTTCTAGCGGACTAGACGTACTAAATGGTCAACCGAAAATTTTGAAGCAATACATTCAAGGTGAGCCTGTATTGTATGAAGGGTTTAACGAGGCATTAATGGATTTACGTGTCGGACGTATTCAAGGATTGTTGATTGATAGAGTGTACGCAGATTATTATTTATCAAAAGATGGCGACAAAGAAAAATATCGCATTCTTTCTGGAGACTTTGAAACAGAAGATTTTGCAGTAGGAGCAAGAAAACAAGACAGGCAATTAGTCAACAAAATAAACGAAGCCTTAAAAGAATTAGTTCAAAACGGCACATTTGAAAAAATCTCAATCAAATGGTTTGGTGAAGATGTAGCGACTGAGGAAATAAGATAAGGTACCTCTAAAAACTCCAGCCCCTAGTAGCTAGGCAGATGAAAAGCTAAGAGGGGCGTTCAGGAGTTTGACGAAGAAAATCGGAAAACTAGCAATTTTGGATAAGCGTGAGTTTTTAGAGGTGCCCATATTACCAAGAATGAAAACGTTTTGTCAAGAGCAGTGTTCATTTGTAAAAAAAATGAGCTGATTTACCGAAAAAATGAGCTATTTTGCTATCCCGCGAATAAACAAAATATGATATAGTGTAGATAAATATTTTGCAACAAATCGATTGGGTGTTTTGAAATGAAAATAACGGAGGGGAAAATGAGGAAAAGATTGAATTTTGAATGGAAATTATTTTTAGAAAAAAAGAATATTATAGTGATTTTCTTGATTTCAGCGATGTTTTTTTTGTCATTTGGTATGATAAGACCTTCATTGGATACTAAAGAAGATTTGATAGCTGGATGGAAAGAAGACTTAGAACTTAATCCTATTAGTTTAGACGAAAAACAAAAAGCTCTCGAATCGGGGGATGAACACTGGATAGCAGCAATAGAAATTGCAGAAAGAGCTAACGATCTTACTCGACAGCTAATCAAAGTGTTAAAAGAAGAGGATTGGAGTACTTATTATAAACTAGAATATCAGAGAAAAGAATTATTGTATGAAATAGCTGATGATAAAGAAATAAGTCCTATGAAAGAGAAAGAACCAAAACTTTATTTACATTTAAAAAAACTTGAAGCTCAACGAGATTATTTCATCAAGAAAAATCTCCCAATCACCGAAAATATAGGAAATCCTGCAAGTAACTGGGGGACGCTATCAAACACACTATCTGAATGCTCGAATTTCTTAGTAATCATGCTCTTTGCAATTTTATTTTGTGACTTTTTAACAAACTCATTTGAAAAATCGAATATTTATCTATACTCTTTCACAAGAAAGAAAAAAAGTAGCATTATTATCTCTAAACTACTGATTCAACTTTCTACAAGTGTAATTTTTTCTGTCTTATGTTTCGGGTTGCTTTTTACAGTAAAAGGAGCGATATACGGAATGGGAACATCGAAATATCCAATAGCAATCGGCAATGATGTAAAGAACTTTTCATTTATTTCATCTCCAGAATTATTGCTTCGCTACATTCCGTATTACTTTCTAGTCTTGCTATTCTTGATTACGTTTTTTCTCTTCTTAGGTGCTTATTTGAGAAAAAGTTTAGTAAGTCTAGGTTTATTTTTATTATCGTACTATGGTTTCACGTTAATCAAAGATTTTGGTGTCATGAAAGTGATTAGTCCGTTTATCCCATATAACTATTTAGATACTTATGGAGTCATTACACAAACAGATTTCTCCTTTTCAAAGGAATCATTCTTGATAGGCGTTCTTTACCTTCTAGTGCTTTCGGTAATTTTTTATGCTTTGACTGTAAGGAAGATGAATAAATTAGAAATATAATGAATATGGAGGAAGCAGATGATTACAGTAAAAAATATCAAAAAATCTTTTAAAAAACAGGTCGTGTTTAGTAATTTATCACTGTCTATAAAAAAACCGAGTATTGCATGTTTTATAGGACCAAATGGAATTGGAAAAACGACGCTTTTGAAAGTAATTTCTGGAATTTTGCATAAAGATGAGGGACACATCTTCATTGATGAGAAGGAAATTTTTTCAACAAACGATTCATTTGGAAAGGTCTCGTTTTTTGTAAACGAAAGTATTCTCATAGAAAATTTGACAGGTAGAGAACATTTGTTATTGTTGTTAGAAAGCCAGAAAGAAAGAACGGAAAAATTAATCAATTATTTTCAAGCAGAAGAATTAATGAAGAAAAAAGTGAAAAGTTATTCTCTAGGAATGAGACAAATTTTACTTATTATTCTTACGTGCAGTTTTGATGTGCCGATTTTAATCTTTGATGAAATTTTAAATGGACTAGACCCAAAAAATAGAAGAAAAGCGATGAATCTACTGATGAAATTAAAGAAAGAGAAAATCATTCTCCTTTCCTCTCATCAATTAACAGAAATATCTGAGATAGCTGATGATGTTTATTTTTTATATGACAACACCTTAGAAAAAGTAGAAGATATGTCACAAGCACGTTCTTTGGAAAATCTTTATCTAGAGAAAACAATGGGGGAATTTGATGATACAGAGATTGAAATTTGAATGGAAATCTTTTCTTGTAATGAAAAATGCACTCCTTCTCTGTCTATTACTTGTTCTGTTTTTATTTAATTTTAGCACTTTGTCATTTACTCAAGAAGATATGATGAGTAATTATATTGGTTCTTTAGACCAAGAGATAAGAATTTACTCCATTAATTTAGAAAAAGAGAAAAAGTTGGCAAAAGAGTCAGGAAATGAAGTAGGTCTTGAGAATTTGAAATGGAAAGACGAAACACTTGATTTAATGAATCATCAAATTACAGCACTACGACGTGGGGATTGGAATGAGTATTATATTTTGCAATATAAAAAGAACAATCTTTCATCTAATAATGGTGTGAAAAAGAACTTGGAAGAATTGAGGGAAAGGGATCCTAAATTATATTTGCAACTAAAAAAAGATGACGCTTTAATCGCTCGTTTTGTGGAAAAAAAGATTCCGATTACCGAAGATATAATGCACCCGTTGACTGCATGGGGAACTTTAGAAGATACTTTGAAATTCGCTTCCAATTTCATAGTCATCATGCTTTTTTCGATTCTATTTTGTGATTTTTTGACAAATAATTTTGAGAAATCGACTATTTATCTTTACTCATTTACAAGAAAGAAAAAAAGAACAATTATAGATTCTAAGTTGTTTGTTCAATTTTTTAGTACTGCGATATTTTTGATTTTTTCTTTAGGTTTACTTATCGTAAGTAAAGCAATGATAAATGGATTTGGTACGTCGAAATTTCCAGTAGTCATAGGGAATGATATTTACCGACTTGATTTTTCATATATTTCAGCACCAGAGTTGGTTATTTCTTATGTTCCTTACTATTTTGTGGTACTACTATTTTTAGGTATCTTATTTCTTTTCCTAGGTGCTTACTTGAAAAAAACATTATTAAGTTTAGGAGTATTCTTGGTGTCCTATTATGGTTTCACGTTAATCAAGGATTCAGAGATGATGAAAACGTTTAGTCCTTTTATCCCATATAGTTATTTGGATGTTTACGGAGTTATTACGCAAACAGACTTATATTTTCCGAGAGCCTCTTTCTTGATAGGGATTATCTACCTTCTTACGCTTTCAGTATTTTTTTATGCTTTGACTGTAAGAAAGATGAATAAATTGGAAATTTAATGGTATTTCTAAAACGTTCATGTCGTAATTTATGTGAAGGCATGAAGTTTCTATCCTAAAAAACTGGAAATAACCGCATTTTCAGTTTTTTTGGGATAGATAAGGAGTGCATATAATTGTGAGCAGTTGCCAGAACGAGGAGCAGGAGAGTGACAAAGAAAAAACAGAAATCTATCAATTGACGATAAGTGTAAGTTTTTAGCTGTCTCTTTACCAAAACTTTACAAAGTTTTACCGAAAGTTTACCGAAAATCCTAAAGGTTTTAATATTCATTCGTTAGAATAGTTTTTGTAAACATCATTACAAAAATAAAAAACGCTTAGAGCGATTAGAGGAGAATTATTCTGATGAAGAAATTAGTCTTAGGAACCGTTTTGTTAGGAAGTTTGTTATTGGCAGGTTGTGTGAACAATGCACCGAAAGGGGCAACGTCAAGTTCGTCAAGTGCTACAAACGAAAAAATTATCGCAGCAGGTTCTACTGCACTTCAGCCACTGGTAGATGCGGCGAAAGAAACGTATAAAGAAGGTGAAAATATTACTGTTCAAGGCGGCGGTAGTGGTTTAGGGTTGTCGCAGGTGCAAAGTAAGGCAATTACAATCGGAAATTCTGACTTATTTGCAGAAGAAAAGAAAATCGAGGACAAAAATTTACTTGACCACAAAGTAGCCGTTGTCGGTGTGGCACCAGTTGTGAACAAAGATGCTGGCGTGAGTAATTTAACTAAAGAACAGCTGAAAGATATTTTTGCTGGTAAAGTGAAAAACTGGAAAGAAGTTGGTGGAAAAGACCAAGAAATTCAAGTGATCAATCGTGCAGAAGGTTCAGGTACTCGTTTCAATTTTGAAAAATATGCACTTGATAATATTCAAGTAGTGAAAAGTCAAGAACAAGACTCATCTGGAACAGTGAAACAAATTGTTACGACAACGCCGGGAGCAATTTCTTATCTTGCGTTTAGTTACTTTGATAAAACAATCACTGCTCTTTCTGTTGACGGTGTAGAGCCAAAAGAAGAAAATGTACAAGATAATAAATGGAAAATCTGGTCATATGAGCATATGTATACAAATGGAAAAAATGATAGTGCTGAAAAATTCATTGATTACATTTTGAGTGATGAAGTGCAAAATGGTCCAGTGAAAGAACTTGGATACTTGCCTGTTGCGGATATGAAAGTGGAACGTGATGCCAACGGCGTGGTAACGGAGAAATAATGATGAAGATGTGTAAGCGAGCAGCCTACACATCTTTTATTTACACTGGGAAAATAAACGGGAATGTAAACGAAGAACCATACAACTCTACAAAATAGAGAGTTCTATGGTTCTTCACGATTTTACTTCATATACTCAAGTCCAATCAAATAATCTTCATCTTTCATCGCCTCAACTTCGCCTAAAAGATAGCCGTTTCCTACTTGGCTAAAGAAGTCGTGATTGCTTGTGCCTGTTGAGATACCGTTCATGACGATTGGATTTACGTCATTGGCAGTATCTGGGAAAAGTGGGTCTTGTCCTAAATTCATCAGAGCTTTGTTTGCATTGTAACGTAGAAATGTTTTGACTTCCTCACTCCAGCCAACACCGTCATAAAGTTCCTCAGTATAACGTTCTTCGTTTTCGTATAAAGTATAAAGCAAATCATACATCCAATCTTTTAACGTTGTTTGTTCCTCTTCTGGTAACTCATTAAATCCAAGTTGGAATTTGTAGCCAATATACGTGCCATGCACAGATTCATCACGAATGATGAGCTTGATGATTTCTGCAACATTGGCAAGTTTGTTGTTTCCAAGATAGTAAAGAGGTGTAAAAAAACCAGAGTAGAACAAGAAAGTTTCCAAAAAGACACTCGCCACTTTTTTCTCTAGTGGTGTTCCATTTTTGTAAATCTCGTTTACGATTTTTGCTTTTGTTTGCAAATATTCATTTTCATGTACCCAATCAAAAATTTCTTCGATTTCTTTTTTGGTATTTAACGTAGAAAAAATAGAAGAATAACTTTTCGCATGAACACTTTCCATAAATTGAATATTATTTAGCACAGCTTCCTCGTGAGGAGTTCGCACGTCCTGTCGCAAGCTCTCCATTCCTGTTTCACTTTGCACAGTATCAAGCAAAGTCAAGCCACCAAAGACGTGTCCGACAAGAGTTTTTTCTTCCTCGCTCAATTTTCGCCAGTCGTCCAAGTCGTTGGAAAGTGGGATACGTGTATCTAACCAAAATTGTTCCGTTAATTTTTCCCAAGTAGATTTATCAATCGCATCTTCCAGTTCATTCCAGTTGATTGCTTTATAGTAAGTTTTGCTCATTGTTTGTCTCCTTAGTTTTGATTAAATCACACAACTCTCACACTGATTTGCACCAACTTCATCGCCGTCATCAGTAAAAGTGCGTACATAATAAATAGATTTGACACCTTTATAAAACGCATAGTTTCGCAAAATATTCAAATCTCTCGTTGTTTGCTTGGTGTCGCTTTTCCATTCATAAATCCCACGAGGAATTTCGCTACGCATAAACAATGTAAGAGAAAGTCCTTGGTCAACGTGTTCCGTTGCGGCAGCGTACACGTCAATCACTTTTCGCATATCCATATCATAAGCACTCGTATAATAAGCCATTGTATCATTTGCGAGATATGCCGCTGGATAATAGATTTTTCCGATTTTCTTCTCTTGACGTTCTTCCACACGTTGCGTAATCGGGTGAATACTTGCGGAAGTATCATTAATATAAGAAATCGAACCGTTTGGTGCGACTGCTAAGCGATTTTGATGATACAAACCGTGCGTTTGAATTTCTTTTTTCAACTCAGCCCAATCCTCAGCCGTTGGCACGAAAATATCTTTGAATATTTCTTTTACCTTATTTGATTTAGGGGAAAATTCATCAGTTAAATATTTGTCAAAATATTCTCCAGTCGCATACTTAGATTGTTCAAATCCTACAAAGGTTTGGTTTCGCTCTTTGGCAATATTCTTGCTTTCAACCAATGTCCAGTAGTTTAAAAGCATAAAGTAAATGCTTGTAAATTCGACAGATTCAGGAGAACCGTAGAACATATGATTTTTTGCAAAATACGTGTGAAGTCCCATTGCTCCAAGTCCGAACGTATGAGCCTCGTTATTTCCTTTTTTAATGCTAGGCACTGCCTCAATTTGTGAGGAGTCGGTGACAAATGTCAAAGCTCTTACCATTGTGCGAACACTTTTACCAAAATCACTACTGTCCATTAAATTTACCACATTGGTAGAACCGAGATTACAGCTGACATCTGTTCCCATTTCTACATATTCTTGAGCGTCATTTAAAACGGAAGTTTTTTGCACTTGTAAAATTTCGCTACAAAGATTGCTCATTACAATTTTCCCGTCAATCGCATTGGCACGGTTTGCTGTATCAATGTTGACAATATAAGGGTAACCACTTTCTTGTTGCAATTTAGAGATCTCATTTTCCAAATCACGAGCAAGAATTTTCGTTTTGCGAATGTTAGGGTTCAAAACGAGGTTGTCGTATTCTTTTGTGATGTCAAGGTAATTGAATGGCACGCCATACTCACGTTCTACCGAATAAGGCGAGAACAAGTACATATATTCATTTTTTCGTACAAGCTCGTAAAATTTATCAGGTACAGTTACCCCAAGTGAAAGAGTTTTGACACGAATTTTCTCATCGGCATTTTCCTTTTTCGCAGAGAGGAAGTGGATAATATCAGGGTGAAACACGCTCAAATAAACCACACCTGCCCCTTGACGTTGTCCCAATTGATTGGAGTAAGAAAAACTGTCCTCAAAGAGTTTCATCACAGGAACTACACCACTTGCAGCACCCTCGTATCCTTTAATCGCACTTCCCGCCTCACGCAAGTTGGAAAGAGAAATACCTACACCGCCACCAATACGTGAAAGTTGCAAAGCAGAGTTAATGGAGCGACCGATAGAGTTCATATCATCTGTTACTTGGATAAGGAAACAACTCACAAGCTCTCCACGACGTTTGCGACCCGCATTTAAAAAAGAAGGAGTAGCAGGTTGATAACGCTGATGAATCATTTCATTGGCAATATCAAGTGCAAGTTCTTCATTTCCGTCCGCAAAATAAAGAGCATTGAATGCGACTCTGTCTTCGATTGTTTCCAAATAATATGCACCGTCATTGGTTTTCAGTGCGTATTGGCTGTAAAATTTATAGGCTGCCATAAAACTTTTGAATTGAAAATTTTGCTCAGCTAAAAAGCTATACAATTTTTCAATAAAAGTAGATGAATATTTGCGAATGAACGGTTTTTCTATATAATCTTGTTCAATTAACCATTCCATTTTCTCAGAAATAGAGGCGAATTTTTTTGTATTTGGCTCTACATTTTCTTTATAAAATGCCTCAAGTGCCTCTTTGTCCTTATGCAGTGGAATTTGACCATTTATAGGACGGTTAATTTCATTGTTTAACTTAAAATAAGTTACTTCTTTTATTTCATTAAGACTCAAGTGATTTCACTACTTTCTGAATGTATTTCACGTCTTCTTCTGTACCATTAAATTCAAATGTGTACAAAAGTGGAACGTGGTAATCTTTGGCAATGTCTTTTGCAGTGAACACAAACAGTTCTGCAAAATTTCGATTGCCACCGCCAGCAACGCCTGCACAAAATTCAGCGTTTCGACCATTTTCCAAAAAATCAAAGACGGGGGTGACCACGTCTTTTTCATAGGTTGGCACAATCAATACATACGGCTCATCAAAATCCGTAAAAGAATTGCTTGCTGTAATTTCAAAAGCGTCAAGTCCCGTTTTTTTGACAAATCGTCTCGTTTGACCTGTTAGAGAAAAATAGACAATTTTCATCATTAAACACTCAATGCTTTTAGTTGATCGGGACGGAAACCAGAAAAAGTAGTTTCTTTCGTTTCAACCACAGGCACTGCTTGGAAACCTTTTTCTTTGAGATAGTTGATATATTCAGGTTCTTCATCAATATTATGCTCAACAAATGCCACACCACGCTCATCTAAAAAACGTTTGACCATTTTACATTGCATACAATTATTTTTTGAAAATACCTTTACCATTCTTTTTTCCTCATTTCTAAAATTTTACTTTGAATACAAAATATAGTTTAGAGAAATTTTCTCGGTTTGTCAAAGAGATAGCACAAGATATTGTGGTTGATTGTCTTTTCTCAAACTAAATGTTGTGGTATCAAGAAAAATGGCTGACATTCTTTGTTTGTTACGTTATACTTAACTTTAGAAGTTTCTCTATACCATAAGTCATGGGATTAGGGTATAATTAGACATAGAAAATCAAGTGAGGTGCCGTATGAAAAAAATTTTAGTAGTAGACGATGAAAAGCCGATTAGTGATATTGTGAAGTACAATTTGACTAAGGAAGGGTACGAAGTGGTAACTGCCTTTGACGGAGAAGAGGCAGTGGAGAAAGTCAAAGAAGAAGAACCAGATTTGATTTTGCTAGACTTGATGTTGCCGAAAATGGACGGTCTTGAAGTGGCACGTGAAGTGCGTAAAAGTTATGATATGCCAATTATCATGGTGACAGCTAAAGATTCGGAAATTGACAAAGTGCTAGGGCTTGAATTGGGTGCGGACGATTATGTAACCAAACCTTTTTCCAACCGTGAGTTAGTGGCACGTGTGAAAGCAAATCTCCGCCGCAATACGATTACCAAGGCGGAAAGTGAAAACGAAGCACAAGGAGACTTGACGATAGGAGAATTGGTCATTCATCCAAGTGCGTATATTGTTTCTAAGCGTGGTGAAAAAATTGAGCTGACACATCGTGAGTTTGAATTGTTGCACTACCTAGCGAAACACCTTGGTCAAGTGATGACACGTGAGCATTTACTTCAGACCGTTTGGGGATATGATTATTTTGGCGATGTGCGAACTGTTGATGTAACGGTGAGGAGACTTCGTGAAAAAATAGAAGACACCCCAAGTAGACCAGCCTACCTTGTGACAAGACGTGGGGTAGGGTATTATTTGAGAAACCCAGAGAATGATTAAGAACACTTCTAAAAAATTTTGGATAAGTGCGAGTTTTTAGAGTGACTTAAAAGCAGGCAAAGAATTAGGAGCAATCACCAAATGAAATCAACCATTCGCTTTTACCAATCTGTTAATTTCAAAATAGTAGTAGCATTCATTTTGCTACTACTTATTTCTATTGAATTAATCGGAAATTATTTTATTCACACATTGGAAAAAGAGAATATCGAAAGTTTTAAGCAAGGAATTGATCCACGAGTGGAGCAACTTGCAGGAAATATTAGCAATGATCTTTCCGTGCAAAATCATACAGATGAGGTAGACGCTCAAATTCAAAAGCAACTTTCTTCTTTTCCGATGAGCAATACGCTTGAAGTGCGTGTGGTAGATGAACGTGGGATTATTCGTGCAGCAACAGGGAACAACGCTCAAGCGATTATTGGCAAAAAAAATGATTATCGTGATTTAAACGATTTTGCGATTAAGCATATTGATAGCGTAGAAGGTGCAGGTCGTGTGTATATTAATGTTCAGCCTGTCACTACCTCAACAGGAAATGCCATTGTCGGTGCTGTTTATGTGAAAAGTGATATAGAAGTGGTTTACAAGGAAATTCGTGGAATTTCGGTTATTTTCTTGACTTCAAGTTTGATTGGTAGCCTTATTTCTTGTTTGGTGGCGTTTCTCATCAGTAAGTCGATTACTAAGCCAATCGAAGAAATTCGTGAGGCGGCAGGGCGAATTACACGAGGGGATTACTCTGGGAAATTGCTTATTCGTGGGAAGGACGAACTTTCTCAGCTGGGGAATACGTTCAATCAGTTATCCGAGCGAATTGAAATGACACAAGAAACGATTGAAAGCGACCGAAATCGTCTCAATTCCGTCCTTTCTCATATGACCGACGGCGTTATTTCAACGGATAGACGTGGCAAGGTGATGATGATTAACGAAATGGCGATGAGTTTGCTAAATGTGCAAAAAGATACCGTGATTGGTACGAGTATTTTAGATTTGCTAAAACTGGATGATAAATATAGTTTGCGACAAATTCTCGAAGAAAATCCTGAAATTTTAGTAGAAGTAGCTGGTCGTGATGAGGAATATTCCACTTTGCACGTTGAATTTGCGATTATTCGCCGTGAGAGTGGCTTTATCTCAGGTTTGGTTGTCGTGTTGCATGACGTGACTGAGCAGACGAAAATTGAGCGTGAACGTCAAGAGTTCGTCTCCAATGTTTCCCATGAACTACGTACGCCTTTGACAAGTATGAAAAGCTACCTCGAAGCACTTAGTGACGGAGCGTACAAAGATGAAGAAGTCGCCGAAAGTTTTCTTTCTACTAGCCTAGAAGAAGCTAACCGCATGATGCGTATGATTACCGATTTGCTCAATCTTTCTCGAATGGACTCGGGACATACGACATTGAAGAAAGAATTTATTAATTTTAATGACTTTGTCTCTTATGTTTTGGATCGCTTTGACATGATGAAAAACTCAGAAGAAACAGGGAAAAAGTATGTGATTAAGCGAGAGTTTACACCGAAAGATTTGTGGGTGGAAATTGACACCGACCGCATGATGCAGGTGATTGATAACATCATGAACAATGCGTTGAAATATTCGCCAGACGGAGGTATGATTACCGTTCGTTTGACTGAATCCCAGAATAATGTGCTGTTGAGTATTCATGACCAAGGACTTGGGATTCCAAAAAAAGATGTGGGGAAAATTTTTGAGCGTTTTTATCGTGTTGACAAAGCACGTGCGAGAAAGCAAGGAGGAACAGGACTCGGTCTTGCCATTGCCAAAGAAGTTGTTACAAGTCATGGCGGGCAAATATGGGCGGACTCGAAATTGCACGTAGGGTCTACTTTCTACATTGCACTTCCTTACGAACCATACGAAGAAGAGTGGGGGGATGAATTTGAGTAAGCTAACAGAAAGAATTTCACAAGCACTTTTAATTGTCCTGATTGTGATTTCTTTAGTATTGAGCTATTTTATTTGGTTCAATCCTGAAAAAAGTTTGACAGATGAAACGATAAGTGAAAACCTAAAGGATGAAAACTCGATTTTGTCAGAAAAAACGGTGTTTCTGCCGATTTATTTAATTTCACGTACGGACGGAAAAATGCGTTGGATACAAGGAGAAAATGTGTTGAGTGACGCTCAAAAGATTTTGAGCAATGTCAAATTTGGGAAAATAAAATTTCACAAAGCTACCAATGATGATTTTCAAAAGACGATGAACGTGGAGAACGGATTGGAATTGCGTTATGAGGACAAATTTTTGTTTGGCGAATATCAAGAGGCATTTAATCTGAAAATCAAAAAAATCAGCGATAGCGAGCAATCCTTTTGGTTTCGTCGTGTGCTGGTCAATTTTTCAAATGGAATGGTCTACTTTGTCAATGATGAAACCAAGCAATATATAGAAGTGGCAGGAAATATCAATCAAAAAAGTTTTGAGTCGCTTATTCAATCAAAAGAGTTGAAAAGTTTGCCAGTAAGTGAAAATCATGAAATTCTAGGTGTTCGCTATGCGATTGACGAGCAAATTGAACTGAAAAAATATAGCTATATCGTCGCAAGTCAGCCATACACCGTGTTTCGTGACGCTTTTTTCCAAAATGTAAAGCATACAACTTTTGATGTCGAAGTGCCTTATGTCAATGATAGCAATGAGAACTTTGACGTAAAAGAAACGAACGGTCAGTTATCTTTTCAAGGATTTATAGGAACGGAGCGTTCAGAAAATGAAATCGAAGGAAGTTTCCAATATGTGCAAAATTTAGGGAATATCTTCCCGCAATTACGCTTTTTTGCGAAAGAAGAAAAAGGAACAATTTATCGCACGTTTGTAGAAGGGTACCCCGTGTTTTCCCAAATTGACCAAGGGAAAGTGATTGTTTCGTTTGGACTTGAAACAGGTGAGGGGAGAACCATTACTCTACGCTCGAATGTCGATACATTGCAAGTGCCAATTCCTACGAATGAGATGATTCGCTTGCCGAAAACAATGGACGTTATTAAACAACTTCAAAACGCTGGAGCAAAGCAATCTGAAATAAAAAGCCTTGTTATTGGCTATTCTTGGGGGGAGCTGAACAAAAACAATTCTATTGTAGACTTACTTCCAAATTGGTTTATCCACTATAAGCAAGAATGGTTGCCACTTTCGGTTTTACTCGAAAATTTGCAAAAGGGGGAGAAGTAAATGGATTTTAGACGAATCATTCAAATCTTTTTAATCGCCTTTTTTGCTTTAGATATTTTCCTTTACTTGCTTTACAAGGAAAATGGAGGTGACAATACGGAGATGAATGCGACACTATCGGTAGAGGCACGTATGAAAAAAGACGGGATTGGGTTTCCGACACTTTTAGAAAAAAAACAAAAGGGCTACTATCTCTCAGCAGAGCCAACAAATTTTCAATTGTTAGAGGAAACAGACGGAGAGAATCCTTTTTTTAGCGGGAAAACCGTTAGTTTTCCAACAAATTACACATTTTCTGTGACATCGAATAAAAAATATACGGTAAAAGAAAATTTAGAAGGTAACGCTCTAGGGAGCTTTCTTTCCTCAACGGACGCTGTTTTGTACGGAAAAGATTATACCATTTTGAAAAAGACAAAGGAGAAAACAGGGACTCAGCAAAGCCTTTTATTGTCCCAAAGTTATGAAGGACTTCCTTTTATGGACGAGGCAAGTAAAATGACCATATTGCTGAAAAAAAATGACAAGTCTTGGGAATTTAATCACTACACTCAAACGCACTTGTCACAAATTGAACCACTACGTGAAAAGCAAGAGCTTATTAGTATGAGAGAGGCGATTACGACCCTGTACAATAATAGTAAAATCCCAAACAAATCCAAAATCTCCTCTTGTGAATTAGGGTATGTCAACATTTTATCCGTTAACAACAAACAAGTTTTCGTTCCAGCATGGATTGTCAAACTAGAAATAGCAGACGGCACTGCCATAGAACAAGTAAATGCCATAACAAATACCATTTTCAGCACAACCGGCATCTCCGTGGGGAATTAGAAAAGCGGAGAGGGGCGTTTTGAAGTTTGCAACAGTGAGCCATGTCGTTTATTCACTCGAAACATTAGTTTCGAGCGACATTGTGAGCAGTTGCCAGACTTCAACCCCTCGTAGCTAGACAAAGAAAAGCGAGCGGGGCGTTCTGAAGTCTGTCACAAACGGCATTGCGAACTGCGACCAAAACTCAGCCCTCATCTCAACCTAAAAACGCATGACGTCCGTTTTAATACGTTGACTTTCTGCGTTTTTTATTTTTTTTGAGGTACCTTTATTCTTATATACTTCAAATGTATTTTATATTTTCTTTGAAAAATAAATAAAAAAACAGTATAATAACAATGTGAACGATTACATTTGAAACGGTTTTATCGTTTTGGGGTCAAGAAGAATGTAAGAAAACATTTGGTTGCTCTTGGAAATGACAAGAGGAAAAAAGAGAAGGAGCGTTTTATATGGAAAACAAATGGGTTCGTGCAGCGATACCTGCACTATTAATTCATGTATCAATTGGAAGTGTGTATTGTTGGAGTGTTTACAAACAGCTAATCGCTGATGAGTTCAACACCTCTGCGGCAACGGTCGAATGGGGCTTTTCGCTCGCTATTTTCTTTTTAGGAATGAGTGCCGCCTTTTTGGGACCACTCGTTGAAAAGGACATCAAACGTTCTTCGCTTGTTGCACTTTTCTGCTTTACTTTAGGATTTGCTTTGACAGGACTTTCCATTTCCACACACTTTTTACTAGGTATTTATCTTTCTTTCGGTGTCTTAATGGGTATCGGTTTAGGTGTTGGTTATTTGACTCCTGTGAAAAATTTAATGCTTTGGTTTTCAGGCAATAAAGGATTAGCAACAGGGATTGCGGTTGCAGGATTTGGACTGGCAAAAGTAATTGCAACACCAGCAATGGAAATTTTGATTCCAAAAGTTGGATTGGTCAATATGTTTTACATTCTTGCGTGCTTCTATGCAGGCATGATGTTCCTTGCATTTGTGCTTATCAAACGTCCGAAAGGATATGTCTATTCCGCTAAAAAATCAGCAGTGAAACGCTTTGATTTGATGAAACGAAAAGAATTTCTGCCAATTTGGTTCATGTTCTACCTCAATATTACCTGTGGTTTAGCACTTATTTCACAAGAAAAAGATTTCTTGAAAATTGTTTTGCATGAAAAAGGTTTTACAGAGGCAAGCATTATTGGTGTGATTGCGACAGTTATGGCAGTTGATGCGGCATTTAACACAGGTGGACGTCTTTTCTTCTCAAGCGTATCTGATCGCTTTAAATTTAGAGAAACAAGCTACAAAATTTTGTTCAGTATGTCAATTTTTGCCTGTGGTGCCTATTTGATTATGCACATGATTTCACCATATGAACTTTGGAGTATTTTTATGCTTTTATTCCTTGTCAATGCAGGGTATGGTGGAGGCTTTTCTACTCTCCCAGTGCTACTTGACCAGCACTACGGTATGAGTACAATCTCAACAGTACACGGTTTAGTGCTTTCAGCTTGGGCATTTGCAGGACTTAGTGGCAATCAGCTTTCATCTTTCATCGTGCATAAGCTCCACCTCAGCTACAACACGGTTGTCATGGTGATTTTAGCACTTTACATGGTGTCGTTCGGTTTAATCACGTATGTCAAAGGATTGAAACAAAGAGAAGTGTAAACGTTAGAACAGAATACCTAGTTTAGGTGCTAGGTATTCTTTTTTATAGAATATAGTACCCTTTCCGCTCAATATATGGTAAGATAAATCGGAGTGTTTAGAAATTTTTTCTTATAGTTGCTCTATTAACTTGAAATAATCGAGAATTTTTAGAGTTAATCATAGATAGTAAGATTTTCTTCAAATACTTGTATTAGGGTATCCTTAATTATTCACATAAACAACAATTCTGAAAGAGTGAAATTTCAATGAAAAAAATTATTATTCATGGCAACAAACCTCTGGAGGGGGAAGTGACGGTGAGCGGAGCGAAGAACTCTGTGGTAGCGTTAATTCCTGCGGCGATATTAGCTGACTCTCCTGTTATACTAGAGGGAGTGCCTGATATATCAGATGTAGATAGTCTAAAAGAAATTATTGAGATTATGGGGGCAAGTGTCACACATGAGGGAGATGTTTTAACGATTGATCCAACCAATGTCGTCAGTATTCCAATGCCTAGCGGGAAAATTAATTCTCTTCGTGCCTCGTATTATTTTATGGGGGCATTGCTTGGGAAATTTGGCGAGGCAGTTGTAGGACTTCCCGGCGGTTGTGATTTAGGTCCTAGACCGATTGATTTGCATATCAAAGGTTTTACAGCACTAGGGGCAGATGTGCATAATGAATTTGGTGCAATGTATTTGCGGACGGATTCTAACGGTTTAGTGGGAACGCATATTTTCATGGACAATGTATCAGTTGGAGCAACGATTAATATCATGCTTGCAGCTGTTCGTGCCAAAGGGCGTACGATTATTGAAAATGCAGCGAGAGAGCCAGAAATTATTGATGTAGCCACACTTTTGAACAACATGGGAGCAAAAGTACGTGGTGCAGGGACAGATGAAATTCGCATTACTGGTGTGGAAACTCTTCACGGTACACGTCATTCGGTTGTCCCAGATAGAATTGAGGCAGGAACGTACCTCGCACTTGCAGCAGCACAAGGAACGAAAAACGGGATTACCGTCAACAACGTTCTTTACGAGCATTTGGAAAGTTACATCGCCAAGCTCGAAGAAATGGGTGTGGAAATGGTCATTCGTGAAGATTCAATCACGGTGAAACCTGCTGAAAAACTGAAAATGATTAAAGTGAAAACTTATCCTTATCCGGGATTTCCAACAGACTTGCAACAGCCGATTACCCCGCTTTTGCTAAAAGCAGAAGGATTGGGCGAGGTAATGGATACGATTTATGAAAAACGCATCAATCACGTGCCAGAACTTGCTAGAATGGGTGCAAATATTCGGGTGGAGAGCAATCACATTATGATTGAGGGACCGAATAAACTGCAAGGAACAGATGTAGTGGCAAGCGACCTTAGAGCAGGAGCAGCACTCGTTACCGCAGGACTAATGGCAGAAGGCGTGACAACCATTCACAATGTGGAATTTATTTTACGTGGTTATGACCATATTATTGAAAAATTAACGAAACTAGGTGCAGATATTCGCTTAGTAGAAAAAGAGGTGGAAAATGGCTGATTTTATTACAATGGCAGAGCTTGAGCAACTAACGCTAAAAGAAATTTACAATTATGCTCGAGAATTTAAAATTACCAATTATTCTAAGATGAACAAAAAAGAATTGAGTTTGGCTGTTTTGCGTGAACAGGCGAAAGAACAAGGTTTTTTTGTCATGGAAGGCGTATTAGATGTTATTACAATACGCAATAAAGAGACAGGACGTTATGAATCATTTGGTTTACTTCGACCAATTAATTATTCTCAATCAGAAGAAGATGTCTATGTTTCCAATTCCCAAATGTTACGTTTTGGTTTGCGTGAGGGAGATTTGGTAAGCGGAAAAGTCCGTCCGCCAAGGGAGAGAGAGAAGAATTATGGATTAATGCAAGTAGAAAGTGTCAACGGTCGTGACCCAGAAGAAGCGAAAAATCGTGACCACTTCCCTGCACTTACCGCTCTTTACCCAGAGAGACAATTGCGTTTGGAAACGGCGAAAAACAGACTTTCTACACGTATGGTTGACCTATTTTCTCCTGTTGGTTTTGGGCAACGTGGCTTAATTGTCGCACCGCCAAAAGCTGGGAAAACAAGCATTTTAAAAGAAATCGCCAACGGCATTACGGAAAATTATCCAGATGTGGAATTAATTGTTTTGCTCATTGATGAAAGACCAGAAGAAGTAACAGATTTGGAGCGTTCAATTAAAGGTGAGATTGTTTCTTCAACGTTTGATAAAGAACCGATTCATCACATAAAAGTTGCTGAACTGGTTTTAGAAAGAGCGATGCGTTTAGTGGAGGATAAGCGTGATGTTGTGATTTTAATGGATTCTATCACACGTCTCGCTCGTGCGTATAATCTTGTGATTCCACCGAGTGGACGTACACTTTCTGGAGGGATTGACCCAGCAGCATTTTACAAACCGAAAAAATTCTTCGGTGCCGCAAGAAATGTTGAAGAAGGCGGTAGCTTGACGATTTTAGCAACGGCACTTGTTGAAACGGGAAGTCGCATGGATGACGTGATTTACGAGGAATTTAAAGGAACAGGAAACATGGAATTGCAACTTTCACGTGAATTGTCTGAACGTCGCATTTTCCCAGCAATTGATGTCAAAAAATCTGGCACACGAAAAGAGGAGCTACTCATGAGTGAGGAGCAACTCGAAGAAACGTGGAAACTCAGAAATTCTATGACAGGTGATGCACTAGATTATACTGAACAATTCCTTCGTTTGTTGAAAAACACTAGCGACAATCAGGAACTCTTGAAAACTTTTAAGGATTTGGAAATCACCCCTCAGCGTAGCGTCAGAGGAACTCGTAGTTAACCAAAGTAAAGGAGAGTAAAATGCTAATAGCAAACCTATGGAAAGCCATTATTTTAGGCATTATCGAAGGAATTACCGAGTGGCTTCCGATTTCGAGTACGGGACATTTGATTTTAGTGAACGAATTTATCAAAATGCAGGAAAGTGAAGACTTTATGTCAATGTTCAACGTTGTCATTCAACTTGGTGCCATTTTGGCGGTAGTTGTGCTATTTTTTCACAAACTTAATCCGTTTAGCCCACAAAAAAATGAGCGTGAAAAACATGACACTTGGCAATTATGGTTTAAGGTGGTGGTAGCTGCGGCTCCTGCGGCAATTTTAGGACTTTTATTTGATGATTGGTTAGACGAACATTTGTATAATTTTGTCGTTGTGGCATTTACTTTGATTATTTATGGGATTGCATTTATTGTCATTGAAAAACGTAATGAAACACACGAGCCATTGATAAAATCATTGAATAGCCTCACCTATCAAACTGCACTTATTATCGGTTCGTTCCAAGTGCTATCACTCATTCCGGGAACTAGCCGAAGTGGTGCAACTATTTTAGGAGCGATTCTGATTGGCTGTTCTCGCTACGTAGCAACGGAATTTTCATTTTTCCTAGGGATTCCGATTATGTTTGGTGCCAGCGGGCTTAAAATTTTTAAATTTTTACTGAAAGGCAATTCTTTCAGTGTTGAACAGACACTCGTGTTATTTATTGCGAGTGCAGTCGCATTTTTCATTTCGATTATTGCGATTAAGTTCTTAGTCGATTACTTGAAACGACACAATTTTTCTGTGTTTGGTAAATATCGTATTGCACTCGGAGCAATTGTAATTGCCTATTGGTTGATTGTAAAAGTGTTATAAAAACGAGGTTGGGACAAACACTCATTTGCGATAGTGGAAACTTCCCACTGTTGCTAAATGAGTGTGAAAAGTCCCAGCCTTATTTTTAGAGGTAATCTACCTTGAGTCAAAATTTGGAGATGAGAAGATGAAAAAAATATCTGTACGTGAATTTGTAGAATTTGTTTTGAAAAAAGGTTCGCTAGATAGCACAAGTTCTACTAGCACTCATTCTGCACTTGAGGGCAGTCGTATTCATCGTGAAATTCAAAAAGAGATGACTGCTCAGTATGGAAAGAATTATGCAAGCGAAGTAGTGCTGAAAAGAGCGTTTCACCAAGAAGATTTCACCCTGCAAATCGAAGGACGGGCAGACGGAATTGTTCATAGCGAAACAGAGATTTTTATTGACGAAATCAAAACGAGTGAAACCGTTTTTTCTGAAATCGAAGAAAGTAAACTTGCACTTTATTGGGGGCAAGTCAAAGTGTATGGGTATTTTTATTGCTTGGAGGAAAATTTAAGCGAAATTACGTTGCAGTTGACCTATTTTCAGACGACAAGTGAAGAAATCACAAGAACGCAACAGACATTTGGATTGGCAGAATTAACCTCATTTTTCCAAGAATGTTTTTCCGAATATGAAAAATGGTTGAAATTTCGTGTTGATTGGGAGAGTGAACGCAATCAGTCGATACAATCCTTGGCATTTCCATTTGGCGAGTGGCGTAGCGGACAACGGAATTTATCAAAAGCGGTTTTTCAAGTGTTGCGTGAGGAGAAAAAATTGTACGCAGAAGCTCCGACAGGAACGGGGAAGACGATTTCCACTTTGTTTCCTGCGATAAAATGGTTTGCTGAAAGTGAGTCTGCTATTGAGCGATTGTTTTACTTGACTGCCAAAACAATCACACGAACGGTGGCAGAAAACACGTTTTCACTCTTGAGAGAAAAAGGCTTAGAGATGAAAAGTATCACGCTTACGGCAAAAGAAAAAATTTGTTTTATGGAAGAAGTCAAATGCACTCCTGAGGCGTGTCCGTTTGCCAATGGCTATTACGAGCGGAGAAACGGTGCAGTTTGGGAACTTTTGACGGAAAACAACGAATTAAAAAGAGAAGTTGTCGAAAAAATTGCTCGCAAACACTCGGTTTGTCCGTTTGAACTGAGTCTTGACACTTCGCTTTGGGTGGATGCCATTATTTGCGATTACAACTATTTATTTGATCCGCGAGTTGCCTTAGAACGCTTTTTTTCTGGCGAGACGACGGAAAGTATTTTTTTAATAGATGAGTCGCACAATCTCATTGATCGAGCAAGGTCAATGTATTCAGCAACGTTGAGTAAAAATGCCATTCGGAAAGTGAGAAAATTGTTTGTTGACGAGAAACATTTGTCGAAACCTTTGGGAAAAATTGAGCGAGTATTTGATTCATTTCATGAAAGAATGACAAGTGATTTTTATTCGCAATCGCTCCCAGCAGAGTCGATGATTCATCCAATTTATGAATTTATTGAAAAAGGTCGGGAATATCTTGGTGAAAAAAAGGAATTTGAACATCAAGAAGAATTTTTACAAGTATTTTTTGACTGTCTACGCTATCAAAGAATTGGCGAATTTTATGACGAGCATTTTGTCACAACAGTAGAAAAAGTAAATGATGATCTTTTGATAAGCGAATTATGCTTAAATCCAAGTGAAATTTTGCAGTCAATTTTAGAAAAAGGAAAAGGGAGCATTTTATTTTCAGCAACATTCACTCCACTTTTTTACTATAAAAAACTTTTGGGTGGTAGAAAAAGCGATTATACGCTACTTTTGCCAAGTCCATTTGAAAAAGAGCGACAACAAGTAATGATTGACCGCATGATTTCTACGACGTATCGCAATCGTGAAAATTCGATGAAGGATTTGGTAGAACATTTGTATTTATTTGTTCATGCAAAGAAAGGGAATTACCTATTCTTTTTCCCGTCTTATCAGTATATGGATAAGACATTCCTGTTGTTCAAAGAACGTTATCCTGAGGTGAAGAGTTTCATACAAGATGTGGCGATGACAGAACAAGCACGTGAGCAATTTCTTGCCAAATTCCAAGAAAATCCTAGTGAAACAACGGTTGCTTTTTGTGTGCTTGGTGGCGTTTTTTCAGAGGGCATTGATTTAAAAGGCGATAGATTAATCGGCACAGCGATTATTTCAATTGGTTTGCCACAAATTAACGAGAAACTTTCCTTACTCAAAGAATATTTTGATAAAGAAAACAAGCAAGGCTTTCTGTATGCCTATCAAATCCCGGGGATGAATAAAGTCATCCAAGCATCTGGTCGTGTCATTCGCACAATGAAAGACAAAGGAGTAGTCTTGCTCATAGACGAACGTTTTGCCAGACGTGACGTGCAAGAGTTATTCCCACAACACTGGTTTCCGCACGAAGTAGTAGGCACACCTGAGCGACTGCGTGAAGTATTGGAGGAGTTTTGGCGAGGAGAATAATTTTTTCCAAAATCAAAACAGTTTCCCTCGTCAAATAGACAATTTTATGTTATGATAAAGAATGAGTGATTTGAGAATAGGCTGCTTTATGTGGACAAGTAAATGAAAAGCAGGGAAAGGATTTAAAACAGTGAAATCAATTATTTTAGGATGTTTATTAGTAATTTCAGTCATTATTGTGATTACCATTATGCTACAACCAAGCAAGCAAAATTCAGCGGCGAGTGCCTTTACAGGTGGAGCAGACCAATTATTTGGCAAACAGAAAGCTCGTGGATTCGAGGCAGTTATGCAAAGAACAACGGCGATTCTTGGAGCAATTTGGTTAATTTTAGCATTTGTATTGATGTATATTGATGCACATTAATGGCTTGGGGTTTCCCCAAGCTTTTTTAGTTATGATAGAATATAGTAAAGAAAGAATCTTTACGGAGGAAAAACGTGATAAGAAAAAAAATTAAAGAGTATTTAGAACAAGTAAATAAACGCTTGTCCATGGAAGAATTGGCACAGGCATTACAGTTGAATAAGGCGAGTGATTTTAAAGAATTGGTTCAAACGGTTGCCCAAATGGAACGTGAGGGTGTGGTGCTATTCAATAAAAAAGGCAAAATCTATTTGCCACAGCCAACGGTAACTGTTGAGGGAGTTTTCCGTGCAAATGAGCGTGGTTTTGGATTTGTGACAATTGACCCAGAAGAACCTGATGTTTTTATTGCAGGTGGCGAGACCAATTTTGCTCTTGACGGAGATGTGGTAGAAATTGACATTACCAAACCCGGCGATCCGTTTTCTGATCGAGGAGCAGAAGGGCGAGTAGTAGCTATAAAGCATCGTGCGTTAACGCAAATGGTGGGAGCTTTTCACGCTTATACCGATGAAGAAGTGCGAGAAACGGATCTTTATGGTTATATCGAACCAAAAGATAAAAAACTCTCAAAATACACTTGCTATGTAGCAGCTGAAGGGATTCGTGCAGTTGAGGGAGAAGTGGTGATTGTTGAAATTACACATTATCCAGAAAAAGCGTATTCCACAGCACTTGAGGGCATTGTCAAGAAAGTAATCGGGCATATTGATGACCCGGGAATTGATATTTTAGAGATTATCCATTCTCATGGGATTGCGATTGAATTTGATGAAGAAACGATGAAAATGGCAAATGAAATCCCTGATGAAATTGCCGAAAGTGATTTGAAAGATAGACGTGATTTACGCAGTCAAACGATTGTGACAATTGACGGAGCGGATGCAAAAGACCTTGATGATGCCGTGACGGTTTGGAAAAAAGAGAATGGCAATTATCACTTAGGTGTGCATATTGCAGATGTGAGTTACTATGTAACGGAAAATTCAGCGATTGATCTTTCGGCAAGCGACAGAGGAACGAGTGTTTACTTGACCGACCGTGTAATTCCAATGATTCCACACCGTTTGTCTAATGGGATTTGTTCACTCAATCCTAAAGTTCCACGGTTGACGATGAGTTGTGAAATGGAAATTAATGCACAAGGAGAAGTCGTAAACTACGAAATTTTTCCTTCTGTCATTCAGACAAGTGAGAGAATGACGTATGAGGCGGTCAATAAAATTATTGATGAAAAAGATGAGGAAGAATGTGCAAAATATGCCTCACTTGTGCCAATGTTTGAGGAAATGGCACATCTTCATCATATTTTGGAAGAGATGCGACAACAGCGTGGGGCGATTAATTTTGATGACCATGAGGCGAAAATTTTGGTTGATGAAAATGGAAAAGCACAAGATATTTTACTTCGATCTCGTGCAACAGGTGAGCGTTTGATTGAGTCCTTTATGTTGATTGCCAATGAAACAGTTGCTCGTCATTTTGCAGAAAATCATCTCCCGTTTATTTATCGTGTGCATGAACATCCAAAAGCGGAAAAACTAGAGCGTTTCTTTGATTTTGCAAGTGTTTTTGGTGTGGCGATTCATGGAACGGTCGACCATTTGGAGCAAATAGAATTGCAAAAAGTGTTACAAGCTGTTGCAGACAAGCCAGAAGAGGCTGTGATTAACACCATGTTGCTCCGCAGTTTGCAGCAGGCACGTTATTCTGAGTACAATTACGGTCATTATGGACTTGCGGCGGAATTTTATACGCATTTCACCAGCCCAATCAGACGTTATCCAGATTTACTTGTTCATCGCTTAATTCGTAGTTATAATGAAACGACAGAGAAGAAACGTCAGGATAAATGGAGTGCATTGTTGCCAGAAATTGCGACACATTCTAGCCAAATGGAACGCAGAGCAGTGGAGTGCGAGCGTGAAGTGGATGCGATGAAAAAAGCAGAATACATGCAGGCACATATTGGCGAAGAATTTGAAGGAATTATCTCAAACGTAGCGAAATTTGGTTTCTTTGTTGAATTGCCAAACACGATTGAGGGAATGATTCATATTTCTGCATTAAAGGATGATTATTTCAATTTTATTGAAAAGCATTTGGCACTTGTGGGTGAGCGTACAGGGCGTGTGTTCAAAATCGGTCAAAAAATCGTGGTACGTGTGGTAAAAGCTGATGTGGCAACCAGAGAAATTGATTTTGAGTTTGTATCAAGTGAAGAGGTTTCTCCTGTTGAATATCAAAATAAAACTCAAGTGAGACGTGAGGGGAAAAAGCGAAAACTCAAAGAAAAAACAAAAAAAGAAAATGCTCAATTCAAAGCATTTCATAAAAAATCAAAGAAATTTGGTAAAAATTTCCAAAAGAAAAAAGGAAAGAAAAATCAACCCTTTTATAAAAAAGTAGCGAAAAAAGGGAAGAAGAAATAAGAAGAGGTGAAAAAATTGCCAAAAGGAGAAGGAAAAGTCGTTGCCCAAAATAAAAAGGCACGTCATGATTATGAGATTTTAGATACACTTGAGGCGGGAATTGTTCTAAAAGGAACGGAAATAAAGTCCATTCGTGCAGGAAGAATTAACTTAAAAGACGGGTTTGCTCGCATACGAAATGGAGAAGTGTGGCTGTGGAATGTGCATATCTCACCATACGAACAAGGAAATATTTTCAATCACGACCCGCTTCGCACGAGAAAATTACTTTTGCACAAAAAGCAAATTGCGAAACTTATCGGCGAAGTCAAAACAAGCGGGGTCACTCTTGTGCCGTTAAAAGTGTATTTAAAAGACGGTTTTGCCAAAGTTTTGATTGGTGTAGCCAAAGGGAAAAAACAATACGACAAACGAGAAACACTCAAAAAACGTGACCAAAAACGAGAAATAGACCGAGCGTTAAAGGCGAAAAACAGATGATTTTTTTAAGTTGTTTAGAAATAAGAACCATTTCCTTGTAAAACAAAGTATTCTATGTTAAAGTAAGCATTGTAAAGATACTAAGTCGGAGTGAGCAGGTAATTCTGCTCACTCTTTTTACAGGAATATTTCGGTAGTGTATCTAGTAGAGAGCAAGGGGGTAAAAAATTTGTCTACAATTGTTGAAACAGTAACAGAGCTTGTTA
This sequence comes from Pilibacter termitis, assembly GCF_900167335.1. GTDB lineage: Bacteria > Bacillota > Bacilli > Lactobacillales > Streptococcaceae > Pilibacter > Pilibacter termitis. The sequence goes on from NZ_FUXI01000003.1 coordinate 27,597, forward strand.
CGCCAATTTTAGAAGAGAAGGATTTCGAGCTTGTGGACTTGGAATATGTCAAGGAGGGAAAAAATTATTTTCTTCGAGTGTTTATTGACAAAGTAGGTGGCATTGATATTGAAGAGACGGCACTTGTGAGCGAAGCGTTGAGTGGAAAACTTGATTTGCTAGACCCTGACCCGTTCCCGCAGGCTTATTTTCTGGAGGTTTCTTCCCCCGGAGCAGAGCGTCCTTTGAAAAAAGAGGCAGATTATGAAAAAGCGATTGGAAATTACATTCACCTTTCACTTTATCAAGCTGTTGAGGGCGAAAAAGTGTACGAAGGCGATTTAATCTCGTTTACCGATACACAATTAACCTTGAAATTCAAAATAAAAACCAGAGAAAAAGAATTGACATTTGACAGAAAAAATATTGCCAAAGCACGCTTAGCGATAAAATTCTAAAACAGATTGGAGTAAAACAGCAATGTCGAAAGAAATGTTACGTGCATTAGATGCGATTGAAGAAGAAAAAGGTGTGAAAAAAGAGCTTGTTATTGAGGCTCTTGAAAAAGCACTTGTTGCAGCCTACAAGCGTTATTACGGTCAAGCTCAAAACGTTCAGGTAGCATTTAATGAGAAAAAAGGCGATTTTAAGGTTTATCAAGTAAAAGAAGTCGTCGATATGGTCTTTGATAGCCAACTAGAAATGAGTCTTGAACAGGCACATGAGTTAAATCCTCATTATGAAGTGGGCGATAAGATTAAGTTAGAGCAAACACCGAAAGATTTTGGGCGTATCGCCGCTCAAACAGCCAAGCAAGTCATTGTGCAAACTGTTCGTGAGGAAGAACGTGCAATTATTTACAATGAATACTCACAATATGAAAATGATGTCATGACAGGAACGGTTGAGCGTATGGATAATCGTTTTATCTATGTCAATCTTGGGAAAATCGAAGCGGTAATGACGAAAAAAGACCAGATTCCAACAGAAGTTTACCACCCGCATGACCGCATTAAAGTGTTTGTCTACAAGGTGAACAAAACAACGAAAGGTCCTCAAATCAATGTAAGTCGTACACATCCTGATTTATTACGTCGATTGTTTGAAGCGGAAGTGCCAGAGATTTATGACGGAACGGTAGAAATCGTAAGCATTGCACGTGAGGCGGGAGATAGAGCGAAAGTTTCAGTGAGAAGTCATGATGAAAATGTTGACCCAATTGGTACAGTCGTAGGCCCTCGTGGAAGTCGTGTGCAAGCAATTGTCAATGAACTTTCTGGTGAAAATATGGATATTGCAGCATATAGTGATGACCCGTTTGTCTACATTTCAAACGCACTTAATCCAGCAGAAGTGATTGATATTTTCTTTGAACCAGATAACAATCGTGTGGCAACAGCGTTTGTAGCTGACCACCAACTTTCTCTTGCAATCGGGAAACGTGGGCAAAATGTTCGCTTAGCAGCTCGTTTGACAGGATATAAAATTGACATTAAAAAAGAAAGCGACATGGACGACTTTTTAGTAGGTTATGACGAGCGTGTAGCAGCTTATGATGCAAAAAAAGCAACAGAAGAATTGTTTGCCGAAGAAACAACGGATGAAACAGTTTATGAAGAAGTAGCTGCTGATGATGTAGTTGAAACGGAGTAATGGATTGTTGCTTGTAAATTAAGGGGGAATGACCAATGGTAAAGCAAAGAAAAATCCCTATGAGAAAATCCGTTGTATCAGGCGAGAGTTTTCCTAAAAAAGAATTGTTACGAATTGCCCGCACGAAAGAAGGAGTGGTAAGTATTGACCCAACTGGAAAATCGGCTGGCAGAGGAGCATACATTGCCTTAGAGCCTGACGAAGTAAAATTGTCAGAGAAAAAGAAAATCCTTGATAGAGTGCTAGAAGTAGAACTTACGCAAGAATTTTATCAAGAGCTTTATGATTATGTAGTGCATCAAAAAGCACGTAAGGAATTGTTTAAGGATGATGAATAAGGAGCGTGTTCTGAATTTGTTAGGTTTGGCACAACGCAGTCGCAATTTAGTGACAGGCGAGGAGTTAGTCCTAGAGGAAATTCGGAGACAAAAGGCAAAACTAGTTTTTATAGCAAATGATGCAAGTGAAAACACGAAAAAAAAAATAACAGATAAAAGCAAGACATATGAAGTCAACTATAATCTATTCTTTTCCCACCAAGAATTAAGCAATGCGATTGGTGCGAGCAGGAAAGTCATTGCAGTAACGGACAAAGGATTTGCGAAGAGAATGATAGAACTTCTAGTCAGTGTGGAAGGTGAATTTATTGAGTAAAAAAAGAATTTATGAAATAGCAAAGGAAATGAATCAAGCGAGCAAGGATGTAGTAGAGGCTGCACATAAATTAGGAATTGACGTGAAAAGTCATTCTAGCACAGTAGACAGCTCAGAGGAAGCGAAAATCAAATCTAGCTTTTCTCCAAAACCTGCACCGAAAAAAGTAGAGCAAAAGCCTATGCGAAAGGAAGAAAAACAGTTGAATCAGCAAACAAAGCCAAAACCAGCTGCCCCTCATTCGCAAGGGAAAGAGCAGGGAGTGCGTGAAAACAGAAAACCACAAGGAGACTCTCGTCAAGGTGGTGGCGAAAAACGTAATTTTGAACGTCGTGATCGCAATCCAAACGCTCAACAAGGTGAACGTCGCAATGACGGTCAAGGTCGCACGCAACAAGGCGAACGTCGTAATGACAGACCAAGACGTGACCAACAAGGTCAAGGCGACCGCCGCACGAACCAACAAGGCGGCAATCGCCAAGGAGGCTACAATGGCAATCGTCCTCAAGGACAAGGAGGCACTCAAGGTCGTACGCAACAAGGCGAACGTCGCAATGACGGTCAAGCTCGCACACAACAAGGCGAACGTCGTAATGACAGACCAAGACGTGACCAACAAGGTCAAGGCGACCGCCGCACGAACCAACAAGGCGGCAACCGTCAAGGAGGTTACAACAGCAATCGTCCTCAAGCTCAAGGAGGCGGAGGACGTTTTAACAACAATCGTCCTCAAGGAAACGGCAATCGTCCACAAGGTGGAGGAAATGCACCACGTGAGGCACGTAAAAGTGATGTGCCAGTAGTAGAAACAAAAGACAGCCGTACCAATCGTCGTCGTGATAATCGTAGCAACGATCGCACGAATGATAAAGGCGGACGTTGGGACGACAACAGAAACAGTAACTTCAAAGGAAGAAAAGCGAAAAAAGGGAAGAAAGGTCAACACCAACAAGTGCAAAAACCTGCTCCTCCTGCACGTAAATTCCATGAATTGCCAGAGGTCTTTGTCTACTCTGACGGGATGACAGTCGCAGAAATGGCGAAGAAAATCAAACGTGAACCTGCTGAAATCGTGAAAAAACTCTTTTTAATGGGGATTATGGCAACACAAAATCAATCACTTGATAAAGATACCCTAGAATTACTTGCGATTGATTATGGCATGAAATCAGAAGAAAAAATTGAAGTGGATATTGCGGATATTGACAAATTCTTTGAACCAGAGGCAGTCGATCCAGACAAATTGACAGAGCGTCCACCAGTTGTGACGATTATGGGACACGTTGACCACGGGAAAACAACGCTTTTGGATACCTTGCGTAAATCTAGCGTAACAAGTGGCGAGGCTGGAGGAATTACTCAGCATATTGGTGCTTACCAAATCAATGTTCACGGCAAACCAATCACATTCCTTGATACACCGGGACACGCAGCGTTTACTTCAATGCGTGCGAGAGGAGCAAGTATTACGGATATTACGATTTTGGTTGTAGCTGCAGATGACGGAGTTATGCCACAAACGGTTGAGGCGATTAACCATGCCAAAGCAGCAGGTGTGCCGATTATTGTAGCGGTCAATAAAATCGACAAACCGGGAGCAAATCCAGACCGTGTAATCCAAGAGCTTTCTGAGTATGAGCTTATTCCAGAAGCATGGGGTGGAGATACGATTTTTGTTAACATCTCAGCAAAATTTGGTCAAAATATCGAAGAATTGCTTGAAAATATTTTGCTTGTAGCAGAAGTAGAAGAATTGAAAGCTGACCCTACAATGCGTGCAATTGGTACAGTTATCGAAGCACGTTTGGATAAAGGAAAAGGAACAGTTGCGACTCTTTTGGTACAACAAGGAACGCTTCGTGTGCAAGACCCTATCGTAGTTGGAGATACTTTCGGACGTGTGCGTACAATGGTGAATGATCGTGGACGTCGTGACAAGACGGCAGGACCTGCGACGCCAGTTGAAATTACAGGGTTAAACGATGTACCACAAGCAGGAGATCACTTTGTTGTCTTTGAAGATGAAAAATCAGCTCGTCAAGCAGGGGAAGAACGTGCAAAACGTGCCGTAATGGAACAACGCAAAGTGGCAAGCCATGTGTCTCTTGAAAACCTCTTTGATACATTGAAAGACGGAGAAATCAAAGACGTCAATGTAATTATCAAAGCGGATGTGCAAGGGAGTGCAGAGGCACTTTCTGCAAGTCTGCAAAAAATCGAAGTGGAAGGCGTGCGTGTGAAAATTGTTCACTCGGCAGTTGGAGCGATTAATGAAAGCGACGTAACACTTGCTGAGGCAAGTAATGCGATTATCATTGGTTTCAACACACGTCCTACACCACAAGCGAAACAGCAAGCTGAAACGGATGAAGTAGACATTCGTTTGCACCGCATTATTTACAAAGTAATCGAAGAAATCGAAGATGCGATGAAGGGAATGCTTGACCCTGAATTTGAAGAGAAAATTACAGGTGAAGCTCAAATTCGTGAAACCTTTAAAGTATCGAAAGTCGGCACGATTGGTGGATTCTACGTGATAAACGGGTATATCCAAAGAAATTCAGGCGTGCGTGTCATTCGTGACGGTGTCGTTATTTACGAAGGAAATCTTGCAAGTTTGAAACACTTCAAAGACGATGTAAAAGAAGTGAAAAAAGGCTTTGAAGGCGGACTTATGATCGAAAACTTCAATGATTTGAAAGTAGACGATGTAGTTGAAGGATTTGTTATGGAAGAAATCAAGAGAAAAGATTAATTTCTCACAAGTGACATTCGCAAGGTAAAAGGCAAAAAGCCTTGCGAATGTTTTTTCTAAGGGCACCTCTAAAAACTCCGCTTAAGACTAAATTAGCTAGTTTTTTGATTTTCGAGGAAATCGACGAAAACTATGTGGTGACAAGAAAAGCGGAGAGGTGCGTTTTGAAGTCTGCAACAGCGAACACTGTCGTTCATTTACTAGAAACGTAAGTTTCTAGCGACATTGTGAGCAGTTGCCAGACTTCTGCCCCTCGGAGCTAGACAAGGTTGAGGAGACTGACGAAGAAAATCGGAAAACTAGCAATTTAGGATAAGTGCGAGTTTTTAGAGGTACCCCTAAGCAAATAAAAATAGACAAGGAGAAGAAAATGTCAAATTTTCGTGCCTTACGTGTAGCACAAGAAATTCAACGTGAAGTAAATGATATTCTTCAAAAGCGTGTGCGTGATCCTCGCGTGAGAGAAGTCACAATTACAGACGTGCGTGTGACAGGAGATTTATCACAGGCAACAGTGTTTTATAGCGTTCTTTCAGACCTTGCAAGCGAGAGCGAAAAAGCTCAGTTAGGACTTGAAAAAGCTAAAGGCACAATCAAGCGTGAATTAGGTTTACGTTTAACGCTTTACAAAATTCCAGACTTAATCTTTGAACGTGATGAATCCGTTCAATATGGCAATAAAATTGATGAGTTGTTGAGAAATTTGAGAAAAGACTAGAGGTATCTAGCGTGAAAAGGAAATAACAGACATCCCTGTTGTTTCCTTTTTTTCATTGCACGAAAAACCGAACGAAATTTATTTTTACCAAAAACATTCAGAAAATTCATTGTTTAAATTTGCAAAACGTGGTATTATAAAAAATAAAAAATCAAAGAAAAGGTGAATGCGATGAATATTACACAATGGTTAGAATGGTTCGACGAAAAAGTCTGGGGATTGCCAATGATTTTCATTATTATTGGCTTGGGTCTGTATTTAAGCATTCGCTTAAAAGGATTACAACTTCGCCGTTTACCTTTAGCGATGCGATATATGTTGGCAAATGAGGAGGACGGTGAAGGAGAGATTTCTTCTTTTGGAGCATTATGTACTTCACTTTCCGCAACAATTGGAACAGGGAACATTGTAGGAGTGGCGACTGCGATTTGTGTCGGAGGTCCCGGTGCATTGTTTTGGATGTGGCTGGCAGCACTTGTCGGTATGTGTACGAAATTTGCAGAGGGTGTATTGGCGATAAAATATCGTGTGTTTACTGAAAACGGCAAAGCACTTGGTGGTCCATTTTATTACATTCAAAAAGGAATGGGTGAAAAATATAAATGGCTAGCCAAATTATTTGCATTCTTCGCTTGTTTAGCAGGATTGCTCGGAATTGGAACGATTACACAAATTACAGGGATTACAACAGGTTTCCAAGGATTGTTTGACAAAGAATTGACGTATTCTTTTGATTTATTTGGAATGAAAACAGGTTGGATTACTGTTATTGTAGGACTTGTCGTTACAGCAAGTGTAGCATTTGTTTTGATTGGCGGAGTAAAAAGAATTGCCTCAGTATCTGAAAAAATGATTCCAGCTATGGTGGTAATGTATATCGCTTTATGTCTATTTGTAATACTTTTCAATATAAAAGCTATCCCAAGTGCGTTTGCAGAAATCTTTTCTTCTGCATTTGGTTTAAAAGCGACAACAGGTGGAGCGATAGGAGCGATGTTTGTTGCAATGCAAAAAGGTGTGGCACGTGGGATTTTCTCTAACGAGGCAGGACTCGGTTCAGCACCGATTGCAGCAGCAGCAGCGAAAACGAATGAACCCGTGCGTCAAGGTCTTGTGTCAATGACAGCAGTTTTCATTGATACGATTATTGTCTGCACCATGACAGGACTTTCAATTGTATTGACAGGAGCATGGAAAGTAGAAGGACTTCAAGGGTCAGCAGTGACCATTTATGCTTTTCAAAATGCTTTGCCAATCAATCACGTGTTAGCAGGATTCCTTTTAATTCTTTGCTTGGCACTTTTCGCTTATTCTACGATTCTTGGGTGGAATTATTACGCTGAGCGTTGTTTGGCATATTTGACAAATAATAACGAAAAAGCATCGAAAATTTTCCGTTATTGCTGGATTGCCGCCGTTTTTGTCGGTCCCTATCTTACGGTAAGTCAAGTTTGGACATTGGCAGATATATTTAACGGACTCATGGCATTTCCAAACTTGCTTGCTCTAGCAGTATTAAGTCCTGTTGTCATTATGGAAAGTAAATCATTCTTCAACCGCTTGTCGCATGACGGCTTTAACACAATTGTCGAGCCTAAAGTGGACGAAGTAAATGATATTGAAATTTCCACACCTCTTGAAGAAGGTGCGATTGATTAGTTAAGGGCACCTCTGAAATTTGAAAAGAGCTAAAGAGAATCGGCGAACGGTTGATTTTCTTTAGTTTTTTTGTATGAAAGCATAGTTTTCTTAAAAACTACTGCTTTTCCCAATTTTTTTTGGTAAAATAGAGATTAAGAACATACATTTTAGAAAAAGGTGCATTATGAAAATTTTGTCAATGGATACAAGCAATCAATCTTTGAGCGTTGCTCTGTGGGAAGACGGTCACGTGTTGGCTGAGAGTATATTGAATATCAAGAAAAATCACAGTCTTACGCTTATGCCAGAAATTGACCGTCTCTTGCAGTCGGTTGGCTGGGTACCGAAAGATTTGACACGTATTGTCACGTCAGTAGGCCCGGGAAGTTATACAGGTATACGGATTGCAGTAACGACAGCAAAAACACTTGCCTATGCGTTAAATATTGAACTTGTAGGGGTTTCAACACTAGAAGTTTTAGCGTGCAATGTGCTGAGCATTCACGGACTGGCAATCCCAATGATTGATGCTCGAAGGAACAACGTTTATGTTGGAGTTTTCAACACAGACGGTATAAATGTTCTGCAACCAATGGAAGATAGACATATTTCCGTCGAACAATTTTTGAATGAATTAGCCAAATGGGGAAATGAACAATTGTACTTTTTAGGGGATAGTTTCCGATTTAAAGAGGAAATTTTAGCACATTTTCCTCATGCAGAAATAATGGAAGATGAGTATCAAAATATTCCTCATGCAGCGATTTTGGCGAAACTTGGGGCAGAAAAAACTCCAAGTGATGTGCATAACTTTTTGCCAAATTATTTGAAACGTGTTGAGGCAGAGGAGAAATGGCTAGAGAAAAACGGACAGAAAGGGACGTTTGAGGACGAAAATTATGTGGAGAAAATTTAAATCTTTCTTTCCAATCCAATTTTCAAAGGAGACAATTTTTACGAAACAAATACGTGAGTTTAAACATCTTACTTGCACGATTCGCAAGGCAGAACATGGAGATATTCGCTCAATGCTTGCGGTAGAGCGGAGTGTTTATGACGGTGATGTTCCTTGGACACATTCAGCATTTGCTTTTGAAATGAAAAATCGTCTTCCGCATTTATATTTAGTTGTGGAGCATGAAGAAAAAGTAATTGCGTTTATCGGTTGTCGAATAAAAAATAAGGATGCCCATATCACGAATTTGGCAGTAGAGCGGGAATTTCAAGGCAAGGGGATTGCAACTTTTCTTTTAAACGAGATGAAACGTTTTGCCAAACGAAGTCATGCGAGTCAAATGAGCTTGGAAGTTCGTTTTGAAAACAAGCACGCACAGATGATTTATCGAAAATTTGGTTTTGAATCACAAAAAATAATGAAAAATTATTACGAAAGTCAAGAAGATGGCTTGGTAATGGTTTATCCATTGGAGAATTTGTCATGATTATCTCACTTGATGAAAGCAATTTGACAAAAGAATTTCTTGCTGAAAAAATATATAATTTAGCCAACGAAAGTTTTGCTACGGCATCGCCTTACACAAAGGAACAATTTTTGCACAGTTTTAAATATGAAACCTACCTTTTATATATGGATAAAGAGGAGATTCTAGGTTTTTTGAGCTATACAAAAGTGCTGGACGAGGCAGAAGTTGTCAATATTGCTGTTTTAAATCAAGCAAAATCCAAAGGAATTGGCAAGCAATTATTACACGTTTTATATAATGAACTAAAAAATGAACAAGCCGTCTTATTATTTTTGGAAGTGCGAGAAAGCAACGAAATCGCTCGTGTTTTTTATGAAAAAGAAGGGTTTATAAAAATATCTGAGCGAAAAAATTATTACCATTCTCCAGTAGAAAACGCAATCGTGATGCAGAAAAAATTGCTATAAATCCCAAAAAAAATTTTTAATTAAACAAAGAATGGAAGAAGTAAATGAATATTTTTGAGAATAAAGAGAGAAAATTGATTTTAGCTATTGAAACAAGCTGCGATGAAACAAGTGTGGCAGTTGTGGAAAATGGGGAGAAATTGCTAAGCAATGTTGTGGCGAGTCAAGTGAAGAGTCATCAACGTTTTGGCGGGATTGTTCCAGAAGTTGCTAGTCGTCATCATGTGGAGCAGATTACGCTGTTGCTTGATGAGGCACTTTCGGAGGCGGATGTTCGTGCGGAGGAGCTTTCTGCGGTTGCGGTAACGTATGGTCCGGGGCTTGTTGGAGCATTATTGATTGGAGTGTGTGCGGCAAAAGCATTTGCGTGGGCAAACCAAATACCGCTTATTCCAGTCAATCACATGGCAGGGCATATTTATGCAGCAAAAGTTGAGGCGAAATTGGCATTTCCACTTTTGGCACTTTTGGTTAGTGGTGGACATACTGAGCTTGTTTACATGGAAAATGACGGGAAATATGAAATTGTTGGCGAAACACGAGATGATGCAGCAGGTGAGGCGTATGACAAAGTAGGACGTGTAATGGGAATAAAATACCCAAGTGGCAAGGAAATTGATGAACTGGCACATATTGGAGACGACACTTTTCATTTCCCACGTGCAATGATGAACGAAGATAATTTTGATTTTAGTTTTTCTGGTTTAAAATCAGCATTTATCAATACTGTGCATAATGCTGAGCAACGTGAAGAAATTTTAAGTAAAGTTGATTTATCTGCCTCGTTTCAAGCGGCAGTAGTTGATGTTTTAGCAGAAAAAACGATGAGATGTTTGCAAAAATTCCCAGCAAAATCGCTAGTCGTAGCAGGAGGCGTAGCAGCCAATCAGGGCTTGCGTGAACGCTTAGAGCAAGAAGTTTCCCAATTGCAAGAAGAAGTAAAACTCATCATTCCGCCAATTCGTCTTTGCGGTGACAATGCTGGAATGATTGGTGTAGCAGCATTTATCGAGGCAGAAAAAGGAAATTTTGCTAATTTAGATTTAAATGCCATACCTTCGCTTTCCTTATAAGAAATTTTTACTTGACGGATGTTGATAGTGTGTTATAATAAATCTGTATTTTAATATGTTCGTCTTCAGGGCAGGGTGTAATTCCCGACCGGCAGTAAAGTCTGCGAAACCGTTTGGTTTGAATCGGTGCAATTCCGATACCGACAGTATAGTCTGGATGGAAGAAGATGGCTAAGAGTTTGTATTTTGCAAATTCTACGTTTTTTGACGTACATTCAGCCGTTCTTCTTTATGTTGAACGGTTTTTTTGTATCCATTATTCTGAGCGAACAATACAATCATCCCTCGTTTTTACGAGATTAAAATTTAAGGAGGACTCTACTATGAGCCAAAATCAAACAAAACGTATTGTTTTTATCGCTATTCTCTCTGCAATCTCTGTATTGCTCATGCAGTTTTTACAGCTTCCCTTATGGTTTACAGGGGATTTTATGAAAATTGATTTATCCATTATTCCAATTTTAATTGGACTCTTTATACTAGGACTTCCCTCTGCAATGGCGATTTTAATTCTCCGTTCAGTGTTAAAACTCCTAATTTTCAATGAAGGAGTCGGTACAATGATCGGTTTGCCGATGAACATTATTGCAATGGGGATTTTCGTGATAGCCATTTGGTTCCTTCTAAAAAACGAGGAGTATTTCTCAATGAAACGATTTATTCTCGGAGGTTTCCTCGGCACTGTTCTTCTAACGATTGCCATGGCAATTTTAAACTATGTCTATGCCATTCCAATGTACGAAGTTTTTGCGAATTTTTCTCTTTCAAAAATCGGCATGACACTAAAAGATTGGATTATCGGTATGGTTCTCCCATTCAATTTAATTCAAGGAGTTCTTTTGACATTTGTAACAAGTATCGTTATGATTCCTTTGAACAAGGTAGTGCGAGTGGAAAAAATGAAGTTTTTGTGAAAATATTCATTTTGTAATTGAAGTTTCGTTGAAAAAGAAGAATATAATGAATTTCAAAAGAAAGCAGATTTCACAAGAGGTCTGTTTTCTTTTTGTTTGTCTATAAATGATAAAAGTAACAGAACAAATATAGAGGGGTAAATGAACAGTAAAATAACAATGAAATTATTACTTTTTAGTAACAAATGAGCGATACACTTGTATTCTGGCTTACATAGGTATATTATAAAAAACGTAAAGAAAAAAGAAACAAGCACATAAAAAAACAACTACTAAATTTTATAATGAAGAAAGGTGCAAAATATGAAACATATACTTTTAAAACTTTTGTTGATGTTAGGTTTTTCTTTACCAACAGAAGTGCTAGCCATTTACATAGAACATACATACTTTTTAGAGATAGGATTCGTTTTATCTGTACTTATTACCTTCTTCCTTGCGTTTTTCGCTCAAATCATCAGAGCTAGAAAATCTTGGATACTAGGAAATGGTTTGACACTTGTGACAACGGTAATATTTGAAACAACAGTAGACAAAAATTATTTATTTGAACATAGTTGGTCAACGATTAACTTGCTTGTTTTTATTTTTGTCGTTTGTTGGCTTGTGCCACAAGTTTTCGGTGCGATTTGGGGGTATCTTTATGTTTCCTCAAGTCTTTACCGCAATCGCAGAACGCAAGAGTAATCGAAGAAAAAAATCGTAGAAATTAACTTTTCTATGATTTTTTTGCGAACAGTATACAAAAAGATAGGAAAAACAAAATGACAACGTTCGTTTTTTAACAGAATATTTCTTGCCTTTGCCATTTTGGTAGTACCTTCTAAAATCCCCTATTGTTAAAAAAAATTTAATTGTTTATAATAGAGATAACGAGAATAGAGAAAGGATTGGAGGCTAATATGTTTTTTGATGAATTAATGTTTGAGCATTCAGAGCAGATGAAATTGGAAGTATTCCATTCTTTGTCAACGGTTATGCCGGGCGAGTATCAGCTTTACTATTTTGCGGAGCAGCACGCACTGACCTATCATCAAATTTCTAAATTAATCGGGGAAATTGATAAGGATATTGAGCAAATGTATCCTCAATGGAAAAAATTATTAATTGGAAATGGAAAAGTGAGGATTCCTGAAAAAAGAATGAAACTAGACAAATATCGTTTTCACCTTTGGCGACAAACGGTGCCATATCAGTTTATTGAGGCGGTATTTTTAGGTCGAGAAATCAACGTGATTGATTTTTGTAAGGAAAAAGGCATTGGGCGGTCGACACTTTATCGTAAATTACTAAATTTGATTGATTTTTTAAAGGAATTTGATATTAAAGTCAACTATAATCCGATTGATTTTATTGGTGAAGAGGCGTTGATTCGCATTATTTTTAGCTACCTTTTTTGGATTGGTTCACGTGGAATTGACACGCCAGAATTCGCCAATAAAGAGCTGGCGAACCAAATGCTTCAGCGAAATATTGAAATTGGGTATGAAACAGAAAGTTATATTGGTCACAAACAACTTTTGATGAGTCTTTACGTTGCCAATGCTCGCTTGGAAACGGGACATTTTGTAGAAAAAAAAGTAGCACTTTCTAGTGTTTTTAGTGAAACACCGCTATTTGAAAGTAAAATATTGGGCAATTTACCTTTTATTCCGAAAGGAAAAATGGAGGATGAGCTTTATTTTTATTATTTCTTTGTCTATATTTTGCATAGTTATTCAGATGTAAATGATGTGATGATTGGAAAAATCATTGATATTTTCCTGAAAAAGCAAAAGAATCATGTTGTCACTCAGCTAGTCGAAAGATATTTACAAAGTTTTGATAAAAATAAACTTCAAATGACGCCAGATCAATTTCGTGTTTTAACTGCGAATTTACTTGCGATTGCGTATAGCTATTACGTTTATGAACATCCATTGCCAGATTTAGAGTCGCTTACGATTCCTGTAAATTTAGAGAACAAGGAATATATTCGATTAGTTGAAAAAAACAAGGAGTTTTTCGAGCGAACATTGAAAGAACCACAATTTGAAAAATTTCAGGTTGCTCAAGGGCATTTTGTTCGTAGATTTACAAACATGACTTTGCCGTATTTGATTCATTTTGACTCAATCAATAAATTGCAACTAGGCATTGCATTAGAGAACAATCCAATTTTGCAAAACAACTTGAAAGTTTTTTTAAATCGCTTGAATTTTGTAGAATTGGAACCATTCCAAATTGAGAAAGCAGAAGAATATGATGTGGTCATTCACTCAAGTAGCATAGTAACAGAAGAATTGCCGAATATTCAACATTCTTTTCTCTGGGACATTGGTTATGGTGAAAAAGAGATGTATTGGCTTTACACGTCTTTGCACAAACTTTATCTTGAAAAACAATAAAGGGCAATTGTCAAGAAAAGCGAAGAGGGGCGAACAGGAGTTTGTCGCAGTGAGCCACAGCATTTACTTGCTGGAAACGAAGTTTCCAGTGCTGTTGCGAACAGCGACCAAACTCCTGCCCCTCGTAGCTAGACATAGAAAAGCGAGAGGGGCGATTTGAAGTCTGCAACAGCGAACACTGTCGTTCATTTACTAGAAACGTAAGTTTCTAGCGACATTGTGAGCAGTTGCCAGACTTCAGCCCCTCGTAGCTGGACAAAAAGAAAAGCGGAGAGGGGCGAACAGGAGTTTGTCGTAGTGAGCCACAGCATTTATTTACTGGAAACGAAGTTTCCAGTGCTGTTGCGAACAGCGACCCAACACCTGCCCCTCGCAGCTAGACAAAAAGAAAACGCTTGTTTTATCAAAGTTTTTACATTAAAATGATTAGTAGAAGAACGAAAGTTTAATAATGGTGGCTTAGTACAATCTGAAAGGATGTGGTGCCTATGGGAGAAATCTCTAACACTCAGAACTTACAGAAAGGAAAAGCAATTTATGACAGTGGTTGAGACCTTTCAATTAATGTTTCTTTTTGGAACATTTATTGTTGGGTTGCTAAACCTAGTCGTTGCCTTAATCAAATTAGGCAATAAAAAATAGACCGTTCTTAACTTTGGCAGGTTAAACGGTCTATATTGACTAAATACCAAGCCACCGACTTTTAATCGGTCGTTCTTTCTATTTTTATTATATATCAAAAACAGAAGAAGTCAACTAAACAATCACAAATAAAGCAAAAGCTAACTTTCATTTTATTTTGAGAGTTGGCTTTTTTTTGATGAAGAATCCCTTAAAGTATGGTATAGTGAAGTGTTGGTAATATTAAGCAATAAAATAACGGAGGATTTGTATTATGGAACTTTCAGAAATAAAATCAAAACTAGGAGAATTTTCTTCGACGATAACAAGTTTTAGGAGGTCTCTTTGACTTCGACCATTTGGAAGAAGAAATTGCAACCAATGAGCATGAAATGAGTCATCCTGATTTTTGGAATGATAATGAGGCAGCTCAAAAATTAATTGATGCGACCAATGTGTTGAAAATGACGTATGACACATTTTTGGCAATGCAAAATGAGCTAGAGGAACTTTTTTTAATGCTTGAAATGCAAGAAGAAGATGATGATGAGGATTTACAAACGGAATTGGAAGAACGCATGGAGCATTTGCAAGAGAAAATCACAAGCTATGAGCTTGATTTGCTTTTGAATGAGCCGTACGATAAAAATAATGCGATTTTGGAACTTCATCCGGGTGCTGGTGGAACGGAAAGTCAAGATTGGGGAAGTATGTTGCTTAGAATGTATACACGTTGGGCAGAAAAACATGGTTTTACAGTTGAGACACTCGATTATCTTGCAGGAGACGAGGCGGGGATTAAGAGCGTGACGCTTTTGATAAAAGGGCATAATGCTTATGGTTATCTTCGTAGTGAAAAAGGAGTGCATCGGTTGGTGCGTATTTCACCGTTTGACTCAGCAAGTAGACGGCACACTTCGTTTTGCTCGGTGGACATTATGCCAGAGTTAGATGACAATGTGGAAATCGACATCAATCCGGACGATTTGAAAGTGGATGTTTTTCGGGCAAGTGGTGCTGGTGGGCAACATATTAATAAAACAAGTTCGGCGGTCAGAATTACCCACATTCCGACAGGGATTGTAACACAATCACAAGCACAACGTTCGCAATTTAAAAACCGAGACCAAGCGATGAGTATGTTAAAAGCAAAACTTTATCAGCTTGAAATGGAAAAAAAAGCACAGGAAGCGGCAAGTCTAAAAGGGGAACAGCTTGAAATTGGCTGGGGTTCTCAAATCCGTTCCTATGTGTTTCATCCATACTCTATGGTAAAAGACCATAGAACCAACTATGAGACAGGCAATGTGAACTCTGTAATGGACGGAGATTTAGACGGATTTATTGATGCGTATTTGAAAATGCAACTGTAAGGTAGTGAAGTTTTCACGAAATTGAAATGTAACTGTAATCTGTCTAGTGTGCAAGACATATAAACTCGTGCTATAATCGTAAGGACTTTGAAAATGCGGAGTGAGACGCACACGTTTTGCCAGAAAAATGGTTCAATGGAAAAATAAAAACAATGTTACAAGAAGGAGAATTACTCTCATGGCAATGATTGAAATGAAAGATGTTGCAAAGAAATATTCTAACGGCACAACAGCTCTTAGAAATCTTTCTGTCAATATCAGACAAGGAGAATTTGTCTATGTAGTTGGCCCGAGTGGTGCGGGGAAATCTACATTTATTAAATTGATGTACCGAGAAGAAAAGGCAAGCAAAGGGAAAATTAACGTTGCAGGCTGGGATTTAATTAAAGTGAAAAATCGTGATGTTCCCCTACTTCGCCGTGAAATTGGCGTGGTGTTTCAAGATTATAAATTACTTCCAAAGAAAACTGTTTATGAAAATGTTGCGTATGCAATGCAAGTAATTGGTAAAAAGCCTCGTGAAATCAAGCGACGTGTAATGGAAGTGTTAGACCTTGTAGGGTTGAAACACAAAGTGCGGATGTTTCCGAGCGAACTTTCAGGTGGGGAACAGCAACGTGTGGCGATTGCTCGTGCGATTGTGAACACACCAAAAGTGTTGATTGCAGACGAACCAACTGGAAATCTTGACCCTGAGAACTCATGGGAAATCATGAATTTATTGGAGCGTATCAACTTACAAGGTACAACGGTAGTGATGGCGACACATAATTCTCAAATAGTAAATACATTGCGTCACCGTGTGCTTGCAGTAGAAAATGGACGAATTGTCCGCGATGACCACGAAGGAGAGTATGGCTACGATGATTAGAACATTTTTCAGACATTTAGGTGAATCCTTAAAAAGCCTGAAGCGTAATGGGTGGATGACACTTGCCTCGACGAGTGCTGTTACGATTACGCTAATACTTGTTGGGATTTTCTTGGGTGTAATATTAAATGTGCAAAACCTTGCCCAAGACATAGAAAATGACGTGAATGTGAATGTCTATGTTGTTACAGGAACAAAGCAAAAGGAAATGGATAGCTTGGAAAAGGAATTGAAAGAAATTCCAAATGTGGAAAAGGTCACATTTTCAAGTAAAGATGAACAATACAAAAAGATATTGAAAGCAATGGGGAAAGAGTGGAAAATGATTGAAGGGGACGCTAACCCGCTTTATGATGTATTCATTCTTTCAACGAAGCCGGATAGTAAAAAAGATAAGCAGAAAGTGATTGATGCGGTTGCAAAAAAAGCAAGTGCGTTAGAACACGTGCAAAAAGCAGATTATGGTGGCATGAAAACAGAAAAGCTTTTGAAGTTTTCAAGTAATGTGCGACTTTGGGGCTTTGCAGCAGCAGCACTTTTACTCTTTGTAGCAGTCTTTTTGATTAGCAATACTATTCGGATTACGATTATTTCTCGTCAAAGAGAAATTCAAATCATGCGTCTTGTTGGAGCGAAAAATGGATTTATCCGCTGGCCGTTCTTTCTTGAAGGAGCATGGATTGGCATGATTGGAGCGATTATCCCCGTAGCACTTGTTGTGTTAGGTTACCCTAAAATATATAGCGTTCTAATGCGTACTCTTGCACAAAGTGACTACAAAATTATGTCTGTAAATAGCTTTATCCTCCAAGTAGCACCACTTCTAGCAATCATTGGTATTGTGATTGGTTCTCTTGGGTCAATTATTTCGATGAGACGTTTCTTGAAGGCGTAAAAATAAAGAAGTTGGGAGGAATAGAAAATTCATCTATTCCTCTCAACTTTTTTCTATTTTTTTTGCACAAAAAATAGTTTCTCTGGTAAAATTGAAGTACCAAGAACATTCGCAAAAGAGAAATCTTTATGACTTATACTGTAAGTGTATAAAAAAGTAATATCTGGAGAACTCTGAAAACTCTCGCTTATCCAAAAGTGCTAGTTTTGGCTTAACCAGAGTTTTTAGAGATGCCCATAAATGAAGTTCCAAAAGAAATTAGAAACTTACAAAATTGTAAGTTTAAATTTGAGCATTCTATTATTCATTTACGGAGAAATCGTGTTAGTATTTGTTCATAAAATTTAGGGGGGATTTTTTTATGAACAAAAAGAAATTTGTAGTTAAGATAGCCATGATTATTATTGGAAGTAATGCTATATTGCCGATAATTGGTTTATCGCACAATAAATATGGGGAATTACCTCGAGGCGATTCTTCTTTAGTTGCAAGGGCAGAGCAGTTAAAAGATGATGAAATACATTATTGAATCAATTAAGTGAACTGCAGTAGAGGACGGGATATCTTTTGAGGAAGAAGTAATAAAATGAGACTTGTATCAAAAATGATGAAAAAAAGAGATAAATATACTCAATTAAAAGAAGAAATAAAGACGTTGTCGCTTCAACCAAGTATAACTGTTGTAGAAAAAAAGCTACTTCATAAGTATCTGTTAGATTTAGAAAAGGATGTTTATTTTGATAAAGTTGTTTTTCAATTAAAATTTGAACTGTCGCCATTAGCTTTGAAAGGAGAACTTTCTAAAGAGGTCGTTGCTTTCTATACAGAACTTTCGAGAAGGCAACCAACAGCTTCCATTTTTAATTTTATGATTCGATAACCGTAAACACGTTCTAAGAGTAAGTACTTGTCAGGAATATTTAATTGGCAATTAGTGAAGAAAAAGATCTAGTGAAAAAATAATGATTGTATAGAATTGAGATTATGATATGATATTAGCGTGGATATTGGTAGGATTGATATTGCTTATTTTAATTGGTTCACTTTATTTGTGGTTGAGAGTGTGGATAATTGATATTTTTAAATCGGTAAACAAAACAAGAGAAAAAAACACACGAAATTAGAATGGCTTGGAATCTGGCTCTTTGCACTTTTGATATTGGCTATTGTTATATTTATATACATTAAGTGGGGGATAAATCTTTCGTAAATATAATATAAGAACGATGAAATGCAACGGTGGTAGGAAAATGAATGTAGTGGAGCTTTATTCTAATAATTATAATTTACTTTCATCGAACTTATCTGGAAAAAGTTCACTTATAACTTTTTCAGATCCGGTAGACGAAATAGATATGGTTGAATTAATTAGACGAAAAAATCTACTTGAAGAATCATTGAATCAATTATTTCGTTCTGATGAAGAAGTTCAAATTATTTTTTCAACAGAAAAAAGCGAGGTGGATTTGAGTATTTTTTTCAAAAAGAATATTCAGCCATATGAGACTTCAATATACAAAGAAGTAGATGAAGAAGGAGAAAACTTTCTATTTTATCGCACATTTTTTAAAGCCTCTTTTTATCAAGTAAATTTTTTGGAACTTCTTCAATCCGTGATAACATCAGATTTTCCAGAATATAGGGATTCCAACAATTTTAGGGAAATTAATTTTTTTTCAGTTGTCTCTATTGATGGAAGAAAAATGATTGAAATTGCAGATGATAGAGGGTATCGAATGATGTAAAGCTCTTTGCAAAAAAGGATAAAAATTCACATTTATCACAAATGGTTAGGTTCTTATTTTAAATTAGTATAAGGAGCGTTGCAGATGTTGCTACATAAAATAAGGCATTTTTTAAGTGAATACAAAATAGAAAAAATAACTAATGACAATTTTTCTAAAGTATTTGAGATATATAGTCAAAATCATGATTATTTTCTATTGACACAAGGCAGTGAGGCAACTTATGAAGAAAGTATAAAAGATATAACTGCTTTACCACCTAATTGTGATCTTAAGCAAAAACAATACTTCTGTCTTTCTCAAAAAAATAAGATAGTGGCAGTAGTAGATGTTATTGAATCCTATCCAGATCCAAACACTATTTGGATTGGACTTTTGCTAATTGACAAAGAACAACAAGGGAAAAACATTGGGACAAAAATTGTGACTGGAATCCTATCTAGTGCAAAATTGAGTGGTTATAAAACGGTACAATTAGGAGTGATTACAAACAATTTAAAAGCATTAAAATTTTGGGAAAAGCAAGGGTTTCGATCCTTTAGACATCATGAAAATATTGTTGTCATGGCTAAAGAACTCTATTAGAAACTTGAAGGATTCTACGTTGCTTGCTAACGTTTTTTGCTTTGAATTTTTCTTGATAACACCCATTCAATAGGCAATTTGATTTCCTTATAAAAAACAGCAACAAACAAAATTTGATAAAATTTCAATCCGTATTTCATGATAGAAACAATTTTTAAAGAAAGGGTAAAAAAATGCTAAAATTCTTACGAAAAAATAACAAAAAATATCTCTTCCTCTGGTTAATAGCTACGATTCTCTTTGCTAGCTATCGCCCAGTATTTTCACTTCTTGTCTTATTTGACTCAGATTATATCAAAAATGAAAATGGAACATTTTTCTATTTGTTCTTTGTGAATCTATTGGTGTTGGGGAGTATTGTGGGGATGAATTTCATTTCGCAATTTATAAAAAATCGCTTTTTTGCGACTTCGCTTGAAAAGATGAATGAGCAAATGTATAAAACATTTCAACGTTTTTCGCTAAGTGAATTAGTGGAAAAGTACCCAACAAGCAAAATCATCAAAATTTTTACAACAGACAACCCACTTGTCGTCAGTAACTATTTAGGTTCCATAGAGAGCTTGCTTTATTTTGTCTGTTCTTTTTTTCTTGGTTCGATTGTTATTTTGAATATTGACTGGCGAATTTGGGTGTTTTTGGTGGTGATTACCTGTATTTCATTTGGGGTAACGAAGTTTTTTGCGGAGAAAATTGCACAGACACAAAAGCGTTACAATGATTCGCAAGAGGGAATTATCCATGTGTTGCAAGATGTGTTTGAGCAAGTTGCAGTGATGAAAATTTTTGGTATTGGCAAACGGTTGTCAAAAAGATTTCACACAGAAAATGAAGAAATGAGTCATCATTTTTTCAAAAATCGTCATTATCAAAGCGTGATTGAAGTGGTAAATGATGCGTGTCTTTGGAGTATTCAGGTTGGACTTTTGTTGATAGGGTTTCTGTTAATTAGCAGAAAAGAGCTTGATTTTGCAGAACTTTTGGCAATTACGCAGTCTGTTGAAACGATTACAACGCCGATTTTTTGGTTGTCAGATATTTTGACGGAGCTTTATGCGACAAAAGAAATCCGAAAAGAAAATGACGTTTTGCTTTTCTCGAAAAATACGAAGAATACACAAGCAGAATCGTTTGAAAAGATAACTTTAGAAAATGTATCGGTCAATTTTCAAGAAAAAACGATTGGCGAACTTTCTTCTGTGATGGAAAAAGGAAAAAAATATTTGATTACAGGAAAAAATGGAAGTGGGAAATCAACGTTATTGAAATTGCTCATAAGTGAAATTGCAAGCTTTGAGGGAGATATTAAGGTAGATGATGTTTCACTTGCCACAAATAACCTCAATGGAATAACAGGCTATGTTTCTCAAAAAGTGAAGTTATACAAAGGAAGTGTGGAAGAAAACATAATTTCATTTGACAAAAAGAACGACGATCATTTGGAAAAAGTTGGTGAGCTATGTTTTGGCGAGAAATTTGAACAATTAAGAAGTAAACAAGCACAAGAATTGAGTGGTGGCGAATCTATGTTGACCACGATTGCCAGAGCGTTATATTCTGATAGAGAACTATTGATAGTTGATGAGCCAACTTCAGCAATGGATGATGAAAACACGCAAAAGATACTTGAAATTTTATCCAAAACGAATAAAACAGTCGTAGCTGTTTTACATCATTTGACGGAAAAAGACAAGCAACTTTTTGATGAAGTGATTGAAATGCCATAGAATACTTCATGGTATCTTTAAAAGCTCTAAAAGTGCGTACGTTGGAACAAAACTAGCAACAATAGAAAAATCGCAGAAATTTCATTTTCTCAAATGTGGATTTCATGCGATTTTTCTATTGTTAGATTGTTTCATTTAGGTTAAATTTTGAATTTTGTCCTAGTCTCAAGTAAACGGCACGGCTCACGACCACAGACTTCAACTCGCCCCACTACGCTTTTCTTTTTTGTTTACGGTAGATCATTGGGGTCATTTGGAATTGTTCACAGAACACTCGGTAGAAGTAATTTCTGCTACTGAAACCAGTTGCGTCACATATGTGTTGAACGGAAAGTGAGGTGGTTTCAAGGAGAAAAACGGCATGACGAAGTTTTTCTTGATTGATTAGTTCGGTAAATGTTTTGCCTGTTTTTACTTTTAAGAAATTGGACAAATAATTTTTATTGTAACCAACGAGTTTTGCGAGTGTTTCAAGGGTTAAATCTTGATAATTTTCTTCAATAAATTTAAAGCATTGGAAAGTGATTTCATTATTTGTTTCCTTACATAAGCCACCAACGATTTCGTAGCGTGTGTTTCCGATTAATTCCATAAATAAAATAGGGATATAAAATTTTAAAATATCGTAGGAAAAAGCAGAATCTGTGAAATATTTATTAATCATTTGGCAAAGAATTTCCTGTAAATCTTCGTTTTCGCTTGCTTTAAAATGAATGAATTTCCCTTTGGCATGACAAGAAAAATCTTGTATAAGAAAATGAAACAGTGTATTGTTTTCTTTCTTTAAACTAAACATCCAGTCCAAATCTAATTTATCTTGCGGGAAAATAATATTAATCAAAATATCTTCTTCGTCAAGTGCGAAAATAGAGTGTTTACAATTTTTGTCAAATAAAAGAATATCCCCTTTTTTTAGCTCAAATGGCTCGCCGTTAATGGTTTGCTTGCAATGTCCTCTTAAAAGATAGTTTAACTCTAAAAATTCATGACTATGTTCTGGATAATCGGCAAAACGATTGTGTTTACTAATCGAAATTCGGTTATTTTTTAGGAAAAAGTGATTTAAAAGTCGAATATCTTTCTCATTGCTTGCGGCAAGTTTGGATCGTTCAAAATCTGGCACTAAGCATTTTGTTTCTCGTTGTTTTTTTTCGATATTGGTAAAAGAAAGCAGATATTCTTCGGCAATTTTGTGTAATGGCATTATAGTTTCCTCCCTCTTTTTATATACATAGAACTCACGTTTTTTTTATTTTATCACAGAAAAGTAGGCAAATGTAAATAAAAAAGAAAAAATCTATCATCTGTATATCTGATACAAAATCCATAAATATAAAATATTGTAAACGATTTCGATAAAGGTAAAATAAAGAGTGAAAAGAAAAGCAAAGAGGGGCGGTTTGAAGTCTGTGGTAGTGAGCCGTGCCGTTCATAGCTAGAAACAGAAAAGCAAAGAAGGTTGAAATTATGCGAGATTATATTGCGATTGATATCGGAGCAAGTAGCGGTCGCTTAATTCATGGAAAAGTGGAAAGCGGAAAACTTACAATTAATGAAATTCATCGTTTTAAAAATAGTTTTTCTTTTGTCAATGGTCATGAACGTTGGGGACTTGATTTTCTAATTCAGCAAATTTTTCTTGGATTGGAAAAAGCGAAAAGACAAGGAATTGAGGAATGTTTTATAGGAATTGATACGTGGGCAATTGATTATGTCTTGCTCGATAAAATTGGTGAGCGTCTTGCGGATTCGATTAGCTATCGTGACAAACGTACGCAAAATAAAATAGAAGAATTTTGCCAGAGCATTTCAAAAGAAGAAATTTATAAGCGGACGGGGATTCAATTTTTGGAGTTTAACACGCTCTATCAATTATTTACCGAAGAACGTGAGCTTTTAGAAAAAGCGGATAAGTTATTATTGATTCCAGATTATATCGCTTATGTCTTGAGTGGAAAAATGGTTTTGGAAGAAACGAATGCTTCGACAACGCAATTGTTAAACATTCACGAAAGACGACTTGACTCACATCTTTTAGAGAAAGTGGGAGTAGAGGAAAATTTATTTCCTCCGCTAGTAAGTGCGGGTGAGCTATTAGGTGAAGTTTTGGACAAATGGCAAGAAGAGTATGATTTACCAAAAGCAAAAGTGATAACGGTAGCAACACATGACACGGCAAGTGCGGTAGTCGGTGTGCCAGCTATTTTCCCAGAGAAAAATTGGGCATATCTTTCAAGCGGGACATGGTCGTTAATTGGTATTGAAACAAACACACCAATCGTGACGGAATTAGGGTATGACTACAATTTCACAAATGAATGGGGAGCATATGGAACGTATCGTGTGCTGAAAAATATTATGGGGCTTTGGATTGTGCAAGAAATTCAGCGATTGTATGAAAATGGAAAATACACCTTTGCTCAAATGGCAACATTTGCCAAAGAAACACCGTTTTTTACCTCAATCATTGATGTCAATGACCCAATTTTTACCAATCCAGAAAATACGATTGAAACGATTCAGGAGCAATGTCGAAAAACTGGGCAAGTAGTGCCAAAAACAATTGGCGAGCTGACCAATTGTGTGTATTCTAGTCTTGTAAAGTGCTACCAGAAAGAACTCGGGCATATCGAGGAAGTGTTAGGAAAAAAAATCAACGCTCTTTATATCGTAGGTGGGGGTAGCAATGTGCGATTGCTGAATCAATTGATAGCAGATACGCTCGACCTGTCAGTTTACGCTGGACCAAGCGAGGCTACTGCAATTGGCAATTTAGCTGTTCAGATGATAGCAACGGGCGAAATCAAGGATAAAGATGAGGCTCGCAAGCTCATTGCTCATTCGCAAGAACTTCAAGTTTTTGAGCCAAATTATGTAAGAAAGTGAGAAAAGGAATGACACAAGAAAAAATAATGGAGAGATATTTAGATGCAAAAGAGCAGTATGAAAAAATAGGAGTGAATGTGGAAAATGCTTTAGAGCGATTGAGTGCAATCAAAATTTCCATTCATTGCTGGCAAGGAGATGATGTAAAAGGGTTTCTCAATCCAGACGGTGAGTTGACAGGAGGGATTTTGTCGACAGGAGATTATCCTTATGCAGCGAGAACACCTGAACAATTAAGACAAGATGCAGAATTGGCATTTTCACTTATCCCGGGACGTCACAAATTTAATTTACACGCACTTTATGTGGATACGGATGAAGAAGTAGATTTGAATGAAATTGAGCCGAGACATTTTGAAAAATGGGTTGCTTGGGCAAAAGAACAAGGAATTGGATTGGATTTTAATCCTACATTTTTTAGTCATCCAATGTATAAGGACGGCTTTACGCTTTCTCATCCAGATGATCGTGTTCGTTCGTTTTGGATTGAGCATGGGAAAAGAGCAAGGAAAGTTGCTGCTTATTTTGGGAAAGAATTAGGGCAACCTGCGTACAATAATTTTTGGGTGCCAGACTCTAGCAAAGACAATCCAATTGACCGGCTTTCACCGAGAAAACGGCTAATGGAGTCGCTTGATGAGATTTTTGAAGAAGAATATGACGAAAATTTGACGGTAGACACCATTGAGTCGAAAGTATTTGGAATTGGTGGAGAGGCTTATACGGTGGGAAGTCACGAGTTTTACATGGGGTATGGTTTGACTCGCAAAAAGACAATTTTAATGGATGCGGGGCATTATCACCCGACAGAAGTAATTTCCAATAAGATTTCAGCGTTATCGCTTTTTTCAGATAAACTCATGCTCCATGTAAGTCGCCCTGTTCGTTGGGATAGCGATCACGTGGTGATTATGGATGATGAATTACAAGAAATCATGCGGGAAATCGTTCGTGGCAATTTGCTTGAAAGAACAGCGATTGGACTTGATTTCTTTGACGGCACGATTAATCGTGTTGCAGCGTGGGTGGTCGGTGTGCATAATACGCAAAAGGCTTTGTTAAAAGCATTACTAGAACCAACGGAGGATTTGAAATCTGTTGAATTGTCGTTTGATTTCACCAGTCGACTCGTTCTGACTGAAGAATATAAAAACTTACCGTTTGGTGCGATTTGGGATTATTTCTGTCAAATAAATCACGTGCCAGTTGGGTTGGATTGGTATGAAATTGTGAAAAAATATGAAAAAGAAGTACAATCTACAAGAGAGGAAGTAGAAAATTAAATGTCTAAGGAAAATATCTTGACAGCACCATTTGTCAAAGAAATGATAGAAGCGACACAAAATATGTATCAAAAAGGTTGGGACGAGCGAAATGGAGGCAACATTACTTATCTATTGAACGAAGAAGACGTAGAAAAATATTTGGATCTAACGGAAGTAAAACGTGTGATTCCAACAATTTTTGATGCCAGCAAACTAGCAAATCGTTATTTTTTAGTAACAGGAAGTGGCAAATATTTTAAAAACGTACATTTGGCACCAGAGGAAAATATTGGGTTGATTCGTGTGCAGGAAAATGGGAAAAACCTAGATTTGTTGTGGGGGTTAGAAAACGGAGCAGTGCCGACAAGCGAGTTGCCAAGTCATTTTATGAGTCATATCGCTCGATTGTCCGTTGATAAAGAACACAAAATCGTCATGCACTGCCATGCAACACATTTGCTTGCCATGACATTTACGCACACTCCATGTGAAAAAGAATTGACAAGAACACTTTGGCAAATGTGTACGGAATGTTTGGTCGTCTTTCCAGAAGGTGTCTCCCTTCTTCCGTGGCTCATCCCCGGTACCAATGAGATTGGTGAGGCGACAGCAACTGCAATGAAAAACACTCGTTTAGTGCTTTGGGCATATCACGGAGTGTACGGAAGTGGTCGTGATATGGACGAGGTATTCGGTTTGATTGAAACTGCTGAAAAGGCAGCCGAAGTTTATACCTACGTGCAAGCTCAAGGTGGTGTGAAACAAACAATTACAGACGAAAATCTCTGGGCATTAGCGGAGGCATTTGGTGTAACACCACGAGAAAATTATTTGGAGAAAATATAAAAAACACTGAGTTTTTAGAAAGGGGAATTTAGTGGAAATCATTTATAATACGGAAGAATTTCCCACCATTCAAAAGGCGATTGATAGTATTCGAGAACACAACGGTGGAACGCTTATTTTTCCAAAAGGAGAGTATCAAACAACAGCGATCACTCTTTGTGACAATTTGACGATTGTTTTGGAAAAAGAAAGTAAGCTAATTTTCCAAGATGACCCAATGCTTTATGAGCCGATTTGGACTCGTTGGGAAGGGGTAGAGTGTTTTGCCATGCACCCGCTGATTTATGCTGAAAATGCGGAAAATCTCACGATTATAGGAGAAGGTGTGATTGACGGAAATGGAAAAAATTGGTGGAAGAAATTTGCAGAGATTGAGCAAGAGGATCGAACGACACCACGAGAAGACTATGAGTTACGTTTGGCAAAATTAAATCCTGATTATGCTAGTCGCACAGGTGGTGGTGCAAGACCGTCAACACAATTTCTCAGACCGCCATTGCTACAATTTTGGAAGAGCAAAAACATTACACTTGAAGGGATTACCATTCAAAATTCGCCATTTTGGACGGTTCATACGGTGTATAGTGAAAACATCAAGTTGAACAATCTTACGATTTATAATCCAGCAGATGCGATCAATACTGATGCGATAGACATTGACTCAAGTCGAGAAGTTTGGATTACGAATTGCTTGCTTGACGTGGGTGATGATGCGGTTACGCTGAAATCTGGCTCTGGTGCGGACGGACTTAGAATTAATTTGCCAACGGAAAATGTACGTGTGGAAAATTGTAAAATCCTTGCCAGTCATGGAGGAATTGCAATCGGTAGCGAGACGGCAGGAGGAATAAAGAATGTTGAGGTGAACAATTGTCTATTTGAGGGAACTCAGCGTGGCGTTCGATTAAAATCAAGGCGTGGACGTGGTGGAACGATTGAAAATATTCGGCTTAAAAATCTGGAAATGAACGCTTGTTGGTGTCCAATTGTGTTGAGTATGTATTTTGCTCCGGGTGTGTTACCGCATGAAGAAGAAGTGATTTTAAGTCCTCAAAGGCAAGCACAGACGCCTACAACGCCGTATATTCAAAACGTTTGGATCGAAAACATTCAAGCAAGTAATGTTCGTAGTACAGCAGCATTTATCGTAGGTTTACCAGAAGCTCCAATTTCTAAAGTGAACATAACCGATTTTGACTGGTCGCTTGCAAATAGTGAAGATTTACTTGAAACATGGAACAGCGAGGCAACAAAAGGATTATTTCACGATGAAAATCGGGGAATTAAAACAATTAATGTAAACAAACTTACAATCAATGGAGAAGAAGTGAAAGAAGGAGGATAAAATGTTTTTAAACGAAGATTTTTTGTTGGATAACGAAAGTGGGAAGAAATTGTTTCACGAAGTAGCAAAAAACATTCCAATTATTGATTATCATTGTCATTTAAGCCCAAAAGAAATGGTAGAAAACAAACCTTATCGTAATTTGACACATATTTGGCTAGGAGGTGATCACTATAAATGGCGATTAATGCGAGCAAATGGTGTGAATGAGCGGTATATCACAGGAGAGGCGGAGGATTTTGAGAAATTTCGTTATTTCGTCCGTTCTCTTCAAAAAGCAGCAGGCAACCCAATTTATGAATGGACACATTTAGAATTGAAACGATTTTTCGGTATTCATGAAGTGCTAAGTGAGGAAAATATAAAAGAAATCTGGGAAAAATGCAATGAAATGCTTGCAAAAGATGAATTTAGACCGAGAAGTTTAGTAGTGAAAAGCCGTGTGAAAGTCGTCTGTACGACAGATGATCCGATAGATAATTTAGCAGACCATGTACGATTAAAGGAACTTGAAAAGAATTTTCAAGTGTTGCCAACTTTTCGTCCAGATAAAGCGTTTCAGTTGCAAAAGGAGACGTTCTCGGATTATATTGATAAACTTAGTGCAATAACGGAAAAAGAAATTCAGTCGTTTGATGATGTTGTCAATGCTCTTGAAAAGCGATTGCTTTTTTTCAAAAAAAATGGCTGTAAATTGTCAGACCACGGTTTTGGTGCTATTCCACAATTGAAACGTTCTTGGTCGAGTGTTGAGCTAGATGTGGTACTCAATAAAGCATTGTTAAAAAAAGAATTGCTTGCGGAAGAAGTGGAGGCGTACCATTTTTCATTATTCCAACGATTAATGGCACTTTATTCCAAACACAATATTGTGATGCAATGGCATTTCAATTCTCCACGAGATTTTAATCAAGAAATGTATCAAAAACTTGGAGCAGATACAGGCTATGATGCGATTGGAGATGCGAGTGAAATTACACAATCAATGGGAAAAATGCTTGATATTGCAGCACAAAATGGAGGACTTCCTACGAGCATTTGGTATTCGTTAAATCCAAACGATTGGCTAAGTATTTTGACCGTCATGGGGTGTTTCCAAAATGGAAATGGGTACCAAAAACAACATTTAGGAAGTGGCTGGTGGTTCAACGACACCTACTCTGGCATGAGAAGGCAAATGACCGAGCTTGCGGAGCAAAGTTTATTTGGGAATTTTGTTGGTATGTTAACTGATTCACGAAGTTTTCTCAGTTATCCACGACATGAATATTTTAGACGTGTGCTATGTGGTTTAGTTGGAGAATGGGTGGAAAGTGGACGATTGCCTTATAGCGTAGCAGAACAAAGTGTTCGAGCGATTTCATTCCAAAACGCAAACAAGCTATTTTTCCGAGGGAGTATAGCAGATGATTGAGAGAGTGAGAAGGCAGAATCCGAAATTGACAGAAGTAGATTTTACTTCTCCGTTAAGCGTGGGGAATGGCGATTTTGCGATAAATGTTGACGTGACAGGTTTTCAAACATTGCATGAAGAATTTTTGGTTCATCACAATCCGCTTTGTACCCTATCCAATTGGGCATGGCACACTACACCTGATAAAAACGGGAAAACGTATCGCTATTCGGACTTAGTTTTGGACGAATATCCTTACAAGGAACGAGTAGTTCACTTGCCTGTTCATGCTCACAAAGGGAATGAAGAAGTTTACGAATGGTTGAGGAAAAATCCTCACAGAGCCAATTTAGCTATTTTTGAATTACGAGTAGACGGAGAAAAAATTACCTCTAAAGAGATTTTTGACATTGAGCAAATGTTAGAATTAGAACAAGGAATTGTTCGTTCAGAATATACGATAAAAGGTGAGAAATATCAAGTTGAAACGTTTGTAGATTGTGAAAGTGATACAGTGTTTTTCAAAATGAAAAGTGTAGCACTGCAAAATGGGCGTGCGAAAATTCTCTTGAGGTTGCCTTATCCCAATCATCAAATCAGTGCAGGAGAATTTAGTGAAAAAAGCACACAAACTGCGTATATTAAAGGTGTAGAGGGGAATCATCGCAAACAAATTCAACATATGTGTGATGAGTTTTCTACGTTCCTTGATTTTCACTCTGAAAAGTGTGTACTGACACAAACTGCCAAGACAGTTTTTGAAATTTCGACCAATGAAGAGGTGGCAGATTTCTCTGTTACATTTTCAAAAAATGCCCCTTCTGATTTCAATGAACATACGGAGGAAGTTAAAGTTCGGTTGAAAAAGTTTTGGCATGACTTTTGGACGAAAGGCGAAATTCCAACGTTTGACGTGACAGATGAGAAAATGCAAGAGTTAGAGCGTAGGGGGATTTTATCCATGTATCAATTGCGACTTCATTCTAGTGGAAAACTTCCGCCACAAGAAACGGGATTGCTTTGTAATTCTTGGTATGGAAAGTTTCACTTGGAGATGACTCTCTGGCATTTCGCTTGGGCGATTGAAACGAATCGAGTCGCACTTATCAAACCACAATTTTCTTGGTTTAAAAGTATTTTGCCACAAGCAAAATGGAACGCTGAAAAAAATGGTTTTAAAGGTGCAAGGTGGCCGAAAATGATTGGTCCAGACGCAATAGATTCTCCGTCCTTCATCGCTCCACTTCTCATTTGGCAACAGACACATATCGTGACATTGCTTGACTGGAGTAAGGAGAAAATAGCAGAAAGTGAACGTCTTGTTTTTCAAAAGGAATTTTGGGTGCTAGTCGAAGAGACGATTGATTTTGTTTGTGATTTTCTTTCCTACGATGAAAAAGAGGAGAAATATTGCCTAGTCTCGCCAATGATTCCGTCACAAGAAGAATTTGACCCGAACACTGTCTACAACCCGACATTTGAGCTTGCCTATTGGAAATACGGCATTTCTCAAGCGTTACGCTGGGCGGAAGATTTAGGAGAGAAAAAGCCTTTGTGGCAAGAGGTTTACCAAAAAATTGCCATTCCACAACCGACAAAAGAAGGATTGTATCCTTCGCATGAAAATGCACCAGATACTTTCCCGAACTACATGAAAGATCATCCAACACAACTGGCAATTCTTGGATTGTTTGACAATCCAGATGTGGAAATGACGGCTTTAGAACAAACGCTTTCTCGTGTGCTAAAGGATTGGGATGAGGAAAGTATGTGGGGGTGGGATTACGGCTATATGGCGTTATTGGCTGAAAAATTAGGCAACCGCACATTAGCTCTTGAGATTTTGCTCAAGGATTGTCCAAAAAATTATTATGCAAAAAATGGGCATAATTATCAAAGGGGACGGACAGACTTGCCAGCATACTTACCGGGAAATGGTTCGCTAGTTCTCGCGGTAAGTCGAATATTTACTAATACAACAACCTAAGAAAAGAGGCGAGAATTTTGAAAAGTAACAGTCGATTAAAAAATTTTATGAATAACGAAAACGTTGTCGGGTATGTTTTTTCTTCTCCGTTTATTATCGGATTTTTAATGGTAACGTTTATTCCGATGATGGTTTCGTTTTACTATTCGTTTACCGACTTTAAATTAGGCGGCGAGGCGAATATTACAGGATTTGCCAACTACATTCGTTTGTTTGAAGATGAACGATTTTTCAACTCAGTAAAGGCGACATTCATTTATGTCGGTTTATCTGTACCGTTGAAATTGGCATTTGCCTTGTTTGTTGCCTACTTGCTCACACGAAAAATTCGTGGGGTAACATTGTATCGTTCGCTCTACTATGTACCAAGTCTTATCGGCGGAAGTATCGCAGTAGCATTGGTCTGGAAAGAATTATTCTCTAAAACAGGTCTTGTTAACGTACTGCTTAACAGCGTTGGAATGGAGAGCTTGTCATGGTTTGGAGACAAAAAACTCGCCATGATTCCGCTTGTTTTAATGACCGTCTGGCAATTTGGTTCAAGTATGATTATTTTTGCCGCTGGTCTAAAGGAAATTCCTTCCTCTTATTATGAGGCAGCAACAATTGACGGAGCAAATAAATTACAATCATTCTTCAAAATCACGCTTCCGCTATTGTCACCTATCATTTTATACAATTTGGTTATGCAGACAATTAGTGCATTTATGAGCTTTACACAAGCCTTTGTTATCACAAAAGGTGGACCACAAGACTCAACCAACTTTTATGCACTCTATGTTTACAACCACGCATTCAAGTATTACGACATGGGTTACGCCAGTGCAATGAGCTGGGTAATGCTCGTCGTCATGAGCTTGGTAACATTGTTAATCTTTAAATCATCAAAAAAATGGGTGAAAGTATAAAAAAAGCGAAGGATTGCGGTAAGAATTTTGTCGCAGTGAGTGGTGTCATTTACTTGCTACTACACTTCGTTTCGCATACAGTCTTTCTAAGAATCAAAGATTCTTGAAAGACTAGCATTGAAACGTCAGTTTCAAGTGACACCCCGAACAGCGACCAAAATTCTGCAATCCGTAGCTAGATTAAAAAAAGCGAAGGATTGCGGTAAGAATTTTGTCGCAGTGATCTAGATTAAGGAGGAAGTTATGTATTTTAGAAATCAAAAAATAAAACGAGTATTATTGCACGCTTTCATTATTGTTTTTGGTCTTTGTATGATTTATCCAGTATTGTGGATGATTGCAGGGTCATTGAAAAATAACAATGAAATTTTAAATAGTGCATTGAATTTAATTCCAACGACTTTCCGTTGGGAGAATTTCCAAAACGGTTGGAAAGGGTTTGGTGGTATTAGCTTTGGTACTTTTTTCATCAACTCAATCATCGTTTCATCTGTTTCTACTTTAGGAACAGTATTGAGTTCAGCGTGTGTGGCATATGCGTTGACACGTATCAATTTTAAAGGGAAAAAAATCTGGTTTGCCGTTATGTTAGCAACGATGATGATTCCGACCCAAGTTATTTTGATTCCACAATATTTGATTTGGAATCAACTAGGTATGGTGGGTACTTACGTTCCGCTTGTTTTACCACATTGGTTTGGGCAGGCATTTTTCATCTATCAAATGATGCAGTTTATGGTAAGTATTCCGACAGAACTTGATGAGGCAGCATACATGGACGGTTGTAGCAAATATTCAATTTTTGCACGAGTGATTTTCCCACTCCTCAAACCAGCGATTGTAACAACCGTCATCATTCAGTTTTATTGGAAATGGGATGATTTCCTAGGACCATTGGTTTATCTGGACAAACCAGCGAGCTATACCGTTTCGCTCGCCCTTAAAATGTTTGCCGATACCGCCAGTAGAACCGATTTTGGTGCAATGTTTGCAATGAGTACTTTGTCCTTGCTCCCTGTATTTTTGATTTTCTTGTTCTTCAACAAGTATTTAGTAGAAGGTATCAGCACGAGCGGACTGAAAGGATAACAATATGGATAAAGGTAAGGGAATTGAAGAAAAACTGTTTTATCGGATTTTTTCAAGATTGTATAACTTTTTGCTACTCAATATTTGTTTCACGATTGGTTTATTGCCATTAGCAGTGCTGCTATTTTTGCCAATACAAGCAGTAACAGTTGTGTTGATAAAATTACTTGTCAGTTTTACTTATCTGCAACTCTTACTTTATGCTTTGCTTTATACGACAAAGGAAGTTGTCCTTGAACAACGTGTGAAACTTTTTGCAAGATTTTTACGGCACTTCCTTTTCGCGATCAAAAAGAAACTCAAAATGAGCGTTTTGCATAGTTTATTGCTTTTGTGGGTAAGTCTAGACATTTATTTTGTACTTGTGATAGCCAAAATTTATTTACTCTTACCATTTATGGCAGTTTTACTATTAATGGTTTGTAGTAGTGCGATTGAGCAAATGTTTGAGCGTGAGATGAACTTTCACGTGAAAGCTATGGCAAGAGCGGCGTTTAGAAAATTATTCGTGAACTTTCTAGGACTTTTGCTCTTAGGCATTGGTGTTGTTGTATTTGAACACCATGTATTCTTTTGCCTATTGATACTACCGTCTATTTTGGGAAGTGTATATTTACATCTTAGAAATTACAAAAGAGTCGTAGTTGCAAGCGAGGTAAGAGAATGAAAGTAGAAGAAATCAACCTACGTGACCCGTTTGTCTTAGCTTACGAGGGCGTGTACTACCTTTATGGCACAAGAGGGTACAATTGCTGGGAACAACCAGAAGATTTATCTACCTTGGGATTTGATGTTTACACGAGCAAAGATTTACAAAATTGGAGTGACCCAATCGAGATTTTCCGCTATACAGATGAATTTTGGGGTGATCAAAATTTTTGGGCACCGGAAGTTCATCACTATCAAGGAAAATTTTATATGTTTGCCTCATTTACAGCGAAAAACAAATGCCGTGGCACGCAAATTCTCGTTTCCAATAGTCCTCTTGGGCCGTTTGTCCCGCATAGTGAGGAGAGTATTACCCCAAAAAATTGGGAGTGTTTGGACGGCACGCTTTATGTGGATGAACAAAATATTCCGCATTTAATCTTTTGTCATGAATGGGTACAAATTCGTGACGGCACTATTTGCTCGGTAGAATTGTCGCAAGACTTGCGAGAAAGAGTAGGAGAAGTCAAAGAGCTTTTTCACGCCTCAACACCGTCATGGGCAGAAAAAAATGCTCAACGTTTCGTAACAGACGGGCCGTGCGTTTATAAAGCAAGCGATAACTCTCTTTGTTTGTTTTGGTCGTCGCTAAAAGGTACGGAGTATGTAGAAGCGATTTCTTTTAGTGAAAATGGGCAATTGGACGGAAAGTGGCAACACGCAAAAGAGCTGTTCTTTAGCTCTGACGGAGGGCATGGAATGCTTTTCAAAGGATTTGATGAAGAAATGTACTTTACCTTACATCAGCCAAACGAAAGAGAAAAAGAGCATCCAGTCTTTATCAAAATATCAGAAGAGGAAATACTATCTTTTAAAAAAGATAAGTAAATAAAAAAATGGAGGAATCAAAATGAAACATTGGAAGAAAGTAATGACAACAATGGTAGCAGGGACGCTACTACTCGGCGGTCTAGCAGGCTGTGGAGGGAAAAAAGAAGACAAAGGGGATAGCAGTGGTAAAGTTAAATTAACAATGGCTTGGTGGGGTTCGCAAGAACGTCATGACGCAACCGCAAAAGTCATCAAACTTTATCAAGAAAAAAATCCAAATGTCACAATCGAGCCAGAATTTTATGATTTTGACGGCTACGTGACCAAACTAAACGTTTTATCTGCTTCAAGCAAGGTTTGGGATATTTGGCAAATTGCAGGAAATTATCCAGCGTATTTGGATAATATTGAGCCAATGGATGAGTACATCAAAAAGGGAACAATTGACACAAAAGACACAACAGAGGCTTATTTGAAAACGACACAACGTGACGGCAAGCAACTTGGACTTTCAAACGGAATGAACGCTTATGCAGTAGCTTATGACCCAGAATTGTTCAAAAAAGCAGGAATTGATGAACCGACAGTTGACTGGACTTGGGATGATTTTGAAAAAATTTGTTTGAAAATCCATGAGAAATTAAATATTTACGGTTTCTCTCTCCAAACAAATGATGATTTCTATCCGGGTGCAAGTGTTGGGGTTGGTCAATATGGAGGCGGAAAAAACTTCTATGACATCAAGACGAACTCAGATACACTAGGGTTTGATGATCCGTCATTGCTTGTGCCTTATCTTGAAATGCGGAAAAAATTAGTAAAAGCTGGAGCATTCCCAGATTCTGGTGCAATTGCAGAAGTAAAAGATATTGAAAACGACTATCTTGTAAAAGGTGAGGCTGCTATGACTTGGGTGGCAAGTAATCAAGTAAACGCACTTGGTGCTGCGGCGAATCGTGAAATCAAACTCATCACCCTACCTAAGCGTAAAGCGGACGTTGGAAGTACAGCTTTGATGAGTTCACAAATGCTTTGTATTGCGAAAAACTCTAAATACAAAGAAGAGGCAGCGAAATTCATTAATTTCTTCCACAATGATTTAGAGGCAAACAAAATCCTCAAAGGTGAACGTGGTGTGCCAATCATGTCAAAAGTGCGTGAAGAATTGAAACCAGAAGAAGATGGACCGCTAAAATCAACTTATGATTATATTGAATTAGTTGGAAAAGTGGGCAATCCAGAAATTAATACAGTTGAAAACAAAAACAACGCAGTAATCAAAGATCAATACTTGCTATTAATGGAAAAAGTAATCAATGGCGATGAAAAAGCAGAAAAAGCAGCCCAAGAAATCTACGACTTCGCAAAAGACAAAGTGAAATAAGAAAAGCGAGAGGGGCGTTCAGGAGTTTGTCGCAGTGAGCCATGCCATTTACTTGCCTGAAGCAGAGCTTCAGGTGGTATTGCGAACAGCGACCCAACTCCTGCCCCTCGTAGCTAGACAAAGAAAAGCGGAGCGGGGCGTTCAGGAGTTTGTCGCAGTGAACCACGTCGTTTATTTACTCGAAACGTAGTTTCGAGCGACGTTGTGAACAGCGACCGAACTCCTGCCCCTCGTAGCTAGACAAAGAAAAGCGGAGCGGGGCGTTCAGGAGTTTGTCGCAGTGAACCACGTCGTTTATTTACTCGAAACGTAGTTTCGAGCGACGTTGTGAACAGCGACCGAACTCCTGCCCCGTGTAGCTAGACAAAAAAACAAGCGACCGAAATAAACAGGCTACTTATATTTATTTCGGTCATTTTTTTAAGATTCAAATAAAATAACAAAACTAAAAAAGAATTTTTTGAAGAAACGAAAGTAGAAACTGGAACCTAACAAGCTATCTTTGTGAAAAAGTATGGAGATGATTTGATGAAAAAAACATATGTTCAAGTAGGTATTGGTGGAAGGGCGAGATTTTTTTATGAGGCAATTGCGAAGGATTTCCGTGAAACAAGTGAATTAATCGGCTTTTGTGATATTTCACAAGTGAGAATGGATTATGCGAACCGTTTGCTTTCTGAAAAGTACAATTACCCTAAAGTTGCCACCTATTTTTATACCGATTTTGACAAAATGCTAGATGAATTACAACCCGATTACGTGATTGTGACAAGTGTAGACAGAACACACCACGAGTATATCATTCGAGCAATGGAAAAAGGTTGTGATGTATTGAGCGAAAAACCGATGACCATTGATGCAGAAAAAGCAGCAGCTATTTTAAAAACTCAAGAAGAAACAGGGAAAAATTTGCGTGTAACATTCAATTATCGTTACGCTCCTCATAATACAAAAATCGCAGAATTATTGAGAAGTGGCGTGATTGGCGATGTTTTTTCAGTCCATTTTGAATGGTTGTTAAATACAGAACATGGAGCAGATTATTTTAGACGTTGGCATCGCAACAAATACAATAGTGGCGGGCTTTTGGTGCATAAATCGACACATCATTTTGATTTAGTTAATTTTTGGCTACAAAGTTCACCAAAAACCGTGTTTGCCTTTGGTGAATTGAATTTTTACGGCATGAAAAATGCTGAAAAACGGGGAGTTACACAATTTTATTCACGTAGTTATGGAAGTGCGGCGGCAAAAGAAGACCCGTTTTCTCTTGATTTAACAAGCAATGAAGAATTGCGAGAATTATATTTGAATGCTGAAGAAGAAAGTGGCTATATACGAGACAGAAGTGTATTTTCAGACGATATTTCCATTGAAGACACATTGGCAGTTACCGTCCAGTATGAAAATAAAGCAGTTTTGACCTATTCGCTCAATGCTTATATGCCATATGAAGGGTTTAAAGTCGCATTTAATGGCAGTAAAGGGCGGATTGAAATGACGATTATTGAAAAAAGTTATGTCAATGCAGGCGGAAAAAAAGAGGACGAGGGAGCTTTAGCATTTCAAGAAATTAAAGTATTCCCAATGTTTTTGGCCCCTTATATCGTAGAAATCGAAACACTTGAAGGCGGTCATGGCGGTGGGGACCCTATTTTACTCAACGATTTATTTGGCACACCAGAAATTGACCCACTGAACCGCCAAGCCAATCATTTAGATGGTGTAAAAAGTATTCTCACAGGAATCGCTGCTAACCAATCGATCGCAAGCGGTTTGCCTGTGAAAATTAAGGATTTACAAACTTATAAATAAAGAGAGAAAAAATATGAATAAACAAATAAATATTTTGCAATTTGGTGAAGGAAATTTTTTACGTGGGTTTATTGATTGGGGGATTAATAATCTTCAAGATGAAAATAATGCAATTGCAGTTGCCTCACCAATAAAATCAAATTTCATCATTGATTTATTGAAAAAACAAAATGGTAAATACAGTGTCTTAATTGAGGGACTTGAAAATGGTAAGGAAGTACAGCGTTTGGATGTGGTAAATGTATTAAAGGAATGTTTAAATGCCTATACAGACTTTTCACGTCTCATCGAAATTGCTGAAAGTGAAGAGTTAAAGGTGATTCTCTCAAATACGACAGAGGCAGGAATTGCGTATGACGAAACGGATCGTTACGAACGCGTTCCCGAAGGAACATTTCCAGCAAAATTAACTGTTCTTTTGCACAAGCGATTTTTGAAAAATTCTTTACCAGTAGAAATTATTCCTTGTGAATTAATAGATAAAAACGGTGCAACGCTTAGGAAAGTGATTTTGCAATATGCAAAACTTTGGAATTTAGAACCTGAGTTTTCATCATTCGTCCAAAAATGCCATTTTTACAATACTTTGGTGGATAGAATTGTGCCGGGGTATCCAAAAGAACAAGCTGATGAAGTGAACAGAAAACTTGATTTTGAGGACAATTTAATTGTCAAAGCAGAACCGTTTGCGTTTATGGGCATTGAGGGTGTCGACCAAACACTTGATAATGCGGGGAATCTTGCGATTGAGTACATTTTACCTTTTTCAAAGTTAGGCTTAGGTGCCATTTACACGGACAATTTAACGCCGTACCGTGAACGGAAAGTACATTTGCTCAATGCACCACATACGGCTATGAGTATGCTTGGACTTCCAAACGGTAAAGAAACGGTACTTGAAATGGTGGTCGAGGAACCTTTTGCAAGTAAAATTAAAACGTTAATGCTTGAGGAGATTGCACCGAAAATTGATTTACCTAAAGAGGAACTAGAAATTTTTGCTAATCAAGTGCTAGATCGTTTTAAAAATCCTTTTAATCGTCATGAATTAGCATCTATCGCTCTAAATGAGCAATCCAAATACGAAGTTCGACTTTTGCCGATTATTCAACGATATTTAGAAAATGGCGAAAAAGTGCCAGCAGTGTTGAGTGAAGTTGCCGAAATAGCGAAAAAACGCTGGGAGGTGTAACATGGAATTTATAAAAATATCCCCAATTGATAATGTAGTAGTTGCACTTGAAAACGGAGAAAAAGGCGAAAAATTGACAGTTGACGGGCAAGAAATTACGTTATTGCAAGACATTACATTTGGTCATAAAATTGCGATAAAAAATATTGCAATAGATGAAAATATCATAAAATACGCCTCACCAATTGGTCATGCGACAAAGGCAATTGAAATCGGCGAACACGTGCATATACAAAATGTAAAAACAAATCTTGATGCAACGCTTGAATATACCTATGAGCCAGAGCTTGCAGCTCCTGAGGTGAATGTACTTGACGAGTTGAAAAATAATGGACAAAATATAGAGGTGCTTCCACAGACATTTTGGGGCTATCAGCGAAAAAATGGTGAAGTAGGGATTCGCAATGACTGTTATATCGTGCCAACGGTTGGTTGCGTCAATCATACGGCAGAAAAAGTTCGTGAGCGTTTTATAAGAGAAAATCCACTAGCGGAGGAAGTGTTTGACAACATTATTGTTTTACGACATCCTTATGGTTGTTCACAAATGGGGGATGATCATGTTAGCACGAGACAATTTTTGGCAAACGCGGTACTTCATCCAAATGCAGCAGCCGTTTTGGTGCTTGGACTAGGGTGTGAAAACAATTCGATTAATGTATTCAAACAAGTAATCGAAGAAGGAGAAATTGCTATTGAACATGAGCAGTTATCTCGTACTCTTTTGGATAAAGCA
Organism: Pilibacter termitis; assembly: GCF_900167335.1. GTDB lineage: Bacteria > Bacillota > Bacilli > Lactobacillales > Streptococcaceae > Pilibacter > Pilibacter termitis. The sequence continues at coordinate 67,404 of NZ_FUXI01000003.1, forward strand.
GACAGCAATCGTATAAAATTTCTCATTGCTCAAGAAGTAGAAGACGAAGTAATAAGCGGTGTCGAAATGCTTCATTCTCTTTTGGAGGTAGTCAAGGAAGAAAAACGTGTAGAATTGCCATTGTCGAAATTACGAATTGGCTTGAAATGCGGTGGTTCAGACGGTTTGTCAGGCATTACAGCCAATCAATTGTTAGGGAAATTTTCCGATTTTCTCGTGCAGGCTGGCGGAAGTGCTGTTTTAACAGAAGTGCCAGAAATGTTCGGTGCGGAAACTATTTTAATGAATCGCTGTATTGACTTGAAACGATTTGAGCAAACGGTTAGTCTGATTAATAATTTCAAACAATACTTTTTGGATCACAATATGGTCGTTTATGAAAATCCTTCTCCGGGAAACAAAGCAGGAGGAATTACGACACTTGAGGACAAATCGCTAGGTTGTACGCAAAAAGCGGGTTCGACAAGTGTAATGGATGTGTTGCAGTATGGCGAAAGAATAAAGAAACACGGGCTGACATTGCTACAAGCACCGGGAAATGATTTAGTCGCCTCTTCAGCACTTGCAAGTGCAGGTTGTCACTTAGTTTTATTCACGACAGGACGAGGCAACCCATTCGGCACATTTGTACCAACGGTCAAAGTTTCCTCAAACGATACTTTAGCAGAGCATAAAAGCAAGTGGATTGATTTCAATGCAGGGAAAATCATTCATGCAGGAATGCCAGAAGTAGCCTATGATTTTATCCAAAAAGTAATCGAAATCGCCAACGGAACACTCACGTGTGCCGAAAAAAATGGCTATCAAGAAATTGCTATTTTCAAAACGGGAGTGACGCTTTAGAGCTGGAGGAGTTGAGTGGGAATATGAAGGTGCCTCTAAAAATTTTTGATTTTCTTGGGTTGAGGTTTTTGGAGGCGGTCTTATAATATATTAAGCACCTTTCTATCTATCTTTCAATCCTCCACGTATATGTGGTAAAATAAGGGTAGCTCTAAAACTTCGATTAAGCTAAAATTAGCAATTTTGAGTAATCGTGAGCCTTTAGAGGGAACTGTAAAATAAAAAAATATATAGTAAGGTAAAAAAATGAAATTCTCCCCACGAGCAAAAAAGTTTTTTGAGCAATTTATTTTTTATTTAAAAATTGCAATTGTAGCGGCTGGTTTGGTGGTTTTTATTCGTGGTTTTTTGTTTGTGCCAGTGACAATTGATGGAAATTCAATGGAAAATACTTTGATGACAGGTGATGAGATGGTCATGGAAAAATTTTCCAAAATTCGTCGATTTGATATTGTCGTGATTGAAAGACCCAATAATGAGATTTTAGTCAAGCGTGTCATTGGACTTCCTCATGATTCCCTAAAAGTCGTGAACAATCAGCTCTATATCAATGACAAAAGGCAAGAGGAGCCTTTTTTAAAGAAAAATTTAAAAAATTATCACTCACTCACTCCGTTTACCAATGATTTTGAGTTGAAAGGCTTGATTGGTAAGGAAAAACTTGGCAAAGATGAATATTTTGTTATGGGAGACAATCGTGTAGAATCACGTGATTCTAGAACTTTTGGAGTGGTAAAAGAACGAGAAATACTAGGCAAAGGTTTGTTTGTGTATTATCCATTTGATGAATTGAAATGGTTGAGATAGCAGAATGCAGCTTGTGTTTTAAGTATGCTCTGCTATCCTTCCAATTCTACAAGTGGAATAATTTCAGCGAAAATATGCAAAAAAATCCCAATAGCTAGCGAAATACCAACAAGTACAAGTGAATGAACCATTATCTTTAGAACTTTTTTCATTTCAGACGACCTTTCTTTTTTACAAAATGATAAAATAAACATAGCAAAGACAAGCTGGAAAGGAAAGAAAAAACAAAAGAATTTGTATTTTAGTTAAAAAATAAGCGATTTTCCCCTTTTTTTATAAAAAAAATTTGAATCCTAACTATTATTTCAAGAAAATTCTTACAAATAAAGGTGTAAAAAAATTACACTTCCAAAAGAAAAGGATTATTTTTGGGAAAAGCTTAAAGTGGGAACAATTTGAGTAATATGAAATAAGATTTTGTGCTATAATGAGAGTAGTAAATAATTTACCAGATAATATTAGAGGGACCTCATATGAAAACTTAGATGTTTTTCAAGATTTGTGATTTTATGAGGTAAAAGTGAAGAAAGATTTTACTCGAATTTTAGTTCACAGAAAGGAGTTAGGAGATAGCCTTATGAAAAATAAAAAACTTATAACAGCATATTTTACATTATTATTATTAAGCGGACAAATGGCAATGGCGAAAGATGTGGCGAACACGACCACCAACAGTGAGCCAGCTACTTCCTCTACTAGCTCAAGTGGCACTAGCAACTCCTCTAGTAGTGAGAAAACGAGTAGTTCATCAGAAAAAACATCCAGTTCAACGAGCAAATCAACAAGCAGTAGTTCTAAAAAGGAAACTTCTACGTCTAAGACAAGTACCTCCTCTACGAAAGCAAAAGAAGAGGAAAAAGGGACTGATGCGGTGAATGTTGGAAAAGAAGAAGCCCCTGATTATACAAAGCCGTCAGGTTACGTTGAGCCTCCTGTTATTGATGAAAATCAAACGGATGATGTGTTTCAAAGTACGCTTTACACAACGCTAGAAGAATATTACAAAAAAACTTATCAAGAAATTCAAGTGAGGAAACTGGACGCCGATGAAGCGATAAAAGCTGAAAAGGGCGTGTTTGCTGAATTTGAAACGTTCTTTAATGGTAAAAAAGAAAATTTGAATCAAAAGTTAGCTCCGTATAAATACTTATTAGATGCGATCTCAAAGGAAGAGCAAAAACTTTTAGAGTTGCAAAAGAGTTTTTATGCCCAACTTGTTCTCAATAAAGAACTATTTTCAAGTGATGTCCTCTTTTTGTTACATTCTAAAGATGATGTGAAAAAGAGAAAAGCTGAACAAATGATGAAAGATGAATTGGATAAATATTTATTAAGCAATCCTATTACGCTCACTTCGTCACAAGTTCGTATAGATTTAGAAGTTGCAAGAGAAAAAATTGATGAATTATCAAAGCGTTATGAGAAAGAAACAGCTCCTTTTAATCCAGAAAAACGTGGAATGGCACTTTTGAGAGAAGAACTTTTATCACGTAGAAAAAGAGTTTCAGATAAAGAGGCAGATAGAAATAGAATTAACCAAGATGAGGATGCCTTACTTCGTAAAGTGGTAGCAAGTAAGAGTATCAAAGGTGAATTTCAATGGCCGCTGAAAACTCTTGATTTAGTGAGTAATTACGGTTATCGCCCAGAAGAGCCAATCGAAGGTGTAGGAACTTTCCATAATGGTGTAGACTTGGTAACACCAACAGGTACGCCTGTCTATGCAGCAATGGCAGGGGTAGTTTATACTGCAAGTCGAAACAATATTAGCGGAAACTATATTATTTTGCGTCATGCGAATGGCTATTATAGCTATTATGCACATTTGTCCGTGTTGCACGTTAAACAAGGTCAAGTAGTAGATATTGGACAAGAAATTGCGAAAAGTGGTTCAACAGGAGCATCAACAGGTCCGCATTTGCACTTTGGACTTGCAAAAGGTGTTTGGGTTGATTTTGTAAATCCAATTGATGTAATGCCAAAGGAAAATGATAAAACGCAAAATGAAAAATTGCAACAAGCAGAAAAGAAAGTAACCAAAGAACAATTAGAACAGGCACGTAGAGATATGTCTATTTTAACGAGCGAAGAAGTGCCAGACGGCTATCGTTTAGCAGTTGAGGCACCAAGATAGTCCAAAAAAGCGTTCATTTTCAAGATGAACGCTTTTTTGTAAGGGAGCCAGATATCAAGGGGAGGAGATATTCTGGCAATTGGGAGAAATATGTTTTCAAGCTACTATCAAGTAGGGAGACTTGATAATAACCATAGAAGTAAGCAAAATCAAAATAACCTTTTTAACTATATATATGATAATATTTTATTTATTAAAAAGGTTGATTGGACTCCGATAAAGCACGAAAAAAGAAATTTGAAACAACTAAAAAGCCTATCATATCGGTGCTTAAAGCCTGTTTTTCAACTTTTTCTAGTTTCAAGAACAACTTGAACCAATTTAAAAGACAACTTTCATTTTTTGCTTATTTATCTTTAATAAAATAAGTTTTTTATTATTATAAATCAAAAGGAAAAAGATAGCAACCTAGAGAAATACTTTTTTTGAAAAAATAATTTAAAAAAATGGAATTTGGGGTTGGAGGAGTTTAAGTATGGCTGAAAATGTTAGTTTTTAGCTGCATACCAAGGAAAAGTAAGTGTCTAGTATTTGGTTAGTGCGATAAACTCAATAATATCAAGGTTTAAGAGGACAAAGAAATTTGTCCTCTTTTTGACGTCTTAATAAATTCTTAATAATTTAAGTGAGAAGAAAATAGAAAAAATATTAGTTTAACAAACGGCTAATAGGTAGCTCATGAGGTTCGATTCCTCACGTTTGTTTTGAGGGTTTCCTCAAATTTGACTGACAAACTTTCGTCATAATGACCGCCAACATTATGACACTCGCAGATAACCTCAGAATATGGCTGAGTAGGGATGTTCGATTCATCCTATCTGCTTTGAAAAATAAATTTAAATATTCTTCTTGGCGGAAGAATTGGAAAGAAGGAAATTATCTATGTCAGTCAAACGATTCAAAGAAAAAGGATACGAGAGTATCAACAGAGAGTTTTTGCAAAACAATGAATTAAGTTTGGAGGCACGTGGGTTGCTTTCGTATATGGAGAGTATGCCCAAAAACTACGTATTTCATAAGACTCAGCTTTATAGGTGCTTTGAAAAGAATAAAAAGACTTCCATTGAGAGGATTTGGAATGAGTTGTTAGAAGAAAATTATTTAGTTGCTTTTCGGAAACGTGAAGGAACGAAATATGAGTATGAATATTATTTTACTCAGGATAAATTTTCTATTTCTGATATTGAACAACTCTCAAAAGAGATGCTCGAAAATGGTTATGAGATTGCTCCAAAGACAGCAAAAAGAAAATCCAAACCAAAAGAGCAACCAAAAACAAAGAAAACAGAAACCCTTGATACTAAAGGAAAAAATTGGGGTGTTGATTTTCAACAGTCCAAAATGGACAGTCCAAAATCAACAGATAATAAATTAAATATAAAAAAATTAAATAGAAAAATAAATAATATCGATACAGTATCGAAACAGGAAGATATTCAAAATCCACCTATGGAAAAATCTCCTGTGGAAAATATAAAGGATGAAATGCCTACTTCCGAAATTTTATTGGGACAAGAATTTCCATTCCTGACGAAAAAGACAATTCAGCTTTTGAGCAATTTTGGGGATGAAAGTAAAAATCTTATCAACAAAATCTACAATTCCAAACGAAAGGTGGAAAAAGATTTTAGTGTTGCATTATCTGCACGCAAAACAAAATCAGACGAAGAAAGACTCTTAGGGGACTTGTGGGACGTTGAAATTGAAATGCAAGTCAAAACACTTGTGTATAAGTATAAGACAAGTCATGACGAAGGGCGACCGATTCAAGACATAGGTGCTTATTTTTATAGCATGATGTATCTATTTTGGCAACAGGTGTTAATGAATGAGTTAGAGTTTGATTTGGACGAATTAATGAATTTTCGAGAGGTGACAATTGAACGACCAAACGAAAATAGTATTCGCTCGATCTTGCAAATTCTTTTTTCCAAAAAGAAAACAAGGTCGGAAATGAATGACTTAATTAGCCAAAAAACAAAAGAAAATCAAATAACATTCGCATCAACGGTGTGAATGTTCGACCTTAGTAAGTCGTTAAACTGCTACGAACCGTGATTGCACGTGTGAATATTTGACAACTAAATACAACCAGCCCCCTGATTAAAACGACTGCTTATACAAGGTATAGCAAGTTGTTTGCGTGCATCTATGGGATAAAAAAGAAATAAGGGAGCTGTGTAGGTAGAGTAATGAACTACCCCCAGATGCCAACGAGGAACCCCTGACACAATCGCAAGATTGACTGTTAAGTGTCCGATGAGTTCGAGATCACAAGACTGCAAATCTCACGCAAGAAATACCGAGAAGGGCTACGTGCCACTTCCGACAAGTCAAGTACAGACTTAGAAAAAATCCTAAGGAGGAGAACAATGTACGAATTGAAACTATCAGACTTACGCCAACTAGCAAAACACGGCAATGCAACAGCGAAAATGGGGCGAAAACACGCCTTTAAAATCGCTGAAATAAAAAAAGATGGGATATACATTCCAGAACAAAATGCCATTGTCGCAGGAAAAAAAGCAACCGTGAAAATCCGAGAGCCATTCCATAAGGCATATGCCCATATTATGACCGTGAAGTTAGGTCAAGTATTGCTGGCAGAACGCCGAAATAAAAAATTGGTTGCGACATGGAAATTTGAACAAATGCTTAAAGAAAAAAAGACAAGAAAGCAGGAGGCGTAAGCATATGCAAATCATCACAGTGAACGTAAACAAAGGCGGAGCAGGGAAAACAACATTTACACACAACTTCGCAGAATATTTAAGAAAAAATTATCGAGTGTTAGTGTTGGATTTTGACGACTCGGCAAATCTAACGAGCCGCTATGGGCAATTTCACGACTTACACCATACGATTATTGAATTGTTTGATCATGGTGTGGTTGAACCAATTGCCATTTCCAAAAATTTGGATTTAATTGCAGGTCATAGAGAAGTGGAATTGCTCAAAGAGCGGGTGCAAAGCAAACGCCGTAGAGAGTATCTTTTCGGCAAGTGGCTGGCACAGAATATTCAAGAATTGCAATCGAAATATGATTATATCTTGATTGACACGGAGAATGACGAGGGGATTTTAACTCAAAATGCAATTATTACAAGCGATTTGGTTGTAGGGATTGCGGAGCCTCATAAGGATAACGTGACTGCTCTAGCTAATTTGCGTTCATTTGTGAATGATTTGAATGCCGATTTTGATATGAATACGCAACTTGTATTTGTAGCAAATAAAATCAATCGTTCCAAAGATAATTCAAAAGAATTATTAAAAAGTTTAAGCAAATTTACTGAATACGCTGGATACCTTCCAGACCGCACGTTGATTGCGGATGATGTAGCTATTTTTAATAAAAAAGTGGTATCAAAGAAAAACGCTCAAGACGTGGAACACGTGAGTGAATTGTTTGAAGTCATCCGTAAAAAAGTAGAGGGGGAAGTGTAATGGGGAAATTTGATAAATTTTTAGAGGCAGAAGAAACGAAAGAAACGTATGTTTCTTTACAAAGAAAAAAAGAGTTGCAACAAACTCAAAAGCCGAAAAGAAAGGCGAAAACAACAGGAAGTTCATTGAAATCCGTAAAGATGACGGAAGAAACGTATCAAATCTTGACTTTCCTAAAAATGAGTACAAGGAAGAAATATTTAGAGATTTTGGACGAGGCAATGAGTATGTATGCTGATGCGGAGGCACGAAGCAACCAAAACTTTCGAGCCATGAGAGCAATGTTGCGCGAAACGAACGAGGTAGCAAAAGGTCAAACAACGATTGAAGACTTTCTGGAAAAATAAAATCGGTAGTCAAATCATTTACAAGGTGATGTAGAAAAGTAGAAAATTCTACTTTTCTGATTGGAGAAAGGACAGATAAAATGAAGTGATGATAAGAAACTGATTGAAAAAGAAAAGAAGTGGTTAGAACGTGGGAGGTGTAGAAAATGAAAATTGAATTTGAGGGAAAGTGATAGTGGAGTGACTCTATCTTTTTATGACAATAGCAAAGATACTATTATCTTAGATGTGTTGATTAAGGAAGGGGAGGACATTAGAGAAAAGGCAAGGTTCTATTTCGAGAACTCAAAAAATAGCACTTTAACAGTATGTATAACAAATAAACGTACTAAAGGACTTGAAACACGTAGAGTGCTTAAATTGAGAGCCGACACCTGTTATGTTAATCGCCTTATAGCCAGAAACAACCCTTATATTCACGCAACAGGAAAACGAAGTTATGATACTATGTTTACGAAAAAAGACTTTAAATAAAAAAATAGAAAGGGATTAAAATGGAGGTGTTTATAAATGGCATTTTTTGAAAATATATTTGACTTTGTATCTGACTTTTTGTCTGTTTATATCAAACTGTACGAAACATTTAAACCAGCTGTCATTAGTGCGTTTATTCTTTGTTTATTAATGCTAATAACTGACTATTTAAGGAAAAAGGCTGAAGAAGATAAACATAAAAAAAAGGCGAATTGTCATAACATAATTCAATTATAGGGGGCAAGTTAATCTCAAAGCTCCAAAGAAAAAATGAGCAATGAAAAGAAAATATGATAGAATGGAGATAGCAATGAAAGAGATAATCAAAAATGCAAATTTAGATAGTTTAATTAGGGAATGGATTGTAGAAGATAAAATTCGTCTTTCAGATATTCCCCGAAATTTGAGGATGGATTATTATTTTTATGGAGCAGCCTCACGTGCTGCTTATGGGAAAAAAGATGTGAAACGTTTTATAGAAGATGCTACCATTCAACTTTCAGATTTTCGCTATACTAAAAAAATAGGGCATTGGAATGCAAAATGGCTGGGACATCTAATACATCATATTGTATTTATGGGAGAAAGTGAGTTTGCTGATAAAGATGAATATATAAGATTTTTTCACGAGCAAGAAGAATTTAATAGAACTGAATGAAGAAAAGTAGAAAAAAATGGAGGAGAACAAAATGGCGAAGAAATTTACGAAGAAACAGCTTTTTCTTATTGTAGGAACGGCACTTGTTGTAGCAAGTGTTGGGACTGGGATTGTCGTGCATAACAACAAAGCTGAGGCAGCTCGTGTTGCATTGGCGAAAGAAGATGCAGCGAAATACAAAAAGCTACAAAAAGAGGTGGAGAAGACTATTCAGACAGCTTATGACACCAGAGGGCTAGAGATGATTGAGAAATCGAAAGAGCTAATTAAGAAACTCAAGAAATCAGATAAAAAAGAGCCGACAGAGAAAATCCAAAAGCTAGAGAAATTCATTCAACAAGTGAAAGAAGCAGAGGCACTTGTAGTCATTGCTGAAAAGAGCAAGAAAGACGAAGATATTGCGAAAGCTCAGAAAGCAGTAGACGAAGAAAAAGACCCATACCTTGAAAACGATAAAAAAGGACACCAAGAGCGATTAGATAAGCTCAAAAAAGCAATTGCTGACGAGAAAGCAAAAAAAGCTGCGGAGGACAAGGCGAAAGCTGAGAAAGAAAAAGCCGAACAAGAGGCACTCAACGCAGCAAACGAGGCAAATCAAGCAGCTGAAACCGTTCAGGCAACGCAAGAGGAAAGCTATGAACCTGTTACTCCTCAAGTGTTTGTGCAACAAGGTGGTGGGTATACAGCTCCACAAGCTCCTGCAACGCCTGCACCCGCACCGAGTCAACCAAGTGGAAGTGGGAATGGTGGTGGAAATTCTTCTAATAATGGATATACTGGTGGAAAGACACAAGAGGAAGATCAAAAGGAAATTAATGAAGCGGCGAAAGCTCGTCCCTTTGGTTAAAAATTGAATATTAATAGAAACAGCTTTCAAGTGATTGAGGGCTGTTTTTTAGTAAAAAAAGTCAAAAGAATAGGTGTTGATTATTATATCAAAAATGATATAATATAAATGAGGAGGTGTGAAAATGAAATTTGAGTATTATCAAGATGAAAATGGCAATATTCCTTTTGAAGATTTTTTAGAGACACTTCCCGATAAAGACGCAAATAAATTCCGTTGGATGATTGGTGTTGTGGAAACGTTAGGATTGGAAGTGGCGAAAAGGCAAAAATGGACGAAGAAATTAGAGGACAACTTGTTTGAACTTCGTTCGATTCAAGGAAATGATATTCAAAGAGGATTGTTCTTCAAATACGAAGCAGGAAAATTTGTTATTACACATGGTTTTACGAAAAAGACAGATAAAACACCTGAGCGAGAAAAAGAAAAAGCTCGAAAGATAAGAAATTTATTCTAGGAGGGTACGATTATGCCTATTAAAAGTTCTATTGATGATTATTGGGAAAAAAGAGCAGAAAAAAGTCCTGAATTTCGCCGATTAAAAGCGAAGTCTGATTTAGCATTTCCTCTTGCAGTAAAAATTATTGCTTTGAGAGATAAAGCAGGACTTACACAAAAAGAGTTAGCTACTTTAGTTGGAACGAGCCAATCTGCAATCGCTCGATTAGAAAATGGTGATACGATTCCGACAGTTCAAACGCTGAATAAAATTGCGAAAGCATTACATCAGAAAGTACGAATAGATTTTGTACCAGAAGATGAAGTGTTATACAACTAAAAAAACAAAGAACTTATAAAGAGACAATTTCTGAGAGGAAGTTGTCTTTTTTTGTACCCAAAAAAAAAGGAGAAATAGCATGAAAACAAGGAATCGCTCGCCGTAAGGTAGATTTCAACCAAACAAAAAAGAAACACAGACAAGAAAGGAAAATTTCATGAAGAAAACAACACACAATCAATGGAAACGAAAGCTCTATGTGCTTTCAATGTTAGGAATTTTGGGAGGAAATACGATTGCACCGACTCTTCCAATCTATCCAACGATTTTACAAAGCGTATCTGCCCTGACAGTGCCAAGCTCCATGACTCAAATTGGATCGATTGGTTCTAGTCCAGTGCTGAAAGCACCGACAAGTAGTTTGAAAGACCAATGGTTCAAAGACTTAACGAGTAATATTTTGAACGAACAAAGTCCAAGTTACATTGTCGAACAAGCCCAATGGACGAGTAACACGAAGTTAGAGGGTGGCTCTCCCCTTTCTACTTTCGGTCAAACGGCAAACTGGGTGTTCCAAGGTGACGGCTACAATGGCAATGACTTAGGGAAAGTGATGAACGTAGGCGACGTTGCCAAAATCTCGAATATTGGAACGGCAATGGAAATGGCAACTGGAAAATCCATTCCGATTTCACTTAACGTGAAACTCTTATCTGCCAATGGTTTTGGAGCACCAAACGGCGGAGCTCCGCAAGCGTTAAATAGTTCTCTCATGATGGTAAAAAACCAAGGCTCCACGATTACAATCGGTTGGGGTGGTGAATTTACCACTGGAGGAACAGGCGGTGGTGGGAATGAAAATGGCTCTGGTGGCGGAGGCAACACAGACGGTAAGTCAATGTTATATATTGAAAATGTTCGTTATGCAGTTCAATTAGTTAATGCTAATACAGGACAACCATTGCCAGACGACACTCTAATGCCAATCAAAATGTCTGATATTGATGCGACACAATGGGCTAATTTAGATCAAACAAACGCATTAGCTTTCGTTGTGGGGAATGACACAAACTTAGAGCTAAACGGTTCTAATTTCCAAGTTAAATCAAACGCTGCTTTTAATGCCGATGGCGATACCATTAGTCCCACTTCGTTTCTTGCATTGAAACAATGGAATCAGAATATCATTTCATATTCCTACAATGGCTTAACCGACCGAAACGACATTGTAACCGCCATTTTTGGGAATCTCCCAAGTTGGGACTTAGGTGGTTTCATTGAAATCGACAAGTCTACTCTGCAGTATGGCAAAAACGGTTGGAACGCTAACTATTCATTTGAGGACTTAGCTTTTGAGGTGATTGCCAAAGACGGAAAAGTGGTTGATACCATTCATCTGGACAAGAACGGAAAAGGAAAATCGAAGAAAATCCCAAGTGGAGACTATACACTCCATGAAACGTCAGGAAAATGGGCAAGCAGTGGTCAAACTGTCCACCCAGATATGACCGCCAAAGTATCGGCAGGGGCAACGTCTACGGTTAAAGTAGAAAATACTGCCGTGCAAGGTACAATCTCCATTAAGAAATCGCTGGACGGCTATTCAAGTTTGCCAAACTCGAACTACAAGTACGAAGGCTTGCAGTTTGAAATTAAAAGTGAGGACGGCAAATACACGGACGTTGTCACGCTAGATAAAAACGGCGAAGGGAAATCGAAATACTTGCCACTAAGCAAGTATACAGTAAAAGAAATCCCAAGCAGTGTCACAAGCGGAACTGGTCAAATCGTCAACCCAACGACTTACACGGCGGAGTTGAAGTATAAAGATCAAAATACTGAAATCGTCCTTGCCAGTCAAAACGTAGTCAATACGCCAGTTACTGGTCAGATTACCGTTGACAAAACTTTGGCAGGTTACGGAAAAGACCTCCCGAACGGATTGTACAGTCTTGAGGGCTTGAAATTTAAGCTCACGCACAAAGAAACAAACCAGACTTGCACCATTACAACGGATAAAAATGGGGTTGCTAAAACGGCTACAACACTTCTTTTGGGCGAGTATGACGTGCAGGAAATCGCAAGTAGCGTGACGAAACCGACTGGGCAAGTCGTCAACAAAAACGTGTACAAGGCGAAATTGGTGTGGAAAGACAATCAAACAAAATTAGTCTTTGCAGAAACAGATGTTGCCAATCCACCTGTTTTGGGTCAAATATCTATCAAGAAAACAGGCGTAGAGAGTGGAGAAAACATGTGGAATCAGCACTATTCTCTTGCTGGGAACGTGTTTGAAATCACTCCAGTTGACCCGACTAACACCAAATGGAAAGAAGGCACTTTCCCACTCCAAGTAACAACAAACGCCAAAGGAGAAGCGAAAACTCCTGCGACCTTGCCACTTGGGAAATACCTTGTCAATGAAATAAAGGCAAGCAACGGCTTTGGGAACACGTTCAAACCTGTGGTGGTTGAGCTTACTTGGAAAGACAACCAAACGGCTTTAGTCTTTGATTCTGCAACAGGCACCAACCAAGAAATCAAAGGGCAAAACACCCTTGAGAAAACAGACAAAGACACAGGCAAAGACCCACACGGAAAAGCGGATATGAAAGATGCAGAGTATGCGTTATTCTACGATGAGGAGGCGACAGGTTCAAGCCCACACCAAGCAGGACAACCTGTAAAATGGAGCGACATTCCAAAAGCCAAGCTCTTAAAAGGCGAGAAAGTGACAACTTCTTACATTAATGGGGTCGAAGTCAAACATGGGGATAATGTTGTTATCAGCGTTGATGACAAAGATTTAAACCTTGCAATCGGCAATCTTGCGATTGGCAAGTATGTTTGGAAAGAAATCAACGCTCCAGAGGGGTATGTGTTGGATAAAAACGTTTATCGCTTTGAAATTAAGAAAAAAGACGATCAAACACTGAATATCGTAACACCAGACTCCAAATCGGAAGAGCAGATCATTCAAGCACGAATTACCGTACAGAAATTAGCCGAGATTGTAGGCGAAAGTGCGGAAAGCGGGTTTAATGGCGTAGAATTTACCTTTACTCCAATTAACGGAACGAAAGGCAATCCTGTTGTCATGAAAACTGGAGTCAACGAGGCAACTGACGAGGACGGATTTGGGCAAGTGGTATTGGATTATGGCGATTATGTCATGAAAGAAACGAAAGGCATTGACGGATTTGATAATGTGCGTGATATTTACATTCACATGACGACCGACAAGAAAAAAGATTTGCTGTATATCTCGGCAAGCAACAATTCGGACTTCTCCAAACCATTCAGCCAAAGAACATTTGCGTTGACGGACAACCAGTCCGGAACGAACCCAAATGAAACTGGCTCAGTCGGAAAAGTTTCGACCGACAAATTCATCATTAGCTTAGGCAAAATGGTGTTTACTGACAAAGTAACCCCAGAACCACCAGCAGAGCCAGTGAAAGACGTAACGAAAAATGACGGAGGGAACTCGATCAACCATGGTGACGTAGCTTTATCGAGTGATTTTGTGTATAGCCTAGTATCAAGCAATCTCAGTAACGGACGAAATAAAGACACAAGCGATTGGTCAATTTTAGACGACTATGATGAACGTTACGACCAGTTTAACGGTACGTTTCGAGCGTATGCGAAAACGAACTTCGGTACATTTAAAAAAGGCGACCAGTTGCCAAGCAACTTCTTTACGGCAACGGATAAAGACGGAAAAGTCAACTTTGTCGCAACCAAAGACTTCCTGAAAGTCATCAATGACAATAAAAATGATACTGTGCAATTTGAAATTCGTGCAGACTTCTATCGTCACAAATGGGCAGATGTCGTGTATAACACGTTTGATGAAACGAAAAATGGTTTGACGGAAAAATCAAACGAGGTAGATACCAAAACTCCTGCTCCTCAACCACATAAATTTGACGTTGAGGGAAAAAAAGTCGACTTGACAGGTGATAAGTTGCTGAATGATGATGATGAGATGAAAGATAGATACAAGGACTCAAACGACAACCCTTATTTGGATAAAGTGGATAATAACGAGTCCTTCAACTTGAACACGAAAAAGGTTAAACCGGGGGATAAAATCACGTATCAGCTATGGCTTGATACTAACCCATTTGACAACACCAGTAAGCTCACAGCATTGGCAATGATTGATGATTTTGACGAGAAATTACTGGACGTAGACGTTTCAAAAGTGAAAGTCTACAACAAAAAAGGCGAAGAAGTAACTAAGTTGTTTAAATCGGAAATCAAAGACGGCAAATTGATCGTTTCAGCAAATGTCTTTGTGGAAACTACCAACTCAAAAGGGCAAAAGGTTCAGGTAGTAGACACGAAGAAACTTCCGTTGGGTCAGTTCTACAAAATTGAATTTCCAACAGTGGTGAAAAAAGACATCTTGAAAGATGACGAAATCATCAACACGGCTCAGCAGGTCACAATAGATGCGAACGGCAAATATTTTATAAAAATCACGGAAAAACGTGTGAACCCTGTTGAAGTGCCAAGTAAGCCAGTGAAAGACGTTCAAAATACAGATGAGGGCGATTCTATCCATGAAGGCAATGTAGCCTTATCAAGTGATTTCATCTATGTGTTGAACTCACGCTTATTACAGCCAGACCGCACGCAAGACACGACAATCTGGACGATTGTAGATGACTTTGACGAAAACTTTGATAAATTTGACGGCACATTTAGAGCGTATGCGACAGCCGAGTTTGGCGATTATAAGAAAGGCGACCAATTGCCTGAAACATTCTTTACGTCAGAAGAAAAAGGCGGAAAAGTCACGTTTACTGCGACAAAAGAATTTTTGACAGTTGTCAACGAAAAAAAAGACAAACAAGTCGGTTTCTCTATCCATGCCGATTTCTTCCGTTTCAAACAGTCCGATAAAGTGTTAAATACCTTTGTTGAAACGGTCAACGATTCAAGCGAAAAATCAAATGAAGTGCAGACGAAAACTCCAGAACCACAACCGCATAAGTTTGATTTGTCGAAAGAACAATTTGATTTGACAGGCAAAAAACTCTTAGATGACGACAAGGAGATGAAAGATCGTTATCAAGATTCAAACAAAGACCCGTATTTAGACAAGACGGACAACAACGAGAAAGAAAATCTCAACACAAAAGAAGTCAAATCAGGCGACCAAATCATCTACCAGTTATGGTTAGACACGATTCCATTCGATGAAACAAGCGAATTGATAAGTTTATTCATGGAAGATGATTATGATGAAAAAACATTGGACGTAGACGTTTCAAAAGTAAAAGTCTACAACGCCAAAGGCGAAGATGTAACGAAACGATTCAAGGTAGAGGACAAGGACGGAAAATTGACGGTTTCAGCAAATGTCTTTGTGGAAACGACGAACTCAAAAGGCGAAAAGGTTAAAATCGTGGATACGACTCTTTTACCATTCGGGCAAGTCTACAAGATTGACGTACCAACTACCGTCAAAGAGGACGTGAAAAGTGGCACAGAAATCGTGAATACCGCAAGTCAGCACTGGACAGATTCGGACGGAATTGCCAATGCACACGTGACAGAGAAGCGTGTAAACAAAGTCAATGAAGAACGTCCAGAATTGCCAGTAACAGGCGAGAAACCGAAAAAAGGGATTATCAACATCTTGTTGCCAGATACAGGCGAAAAACAAGCAATCTATTTGAGTGTGTTGGGTTCTATGTTGGTTGCAAGCATTGTCTTTCTGAAACGTGAAGAATTGCAATTTAGGGTTCGTAAACTTCGTAGAAAGTTAAGACAATAAGCAATCAAATGACTTGACGAGAGCTTTTCCACGATTACGCTAAAAGTAGAAAAGTAGAAAATTCTACTTTTTTGGGAAAAGATAGGTGCCGAACCTGTCTTTTTGCTTTTCTACAAAAAGGAAAGGAGGAAGCACATGATTGGAAAACAAGAGCTAGTAGAAGAACTGGCAAATCGAACAGGGCTATCAAAAAAAGAAGCGAAGTTGGCACATGAAACGATCTTTCAATTGATTCAAGAACAGCTTGCCAAAGGGAAACGGGTGAAATTAGTAGGCTTTGGAGCATTTTTCGTGAAAACAAGAGTCGCTCATATTGGGATTCATCCAACAACACGTGAGCGAATACAAGTCCCAGAAACGAATGTTCCGTTGTTTCGCCCAGGCACGCACCTAAGAAAAGCGATTAACCAAAGAGGAGTGGAATAATTGAGACTACAACTAAGACGACTCAGGCGAACGAATAAGCACTTGTATCAATTGCTTGTAGGTTCAGCTATCGCACTTTTTACACTCTGTCTATTTCTTTCGGTGGTTCTTTTGACAACTGTCACTTCAACAAAACAATCCAGCAATGTGACGGAGAAGAAAACCTATGTGGTAGATGACCAGTCAAAGAAAGAGAAAACGAGTTCTTCGAGTGTGGAAAAGAAGAATAAAACGACTTCTTCAACAGAGAAGAAAGACGAAATCCCAAAAACGTCTGAAGTGGAACGGAAATTTTCGGCAACCTTGCCAGAAGAAAAAACGGAGGCAACAGCTACGACAAGTGAAACGAAAGCTACACAATCCACCACTTCTTCGACAGCTACCACACAAACGACAACGAGTAGAACAGTGAACACGCAAGAACAGGCAAGTGAAAAAGCAATACAACGAGCGAAGGAACAAGACTTGGCGAATCGCCAAGAGGCAGAACGATTGAAAAAAATGTACGAAGAACAAGGATATGAAGTGCATATCATTGAACAGAAAAAATAAGGAGGACACATCATCATGAAATACGCAAGACCAACACGCACTAAACGAGACTACCAACCTTTTGCTTTAGGGACACATCAAGCAACGATTAAAAACGTCAAACTTACAGAAACGAAAAAAGGCGTACCAATGTTTTCAATGTTGGTTGCAGGAGGAAACAATCAAAGTGGGTTTTACAACCTAGTATTTGAAACGGATTATACAGAAGAAAATCTTGGGTTCATTCTTGCCAGCATCGAGGACAATGGGGTGGACATTCCAGACATTGAGTTTGGGTACACGGAAGAAACGGCAAATTTCCTCAAAGGAAAATCGGTGTATGTCGAAGTCAAAGAGGAGATTTACAAAGAAAACATCCGAAATGTGATTGCGGCATTTCTTGACCAAGCGGAATTTGAAGGGGACGAGGACGACTTGCCCTACGAAGAAGAAGACGATTGGCATGAGGACGTGTAATTGTCTTTCTCCAAAGAAACCGCAAGAAGAAACAAATGAACAAGAACAAAGACAAAAAGTAGAAAAAGAGAAAAGTGGAAAAGTAGAATTTTCTACTTTTCTACCTCTACGCAAATCAATCAAAACATATCAAAGGAGAGTTTAATTATGGATCAAGCAGAAAAAGTTATTATGCTGATAGCTGCGGTACTAGGGGTAGTATCGGCAGTAGGAATTATGTTGAATGTGAATAAATTACGTGAGGGATTGGATACTGGAGACGACCGCACGACCACAAGAGCCATTACAGGAATCGTCATCAATGGAGTGATGGCTGTTGCTGCGACTGGATTAGGAGCGCATGCGATTGGTTTATTGGGCAAAATCCAATTTTAGAATGGAGGAAAGTGACCATGAAAAATCCAACGAATGGAAGTTTGGCACAAACCTTTCAAACCCTCGAAGAATATAATCCAGCGTTAAATGCAGGGGTGGAGAAAGTGGCACTGGTCTTACAGACAATGGCACTTTTCTTCCTGATTGTTCTTTTTATCATTGAACTACAAAATTATGCGAAAAAGCTCAATTCCGATGACGGAGGATTGACGATGGAAATTGTGACAAGTATTGGCATGAGATATTTGGTTGCTTTTTTGATGGTCATGGCAAGTGGGGAAATCTTAGATTTTATCATGTGGTTGGCGATTCAAGCATCGAAATGGGTGAGTTCTGTTTTACCTGAAGGTACCTACAATATGACGGTGCCAGGAATCAAAGGGAAAGTAGGGTTCTTTGAAAAACCGATTGTTTTTCTTTTTTCTGCTATTGCTCAACTTGCTGTTTGGACGAATAGCTATATCGCAACGATCATCATTTTTCTTCGGGCGATTCAGTTGTTCATTTTCAAAGCACTTGCCCCAATTTTTGTGGTGTTTGTAATGAGTGAGGAGTTGAAAAGTATTGGCATTGGTTTTCTCAAACAATTTTCAGCCTATGCCTTGCAAGGAGTCGTTTTGGTGTTGTTAATGGGGATTTATCCAGCGTTGATGCAAAACGATTTTTTAGCAGGAGATGTGGCAACAGGTATGGATGCGTGGCTGACCAATATAGGGGTCTTTTTCCTTATTTTCTTGAAAGCACTGGTTGTGTTGGTGCTCATCATTGGCTCGCAAAATTTAGCCAAACGATTGATAGGAGGAGGATAATATGGCAATTAGTTCAGAGTATTATCGAGATTTATCGAAAGTGGAAAAACGTATTTTTAAAGTCACGAAACGACAATTCAAAGGTTTTCTATTGTTAGGGGTCGCTTTGATTGTAGGGGTGGCAGAAGTGTTTCTTCTTCCTGATTGGGTGTACTTGTTGGTTTCCGCTCCAACGGTTATTCTTTTAGGCACGTATCCATTTTTGTTGATTTTGAATAAGTGGAAAGAATTTCGGCGAACTATTGCGTTGTATTTTATCCACGAAGAAAGTTTTTACCAAACATATCAAATAAGGAGGTATGAGAAGCATGAGTTTATTGCTCAAAAAGAAGTCAAAGAGTGGACGTAGAAAAGAATCTTCGTCTACTGTCAATAAAAAACGCACACAACGTTTGCTTAAACAAGCCAATCCAAACGTAGGGGATGGGATTTATTACACCAGCCAATTTGAAACTGGGTTGATGCACATTGTGGAGAAGGAATATTCCAGAATGTACCGCATTGGCGAGCTAGATTATGAAATTTCGACAGAGGAGAATCAAATTCAAACCGTCTTAGGGTATGCAGAGGGATTGAATAGTATTGACCGCAATAGTCGATATCAACTCTTTGTTCAACAAAAGAGAGTGCCAACCAATTTTTTAAAAGATATTTTACTCGCTTATCAAGGCGATACGTATGACGATTTGCGAGAAGAAATGAATGAGATTATCGAAAGCAAATATCAAAAAGACCAACGAAATTTCACGAATGACAAATATGTGGTCTTTACGACAAAAGCACGAGATGAGAAAGCCGCAGAAGCAGCGTTAGCACGCTTGAAAGAAAACTTTATCAATTCCTTTGGGAAACATTCGTTAAACTTGCAAATGGAGGAAATGGAGGGAGTGGAACGGTTGAAAACGATGAGCGGACTTCTTCGTCCGACTTCATTTTTCTCTATGAGTTATCGAGATATGGCGTTAGCAGGTCTTTCTTCTAAGGCGTTCATCGCTCCGAACCGTCTAGCTTTTCCGAGAACGAAAAACTATTTTCGTTTGGGCGAACGATTTGGAGCGGTTCTCTACATTCGGCAATATCCAAAGTATTTAGAAGACCGTTTAATCAAAGAATTGCGAGCCACAGGGCGAGAATTTGCGATTAGTATTCATGCGAAACCCTATGATATGACAGAGGCTCGGAAGAATATTCAATCCACCCGAGCACTCAATAATATTGAACTCTCGAAACAATACAAAGACTCCCTTCACCTTCCGGATGATTTGATGACTGGAAATGCGTTTGAGATCAATTATTCTGCAAAAAGTTTAATGGAGGAAATCAAGGATAACGGACAAAAACTATTCTCAGGTATTTTCACAGTCTTTCTCTCTGAAGAAAGCGAACAGGAACTGGAAGAAGCAATCAAAGAGATCAAAGATGCAGGAAGTGCGTGGCAAGTAGAGTTTGAAGCAGTGAATGCTTACAAACAAGAGGCGTTGAACACGATTTTACCTATCGGCAAACCTTATTTAGATGTTGAAATGAATTATATGCGAGATATGACGACCAGCAATGTTGCCACCCACGTGCCGTTTTCCAATATTGAATTACAATCGCCCACAGGTCAATTTTACGGTCAAAATCAATTGACGAAAGGGATTATTACGGTTGACCGAAAAGAGGATTTAGATGCTCCGAGTGGCATTATTTTGGGAAGTTCAGGGTCTGGGAAATCAATGACGACCAAATGGGAAGTGTTTACTGCCTTTCTTCGTTACCCTGATAGAAAATTCATTATCGTTGATCCTGAAGGAGAGTACGTTGGGATTGGGAAGAAACTGGGGGCAGAAATCTTAGATATTCACACAGGAACGCACAATCATTTGAATATGCTTGGCATTACAGACAAACGATTGTTGAAAGATGAAGACCAAAAGGTGGATTTGGTGTCAGAAAAAGCAAACCTGCTGACAGGATTGTTCAGAGAGTTGTTGGCTGACTTTGGCGATTTGGAGAAATCAATCGTTAGTCGTGTGACAAGAGAAACGTATAAGCGTTCCCTACCGATTGGTCAAATGCCCACGTTGAAAGAATGGCACAAAGTGCTGTTGGAACAACCAGAAGAACTTGCACAACTATTGGCTGTGAAAATAGAGCCTTATACGATTGGGAGCCAAAATATTTTCGCTCATGAAACCAATATCGACCTTTCTTCACGTATGATTATTTTCAATATCAAACATTTAGATAAAGAATTGAAGTCGTTTGCTATGCGAGTGATTTTAGACCAAATTTGGAAACAAGTAGTAGAAAACCAGCACAAGACCACGACCTTGTTGTATTTTGATGAATTGCAGTTGAATTTTAGGGAAGAATCCAGTGCAATTTGGTTTATGGAACTCTGGAGCCGAGTGAGGAAATATGGTTCTGTCCCAACAGGGATTACACAAGAGCCAACGATTTTGCTCAATTCGCAAGCAGGACGACAGTTGCTTTCCAATACGCATTTTATGATTTTATTGAAACAACAGCCAATTGTCTTAGACCGCTTAGGTGAGATTATCAAATTAACACCGAAATTGATTCAATATGTGACCAACAATCAAGCAGGAACAGGATTGATTGCCTCGGGTGGAGTCATTGTCCCATTTACCAACTTGATTCCAAAGCAAACCAAACTCTTTGAGTTGATGAATACAGATGCTTAGATAGGAGAGGGTTTCATGGATAAAATGGATAAAAAGAGCTTTATCCAAAAAACAACGAAAAAAGAAATCAAATTGCGTGTCAAAGAAGGAATGGCAGCCAAATCCGTTGTCAAACCAAGAGCTGCACGACTTCAAAGCAAGAAAGAATACAAGCAAGCGAAGAAACACTACCAGTTGAGAAGAAAGAACGCACGGTATTTGAGGAAAAAAGAAACAACTTCTGGAGTAGCCGTAGAGGCTTTGACGAAAAAGCGAATGCTCGATGCAAAAGGGGACAAAACGGTCGCCAAGAAAGTGTTTCAAGCACATCAAAAAGCGGACCCTACCATGGTTCGGAACCAAGTCAAAGGCGAAGCGAAGTATCAGGCGAAAGCCAAAGCGGTTCAAACGATTGTCTTAGACCCCATGCACAAGGACGATACCTTAAATGAAGCAGTCGAAGCGTACCAACAAGGAAGAAGTGCGGTACATCGAGTGAAAACGGCAAAACATCTGGGGAAATCCAGTGTAAAGATTGTCGGAAAAGCAGGAAAGTCCACGTATGGTTTAGGCAATCGTTTGTTGAACTTCTCTATGGGCAACGGCTTTAAACGAACGCCTGAAGATTTTAAGTTGAAGAATCGAACAAAGCGGAGTATGCAAAAATGGAAAGCTCGAAGAAAAGCGATACAGGAGGCAAAAAAAGCTCAAAAAACCAGTGCTGTTCTGCGGTCAATGTTTCGAGGAGAAAAAGCAGTGGGAAAAGCTGCCAGTGTTCTCGCACAAAATCCTTTTGTTTTAGCGATTTTAGGGTTGTTGTTGTTCTTGTTTCTTATCCTTGGAGCTATTGCCGCCACCCCTCAGTCTGCAGTCATGCAAGACGAGATAGAATTAACCAAAACGTACAAGGCTTTTACAGAAGAAGATGCGAAAAACAGTGATGAGAACAACATTTTCTATACTGATTTTACGCAACCCCTGCTGTATATGAATTATCGCTATGAAGATTTCAAATTGAGTGATTTGGTGCCATGGCGTTTATCCACTTTTGCAAGCTATGTCACGGAATTATGGGGAGATTTGAATGGGTGTAAACCTGAGTATAAATTTACTTCTATGGATAGTTTGGCAAAAGATAAAGGAACTGCGTATCACTTATCTGAAGAGGACTATACAGAGTGGTCAGAGATAACGAAAGAAACGCAATTTCAAGCACTGGACGGGCAATTGTCGTTTCCTTTTCAAACAGAAGTCTTACCAATCGCAAGAAGATTTGGCTATGAACGAGAGGGCGAGAGTATTCAATTGGTGGAAAGTGTCTCTGTTGCGTTATCGCCAGGACAAGAATGTGTCGCTCCAATGGGTGGGGTATTGACCATTCCTGCTGAAAATACGTTTCTGATTACCAAAGAAAAAGATGCCAGACTTCGATTGAAGGGGATTGGCACAGGACGATTTCAAGGGAATGAAACGGTAACCGAAGGAAAAGGTTTAGGCAATGCGATAGGTGATCGCTTGCAAATCACGTATGAAAAATACGATGTTGAAAGTGATAAGTGGCAAAAGGTCAATCCTGCCTTTTATTTTCCCAAAGTGACCTATATGCAAGTGACTTCTTTGGGGAATAGTGATTTTTCTCCGCAAAAAGATATGGCAGATCGAGCGAAAACCATTTATGATTTTTTAATGAAAAAAGGGTATACCCGACAAGGAATTTGTGCGATTTTAGGAAATTTCCAAATCGAGAGTTCGATTAATCCTAAGCGGGCAGAGGGGGATTATCTCAAACCTCCAGTTGGAGCAAGTGGCAACTGTTGGGACGATGACAATTGGTTGAATATGGGAAATAATGAAATTTACGGAGGCAAGTTTCCTTTAATCATTCATCGAGGAATTGGGTTAGGACAATGGACGGATACAGCAGACGGTTCAACACGTGGCACGATGTTAAGAAATTATGCGAAAAGCAAAAATAAGAAATGGTATGACCTAGAGCTACAATTAGATTTCATGTTGAATGGCGATACTCCTGCAAGTAAGACAATGTTTGTCAACACCGTAGGAAGTAAGGTAGGCACGA
This sequence comes from Pilibacter termitis, assembly GCF_900167335.1. Taxonomy (GTDB): domain Bacteria; phylum Bacillota; class Bacilli; order Lactobacillales; family Streptococcaceae; genus Pilibacter; species Pilibacter termitis. The sequence goes on from NZ_FUXI01000003.1 coordinate 90,837, forward strand.
CCGTTCCTGAATTGACGACTTATTTCTTAACACATTGGGAGGGCAACCCAGGAGACAAGTTACAACAACGGATTCAAGCGGCACAGAACTGGTACAACTATTTTTCAGGAAGTGCGGCTGATTTGAATGGGACAAGCAAAGAGAATTTTGAGAAATACAAAGACAAGATTGCTCCACTTCCGACCAATAAAGAAATGAAAGATGGTTGGGGAGGGAATGCGTATGCGTTAGGGAATTGTACGTGGTGGGTGTATAACCGAATGGCTCAGTTGGGCAAACACATTCATCCAACCATGGGGAATGCCAATCAGTGGGTGCAAAATTACGTCCAAACACCAGGAGCAAGATTAGTAAGCGAACCGAAACGAGGAGATGCGATTATCTTTACGAATGGAGCGGCAGGAAGTCACCCAACATACGGACACGTGGCAATGGTGGAATACGTCAATTCTGATGGGAGCTTTTTAATCAGTGAAATGAACGTACAAGGAGCATATAGTATGGGGTGGCGTGTACTAACCAAACAACCCAACGAATACTTTATGCGAGTAGAATAAGAAAGAAGAACGGAGGGAAAAACGGACTATGTATAATCAGGAAAAGATTCAAAAATACAAGAAAATGGGGTTCATCGGGTTGTTTTTCCTCATCCTTTTGCTTGGCTTAGGGGTGGGGATTACGATTGGGAGCAATCAAACTGCCTCGAAGTATCAACAAATGAAACAACCGAAAGTCGAAAAGAAAACCAATCTTCTATCTGAAGGAGAGGTAAAGAAATTTCTGATTGCCTATTATACGAAAAAAGATTTAGGCGAAAACAAGCACCGAATCGAACCCTTTATGACGACCAATATGTTTCAAGCGGAACAAGAGAGCGAACAACAACCTGTGAGCTTGGCGTATAAAGGCTATGTGGTGGATCAAGTGTTGACAGATGCTACGATTTATATTGATACGACCAATATGATTGCGATTTGTGAAGTCAATTATAAAAATACACAACGGCAGAAAATAAACAACCCTGAAGGAGAATTGGTCAATCAACCGAATACCGAAACCATTCGATTGACCTATAAAAAAGAAGGGAAAGCCTTTTTGGTCAACAAAATCGAACGAGTGACGTTGGTGTTGCCTACGTCCACCAATCGAAATTCGTATGTGAAAGCACCAGAGCCAACACAAAAAGACAAGGAAGAGGTGGAGAACAATGGATAAACTAAAGAAATTACAAGCTACTGCCACACGTTTAGAAAAGGAAATTGAAAAAAGCAAAGCCAATCTTTCAAAATTGCAATCGGGGATCAAGCAAAAACAAGATGAATTGTTGCGAGTGGAAGGCGAAATCTTTGCGACCATTCGTGTGGAAAGTGCCATGAACCGAGAAGAATTGGTGGAATACTTGCAGTCTGAAACAGCAGAGATGCACAGCACCAATGAAGATACAAGCGAAGACAGAAACGAGCATGAATTAGTAGAAACGGAGGTAATTTAGTATGGGATTCTTTTCAAAAAAACAAGAGCGATTTGAATTGTTGCATGGAGTCAACGTGCAAGAAAGTCGTCTGCGTGATGCAGTGGATTTGATTAACTGGGCAGAAAAAGAAAATGCGATGGCAATGGAGTTGAATACGTCCTCTAGCGTGGTGGTGGTGAAATATAACCATAAAGAGGAAATGGTGTATGGCATGAAGTTGACGTTCCCAATGGACGAAGACACCGATTTTGATGAATTGCTACAAGACTTCTATACCAAGAAACCAATTGACTTTGACGAAACGATTTTAGAAAAGGCGACAATCGTTGAACCTGTTCAGCCGTCAAACGCCACTCCACCCATGCCTAGCGAGTTTCAACAATTGGCACAAAAAGGGCAAGAAAACTTGCAAGAAATTCCAGTAATGCCAGAAGAAACTCCTTCGCCAACACCAGAGCAACTTGCGTTAGAGAATATGCAAGCCCAATTTTTGGCACAACAAGAGGAAATGGCAGCGTTGAAAAAACAATTGGAAGAAAGAATCCCTACCCCTGCACCAGAAATTCCTGTTGCGATTCACCCCTCCGTTCCAATCGAAAAAACGGAACTGACTCAGAAAGTGGAAGAAACACAGCTCATTCCTTCAGTTTCTGAAATGGCGAATCTTTCCATTCCTCCCCTTGTGCGAGAGGAGGATTCTCAGCCGATTTCAGAGAAAAAAACAGAGGACACTCCACGAAATTCTCCTGTATCGTCCATTGCGGAAACAAGTTTTGATTTCTCGACAGATGATGCCGTGCAAGATGTGTTGTTTATGGTGAAATCTGAATTTGACAAGGCTTTGTCTGATTTCATTACCAAAGAAACGTTGAAAATCGAAGAAGAAATCAAACAACTCGATAAACGTGAACAAATCGCTGCCGATATGACGAAACGCTTTGAGTCTGAAAAAGATGCAGCACTCCTAACGAAAAGTGCAGAATTGGTTAAGAAAAAAGAAACAGCCATTCAAGAAGAAAACAGGCGGCATGAAGAAACCATTCTACAAATCGAGGCAGACTTTACGATCCAACGCAAAGAGGCACTCGAAACGATTCAAGTTGATTACCAAGCAAAATTAGAAGAAAAAATCGCAGCGGAATATCAACGTCAAACCGAGCAGTTAAAGCGTATCTTGCAAGGCAAAACAGACGAGCTGCAACTCCGCCAGAAAACAATCAACGCAGGCTTGAAAAACAATTTCCAAGAAGTGTTGGCAACGTTTAATACAAAACACAATCAAGTCATTGAAAACGTAGAAAAGCGAAAAGAACCGATTGATTTTGTGGCACGGATGAAAAAGAGAGCATGAGAGAAGTGAAGGAATCCTCTCGAATCTTCCTTTTGTGATAAAATGGGAACAAGGGTTTAGAAAACGAAATCGAGGAGGTGCGACATGGACTTGATTACACGTATGCAAGAAGAAAGAGCTGGAAAAGTTCGTTCAATTTATTATGTAACACAAATTGAGATGTCTTACAACTCCAACAAGATAGAAGGTTCAAGACTTTCTCAAGAACAAACAGAACAATTATTTGAAACGAAACAGTTTTTACCAAAAGCTGACGAACTCATAAAATTGGACGATGTGGTGGAAGCTGTCAATCATTTTCGGGCGTTTGATTCTATTTTAGACACGGTAGAAGAACCTCTTACATTCGACTATTTAAAAGAACTACACAAGATTTTAAAACGATTCACAAGTGATGAGGACAGTCCAGCACGTCCAGTTGGCGAGTTTAAGAAATATCAAAATGTTATTAGCAGTGCCACGCAAGAAGTGGAAACAACGAAACCTTCAGAAGTTGAATTTGAATTAGGTAACTTATTGCGAGACTACGAAAAAAATAGCGAAGATTATATTTTGACTTTAGAGGAAATCGTTGATTTTCATGTGCAATTTGAAAAGATTCATCCCTTTGCAGATGGAAATGGTCGTATAGGTCGTTTGTTGATGTTCAAAGAGTGCTTGAGAAATAATGTCATGCCTTTTATCTTAAATAACGACTATCGCCAATATTACTATCAAGGATTAAATGACTATCGAAAGGGCGAGAAAGAAAGATTATTAGATGTATTTGGAGCCTCTCAAGACAATTATCAGGCATTCCTTGAAAAAATGGAATTTGCAGGAGAGTTGAATCGTCATTTGAGAGAGACAAGTTATGAAAGAGATATGTATAGAGGGAAATCTCTATAATTACACAAAGGAGTCCTCCCGAATCTTCCTTTTATGATAAAATGGGAACAAGGGTTTAGAAAAAATAACGAGAAATGAAGGTGGAAATATGTTTGCCTATGAAAAAGTAGATAGAGAGCTGGCGGTCTTTTCTGCCAAACGTTTATTGGTGGATACGATTTGGAAAAATGCGAATATCGAAATCTCCTCAGGAATTACCTTTCCTGAAACAATGGAAGTATTAAATGGGAAAGTACCAGGTTCTCTTGCTTTTGACGATGCCCTTGTGGTAAATAATTTAAAACGTGCATGGGAATTTTTGTTTGACCATTTAAATTCTCCTATTTCATGGCAAGTCATCAGCCAATACAACAAAATATTGGGAGAGGGTGGACTGATTCACTCTGCTGGTTCTATCCGAAGTTACAACGTAAATATAAGTGGAACAAGTTATCGCCCACCTATGCCTGAGGTGGAGAACATTCTTGCCAAAATCGGAGAGTTAGATGCAATCAAAGACCCAGTCGAAAGAGGCTTATCTTATTTTTCAGAGGTCGCAAAATCTCAGTGGTTTAATGACGGAAACAAACGAACCGCCTCCATGATTGCCAATCACTACTTAATTCAACAAGGAGTGGGATTGTTCGCAATGGAAGTGACAGGACGAAATGAATTTTTCACCGCTTTAATTCAGTATTACGAAACAGGGCAAAAAGAAGAATACCTTGAATTTTTATATGAACATTCATTTGAATTGTTGCCTTCAGGACTTACACCCAACAAACTGACTCCTGAAGAAAGATTGGAATTGACTCAACAACACTCAAGCCCAAAGGAACCTCAGAATAAATTTGAAGAACGTGTGCAGCAGGCAGAACAAGACAGAAAAAATCAATCGTTTTCGATAGACCATGGCTTAAACAAAGGGCGTTCTATCTAAAGCGAATCATTCAAGCAAAAGACAGGAATTGTTCCCTGTCTTTTTTGCATTTAAGAAAAAAGTAGAAAAAGAGAAAATTCTACTTTTCTACTTTCAAAAGGAGGCAGAAATGGAACAGAAAGAAACCATTCATAAATTTCAACGCTTAGGCGAAACAACGCTAAGAATCGTCTTACAAATGTTGGGGAATTTAAGCACAGATAAAGTGAAACTGCTTATCGAAAAGCACCAAGAACTTCAAGGAGAAACCAATCTCTATACATTATTGAATCGACAAGACCCTGTGACGAGTCAATATCTCGACCAAAAAGTGAATTTGGAGCATTTAAAGAGTTATTTAGAGGAACAAGGTTTGCCGTTTGCTTTTAAGAAAACAAGCGAAGGGACAAACTTTTTCTTTCGAGTGAAAGATGAAGCTCTTGCCAACCGTGCGGTGGAAAATGTGCTGAAAGACCTCTTTTCCAATCCTCAAGCCTTTGCGAAAAGGGTTTTGAGGAAACCAGAGGCAATGACGTTTGATGAAAAAGTAGCCTATGCTCGCAAACAACATTATCAAACAACAAACAGAGGAAAATCACTTGCTCGTTCTATTCCTCGGAAAGTGAGGTAAGGGATGCAAATTTATAAAAAGAATTTTAAAACCTATCTAAAATTGGCTTGCTTTCTTTTCGTTGTAGGCGTTTGGTGTGGGAATCTTCTTTACCACATTCCAGGCTATGACGTATATGGGAAAGAACTGTTTCTTTTTAGCGAGAAGTTCCTTGATTATGTACTCAACAACTTTTTCTATTTCTTTTATGCTCCTACATTATTTGCACTTATTGGAGGGGTGCTTGGCTTTTTGAGTGGGTTGTTGGCGTATGCTTATAATAATGATTCAGGAGTGTATCGTCCGAATGAAGAACACGGCTCCGCACGTTTCGCCACAAAAGAAGAATTGGAGATGTTTCAAGACCCAATCTTTGAAAATAACTTGATTTTCACTCAACACGCACGAATGGGCTTGTTTAGTCATCGGTTGAGTTTCCATGCCCAGAAAAATAAAAATGTATGTGTAGTCGGAGGCCCAGGAACAGGGAAAACTTATACGTTCATCAAACCCAATATTATGCAAATGAATGCAAGTTTTGTCGTTACTGACCCAAAAGGATTGTTAGTGCGTGAAACAGGGAAAATGTTAGAAGACAACGGCTACAAAGTGAAAGTCTTTGACCTCAATACTCTATCTAATAGTGACGGATTCAATGTATTTAACTATATCAAAACAGAATTAGACGTTGACCGAGTGCTTGAGGCGATTACGGAAGGAACGAAAAAAAGCGAAAACCAAGGCGAAGATTTTTGGCAAGTCGCAGAAGCACTTTTGATTCGGTCATTTATCGCTTTTCTTTGGTTTGACGGCATTGACAATGATTACACACCGAATCTTTCCATGATTGCTGATATGTTGCGATTTACGGAACGAAAAGACCCGAAAGTCCCAAGCCCTGTTGAACTCTGGTTTGAGGAACAGAACCGACACCGTCCAAATAATTACGCCTATAAACAGTGGTGTCTATTCAACAACAACTATAAGGCAGAAACTCGAGCGAGTGTGGTATCCATTGCGGTAGGTCGTTATGCGGTATTCGATCATGAACAAGTAGTGGATATGGTCAAAGTCGATACAATGGAAATCGATAAATGGAACGAAGAAAAGACTGCAGTATTCATTGCGATTCCAGAAACCACGGCAGCGTACAACTTCTTGGCTGCTATTTTCATGGCAACCACGATGGAAGTCTTGCGTAAGAAAGCAGACGAAGTGTTGACAGGTGTGCGGAAATTGAAAGAACAACTCTTGCACGTGCGATTCTTGATTGATGAATTTGCGAATATCGGCAAACTGCCGAATATCGACAAGGCACTTGCAACCTTCCGCAGTCGTGAAATGAGTATTGTGATTGTGTTACAAGCCCTTGACCAGATTAAAACGATGTATCGAAACGGTTGGGCAACGATTCTAAACACGTGTGACAGTTTCCTATTTCTTGGCGGAGATGAAAAGGAAACAACCAGTTACCTCAGTCAACGAGCAGGAAAACAGACAATTGCAATACGTAATCACTCGATTTCAAGAGGGCGTAATGGTGGCAGTGAGAACCGACAAAAACAAGCACGTGATTTGTTGACTCCAGACGAAATCGGACGACTGAATAACGGAGATGCTCTATTATTCATCTCAGGTCAACACGTTTTCAAAGACAAGAAATACACGGTCAAAGACCACCCGAACAGCTCACAACTCGCCAATAGTCCAAATGATGCCAACTGGTATTACTACAAACGCTACCGAGATGATTATGAGCGGTTCATGGATAATGTCACACCAGACAATATAGTTGACCATGGGATTCTACAAGATGTTGCTTGACAAGGGGATTTCTAAGATTAAGCTCAAAAGTAGAAAAGTAGAAAAGTAGAAAAGTAGAAAAGTAGAAAAGTAGAAAAGTAGAAAAGTAGAAAAGTAGAAAAGTAGAAAAGTAGAAAAGTAGAAAAGTAGAAAATTCTACTTTTTTGGAAAAAGGAGGTGGTACAAGTCTATGTTAGTAACTTATACAGAAGGGCAGAAATTGAGGCGTTACGAGTGGCAATGCAAAGAGCTAGAAGAAATTTTACAGAAACAAAGAACATTAGAGACTCTTTTAGCACAACAACAAAAACAAACCGAAGAATTGGAGAGCGAGAAAAAGAAATTAGAATCCTATCAACGAGAAAATGGAACGTATGAGGATATTCTTAAAGAGAAAGAGGAACTTCTCAAAGAAAAAGAAGGTATTCTCCAAAAAAATAAACACTTACATCTTGAAAATCAACAGTTACAATTTCTCAAAGAACAAGCTGAAAATAGCTCGAAAAAACTTAGAAGGGAAAACGCTGAGTTACAAGAGCGGTCGCTTATCAAAAGAATATTCAACAAACGCTAAAAGCAACGTCAAGTTGCTTTTTTTAATGAAAGGACAAACAAATGAAAACAACAGACTGGACGGCAGAACAACTGCTATCAAACTTGATAGAGTTCATAGAAAAAGAACAAAAGCCACAGTTTTTGGCAGAGGAAAAAGTAAGAACAGGAGAACACGCATGAGAATCACAAGGAAACGCAAACGAAAAATGCAACACAAGAATTTTATCAAGAAACTCTTTTCAATCCATTAACAAAAATCGAGGAGGAATACAAAATGCAATTTATTTTGAAAGACAAAGCTGCAGAGACTTATATTAAAAGTGCCAACATCATCACAACCAATTCAAGCAATGATATTACCCAAGCTAGACGATTCAGCAGTCTGGCAGAAGTGAAACAATTTGTGCATGACGAAATGCAAATTAGAACGTCAGGATATGATGACGAGTTTGAACTCGCCAAAGCAAATGTTTTCGTTATTCAAGAAGACATGGGCGAGGCTCCGAACTTGCCCTTAGGCACTGTATTAGATGCGAAACTCTTTCATGAAGTGGAGCGTATTTTCGCACTTAGGGAGGAAAAACAACTCAACGCAGAAGAATTTGTGTCTATGCTCCAAAAAGAATATGACGAGTACAATCAAGCAATCGTGCGAGAAAAAATCGTAACACAAACGAAAACACTTGAAACCCTTCCTCTGACAGAAAGCGAGGAAAATAAAATGGAAAAACGACAACAACCAGCACAATTGAGAGTTGACGTTTCAGGTTATAATCACACGTATGAGCAATATGATATAACGTTTGATATTGACGAAGATAGTCAAAATATTATCATTCAACTTTGGAACGAAGGACAAGATTATCCTAGCAATATTCCTGAATACTCATTGGAATATACGCAAGAGCTGAAAAAAGTAAGAGATGGAGGGGGAAAGTTATCTATTCCTTTTATTAGAATAGAAAATCATCTTTATCCTACTCTAACTGCAATTGTTGATGAGCTAAAAAACACCGTTACAAAAGAAACGCCACCTATTGACTTCGAGAAAATCGCCACAGAAATTTTTCAACAGCGTGCCAATGGAGAACTTGGAACAAAGTGGGAAGACTTCAAAACTGCTGACGGAAAGTATGATTTGAACCGAGCGTTTCATTGTTTTGTTGATGATGTTTGGGAGAAGAAATATTTTTATGCACCGTCAAAAGAAGGCGAAGAAAACATTCAAACATTCATCAAAGCGTACAATGAGTTCTTTTACGAAGACGGCATTGACCCGTATCAACAACAAACTTCATCTCCAGAAGTCCAAGCAAGATACAATCCAAAAGCAATTGAACTCTTTGAAAAAATGTATGATGCACATTTGGAAAAAACGAAAGAAAAGACGGCACCAAAAGTTGATACTGCCCTAAAAGAAATCATCAAACAAAAAGACTACAAAGCTCTCTCTGCTCATTTGAAAGAGGGAATTGGCGAGTATCTCAAGAGTGATATGTTTAAAAATTATTTGGATTTTGTTGCTCACTTCCATAAATATTCATCGAACAATATCCGTTTGATTCTTGGTCAAATGCCACAGGCAACGCAAGTGGCAGGGTTCAACAAATGGAAAGAAATGGGTCGTTCTGTCACCAAAGGAAGCAAAGCAATTTACATTTATGCTCCAAGCCAAGTAATTGAAAAAGACAAAAACGGAAAGCCAATCAAAGACCAAGACGGCAATGTTAAAAGGAAAACTATTTTCTTCTTAACGCCAGTGTTTGATGCCAGTCAAACAGAAGGAACTCCGATTCCCAAACCAGTGTATGCTTTAGAAGAAAACTTGGAAGACCCCAAACGTTTTGCGAAAATATTCGAGAGCTTGCAAGCTATTTCTCCAGCTCCGATTGCCATTGAAGAAATAGAAAGAGCTGCCAATGGTTTCTATCGCCCAAGCGAGAACAGAATCGTTATTCAAAAAGGATTAGGACAAGAGATGACGATCAAGACGACCATTCATGAAATCACGCACGCTCTATTACACGCTGACTCACAAGCAAGTTTTGGTTCAGAAACGTACAGTCAACATGAATTTGAGGCAGAAAGTGTTGCTTACATTGTCGCCAATCACTTAGGCATTGACTCAAGTGGCTATTCCTTTGGCTATCTTTCCAGTTGGACGGAAAACGGAAAAAAGGTCGAAGACTTTACCGCAAGTTTGGAAACTATTACCAAGCAAGCACAAGAAATCATCAACAAATTAGACAGCACGTTAAACAAAGTGTATGGCATTACCGTGCCAGAAAATAAATTTGAGGAACGTTTAAAAGTGGCTCGTGAGACAAAAGAAACGAAACAAAAAACAACCGCAACGAAAGAGAAAACTTTGAACGCTACCCCAAAGAAGTAACGACCGCAACAGAGTCTTTGACAAGTCGTTTGCGGTCAACACAAGCGAAAAACAATCAGAAAGAAGGAACAGAAGATGACCATTAGTAACGAAGAATTTCAATTTACAATCGCCCAATTTTTACTCATTGACCCAACTGCCCAAACACCAAGAGTCCACCCTAAGAGAATGGATATGAGCAAAGGGCAACTCTTAAAAAGAATTGATACATTGATTCGAGAGGTAGAAGAACAAGAGATAGAATTTGACCTCACGCCCTACAAAGAAACCGCAAAACAACTTCGGAAAATGAAAAAGAGAGAGGAGTATGAAGAAGTCATGAGCGAGATTCTCTTAGCTTATACTCCGCAACGAAAAGCAAGAAAACCAAAACAATTTTTGCCAGAAAAAAATACAATCAATCCAATTGTTCCAGTCAAAAATCTTGCGAAAAGTTCAGAAGATTTGTCTGCAAAAAAAGAAAAAATGCAAGTGAAACAAGAAGAAACTTCTTCGCATTTTTTCCAGAAGTTGAAACGAAATTTCTTTGGCAACGCACAAGAAAAATAAAAGGTCAAAAAAGGTCAGTTGAAGAAAAAGGGGATTGGGGGAACCCCAAAAATTTAGAAAGAGTCGTCCGTTTTTTGGGCGGCTTTTTCTAAAATATCGTTAGTGGGTACCCATTAACTATGCTTGCAGGTAGTGAATGACCCCTTTTGGGGGCAGAGAAGGATGTCCTTCTCAAAAGGGGTGCAGGGGAAAAGCTCGGTTTCCCCTGCCAATTTTTTTCAAAAAATTGAGGAGGTATAAAATGCAAAATCCAGAAAAAAGAAAGAGACCGCTTCAGAAAAAAATTCGATTTTCTCCAGAAGAAATTATGTATATCAATAAAAAAATAAAAGAGAGTCCCTACAAAAATTTTCAAAACTTCGCACGCATTATGTTGCTCACTGGTGAAGTGAAATTCATCAATTATTCAGAGTTAGAAACACTCAATTATGAAGTCAATCGAATCGGAAACAACATCAATCAAATGGCAAAGTTGGCACATCAGTTTGAAGAAATTGCAGAAGAAGATATTTTGAAATTGCGACTGCAACTTGAAGAAGTAGAACAGATGATTCGAGAAAGATTCAATCAAGAAATTAAAACGGAACGGAGAAGAAGATAATGGTTTACACCAAACATTTCAATATTCATTACATGAACAAACTACATCAGTCAAAAGATTATGTTGAGAATGCGAAAAAGACAACTGTCCGAGAAAGGGAAACACATTTTCATAATTTATTTCCGTATGTAACCAATCTCGATAAGACGATTAGTATGCAGTTAGTTTCAGGACACCTTATCCATGACGTATATCAAGCGAGTGATGAATTTTTGAAAACAAAAGAGTTACACGCACGAATGAAAGGAACAGACTTGGTCTACAATCCAAAGACCAATGAAATGGAATTTGAACGTTCAGCTTTAGAAAAAACGACTGGCAAGGGAAAAGCAGTTTTAGCTCATCATCTCATTCAAAGTTTTTCGCCTGAAGACAACTTGACTCCAGAACAAATTCATGAGATAGGCAGGAAAACCATGTTAGAATTTACAGGCGGAGAGTATGAATTTGTGATTGCGACTCACGTAGACAAAGAACATATTCATAATCACATTGTAATGAACTCAACAAATAGTAAGACAGGCAAAGCCTTTCCGTGGAAAGTTGTTAAGAAAAAGAACAAAGAGTATTTAGATTTCTCGAAGTATCAATTTGAAAAAGTATCAGATAAAATTTCTCGAAAAGCTGGAGCGAAAATCATTCAAAAGAATCCAAAAAATTCTCATCTCAAATATACGAAATGGCAAACGGAATCTATTTTCAAAAGCAAAATCAAACAACGATTGGATTTTCTTCTTTCCCATTCTCATGACGTGAAAGATTTTTTAGAAAAAGCAGAAGCGTTGAATTTGCATTGTGATTTTTCAGGGAAGTGGGCGAAGTTTTTACTTTTAGATGAACCGCAAATCAAAAATACACGAAGTCGTCAACTGGATAAAAGAAAAGGAATTTCTGCGGAGGAATGTCGTTATAATTTACCAGCAATACAAAAGCAATTCCTCGAAAATACCGTGCATTTCTCTGTTGAAGATGTTGTGAATCAATATGAGGAAAAAGTAAATGCAGCCAAAAACGATTTTGACTACCAAGTGCAAATTGAACCGTGGCAAGTGGACTATACCACAGAAAAAGGAATTCATTTGAATGTAGACTTTGGTGTGGAACGTCACGGACAAATTTTCATTGGAGCGTACAAAGTAGATAAGCTCGAAAACGGAAATTATTTATTGTATCTCAAAAAGGATGACCGATTTTATTTTATGGACGAAAAGAATGCAGGCGAAAGTAAAAATATGGACGGCTACACATTGATGAAACAACTAAGCCTATACAACGGCACCGTCCCACTCAAAAAAGAACCTGTCATTTCGACCATGAACGATTTAGTTTCCGCACTCAATTTTCTCGCAAGTCATGACGTAACAGACGGCACGCAATTGCAGAATTTAGAAAAGAAATTGTTGGCATCTTTTGAGGAAGCGGAAGGAAAATTAAAAGAGTTGGATTCCAAAATTTTGGAATATACGCAAGTCACAAAATTACTTTTGATGTCGGAAATAAGTGAAGTAGAGCAGGAGGAGTTGAACACGTTCAAAGAAAACCTTCGCTTGCCTGAAGACGTGACACAAAACCAATTATTTGAAGAATTGAAACAAGCAAAGGTAAGTCGAGAGATTTTAAAAGAGGCAGTAAAAGAAACAGCCGCAGCAGTTAATGCGTTCCATGACATTGAGGCAGGTGTGAAGAAATTGGAGAAAGATGACAGGCAACGGTTGGGATAGTGGTATAATAAAAATTATTGCACGAAGTGAGGAGGGACACTATGACGATTTGGCTGACAAGTGATTGGCATTTCCAACATCAACTCGTATCAAAATTACGAGGATTTGATAGCCCAGAGTTGCATGATACAGCATTTATTCAAAAGTGTCAGAAGATGATTGCAGAAGATGATATTGTTTTCTGCTTAGGAGACGTGGTGTTTAATGCAAATTTAAAAGGCTGGCAAGAAAATTTGATGCTCGTTAATGAAATTCCAGGGCATAAACATTTAATTGCAGGAAATCATGATAGGTGTGCAGTTAATAACTCGAATGGCAGGAAATACAAACAAGATTTTCAAAAAGTATTTGAAACCGTATCGGAGTTTGTCAAAATTTCATACGATGGTACAGGGTTTCTTTTATCTCACTATCCGTATGACACAACGGATTTATTATTTTCAAATGGAAATCCTGCAACGAATAAAGATGCCTATTCAAAATATCGTTTGCGTGACGAAGGAATGCCTCTTATCCATGGGCATACCCACACAACAATGATTTTGACTTATTCTCAAAATAGAACACCGCAACTGAATGTGAATTTAGAAAGTACAAAAATGCGACCTGTTAGTATAGGGGAGTTGTCACGAATCATGAAATCTTGTGATTGAAGAATTGATTTTCAATTTTTAGTGTAGTACAATATACACAAAGGAGTGATAGTATGGTAACCATTCAAAAGTTATTAGCAGACAATTTTGGTGTTTTAAAAACATCTGTGGCAAAAGAATTTGGGATTCATTCTCAGACATTGAAACGCTATGTTGAAAAAGGATTACTATTCCAAGAGGGGAATGGGGTATATTCTGATGCCCAACTCGGAGTAAATGAGTTTTACCTTGTTCAACAAAAATATCCACAAGGAATTTTCTCAAGAAAAACAGCATTAAGTATTTATGGTTTAAATGATGAATACAATTTTGAATATGATTTGACGTTTAAACGTGGGTATCATAATCAATCTTTTAAGAAAAATTTTATTCGACCTCATTTTTCAACAGATATTTTCTTTGACTTAGGCAAGGAAACATACCAGTTGTACGGTGGAGAAATGATTTCGATTTACAACATCGAACGTACACTTGTTGATATTTGGAATCCACGTTATGGATATGACAAGGAAACGAAAGAAGTAGCAGTATTAAGAATTTTTTCCAATAGGGAATACAAGATAGATATGAAAAAGTTAGTTGAGTATGGTGAGAAATTCAGAATAGGGAAAGCGTTGTATGACTTTATTTTAGAGGTGGAAAAAGATGCAGCAGCATGAGTTGTTACAAATTGCTCGACAAAAAGCAAAAGAAAACGGGGTCAATCCTCAAGTTATTCAGCAAAGATTTTTTCTTGAGGAACTTTTATCTATGATGGCTTTTAGTAAATTAAGCGATAAGATTGTATTAAAGGGTGGTTTTCTAATCGAAAAAATAATAGGGGAAAAACATCGAGCAACTCAAGATTTAGATATGATGTTTCAATCATTTGAAATGAGTAAACAAGCGATTAAAACTTATTTTGAGGAATTACTGCAAAATAGTTCGCCAAATGGTGTTATTTTTCAACTTAAAGATATGTATGCTCAGCATGGAGAAGAAGGATTGAAAGTATTGTTTCGTGCTAAATTTGGACGTATGAACATTGACAACTTAGCAATTGATTTATCCACAAACAATATTATTCATCCTGAAGCCACTGTAAGAGAATTTGAGAAATTAGATGGTACAACTTATCGACTTTTGAGTTTTCCTCTTGAACAAATTGTAGCGGATAAATTAGTCGCTACTTTAAAAAAGGGAGAAAGAAACAATCGAGATAAGGATTATTACGACTTATTCATGTTTTCGCAACTAGGAATAAGTCTAAATTATAAAGACTTAGGAAAGAGTTTTTACGATACGCTTTTGAATGAAGCTCCTAATATAATTGTTGAAGATATGTTGAGAAAATTAATCGTAAGCCAAGAGCGACAACTTTCTTGGAAGAATTATCAAACGAAAAATCCAAATGCTAGTCAAATTAAATATGAAGATACAATCAAGGCTATCTTTCACTTTTTAGTTCAGATTAAAGCAATTGAAAGCAAGAAACCCAAAAACGCTTTTGAACAACGTGTGGAAGTAGCAAAACAAGAAACTAATTTTAATTCCTTTTCAACTGACAAAGAACACGACAAAGGAAAAGCAAAATAGATGAGAAAAAGCTCTTAAATGCGAGCTTTTTTAATTTGTAGAGAAAATAAAAGACATATATGTTTATCTTTTGTTATAATTGGTCTATACAAACAAGAAAGGATAGATTTATGCAGACTTCATTTAACGAACAAGAAGCGAAAAAAGAATTTCAAGCAAAATTTGTTGAAAACTTTAAAGAAAAATTGAAAAAAGTAGACCAGAAAAAAGGCATGGAATTAAGAGCAGCAGGTTGGCAATTGATTAAAACTGCCATGAGAACTGTTATTTTTTCGTTTGGGGAAGTAACATTCTCGAGAAGATGTTACCGTAAAAATGGAGTCAATAGATATCCTGTTGATGAATGGTTGGGACTAGAGCCGTATGAACGCTTTTCAACAGAACTTTTATTTGAGCTGAACAATTTGGCTACGGAGGTAGCGTACAGAAAAGCCGCTAATCTGTTTGAAGTCCTAAAAAATGTTTTTGTTACGAAAGATACGGTTTTAAAGTCGAGAAAGTTGGCTACTCAACGTTATGAAGAACAGCAGGAGTATCGCTATTTCAAGGAGCAAGAAAATTCAGGGAAAAAGGAAGTTGAGAAGATTTATGTTGAGGGGGACGGAGTGCAAGTAAATACCCCTAACACCGAAACAAAAAGAACGGATTTATCTCATTTCGTGGTTCACGAGGGAGTTGAAAAAGAGTATGGTGAACGCAAAAAATTAGTTGAAAAGCATGAAATTTTAGAAGCAAAAAACAAAACCGCACGTGAAAAAGTGCTTGACTACCTATACAATCATTATCAAATCACAGAAAACACGTTGATGATTACAAATAGCGACATGGGAAAAGGTTATATGTTTGAGACGTTTAGTGAAATGGCGAAAGCCTTTGGATGTCGCCATGAGCATTTTTGGGACGAATTTCATTTGGTTGAGAGAATTAAGCAAGAGTTTGCCATTTTTCCAATAGAAATAAGAGAGCCATTAATTGAAAGCATCATGAAAGCAATCGAAAAACATTCCAAAAAAGAATGTCAGCTTTTTTTAGATACGCTAGAAAGTTTAATTGGAGATGAAACAAAACAAGAAAACTTTGCGAAATTCAGTAGGAAACTATTGAATAATTTCCAATACACCAAGCCAGCTCACATGAGAGGGTTTACGCATGATGGAATCGGGATTATGGAGAGTTTGCACGCAAAAATCGCTAGTCGTATGAAAAATAGAGGAATGTACTGGTCAGTAGAGGGTGCGACCACCATGGCGAAAATGATTATAGATAAAGCAGAGGGAACATTGAGAGATTTGTTCTGTGGTTCATGGCGAGAAGAATATGAAAAATACCAAGAGATGTCAGCATCCGCAGCAGACTATTTGTATCGAGGTGAAAGTGAAGTAGCCCTTCCCAAGAGTTCTTTGCAGTGGTGGAAAAAAGTGTGAAATCGGTTAAAATATTGGTTTTAAGGCAAAAAATATAACTTTTTTTTATAAAAAATCTTGATTTCACATAGGAAGTTTGTTAAAATAGTCTATATAAATAAAGGAGCAAGTAGTTCACACCTGCCCCTCTATTGAGCAAAGCAATAGCAGTGCTTAACTCAACTTGGATTATTTTATAACAGTAAATTATAAAAATCAAGGGAAAGTTTTGCAAAATCGTGAACTTTTCTTTGATTTTTTTCTATTTTTTAGCCCTCTTAAATCCCGATATTATTGAGAAAAACACTTTTAACCAAAATTTAGACACACACAAGGAAAACTTTCCCTTGAACTCCCCCAAAAAAAATGCTATAATAGTAATCGTGTAAAATAACGCAGCAGAAAATGAATGTTCTCGTCAACAGTTGCTCACAATCGTAAAGTAGTAACCGCGGCTGCAAAGGTGAAACTTGGAGAGGAACTGCACGAAATAGGTATTTTCATGATTATTTTACTCCAAAAAATATTTTATTATTGGAGGACTACAAATGTCTCGTTACACTGGACCATCTTGGAAATTATCACGTCGTTTAGGTATCTCATTGTCAGGTACAGGAAAAGAATTGGCTCGTCGCCCTTACGTACCGGGTCAACATGGACCAAACAGCCGTACAAAACTATCTGAATACGGATTGCAATTGGCTGAAAAACAAAAATTACGTCACACTTATGGAATGAACGAACGTCAATTCCGTAACTTGTTCGTAAAAGCATCTAAAATCAAAGAGGGAACGCTTGGTTACAACTTCATGACTCTTTTGGAACGTCGTTTGGATAACGTTGTTTACCGCCTTGGTTTGGCTACAACTCGTCGCCAAGCTCGTCAATTGGTAAACCATGGTCATGTTTTGGTAAACGGAAAACGCGTAGATATTCCTAGCTACTCAGTAGAAGTAGGTCAAGTAATTTCTGTTCGTGAAAAATCTCAAAACGTTTCAGTAATCAAAGAAGCGGTTGAATCTATCGTTTCACGTCCATCTTTTGTATCTTTTGATGCAGAAAAATTAGAAGGAAGTCTTACTCGCCTTCCAGAGCGTGATGAAATCAACCAAGAAATTAACGAAGCGTTGATCGTAGAATTTTACAACAAACAAATGTAATTTTATTAACAGGAACCTTTTTATCGAGGTTCTTGTTTTTTTAGAGGTAAGCCTTATGTCAAAAATTTTGTTGTTTTTAGTGCGTGGTTATCAGCGTTTTCTTTCGCCTATTCTTCCGCCGAGTTGTCGCTTTCATCCTACTTGTTCCAACTATATGATAGATGCAATACGCACGCATGGAGCATTTAAGGGAGGTTTAATGGGGGTTGCACGTATTTTGCGTTGTCACCCTTTTGCTAAAGGTGGTATTGATTATGTGCCGCTTACTTTTTCGCTCAAGAGAAATCTTGATGAAGAATATCACGGACCGTATAATAAACGAAAAAAGCACAGGGAAAATTGATCTCCGAGTGCTTTTTTTGATTATTTTGCAATGCGTTTGCGTTGTGCTTTTTTACGGTTTTCTTCGATTTGTCTTTCTTTTTCGTCAATCGGGTCAATCACCGTTTTTTTCACCATTGTAATTCCTGCTGCGACAAGTCCGAGTGTTGCAGCGATACCTGTTAATAATCCTGAAGTAAATCCTTTTTTTGCCATAATATTCTCCTTTTTTTGTCTAGCTCCATGGTGCTGAAGTCTGGCAACGGCTCACAATATAGATCGCTGTTAGAGACTTAAACCCGCCATTCTTCGCTTTTTTTTATTGATTTTTTTAGAAACATCTCGTTTCAAAGAAATTTCTTTCTTCCTTTATTATGCTACAAATGGAAAATAATTTCACGAAATAACGTTTAGATTTTAAAAATTTAGAGGTACCCCTATCCTTTTTTATTTACATAGATTGCGTAAGCGTCGGCTAAAATGCGTGCGATAATGTTTAGTGGCAGTCTGCTGGCGACATCTATTTCGTGGTCGAAAATAGTCATTTTTGATTTGTAAACAGGAATGCAGACGTGCGAGAGTTTGGCGATTGGGCTAGGAACAGTCGCAGTAAAGGACATGACAATTGCTCCATTTTTTCTCGCATCTTGTGCAGCTTGTACAAGTTCAGGCGTTTTTCCGCTGAGTGAAAAGAGAATGATTAATTCATCTTTGCACGATTTTTTTCCATAGTAGGAAATATAGGACGGATCATCTTCACGTCTGCAATTTTTACCGAGTAACTGCAATTTATTCTTCATTTCCATGCCGACAAATGAGCTTAAACCAGTAGAAAAAATCGAAATTTTCTCCGCCTGATCAATGAGTGAGACACATTTTTCCAGATCGCTCGCAGAAAGAGAATTGATTGTTCGTCGAAGTTCATTTTCATTTTTGAAAATAGCTTCATTGATTTCTTGAGAAAAGCCATTGTTGACCAAGTCTCGTTTTTCCATTTTTAAGAGCTGTCGATATTCTGAAAATCCGTCATAGCCCATTTTTTTGACAGTGCGAGTAATTGTTGAATTGCTGACGTGTGTTTCTTCTGAAATTTGTACAATGGAGAGTTTTGAGACTCTGTCTGTATTTTGTTGTAGCCAATCCCACAAATATTGTTCTGTTTCACTCAAAGAAGTAGTATCCATATGAACGCCTCCTAATAGTAAGAGATAGCCTGTTTTTAGATGAAAGATGAAAAAATTTTAAGTTTTCATGAGAGAAAAATTTTTTCCATTTTTTTACCAAACCCTAGAACTTATGCTATCTTAGCCAATTTGAAATTGTATTGAACTAATTTTATGATAAACTATTTTCTTAATTTTTGCTAGTTATTTTGAAAACATTTCCAGCGAAAAAGCTATTATTTTGAAAACATTTCCAGCGTGAAAGAGATTATACTAGGCATATAGAAATACAACAAATACATTTGTAGAAGGGAGAGAAGGTTATGCTTTCTGCATTACTTACAGGGCATGCACAATTTGCAGGTGGGCTATATTCGGCACTTGCAATGATTGCAGGAGAACAGGAAAACTTTGAAGTCCAGCTGTTTGAGGAAAATATGAGCATGGATGCGTTCAAAGAAAATGTTGCCCAAAAAATCCAAGCACTTTCAAATGGAGGTGAGAATGAAGTTTTTATTTTTACAGATTTAAAAGGAGGAACTCCTTTTAATGTGGCAATGCTTGAGACGTTTGAGTGTGAAAATGCGTATGTTTACGCAGGGACAAATCTTCCGATGTTGCTTGAATTTTGTGGCTGTCGCATGATGAAATTGCCGTCAGATGAAGTGGAAAAAATGATTTTGTCTGCTGGTCGAGATGGACTTGTAACACAAAAACTGAGCGTTGCAGCGGAAGAAGAGGATGACGAAAGCGAGGGTATTTAATATGAAAATTGAGCTGATTTTAAACAGTGCGATCGCTTTACTCATTTTGGTTTTGCTGACGATTACGCTTTATAGCTTGGTTAGCATGAAACGACTCAAGGCACGTCAAAAAGAAATCGCAGCACTTCATAAAAATTTGGCGATTGGTCAAAGAATTATGTTTAGCGGTGGTTTGATTGGCTTTGTCGCAAGTATTCAAAAAGACTTTGTCTTTGTAGACATTGGAGGTGGTGTAAAACTTGAAATTTCTCGCTACGCAATAACAGAAATTCTACCAAACTAAATCACAGCACGTTGTAGCTGTAAAAAGAAAAGCAGAGAGGGGCAACTCAGGAGTTGCTCGTAGTGAGCCACAGCATTTACTTGCTGGAAACGAAGTTTCAAGTAGCATTTCGAACAACGCCCCAACTCCTGCCCCTCGTAGCTAGACAAAAAGAAAAGCGGAGAGGGGAGCTCAGGAGTTGGTCGTAGTGAGCCACAGCATTTACTTGCTGGAAACGAAGTTTCAAGTAGCATTTCGAACAACGCCCCAACTCCTGCCCCTCGTAGCTAGACAAAAAGAAAAGCGGAGAGGGGAGCTCAGGAGTTGGTCGTAGTGAGCCACAGCATTTACTTGCTGGAGATGCAGTTTCAAGTAGCCTTGCGAACAACGACTAAACTCCTGCCCTCATAGCTAGACAAAAAGAAAAGCGGAGAGGGGAGCTCAGGAGTTTGTCGTAGTGAGCCACAGCATTTACTTGCTGGAAACGAAGTTTCCAGTGCTGTTGCGAACAACGCCCCAACTCCTGCCCCTCGTAGCTAGACAAAAAGAAAAGCGGAGAGGGGCGGTCAGGAGTTGGGCGTAGTGAGCCACAGCATTTACTTGCTGGAAACGAAGTTTCCAGTGCTGTTGCGAACAACGCCCCAACTCCTGCCCCTCGTAGCTAGACAAGAAAGGAATAAGAAATATGCCAAACATTTTACTTACACGTATTGACAATCGATTAATTCATGGACAGGTGGCAACCCAATGGACAGGGTCAATCGGTGCAAATCTTTTGCTTGTAGCAAATGATGACGTAGCAGGAAATAAGTTGCGTCAAGGAATGATGGATATGGCGGCACCAACAGGGGTAGCAACACGGTACTTCACATTGCAAAAAACGATTGATATTATCGAAAAAGCAAATGAAAAACAAAAAATCTTTATCATTTGTGAAACGCCCTTAGATGTCCTAACGCTTGTGAAAGGTGGCGTGCCAATCAAAAAAGTTAACATTGGAAATATGCACATGAGCGAGGGCAAACGGCAAGTAGCCACCACCATTGCAGTAGACGAAAAAGACGTGCAAGCATTCAAAGAATTGCAAGAACTGGGTGTAGAGCTACAAATTCAACGTGTGCCGTCTATCGCAGAAGAAGATGTAAACAAATTGTTTTCATAAGGAAGTTCGGGGTAGGAACAAGAATGGTTGTAAAGTTGGTAGTAATACTTGACAGAGAGTGAAAATTCTCTAGTCAATAAAAAAATATAGGAGGCTAAATCATGCACGCATCTATTATTCAGATTGTACTGGTTTTTATTTTCACATTCATTTGTGCAATTGACCAGTTCAGTTTCTTAGAATCATTGTATCAACCGATTGTAACTGGTTGTGTTATTGGACTTATTCTTGGCGATTTGAAAACAGGTCTAATCGTTGGAGGTACGTATCAGCTGATGACAATTGGGAATATGCCAGTAGGGGGTGCTCAACCACCGAATGCTGTAATTGGAGGCATTATGGCAGCGATTCTTGCCATTAGTCTAAAGTTAGAGCCTACTGCAGCGGTAGCCACCGCCATTCCGTTCTCATTGCTCGGTCAATATGCAGTAACCCTTATTTTTACCATTATGTCACCTGTAATGAGTAAAGCAGATACTTGTGCAGAAAATGCAGATTATAAAGGGATTGAACGGATAAACTATGGAGCCATGGCGGCTCTCGGGGCAATATTTGCTGTTATCGTTACGCTTTTCTTCATTGGAGGAAGTCAATTTGGACAAACGGTTGTAAGTGCTATTCCAGAATGGCTCATGAAAGGGTTAGGAGCAGCAGGAGGCATGATGCGTTATGTCGGTTTTGCCATTTTGATTAAAGTAATGGTTTCACGTGACCTTTGGGGATTTTTCTTCTGTGGATTTGCTTTAGCAGCTGTAATGGCATCTATCGAATCCTTAAGTGGTCCAGCCTTAATTCTTTTGGCGTTTATCGGTTTCGCTCTTGCGTTCTGGGATTTCCAAATGCAAACTAAATTAAAAACAGCAGAATCTACAAATGATGGAGGTTATGAAGATGGCATATAATATTCCAGACAACTATAAAAATTCAACGCCAGCAGAGCCTCTTGATAAAAAAACATTGAACCAAATGGTTTGGCGTTCACTTTTCTTGCAAGGTTCGTTTAACTACGAACGTATGCAGGCAGGTGGTTGGCTCTACTCTATTTTACCGGGACTTCGAAAAATTCATAAGGATAAAGACGATTTAGCGGCATCTATGAGCCACAACTTAGAGTTTTTCAACACTCATCCATTCTTAGTAACTTTTGTAATGGGGATTGTGTTATCACTTGAACAAGGGAAAGCAGATATTCCGACTATCCGTGCAGTGCGTGTGGCGGCAATGGGGCCATTAGGTGGAATTGGCGATGCACTTTTCTGGTTTACACTTGTACCGATTGTTGCTGGGATTACGTCCAATATGGCAATTAGTGGCAGTATAGCAGCACCATTTATCTTCCTTATCGTGTTCAATGCGGCACAATTTGCGATTCGTTTCTTCTTGATGAAATGGTCTTATCGCTTAGGTATGGATGCAATTGGGATTTTGACGGAAAATGCAAAAGAATTTACACGTGCAGCCAGTATTTTGGGTATTTTTATCGTAGGTTCACTTACTTGTGTTTACGGAGCAACAAAAGTAAACATTCAAATTCCGAATGGAACAACAAACGAAGTTCGTCAAATTACAACCGTTGTGCCAACAGAAGATGTAGATAAATATGCAGATATGCTCTATAAAGACGGCAAGGAAAGCGAAGGACTTCAGGACAATGCAGCGATTACAGATTTGAAAAATGGCAGTTCAGAAATTACTATGAACCAAAATGAAACAAAACCTGTAACGATTGACATTCAGAAAATTTTAGATGGTATTTTACCGTCTATCATTCCGCTCGGTATGACGCTATTGCTTTACTTCTTACTTGCAAAATTCAAATGGACGCCAATCAAATGTATTGCACTTCTTTTGGTTATTGGTCTAATTGGAAGTGGCTTTGGCATTTGGCCGAATATCTGGCCTTAAAGAACTTGTATACGGGCGTGGATAAAAACTTATTCACGCCTGTTCTTGTAAAAAAAGAAGGAGGTAAGGAGGTTGCGAACAGTTAACACCCTCTTGCCTTTCGTAGATAAAAATATAAGGAGACAAACCAAATGCTAAAATTTACAGATGAAGAATTGAAAGACTTGGGTGCGATTATTACCGCAAGGGAAATTTATCAACAGCCAACCTTGTGGCAACAGACACTTGAAGATTATGTAGGAAAAAAAGGGGAGATTGACAAATTTTTAACTGATTTTCTTGAGAAACATACGTTTGGGCGTATTATTTTTACAGGTGCTGGGACGAGTCAATATGTGGGAGACGTGGTGCAAAGAAGTCTACAAAAATCGGGAGATACGAAACATTTCCGCTTTGAAAGCATTGCGACAACCGATATTGTGGCAACACCTGAGACAACACTTGAAAAAGATACTCCGACGATTTTGATTTCGTTTGCTCGTAGTGGAAATTCTCCAGAAAGTCTCGCAGCAGTGGAATTAGTTGACCAAGTGGTGAGGGATAGTTATCACATTGTAATGACTTGTGCAAAAGAAGGCAAGTTAGCTAAACAGACAGAAAATCGTCCAAATGCTCTTGTTTTACTTTTGCCAGAGAAATCAAACGACCAAGGGTTTGCTATGACAGGCAGTTGCTCGAGTATGATGTTGCTTGCGACACTTGTGTTTTCGACATTTAGCGAGGAGAAGAAAGCCGAACAAGTTGGCAAAATTATTCAAATTGCACAAGATGTTTTGGATAGAGAAGCAGAAGTGGTTGCTCATTTGCCGAAAGATACGCAGAGGGTGATTTATGTAGGAAGTGGTCCAGCAGCAGCGTTGACACGTGAGGCACAGCTGAAAATTTTGGAGTTGACCGCAGGAAAAATTGCGACACTCTATGACTCTAGCATGGGCTTGCGACATGGTCCGAAATCTTTTATTGACGAGAAAACAGCGGTTTATGTTTATTGTGCAAACGATAACTATACTCGCCAGTATGATTTGGATTTGTATAACGAAGTAAAAGAAGACGAAATTGCTAATGTTGTTACGCTCATCGGTCAAGGACTAGAGGTTGACGGCTTTGAACTTGGAAGTGAGAAAACATTAGAAGAAGAATTTATCGTTTTTCCATTTCTCGTATTTGCTCAAATTATTTCTATTACCGCCTCTGTGATGATAGGAAACACACCAGACACGCCAAGTGCGACAGGAACGGTGAATCGTGTGGTGAAAGGTGTTATTATTCACGAGTATGAGGAGAGGTGACGATGAAAAAATATATTCTTGCAGATAAATTTTTCTACCCTAATCGTACAAGAGGGAAAGGGTATCTTGAGATTGTAGATGGTAAATTTGGTAGGTATTTTGAAACTCTACCAGAAGAAAATGCCGAAGTGGTGGATTATAGCGGAAAATGGATTGCACCGGGTTTGGTAGATACGCATATTCATGGAATGTTAGGCGTAGATGTAATGGATAACAAGCCAGAAGATGTCACGACAATTATGAGTGAGGGCTTGCTGAAGTGTGGAGTAACTTCCTTTTTACCAACGACATTGACGGGTGATTATGATTTGTTAGAAGAAGTGGCACGTGGAATTGCAGAAAACAAAGAGTTGGCAACAGGTGCGAAAATTCAAGGTATTTACTTTGAGGGTCCTCATTTTACAGAGGAGCATAAAGGTGCTCAAAATCCTAAGTATTTTGAAAATCCAAGCATTGAACAGTTTAAAAAATGGCAAAAGGCAGCAGGTGGTTGTATCAAAAAAATCGCCATTGCTCCAGAGCGAGAGGGGGCTAGAGAATATGTGCGTATGTTGAGTGAGCAAGGAGTTGTAGTAGCTCTTGGACATTCTAATGCGACATACGAACAAGCCGCTGATTGTGTGGATGCTGGAGCGAGTGTTTGGGTGCATACATTTAACGGAATGCGTGGCATGACACATCGTGAGGCAGGAATGGTGGGAGCGGCGATGACGTTGAAACATACATTTGCGGAGTTGATTTGTGATGGTCATCACGTTGAACCTGTTGCGTGCGAGGTGTTAATGGATAAAATTGGCCGTGACCATATTGCGTTGATTACCGATTGTATGCGTGCAGGAGCGATGCCTGATGGTGAGTATATTTTAGGTGAATTTCCTGTGGTAGTGGCACAAGGAATGGCTCGATTGAAAGAAGGAGCGTCTTTAGCTGGTTCAGTTTTAGAGTTAAAAGATGCGTTGAAAAATGTTGTTGCGTGGAATTTAGCGACACCAGAAGAAGCAGTTGAAATGGCAAGCCTTATTCCTGCGGTGAGTTGTAAAATTGATGACAAATGCGGAAAAATTATGGCAGGACGTGACGCAGACTTTATCGTTCTCGACCACGAAATGAACCTATGCGAAACCTACCTTAACGGCATTAGTCGCTATAAAGCATAAAAGCGAAGAGGGGCGGTTTGGAGTTTGTCGCAGTGAGCCACAGCATTTATTTACTGGAAACATAGTTTCCAGTGCTGTTGCGAACAGCGACCAAACTCCTGCCCCTCGTAGCTAGCCACATAAAGGCGAAGAGGGGCGTTTTGGAGTTTGTCGCAGTGAGCCACAGCATTTATTTACTGGAAACATAGTTTCCAGTGCTGTTGCGAACAGCGACCAAACTCCTGCCCCTCGTAGCTAGACACATAAAAGCGAAGAGGGGCGTTCTGAAGTCTGCAACAGTGAATCACGTCGTTCATTTACTTGAAAAGAAAAACAAGGAGCAAAGAAAATGATTGTAACAGTCACATTGAATCCGTCTGTGGATATTAGTTATCAATTGAAACAATTTCACATGGATACGGTCAATCGTGTGGAAAATGTTAGAAAAACAGCAGGTGGCAAGGGGTTAAATGTTACACGTGTCTTGGCACAATTAGGTAGTGCGGTACTCTCTACTGGATTTCTCGGTGGCAGTTTGGGTGAAGAAATCATCTCTCAGCTTGATGCGGCAAATATTCCACACGCATTTACCACGACAAAAGCAAATACAAGAAATTGCATTGCCATTTTGTGCGAGGGAATGCAAACGGAAATTTTGGAAAAAGGCGAGAGTGTGCAAGAAAAAGAAATGAAACTTTTTCTTGAAAATTTTCATAAGCTAATAAAAGAAACGGACGTCGTCACGCTTTCTGGTAGTTTGCCAAAAGGTGTACCAGATGATTTTTACAGTCAGTTGATAAAAATTGCACATGGAGACAATGTAAAAACAGTACTTGATACATCAGGAGCAAGTTTAAAAGCGGTATTTGCGACTAAAAACTATCCAACCGTTTTGAAACCAAATCATGAGGAAATCGCCGATTTGCTTGGGGTGGAAGAAACACGTGAAATTCCAAAATTGAAAACGTATCTTTCCAATTCATTATTTGACGAAATCCCGATTATTTTGCTTTCTTTAGGAGCAAAAGGAGCAATGGTCAAACATGAAGGACGTTTTTACCAAGTGATTATTCCGAAAATCGAAGTGAAAAATCCAGTAGGATCTGGAGATTCTACGGTAGCAGGAATTGCAGATGCTTTGGCAAAAGGTGAGGACATAGAAACGCTTGCTAAAAAAGCAAATGTCCTTGGTATGTTGAACGCTCAAGAAGAAATAACAGGTAAGGTCAACTTAGCCAATTATGAAACACTTTATCAGCAATTGGAATGGAAAGAAGTTTAATATTTAAATATAAGGAGAAAACCATGCTAGTAACCAGTAAAAAAATGATTTTAACCGCTCAAAAAGGCGGTTATGCCGTAGGGGCATTCAATATTGAAAATATGGAAATGGCGATGGCTGCGATTCAGGCGGCAAATGATTTGCACTCGCCAATTATTTTGCAAACGACACCGGGGACGTTGAAATACGCTGATTTGAGTGTGTATTTGGCAAACGTCAAAGCTCTTGCGGAACAAGTGGAGATTCCCGTGGCGATGCACTTAGATCACGGTTCAAGTTTTGAACTTGCAATGCAGGCACTTCGCACTGGGTACACTTCTATCATGATTGACGGCAGTCACGAGCCATTTGATCAAAATGCTGAAGTTAGCCGTCGTGTTGCGGACGCCTGTCGTCCGAACAATGTGCCAGTAGAGGCGGAACTTGGAAAAGTGGGTGGAAAAGAGGATGATTTGGACGGCGGAAGTGGCAATCCTTACACTGTGCCGAGTGAGGCAAAAGAATTTGTCGAACGAACACAAGTGGATTACTTGGCAATTGCAATCGGCACGAGTCATGGCATTTACAAAGGGGAGCCAAAACTTGACTTTGACCGTTTGGCTGAAATTCGACAAGTAGTTGATATTCCACTTGTTTTACACGGCACAAGCGGTGTGCCAGACGAGCAAGTAAGAAAAGCTATTGCAGGAGGAATTTGTAAAGTAAATTATGCAACAGACCTCAGAATTGCCTATACAAAAGGAGTACGTGAAACTCTAAAAGATGAAACGGTCATTGACCCTAAAAAATACGGAACACTCGGCATGAAAGAAGTCTATGATTTAGTTTCCGAAAAAATCAAAGTATGCGGAAGTGATGGAAAGGCATAACATTTGGTTTGTTGTTTGAACTTCCTATTTTGAAAAAAGCTACACCCACGCACGACCGTTCACGTGTGTGGGTGTTTTTTAATAAGCAGACCTTTATTGAAGTGTTTATACCTTTTTGTGTTATGATAAAAAAACAGATATTTATCTAAAAAATGAGGAGTGGAACAATGGAAATCAAATTGAACGGTGTTATTGCAAAAAATAGTGTAAAAATAGAACTGGAAAATCAAACGGTGATACAGTTTTCTAAAGATTTACCGAAAGAAAAGAGAAGTGTTATCCTTTTGTTGAAAGAGAATAGCCCCGTTTTTATAGGTGAAAATCCAGAAAATATCGAGTTTGATAAAGCGGTTAGTATTTTGCCGAATTGGGAGTTGGAACCTTGTTATCTTGTGAAGATTCTTTGTGATATAGCTAAGGAAAATGGAATTGTTTTAGAGGAAGATGACACAAAAATTCCCAAAAATCAGCAAAGAAAAGTCTCAGAAAAGGCAAAACAAGTATGTATGGTGCTTGAAGTTTTTGGTGTGAAATTAGAAAAAGAGAAGAAGAAACCTGCAAAAGCTCAGCATCGCTGGAGTAAAGAAGTTAGCCAAATTGAATTTTTCATAGATACTTTTGACAGTAGAGCCGTTGTTCTTTGGCAAAAACGCAATGAAATGCTGATACGAAAAGGGGCGAAAATGCGAGAAATTCCTCCATTGAACAAGGACGGGAGTGTTGGTTTTGGTGTGAAAATGGCAGAAAAAATTCGTTTTGACAATCAAGAGAAGTTTTCTAACCTTACAACAAACGAGGATATTGTGCTAAAAAGCGTCAACGAAGTCGGGTTATTTCTTTATTTTGGTGGCACAAATGGTTGGTTGGAGTTGAAAGATAAAGACGGAAAAACGATTGATGAGTGGACGGTGGTGAAATAGTATTGAATAGCACTCTAAAATCTTACGTTTGAAACGGAGGTTTTAGAGTGCTATTCAGTATATGGAAAATTATATCTGTTTTTTGAGCAGAACATTCGCAAAATCTAAAATGATTTCTTGATTTTGGCTGTTTAATTTTTTTGAAACACATAAAATCTTCGCCAATTTCTCGTTTGTGATTGTAGGATTTTCGGTTATTCCTGCAATATATTCAGAACTAACTTCAAAGAAAATCGCAAGTTTTAAAATTTCATCAGCACGTGGCAAGCGTTCGCCTGTTTCTATTTCGTTCAGTGAAATAGTAGAGATATTTATTAGTTTAGAAAACTCATCTATTGAGTAACCTTTACTTTTTCTTAACTTTTTAAAACGCTCTGATGATGTTTTTGTTACTGTTTCTTTTTCTACTTTATAACGTGGGTCAAATTCCTCCAGTGGAATTTGGAAGAAGTCGGCTATCTTTTGGGAGTTTTCTTTGTTTGGTATAGATATTCCTTTTATATACGAGTGTATATTTTGTTTTTTAATCGAAGTTGCGTTTGATAAATCTATTTGCCTTAACTTACTAATCTTAAGTAATTCTTTTATCCGCTCAGATATTATTTCCCTATTTTTTATATCCTCTTTCGTTAGTGTTCCTCTACCCAATTTCGCACTTCCTTTCAGAAATCTTTCCTTTTATAAAATTGTACACGAATAAATTCTAAAGGGAAAGATGTTTCTTCTTACCTTTTCCTCTGCATTACTCGAAAAATCCACCAAACTATGATAAAATCACGAGAGATACTGAATTTAAATAGAATGGATAAAACAATGGTAGAAAAATACAAACCGACATTTTTGGTAGAGGCAGTTTACCAATTGACACCAGAGATGCTGAAAAAACACGGGTTTAAGGCTGTTTTGACGGATTTGGATAACACTTTGATAGCTTGGAACAATCCACTTGGGACACCAGAGTTGCACACGTGGCTTGAGGAACTCAAACAAGCGGAAATTCCAGTGGTCGTCATTTCCAACAACAGCCACAAGCGAATTGAAAAAGCAGTAGCACCTTTTGGTATTCAATTTGTCAGTCGTGCGATGAAACCGATGATAAAAGGGTTTCGTGAGGCAGAAAAACTACTTAACTTAAAACCAAGTGAGCTAGTCATGCTAGGAGACCAGCTGATGACTGATATTTGCGGGAGCAACCGAGCAGGGATTGCCAGTGTTTTGGTCAAGCCTGTTGTTCAAAGTGACAGTTTTGCGACGAAATTTAATCGCATGAGAGAGCGACGTGTGTGGAAAAAATTAGAAAAAAAATATGACATGACGTTTCAGGAAGGAATTTAACATGACGGAAAATTTACAATGTATTGGTTGTGGTGCAACCATTCAGACAGAGGATAAGGAAAAAATTGGTTTTACACCAAAAGCTGCCCTTGAAAAAGGTATGGAAACAGGGGAATTGTATTGCCAACGTTGCTTCCGTTTGCGTCATTACAATGAAATTCAAGATGCTTCTTTGACAGATGATGACTTTTTGAAATTACTTCACGAAGTTGGTGAGAGCGATTCGTTGATTGTCAATGTCGTGGATATTTTTGATTTTAATGGTTCGATTATTACAGGTTTGCACCGTTTTGTAGGGAATAATCCCATTCTTTTAATCGGGAATAAAAAAGACATTTTGCCTAAATCTTTAAAAGTAGCACGATTGACTCAGTGGATGAAAGAACGTGCCAACGAGTTAGGATTGAAACCAGTGGACGTTTTATTGACTTCTGCGAAAAAACCAGAGAATTTAGAAGAAATTTTGTCCAGCATTGAGCATTATCGCAACGGAAAAGATGTCTATGTGGTAGGAGTCACCAATGTTGGAAAATCAACGTTAATTAATAAAATTATCCAATCACGTGCAGGACTTCAAGAGATTATCACGACCAGTCGTTTTCCCGGAACAACTCTTGATAAAATTGAAATTCCATTAGATGACGGGCATTTTATCATTGATACGCCGGGGATTATCCACCGACATCAAATGGCACATTATCTTGGGAAAAAAGATTTGAAAATCATTGCACCACAAAAGGAAATCAAACCGAAAGTTTATCAGTTAAATGCTGAGCAAACGCTATTTTTAGACGGGTTAGCACGTTTTGATTTTATCAAAGGCGACAAACAAGGATTTATTTGTTATGTGGCAAATGATGTGACAATTCACCGCACGAAACTTGCCAAAGCAGATGAATTTTATGAAAAACATAAAGGTGGTTTGCTTACACCCCCACGTGCGGATGAACGAGAGCATTTCCCACGTCTTGTGCGTTTTGAGCATTCGATTAAAGAGAAAAGTGATATTGTCTTTGCTGGTCTTGGTTGGATTAGCGTAAAAGGTCCTGCAATTGTGGCAGGCTGGGCACCAGAAGGTGTAGATGTATTGGTAAGAAAATCACTGATTTAAGGCGAAAGAAAAGCGAAGGGGGCGTAAGGAGTTTGTCGCAGTGAGTATTAGAAAAATGATTGAAATTATGAAAATGAGGAAAAGAAATTGAATTTAACTGGAAAACAAAAAAGATTTTTAAAAAGTAAAGCACATCATTTAACCCCTGTTTATCAAATTGGAAAAGGTGGGTTGAATGACGAGATAAAAACAGGGATTCGTGAGGCTTTGGAGCGTCGTGAATTGATTAAAGTGTCTCTTTTACAAAATACAGACGAGGAGGCAAGTGAGGTTGCTACACTTTTAGCAGAACAACTCGGACTTATGGTTGTGCAAATCATTGGTCGAGTGTTGGTGCTATTTAAACCGTCAAGTAAGGAAAAATACCAAAAACTTTCAAAGGAAGTAAAATCCATTTAGTTGACAAGCGAAAAATTCGTGAAAAGATGGAGTAAAGCTATGACAAAAGCGAAAGAAACAGTTGAAACAATGGTGGAGACAACACAAAAACGTCGTCAAATTGGGATTTTAGGTGGCAATTTTAATCCTGTTCACCATGCACATTTGCTGATTGCTGATCAAGTGGAGCAACAACTTGGGCTTGATAGAGTGTATCTTATGCCAGAATGTTTGCCGCCACACATTGATACGAAAGAAACGATTTCAGCAGAGCATAGACTCAATATGTTACAATTAGCCACAAAAGACAATGTAAGACTTGGCATTGAAACGATTGAATTACATCGTGGTGGGAAAAGCTACACTTATGACACGATGAAACAATTATTGGAGCTAAATCCAGAGGTTGACTATTATTTTATTATCGGTGGGGATATGGTGGAATATTTGCCAAAATGGTATAAAATTGATGAATTGGTTGATATGGTGCAATTTGTTGCGGTAGAAAGACCAGAGTATAAGGCAAGTACAACTTATCCTGTAATTTGGGTGGATGCTCCGAAGTTAGATATTTCTAGCTCAAAACTACGTGAAATGATAAACAAAGGTATGGAGCCACGTTATTTATTACCGAGTGAAGTATTGAACTATATCAAACGAAACGGACTATATACAAATGGAAAAGAAGAACTTAATGTATAGCGGAAAGTATTTTCAAGGAACACGTGAAGAATTGCTCAAGCGTGTGAACTCCGTGATGAGCGAGAAACGTTTTCGCCATGTGTTAGGAGTGGAAAAAGCGGCATTTCACTTAGCTGAAAAATACGGTGAAGAGCTTGAAAAAACAAGCATTGCTGCACTTGTACATGATTATGCAAAGGAAAAAAGCGATGATGAAATGATTGCACTCATTCGAGAAAGTGCGATAGATAACAAGATTCTTCCATTTGGCAACAATATTTGGCATGGCATAGCAGGAGTCGAAGTGATTACTCGTGAGTTGGCAATTGACAACGAAGAAATTTTGCAAGCAGTACGTGTGCATACAACGGCATCTTCACAGATGAGTTTGCTAGACAAAATTATTTTTGTAGCAGACTATATCGAAGAAAACCGTACATTTCCACTTGTCGAAGAGGCAAGAAAAATTGCAGAGGAAAACTTGGATTTCGCAGTAAAATTTGAACTTATACACACACTAGAACATTTGATTGCCCAAAATGCAAAAATTTACCCTCAAACTATTGAGGCATACAATACTTGGGTGGCAGGAATGAAATGATAACGAAGAAAACTTTGATCGGAAAGGAATTATTAAAGAATTGGATACGAAAAAATTATTAGAATTAGTAGTAAAAGCAGCAGATAGCAAACGAGCAGAGGATATTTTGGCTCTTGACGTACAAAAAGTAAGTCTACTTGCCGATTATTTTGTTATTACACATGGGAACAATGAGCGACAAATTCATGCGATTGTAGACAATGTAGTCGAAGAAATTGGAAAAAATGGCGGGCTTGTGAAACGCATTGAAGGTCGTGACGGCGGAAAATGGATTTTAGTGGACTTGGGAGATGTGATTTTACACGTATTTTCAAAAGACGAGCGTGATTATTACAACCTTGAGAAACTTTGGAGCGATGCCACACTTGTGGAACTTACAGATTGGATAAGTGCAGAGTAATGGAAAATTATGAAACCTTTGCTTTTATTTATGATAAGGTAATGGATACTTCGCTTTATGAAAAATGGTTGTCTTTTTCTAAACGTCATTTGCCAAAAGAAACGAAAAGTTTGCTAGAGCTTGCTTGTGGCACAGGTGCGTTAGCCGTAGAACTTGCCAAAGAGGGATATGAGGTGACTGGGCTTGATTTGTCCGAAGAAATGCTCATGATGGCATACAATCGTGCAGTAGAAGAAGAAGTCAATATTCAGTGGTGCGAGGGCGATATGCTTGATTTGTCTGAAGTTGGCACTTACCAAGCGGTCACTTGTTTTTCAGATTCACTTTGTTATATGAAAAATCGTCAAGAAGTACAACAAGTATTTGATGAAGTGTATCGAGTGTTAGAAGATGACGGGGTATTCATTTTTGACGTCCATTCTATTTACCAAATTGATGAAGTGTTTCCTAACTATTCTTATCATGAAAATGAGGAAGACTTTGCGTTTTTGTGGGATAGTTTTTCTGGAGGAAAAACTCATTCTATCGTGCATGAGCTAACTTTCTTCGTAGAAAACGCTGAGGGAGTGTTTGAACGCATTGACGAAGTGCATGAAGAACGTACCTACTCCTTAGAACAATACCAATTTATGCTCGAAAGTGCAGGATTCAACAACATCGAAATTTACGCAGATTTCAAGGACACCTCCCCAACAAAAGAAAGCAAAAGATGGTTCTTCGTCTGCGGGAAATAGAAAAGCTACGAGGGGCGATTTGAAGTCTGCAACAGCGAACCATGTCGTTTATTTACTTGAAGCGAAGCTTCAAGCGACATTGTGAGCAGTTGCCAGACTTCAGCCCCTCGCAGCTAGACACAGAAAAGCTACGAGGGGGCGTTTTGAAGTTTGTGGCAGTGAGCCGTGCCGTTTATCTACTCGAAACGCAGTTTCGAGCGGCACTGTGAACAGCCACCAAACTTCATCTCTCGTGTAGGTAGATTTTTTCTAGCGTGGTTTGGCATAATGTCCTAGCCTTGCTTTTTTTCGGAAAACAGATAAGCATTTTCTTAATTTTCCTTATATCAATTAAGTATAGCACTTGTCTTTCAACAAAAAATGCTATAATAGCAAAGACAAATCTAAAAGGAATCACGAATTTTTATAGGGTTCTATGTATAAATGGAGGGTTTTATGTTTAATTTTACAGAGCTATTGACACAGCTTTTGCACAATCGGGAGATTTATTTTTATCTTGTGCTAGGATTGATTATTTTTGTGGAAACAGGAATTGTGATTTTCCCATTTTTACCGGGGGATTCGATTTTATTTTTTGCAGGAAGTGTGGCAGCACTAGGGTCAAATAGTATTTCGGTGACTGTTTTAGTTGTCTCGCTCACTATTCTTGCGTTTTTTGCCAATTTGTTGAACTATGAAATAGGTCGTCATTTTGGCGAAAGTCTGCACAAACATCCGAAATTGACCCGTTTCTTAAAACCTCACTACATTGAGGAGGCAGAGCAATTTTTTGAAAAATACGGTTCGTTTGCCATTTTCCTCGGTCGATTTATGCCGATTATCCGCACGATTGTGCCGTTTACTGCAGGGACAAGCAAAATGCCACACAAAAAATTTGTGTTATACAATGCACTCGGAGGTTTTACTTGGATATTTCTTTGCGTGATAGCAGGATTTTTCTTTGGGAACATTCCGTTTGTGCAAAAGCATTTTGAATTGATTATGATTGCGATTATTTTCGTTTCATTAATTCCAGCATTTTTGATGGCGGCAAAACGAATGATTGTTAAGAAACATACGATTCTTGAAGAAAAGAAGAAGTGAGGTGTGTAAGAGATGATTGACCAGTTTATAGATTATGCCATTCAAAACGGTGGTTGGATGGAGCTTGACCGTCAATATTTGGCGAACAAGATTTTTGACTTGTCAGGTGGCGACATGGATGCCGACTCTTCTTTGTCTGCAAAGCAAACTGCTGAGGCTTTGGCGAAGAAAGCAACGGACAAGGAAGATATTCAATACATGATTTTTGTGCAGTTATTAGACTTACTCACTCCTCCGCCAAGTGTGGTAAATGCTTATTTTGCCGAGCATTATCATCAATCACCAGAGACGGCAACGAAATACTACCATGATTTACTCAAAGGAATTGGCTTTTTTGAGACAAGCTATGCTAAAAAAGAAGAAGATTTCTTGAATTTTTACGCTGAAGGAACGCTTGTTTCGATGAACAATCGTTTTATTCGCATGAATCTTTCTGGTCAAAGTTGGGGATTTCAGCTATTACCGAATGAAAACGAAGAAATTGGCATGATTTTCCCAGAGTACGAGGCACAATATTCTACGCTGAAAAAAGTGCTAACGAAAATGTTTGAGATTACCGAAACATTCCCACACTACGAGATTTCTATGGCACCAGCATGGTTTCGTACTGCTCCTCGCAAGGAAAATCATACCCCAAGCGTATTGCACGAGTTAACTTCAACAGAATTAACCGAAGCCTGCGTTTACGAGGAAACAAACCAACTAGAATTAACCAGCTACAACACAGACGAATTGATTGTATTCGCTAAACAAATTCCTTATCAAGCCTACAAAACGATTACAGGCTATCGCACAAATAATCAATTTACTTTGCTTATTTCGTTTAAGGATGAGTTTTTGTTGAGGGAGAATCTTTTGAGGATAAAATAAAAGAACTCCGTTTCATCCAAAATCAGCTAGTTTCTCTTGTTTTTAGGAAATCTGGAAACTAGCGATTTTGGGTAAGTATGAGGTTTTAGAGTTACCCGTAAAATCCCCCGCGAATTCATCAATCTTCCAGTTAAATTTCACGCTATTTTTCAACTTAGCTGGAAGATGTTCGCTAACACTTTTTTTAATCGCTATAAAAGTCAAGTTCGTTGAGAACTTCTTTTTTTGTATTTATTGTATTATATGTTATAATACATATATAAACAACATGAAAGGAAGTGATGAAATGTTGATGACGATCCAATTCGAAAGCGAAACCCCTATTTATCAGCAAATTCACGACCAAGTGATTTTAGGTTTAGCAAAAGGAGAATTGCACTGGGGAGAGGATTTACCAAGTGTGCGTGCCATGTCAGAAGAAATAGGTGTCAATATGATGACCATTCAAAAAGGCTATCAAGCACTGAAAGACGAAGGGATTTTGGTAAGCGATAGAAGAAGTGGAACGAAAATTGTAACGACACCGCCTAAGATATTTACAAACCAAGCAAAATTTCAGGAGATTCTCTTGCAACTTATGGCACTTGCCAAAATTCACAATATTTCTCTTGAAGAAATGAATGAGACCATTACTAAAATTTATCACGATTTAGAAAGAAAGTAGGTGCAAATGATGCTCTATATTATATTTCCTGCTATTCTCTTGTTTACAGGAGTTGTTCTCGTTGTTGCAATGTATATCACACAACTATCGCAGAAAAATATTGTGCTAGAAAATACTTTGCCAAGCGAACTATTGCATCACACAACAGTCAAGAAAGTTCTTACGACTATGCTCAAAAGAATGAGTGCGACGGTGATTATCACTTGTGTGTTAAGCTGCTTGACCTCGTTCATTCCATTTGACTCTATACAACTTTTTGCTTTTTTCTTCTTGCTATTTGGTATGCTTGCCCTTATTTTTTGGGAGCATATTCTTGCGATTGGTGAAGTAAAAGAGTTTAAGCAAAAAATGCTAGGAGTGACTGAGGAAAATGAAAAAAGAACGGTTTTGATTGATACTCATGTCGTCTCTCAAAAGGAGAAGGGAGTGATTTCTCCTATTTGGTTTTGTATGCCTATCCTTTCAAGTATTGTAAGCCTTGTGTATCTACTGCAACATACAAAAATGTGGAGCAGTATTTTTACTTTGAGTATTTTGATTGTTTTGTTTCTCGTAATACTCCTTTATTTGTATAAAACCGTTCGCAAATTGCCTGTTAAGGCGATTACTTACAATACAAAAATCAATTTCATTCTTTCTTCGATACGAAAAAAAGCATGGAACAAAATGATTTTATTGTTGATAGGTTATTCAGCCGTTCTCATTTTTATAACCAGTATTGGACTTAGTACGACAGATTATCAAAAAAATATTTTTGCACTGGTAATTCTTTTGGTTGCCACCATTTTCTTGATTGTGTCTCTTTTTATTCTTTTGGCGAAATTGCGTCAGCAAATGAATCTTCATTTACAAGGAGTCAAAATAATAGAAGAGGCGAACGAGGACAAATATTGGCGATACGGGGTTTACATTAACAAAAACGATCCAAGATTATTCGTTCCTTATCGCACCAATTTGCAGATTACAATCAATTTAGGAACAAAAATAGGAAAAGGAATACTGATTGGCATTTTTGGCTTTATCATAGTGCTTATCACCTCTCTAAGCCTTATGCTTGCTTATAATGATTTTACACCACAGCCTTTCACCATTCAAAAAGAAAAAAATGCTTTGGTGTTACATCATTTTTTGACGACAAAGAAAATACCTGAGAGCAAAATCGAAAGCATCGAGCTTATTGATACAAAATTAAAAAATGTCGTGAAAGTTGCAGGAACAAACTCAAAGCATTACAACACTGGGGAGTTTACAGTCAATGGAAAATCAAGTTTTCTTTTGATACACAACAACGTGAGGAAAATGATTGAGATAAAAACACCAGAAAAAGTGTACTATCTCAATTATCGAACAGCTGAGGAAACTAACAGTGTATATCAAACGATCACGAAATGAAAAAAGAAAAGCGAGAGGGGCGTTTAGGAGTTTGTCGCAGTGAGCCTTGCCATTTACTTGCCTGAAGCAGAGCTTCAGGTGGTATTGCGAACAGCGGCCAAACTCCTGCTCCTCGCAGCTAGACAAAGAAAAGCGAAGAGCGACGTTTTGAAGTTTGCAACTTGTAGCCGAAAAAGAAAGGATAAGTAGGAATTGCTCACTTATCCTTGCTTTTTTCCTATCAATAAGGATTCACCTGTATCACCTGCACGCCTTGAGCCTCAATTTGTCGAATGATTTCTTGGTTGGCATAAATGTCGGTAATCAAATAATTGATAGACTTGATACTTGCCGTTTTGAAATTAGTAATCAACCCAATTTTTCGGTAATCTGCGACAAGAATAATAGGGCCAGAAGTATTTTGAATCATGATGCGATTGATTTCTGCCTCGTTTAGTAGTGGAGTGGTTAATCCGGCAGTATACGTCACACCGTAGCTGCCGATAATCGAAAAATCGGCAATCATGTTGTGAAAAAAGGAGGCAGCAAACTCTCCGACTAAAATTTCACGAGGGAAACGAACTTCGCCACCAGAAAGCAAAATGGTCGTCTCAGGGTGCTGTTCGCTGTCAATAATTCGCACATTGTTGGTCAAAATGGTCAGCCGTTTATCAGCAAGTTTTTTGACCGTTTCCATAGCAATAGAAGAAGAATTGACAAAAATAGTACTTCCTTCTGGAATTAATTTTGCGGTAACCGAGGCAATATTTTCCTTAATTCGCTGTATTTCTTCATTTTTATTTTCATTGATTGGTGTTTCTGGAATACAGGCAGCTTTGCCACGTTTGCGAAAGATTTTTCCCATTTTTTCTAGCTTGCTCAGATCACGGCGAATGGTTACCTCAGAGCATTTCAAATATTTGCTAAGCTCTGCAACGGTTAATTCATTGTTTTCTTGCAATGCTTGGTAAAGCAAACTTTGTCGTTCGATTACATTTTTGATAGAATTTTTCATTGTTTTTCCTCCACAGTTGTCAAGTCAATTTTTCCTTTACAATAAGGGCACCTCTAAAAACTCGCACTTATCCTAAATTGCTAGTTTTCCAATTTTCTTCGTCAATCTCCTCAAACTATGAACCACATAGCTTTCGTCGATTTCCTCGAAAATCGAAAAACTAGCTAATTTAGTCTTAAGCGGAGTTTTTAGAGGTGCCCATAA
Organism: Pilibacter termitis; assembly: GCF_900167335.1. Taxonomy (GTDB): domain Bacteria; phylum Bacillota; class Bacilli; order Lactobacillales; family Streptococcaceae; genus Pilibacter; species Pilibacter termitis. The sequence continues at coordinate 129,990 of NZ_FUXI01000003.1, forward strand.
TAATACTTTCTTTTTCTTTTATTATAAGCAAAAATCAAGAAAAAGAAAGCGTTTCACTCTTAAAAAATACAAAATTATCATATAAACTTTATTAATATTCATAAAATCAAACAAATGTTCATATAAATATATTGTAACTGTTTTCTTTTCTAGGTATCATAAAGGTATAGAAAAACTTAGCGCAAGTTTATCACGCTTAGCTCAAAAAAGCTGAGCAAAAAAAATTGAAAGCTCGAGATTTTCAATTTACAAGGAAGAAATCATTTGAGGAGGACATCATGGTTAAAACAATTCAAGAAGTGACAAAAGAAAGCTGGGTTTTAAGTACATTTCCAGAGTGGGGAACGTACTTAAACGAAGAAATCGAAGAAAAAGAAGTAGCAGAAGGGACGGTTTCGATTTGGTGGCTCGGCTGTACGGGAATTTGGTTGAAAACGCACGAGGGAACGAATATTTTATGTGATTTGTGGTGCGGCACAGGCAAACGCACGCATGGCAGCGGTAAAATGGTCAAAGGACATCAGATGATGAGAATGAGCGGTGTGGAAAAACAACAACCTAATTTGCGTACTCAACCGTTTGTGTTGGATCCGTTTGCCGTGAAAAATGTCGATGCACTTGTGGTGACCCATATTCATTCGGATCATTTGGATATTAATACAGCAGCAGCAGTGGCACAAAATTGTCCAAATGCTAAATTTATCGGCCCTCGTGAAGTGGTCAATACATGGCTGAATTGGGGAGTGCCGAGTGAGCGAGTGATTGTCATTCATCCAAATGAAGAAGTAGTAGTGAAAGATGTAACAATTAAAGCACTTGAAGCATTTGACCGCACCGCTTTAGTGACTTGTAGCAATCCAGAAATCGTGCTAAAAGGTAAAATGCCACAAGACATGGATGAGATTGCGGTGAATTATTTGTTCAAAACAAGTGGTGGGAATATTTATCACGCAGGGGATTCTCATTATTCCAATTTATTTGCGAAACATGGAAATGAAAATGAAATTGACGTTTGTCTTGGTGCATACGGTGAAAACCCACGTGGGATAACGGATAAAGTGACTTCTGTTGATATGTTAAGAATGGCAGAAAGCCTCAATGCGAAAGTGGTCATTCCTGTTCACTATGATATTTGGTCAAATTTCATGGCAGATCCAAAGGAAATTACAGAGATTTGGAAATTCAAAAAAGATCGCCTGCAATATACGTTTAAACCATTTATTTGGCAAGTGGGCGGAGAATTTAATTATCCAGCGGATAAGGACAAATTAGAATTTAATTTTGACCGAGGATTTAGCGATGCTTTTGTAGTAGAAAATGACACACCGTTCCCGTCGTTTTTATAATTGAAAAGAACATGAGGAGAAATCAAATGTTGAAGTATTTTTTAGAAAATGATTTAGTTCGCATTGTAGATGAAACGCCAAGCAATTGGGAGGAGGCGGTGCGTCTATCGGGCGAAAATTTGCTTGAAAAAGGAATTATCACAGAAAAATATATCGAGGAAATCATCGAATGTGTAAAGGAATATGGCCCGTATATCGTGCTAGTTCCGGGTGTTGCGATGCCTCATTCCTCCGAAAAAAGTGAAGGTGTGCTAGGAACGGCGATTGCGTTTACCAAAGTGAAAGAGTTTGTTTCGTTTGAGGAAGGAAACGAAGAAAAACAAGCCAAATTATTCTTCACTCTTGCAGCGAAAAATGCTGAAGAACACATTGAAAATATCTCAAATCTTTCAGAACTCCTCATGACAGAAGGGATAATCGAATCCCTCAACGAAATTGAGACAATGGAGGACTACAAAAAAGTCATGGAAAAGTTCGTTCGAGAATAAGTTAGCTACTTCACTATTAGATAAATATCGGCACCTCTAAAAACTCCGTTTTAGCCAAAACTAGCAATTTTAGGTAAACGTGAGTTTTTAGAGATAGTCTGAAACTACAAACAAAAAGAAAGAGGCAAACAATGGAAAATATAGGACAATTTTTACTCAAAGTTTGGAGCTATTTTGCTCAAAACATTTTGACACAGCCGGCTTATTTTATTGGTTTCATCGTGCTAATTGGTTATCTTCTTCAGAAAAAGACGATTTCTGAATGTATTGCAGGATTTTTAAAGGCAACCATTGGCTATATGATTTTAATGGTCGGTTCAGGCGGTTTGGTCAATAATTTTCGCCCGATTTTAGCAGGGTTGAAAACGAGATTTAACCTAGATGCGACCGTTATTGACCCATATTTTGGGCAAAATGCAATTACCGAGGGGGTTGAAAAGACATTTGGAAAATCATTTGGAGATGCGATGATTTTGCTTTTGATTGCGTTTATTTTCAATATTTTACTCGTGCGTTTCCAAAAATATACAAAACTTCGTGCCGTCTTTACCACAGGAAATGTGCAAGTGCAACAAGCGGCGACAGCATTTTGGTTATTGCTATTTTGTTTCCCAGAACTTGGAAGAATCGAAGTCCTTGCCATTATGGGCTTGATTTTAGGTTTATATTGGGCAGTTGGTTCAAACTTAACCGTTGGTTTAACACAAGAATTGACCGACGGAGCAGGTTTTGCCGTTGCTCACCAGCAAATGTTCGGAATTGCATTAGTATCAAAAGTGGCGGATGTGATGAAAAAACATTCAAACAAGCAAGAAAGAAAAGCTCGTCATTTGGAAGATATTGAATTACCGGGGTTCTTAAAGATTTTCAATGAAAACATGGTGGCAACAGGTATTTTAATGCTCGTCTTTTTCGGCATTATCATGTCCGTATTGGGTCATGACTATTTTGTGGAAAATCAATTTATCACAGCAGAACAAAGTTTTCTCTTTTACATTATGACAACTTCCTTGCAATTTGCTGTAAATCTTGCGATTTTGCAACTTGGGGTGCGTACTTTCGTAGCAGAGTTGACAGAGAGTTTCACAGGGATTTCAGATACCATTTTACCGGGGGCTGTTCCGGGAATTGATGTGGCAGCGACATTTGCATTCGGGCATCCAAATGCAGTAACACTCGGCTTTTTATTCGGAGCGTTAGGGCAATTTTTGACGATTGGTGCGTTGATTGTATTCAAATCGCCTGTCATCATTATCGCAGGGTTTATCCCGCTGTTCTTTGACAATGCAGTATTTGCCGTTTATGCAAACAAACGAGCTGGAGCAAAAGCTGCAATGATCCTTCCATTTTTCTCAGGAATTATCCAAGTTGTCGGTGCGGCTCTTATTGCAAGCTGGGTAGGATTATCCAAATATGGAGGGTATCTTGGAATGTTTGACTGGGATACATTATGGCCTGGATTTACCGTATTGATGAAATTCTTAGGTTTCTTTGGTGTAGCAGTTGTGATATTGATTTTAGTCATTATCCCACAACTCGAATACCGCAAAGATCCTAAAAATTATTTCCTAATCGTAGAAGATTATGAACAATACAAAGAAAACAAAGGGATTTTAGAATAACGATTATAAAAAATAAGGAGACTTTAAAATGAAAGTATTAGTATCATGTGCAAACGGCTCTGGAACAAGCCTAATGATGAAAAGAAGTGTAGAAAAAGCGTTGAAAGGTTTGGAAATTCCGATTACAAAAATTCACCATTGTGCGATTTCTGAGGGGAAAAGTACAGCAGGGCAATACGATGTGGTGTTTTGTCCACTAAATTTCCTCAATATGTTTGATGATGCCAAGAAAAAAGGCGTAACCATTGTTGGCGTAAAAAACGTAATGAACGCAAAAGAAATTAGCGAGCGTATTCAGAGTGAAACGGAATTAGAGAAAAAGTTCAAGTAAAAAAATATCAAAGGTGCATGAGGAGAATTTTCCTTTTCTCATGCACCGAAGTGAAAAGGAGAAGTTATGAAACCAAATTTACAAATTGCACTTGACCATAATGATTTAGCAAGTGCTTTAAAAGATGTGGCTGTTGTAGGCGAAATTGTGGATATTTTAGAAATAGGAACGATTTTGTGTTTGCAAGAGGGGAAAAAAGCAATTGAGTGTGTGCGTGCTTTATTTCCAGAAAAAACAATTGTTGCAGATACAAAATGTGCAGATGCAGGTGGAACTGTGGCTGGAAATGTAAAAAAAGCTGGTGCAGATTGGATGACGTGTATTTGTTCTGCAACGATTCCTACCATGAAAGCAGCAAATAAAGAAGTAGACGAAATTCAAGTGGAACTTTATGGCGATTGGACGTATGAGCAAGCACAAGAATGGTTAGAAGCGGGTATTTCACAAGCGATTTATCATCAAAGTCGTGACGCACTCTTTGCAGGAGAAACGTGGGGAGAAAAAGATTTATCAAAAGTAAAAAAATTGATTGAAATGGGCTTTCGTGTTTCTGTAACAGGTGGACTTGATGTGGATACATTAAAATTGTTTGAAGGTGTAGAGGTCTATACTTTTATTACTGGTAGAGGCATTACTTCTGCTGAAAATCCTAAAGAGGCAGCACTTGCTTTCCAAAATGAATTGAAACGTATTTGGGGGGAATAATATGGCAACGTTTGGTATTTATGAAAAGGCATTACCTAAAAATATTTCTTGGTATGAGCGGTTGACTTTAGCGAAAAAACTAGGGTTTGATTTTGTGGAAATGTCAATTGATGAAAGTGATGAAAGGTTAAAGAGACTTTTATGGTCAAAAGAAGAACGTGAAGACTTGCGTAATGCCATTTTCTCCGTAGGTGTTCCGATTCTTTCAATTTGTTTGAGCGGACACCGACGTTTTCCGCTTGGAACAAAGGATAAGGCGACACAGGAAAAAGCAATACTCATGCTAAAACAAGCGGTAGATTTGGCAAGTGATTTAGGTGTTAGGCAAATTCAATTAGCAGGATATGATGTTTATTACGAAGAAAAATCAATGGAAACACGCAACAATTTTATCGAAAATCTGAAAAAATGTGTGGCAATTGCAAGTGAAAAAAATGTCGTGCTTGCAATTGAAATCATGGATGATCCGTTTATCAATTCAATCACAAAGTTTTTACAGATAAAAGAGCAAATTTCTTCCCCATATTTGCAAGTTTACCCAGATCTAGGCAATTTATCTGCATGGAGTGAGAATAACCCAGCCTATGAATTAGAACGTGGCATTGGCTCTATTTCAGCCATTCATTTAAAAGATACACTGGCTGTAACAGACACGTTCAAAGGGCAATTTCGTGATGTGCCATTTGGTACGGGCTGTGTTGATTTTGTAGGACTTTTGAAAACATTGAAACGACTAGAATATAACGGTTCATTTGTTATGGAAATGTGGAGTGAGAACGCTGAGAATCCAGAACAAGAAGTGGAAAAATCATGGGAAAAAGTTTCCAAATGGTTAAAGGAGGCAAATTATCTTGATAAAGACTGAAATAAAAGCAATTCAAGAAATGAAAGAACGTGTCTGTCATGAAAATATTCGACTAGAAAAAAGTGGTCTGGTCGTATTGACATGGGGAAACGTGAGTGAAGTAAACCGAGAATTAGGGGTCGTGGTGATTAAACCAAGTGGCGTGCCTTACGAAGAAATGCTCCCAGAGCAAATGGTTGTCACGGATTTGGAGGGAAATTTGCTTGAAGAAAACTCTCTTAAACCGTCCTCAGATTTAGCTACTCATCTTGTTTTATACAAAGAATTTGAGGAAGTTGGTGCGATTGTTCACACACATTCTAAATATGCTGTTATGTGGGCACAGGCAGGTCGTGATTTACTGCCATATGGCACGACTCATGCCGACACATTCTACGGCTCAGTACCTATTACAAGACAATTAACAGAAGAAGAAGTTCTTCGCAGTTACGAAAAAGATACAGGTGCAATCATTGTCGAAACATTCAGAAATAGAAAACTCAATCCTTTAGCAGTTCCAGCCGTTTTGACGAGAAATCATGGACCATTTACATGGGCGAAAACCATTGAAAAAGCAGTGGAAAATAGTATTGTACTAGACGAAGTTGCTCACATGGCACTTGGAACAGAAGTTTTATCCAATCATCACGAAAAAATCCCTAGTTATTTATTAGACAAACATTATTTCAGAAAACATGGGGAAAATGCTTATTATGGGCAAGGATAAGGAATAGATTTAAAAACCGAATTTTTTAACTTTTGATTTTGTTTATTTTGATAAAAAACAATAAAATCGGAAAAAATTCGGTTTTACCTGTAAAATAGAAGGATTGCCCGTATCGTTTTTTTAACAAAAGAAGTAAGAAGTTGAAAGCGTATAAAAATTTTTGTTGACCAAATGGAAAAATTGAAATATCATGATAGAAGGTATATTGAAATGCTTTTGTAGAACTTATCTATAAAAGGTATTTTAAATATAGACAAAGAAAAGCGAAGAAATGTGTTTTGAAGTCAGAGGCAGTGAGCCACGTCGTTTATTTACTTGAAACTTTAGTTTCAAGCGACGTTGCGAACAGCCAGCTGACTTCAGCATTTCGTAGCTAGACAAAGAAAAGCGAAGAAATGCGTTTTGAAGTCAGTGGCAGTGAGCCAACTTCAGCACTTCACAGCTAGAAAAAGGAGAAATAAAAAAATGAAATTTTTCTTAGACACAGCAAACATTGAGGAAATCAAACGTATTAACGCATTGGGATTGGTAGACGGAGTTACCACAAATCCTACGATTATTGCACGTGAGGGACGTGATTTTAAAGAAGTCGTGAAGGAGATTTGTTCGATTGTCAAAGGTCCTGTTAGTGCGGAAGTAATTGGGCTAGATACTGAAAGTATGGTAAAAGAAGCACGTGAACTTGCAACATGGGCAGAAAATATCGTAGTAAAAATTCCAATGACAGAAGCAGGATTAAAGGCAGTGAATATTCTCTCAAAAGAGGGGATTAAAACCAATGTAACGCTTATTTTTAGCGTTGCACAAGGACTTCTTGCTGCAAAAGCAGGGGCGACATATGTAAGTCCTTTTGTTGGAAGATTGGACGACATTGCAACAGACGGTGTGGAAATGGTTGCACAATTGAAACACGTATTAAGCAGTTATGGTTTGAAATCAGAAATTATCGCAGCAAGTATTCGTTCGCTTGCTCATGTGGAGGAAACTGCAGCAGTAGGAGCAGATATTGCAACAATTCCGGGAGACTTATTCCCTAAATTGTGGGCTCACCCGTTGACAGACAAAGGAATTGATCAATTTATGAAAGACTGGGAAGGATTCCAAAAGAATAAATAAGGTGACCTTAAAAAAATAAATGCTAAGCGTTTTATTATCGTAGGTAGAAAGAAAGTTGTTATTTCAACTTACAATCCAATCAAGAATTAAATAACATTACAAGAACAGCTACATGGAATGATTCCGCGTGGCTGTTTTTTTCTGCAAGGAGGTTTAATTTTGAATAAGAAGTTAATCAGGAAGATTAAGAGGTTCGGGGAAGATAATGGTTATATTGTGAATGTGAGGGAAAGTGATAGTGGAGTGACTCTATCTTTTTATGATAATAGCAAAGATACTATTATCTTAGATGTGTTGATTAAGGAAGGAGAGGATATATGTAATTTTCCTTGTTCTCAGTCAGAATTAGATGATTTTGAGATGAGTGTTGTGCTTGATATGGTTGGAATGGAAGTTTGAAAATATTATCCACAAATTAAATGGAGAGATGACGAAAGATTTTCTCTTACCATTAGAGTATTTGTTTTTTAAAACAAGTATAGCAAATCACTTTTTGCTGAAAGTGGTTCTCCCCTCCATTTTCGGTAAAAAGTTTAGGGCTATTCATAAGGTTCAACTCTCTTTGCTTGTATTCCCTACTTTAAGGGAAATTCTCCTTCGTTTTTTATAAATAAATTTACAAATGTTGTCTAGCTCTCATAGGTTAGGCAACTACCGCAAGTATCATAATCTAATCAGTAATAGCAGATAGATGAATGAAGGTGCAAGTCCTTCTACTTGCGTTGCCTATTCAGGCAAGTCATCTCATGTGAAGTTTGTTGTCTAGCTCGCTACTAGACAACAACTGTAAGTATTGTGGCTCTTTATCTTATACCCAAAAGCAGTTTCCCCACTGCTGTTAACCACCCTAAAGATGAAAAGTAGACAACAGAGGGTGCAAGTGCCTCTACTTGCTTAAAAAAAATAAATATAAGATTAGGGAATGACTACGAAGAATTTTTTACAAACAACGAAGGGAAAATCAATTGTCGGTGGTGTGGTCGTGCTTGCGTTAGTTGGAGGAGCAATTGCAATTAAAGCACAAACGGATTATGCACAGACAGAAAAAGTAAAGACAACTTTAAAACAAGAAATCAAAGAGACCAAAACTCTTTTTAGCAAAGCGAGAGCATTGCTTGACGAGAAACAAGAATTTTTAAAGAAAGACTTGAAAAAAGAGGAAATTGACAAGGTCAAAGAGGAGTTGCAAAAAAATGAAAAGGAAGTGAAATCCTTTGACGATCAAAAATATAAAGAGTTGTTTAGTGAGTTTTCGTCTACGGACAAAGAAGTGTCAATTTTTGTCGAAAATGTAGAGAAAATGTTCCAAACACAAACGGAAGTGAATGATTTGTTCACGGTGAAAGTGCTGAACGGTAGCGAAGTCGGAAAAGAAATCATTTTGAAAAAAGATGTGAAAAACGAGTCAATTGTTTCATTGGAGAAACAGCTTTTAACGAAAGAAAAAGATACGGCGTTTAAAGCAAAAGTGCGTGATGTGGTCATTCAGGCACGTGTGCAATTTACTGATATAGAAAACGCAAGAAAGGCGACTGTCGAAAGCGAAAAAGACAAAGGAAACCGAGAGAAAAATAAAAAAGCCTTAGAGTTAGTAGCCAAGATAAAAAATACAGATGTAAAAAAAGAGCTAGAGGGCAAGCTCAATCCAATCAAAGCGGAGTTGGATAAAAAGGATAAAGAAGCGGAAGAAAAACGTAAGGAAGAGGAGAAAAAAGGTGCAGAGGTCGCTCAAAACGAACAACAAGCACAAGAACAAGCAAATCAAAGCGGGCAACCTGTTTATAATGAAAATACAGGAGAATACGTGCAACCTACTGCACAAGCAAATAGTGGCGGTGGTGCAAGTACGAATAACTCTGGTGGTTCTCAAGGCGGAGGGCAAGCACAAAGTCCTAGCACATCTGCTCCTAGTCAACCACAACCGCAACAACCAGCGGCACCTGCTCCCCAACCAAGCAAACCACAAACACCGAATAAACCGCCTGCGGGGTGGTATGATACAAATGGTCAAGATCCTTGGGAATGGATGGATGCTAATGGTTTTGAAGATTATAGCGGATTTAATCAAGACCCTGCTACTGGTTGGATAAATCCATATAAATAATTTGACAATACGCCCTGTACGTGCTATTATAATTTTGTCAGGAGGTAGAGAAATATGCCAATGACAGTACGAGAAGCGGAAAAGATACTGAAATCTTTAGGTTTTGTAGAGATTAAAGGCGGAGGAAAAGGAAGTCATCGTAAGTTTGCAAAAGCAGGTGTACGACCAATCACGCTAACTTCTCACAATAAAGAAGTATCTCTTGCAGTTGAAAAAACCGTTCGTAAAGCACAAGAGTTGTTAGGGAAGTAATTCCCTAACGCTCGTATAGAGAGGTGGAAAAAATATGTTGAAAATTTATCCTGCTGTTTTTGAAAAAGATCCTGTTGGGCTAGGTGTTTATTTTCCAGATTTAGATGATTCTGCTACGCAAGGAGCAAATATAGAAGAAGCGTTGGAAAATGCCTCAGATTTGTTGGGGATTCAACTTGCATGGAATGTAGAAAATAATATCCCACTTCCGACTCCAAGTGAAGTGAGTGAAATTAAGATTGACCCTGCAACACAATTTGTATCATTAGTATCTGTCAATCTCACGGATTATTTACAAGATACAAAAGCAGATAAAAAAACAATAAAAATTCCCCATTGGTTAAATGTTCGTGCAACAAAAGCAGGAATCAATTTCTCACAAACAACAACAGAAGCACTAATGGATAAATTAGGTGTGTAAAAACAATAAAAACAATTCATAAGACTGAAATTCAATTCTTATGAGTTGTTTTTTTATTTTTATCAAAAGGAGACCAAAATGGAAAGAGAAAATCGTTTAGAAGAATTACAGAAAGAAAGTCGTTTGTTAGATGAACAAATAGAGCTAGAAAAACGAACTTTAGATAGTATCGAAGAAGAATTGTTTGAAACCAAAGTAGCCAGAATTGCTGCAAGAGAAGTGTTGCGTGCAACGAGGTATCGAGTGTTAATTCGATTGAAAGACAACTCATAAGATTGCTCCTTAATTCTTATGGGTTGTTTTTTTTATTTTATAAAACCAGAAAGGACGTGGTGAAATGTATCGTGTACGCTCGCCAACAAGCAATCAAAGTGAAATATTGTAGATTAAGAAAAAGTGAAACGCTAAAAGTGTGTTGAAGTTTGGAATAGCTGCCAGACTATTGCACCATATAGCGAAAAAGGAGAAAACAGATGAAAAATCTTCAACAAATAAAAAGAAGTTTCTATCCTGTTTGGCAGAAGTCAAAAGGGTATTTTCGGAAACAAAAGGTTTCTGCATGGGCTATGATGATTTTTGTTTTGGCTCAATCATTGGTGTCGCTACTGGCTTTTAGTCCTGTAAAAGTTTCGGCGGTATCAAAGCCCGCTCCACGTGCAAACTGGGGTGTAAATTATCCTCAAGACGTGACAGTGGAGTATCATAACCACGAATTATGGCGGTTTTATGGCACATGGGCAGACGGTACGCCGTATGACCGATATGACGCTCCGATTTATATTTATGCGACAGGGGATAGTCCTGCCAATAGTGCTGCTGCGTTTTGTATTGAGCCAATGATGCCGATTGACAACTATGTGACCTCGGGTTATGTGAAGAATCCCTTACCTGCATTGTTGCAAGGGAATCGAAGAAATGGTCTTATGACTGCACTATGGGTGGATATTGCTCCTAAACGAGACACTGACCCAGTAGGACATGAAAAATATAAAATGGTTGTGCAATCCGAAGTGTGGAAAGCAGCCAAAGGATTGTCGATTGAAAAGTTTGAGCGTGTAGACGGTTCTATTAAAGTTAGTAATGCGGAATACAAAGCGATTTTGAAAGTTATTGATGACGCAATTACAAACTATGATAAAAAGCCAAGTTTTAATGAACAAACTATAACTTTAAAAGTAGGTGAAAGTATAACTTTAACTGATACAAATGGAGTTTTAGGTGGATATGATACGGTTCGAGATAATGGAGCGAATGTAGATTATTCAAAATCAGGTAACACTTTGACTATTACAGCAAAGAAAAGTTCAAATGAAAACGGACAACTTCGTTTTTATAAATCTCGTATGAGTGGTACTCCTGTTACTTATCAAAAAGCAACCCAACAAACGGTCATGGCAGGAGCGATCAATGACCCTGCTATATTTGCAGTCAACCTCAAAATCCAAAAATCAGGTGACCTAAAAATTAAAAAAGTAGATGAGGAAAGCCGAACGGCTGTTCCGAATACCAAGTTTAAGGTAGAGGGAAATCTTTTGGACGGTTCTCAATCCAAAGAAGTAACCACTGGCAGCAATGGGGAAGTAACGCTCAATGATATTGCGATTGACGGTGAAGAACTCACGATTACAGAGCTTTCCGTACCTGCTCCATACGTGCTAGATAGCACACCACACAAAGTGAAAATCAAAGCAGGAGAAACCGTCAGCATTACGGCGGAAAATAACCGTCAAAAAGGGCGTATCCGTGTAGATAAAGAATTGCTACAAAATCTTGTGACGAATGGTGGCGGAAAAACGTTGCCGAATAGCAATTATAGCTTTAAGGGAATAAAATTTGACTTAAGTGATAAAAATAAAAGCAATCAAGCGAAGTTCAAAAGAAGTGCTGCGTTACATCATGAATGAAGAAAAAACAGTCCAAACTCGCAATGAAATTTCAGACGCTATCCACTACATTGCAGACGGCAATAAAACGAAAGACGGCTTTCTTGTTACGGGCTATAACGTGACCCCAGAAACAAGTACAACGGAATTTTTGATGACTCAAAATTTGGCACGTGCAGTCAAAGGAGATTATCGCAAAACGGGTGGTGCAGAGATTTCGTCCTATCACATCATTCAATCTTTCTCTCCAGAGGACAACATCACCCCAGAATAAGCTCACGCAATCGGTCAACAGCTCATGCGTGAAATGTTGGCAGGGGAGTTTGAATTTGTCATTGCCACTCATGTGGATAAAGCACACATTCACAACCACATTGTATTTAACGCTACAAGTTTTTATAAGCAAACAAAATTTCGCTCCGTTCCGTATAAAACCGTTGGAATGTTGCGAGCGATTAATGACAAATTGTGTTTGGAAAATGGCTTATCTGTTCTTCCTGAATATGCACATCTAAGTAGCAATTATCAACAATATCAAAAGTATCGCAATCAAAATACTTATAAAGCTCAAATCCGCAAACGATTGAACTTCCTTTTAGAGAAATGTCAAAGTGTAGAGGAATTTCAAGAGGGGGCAAGAAACTTAGGAATTGCGGTGTCGTTTGAAGGGGTTCATGCAACGTATCAATTTGTTGGAGGCAATCAACAGCGAAAAACAAGAGCAGAGAAATTAAGTGATGATGACCGCTTTACGTTCAACGGAATCAAAGAGAGAATGTCTCAGAACCAAACAGTCATTTCTCTCATTGAACAATCCATTCTGACAACGTTTCAAACAAGCGAGAACCTAAGCGATTTTCAAGAGCAATTAAAAGAAACGTGTCAAATTACGTGGAAGAAAAATCGTCTTGGCGAAGTGGTTTATACACTTCACGGAATGGAAAAAATTAACGTGAAAGAATTTGCTTTAAATCAGGGAGTGAGCCTTGAGAAACTCATACAGCATTTCGCAGAAAAAACAGAGCCAGAATTAGAAGAGGAAACACAAACAATTGAGGAACTTTACGAGCAACAAATAAAGACAAACGTACATGAAGTGGATAGCCCTGTTTTATTAGATGAACGAGTGATTAAAGAAGTTTCGAGTAAAGGATTATTGATTGCAGCTGAACACTTAGACGGAGAAGAAGGCGAGATTTTCATTGACGCAAACCAAGTGGATTTTGATAAAGTAGAAAAGAAATATTTGGTGCATTTGGGCGACCAATTTCATTATTATTTCATGCAAAATGATAAGCAATCAAACTTCTTTTTAAGAGGCGAACAACTCTTGCGACAGCTAGAGAGAAAAATGAATATCCCTACTGAAAAAATTCTTTTACCACCGCACACGTTTCAGTTCCTAAGTGGCAGGGGATTGACGATTAGAATTGACCACCCAAAAATTGAAAACCTATTTATTCCAAAGGAGTATGTTTTCATTGATAAAGTCAGTCAATCTGTTTCAGTAGAACTTTCAAAGAATTGGAATTACTATTTTCAGAAGGAGGCACGAACAGGCAAGAGAAAACCACCTATGGAACATATAAAAGGGGCAGATTTGTTGAAATTGTTGAAGAGTCAAAGTGGAGTGTTGGACGTGAAAATGACAAGGAAAATACGTTACGCCAATCGGAAAGCGACACTCTCTCAAACCAACGAATACGCTACTCAATTAGAGTTCTTAAGAAAACACGCTATTCACAACGTTCCTGAGTTGAACCAAAAAATCGAGCGACGAGTGGAAAACATTCAACAGCTAAGGGAAAAGCTACTTCTGTTAAAAGAAAAAATTGGTGAATACAACACTGTTTCAAAATTTCTTGTTGCCGTGAATGAATACAGTTTTATTCTTGAAGAACTGCAATCACCCTTTGCGAACAAGACGGAGATCAGAAAGCAATATCATCAAGAACTGTCGATTTATAATCAAGCAATCAAAGAATTAGAAAAGCGAGGTCTTTCCTCAACGATTGCGACAGAAAAAGTAGTGGACTTAATCAAAGAGAACCAATTGCATGAGAAAGAATTACGTCAAGAATTAAGGCAACAAGAACAGCAATTACAAGATTTCCAGCATATTAAAGAGGTGCTAGTTGAATTGCGTGAGGAAGACATCAAAGAGCAGGAAAAAGAGCGAATACAGAGTCAAAAATCAGAACAAGAAAAATGAAAATGGATTTAAAAATATTGTAAGAGGAAAAGGAAAAAATAATGACAGGACTCCGGAATGATTTCTTTCTTCCAAATAGCATTTTTTACTTTAAAGAAAATAAGGAAAATGTATTTTTTGGTTTAATTTCTATTGCATTTGTTGTATAATAAGTGAAAATACAACAGCGAGGAGTGTGTTCTATGGAGAATAATGTTTTAGAGGCAAGTCAAGCACAATCAGTAGTAGACGGTTTATTGAATGGTTATAAAGAATATCTTGAACTTCGGAATCAAATGGATGAAAAACTCGAAGTTTCAGCTGGTTTTGCATATACAAAAGGGAATTTTATTGATGATAGCGTTGCGAGAAAGACCAGTTCTTTTGTAGAGTACTGCAAGAAAAAAGCAGGAGAGAGCTGGGAATATTTAGAGTTTTGTTTTGGAGAGGATAAAAAATCTCTTTTCATTGTAAAAAATGATTATCGTTTGCAACGAACTTTTTCTAAAGATTTAAAGAAGCCTACAAGTCAATATTTATCGAACTATGCAAAAATCAATGCTCCTAGAATTGCAGAAATACGGAAAGGGCGTAAAAAAGTACCGAACGTTACGATTCAGTTAGAGTTACTAGAAGATTTTTCAATTCCAGAAAACGAATTGTCAGATTACGATAGTTTTTATATTGTTGTGTATCGGACGAGTGCTGAAAAAGTGATAGAGTCTGTAAAGCTTGTTTTACCAGATATTGAAACAAGAGAGCTCCATATGATACAAGATTTAACACCTTATTTACAAACAAGCTTGATTGTAATTGAGGAAGAAGAGTATGCAGCAATAACTGGTGAAAAAGAAGAAGTCATAGAAGTTTATGACTACGAGTACACGGTTCCGCAAGAAGAAAAAGAAGCAATTCAATAGCAACAAGAAAGGAAGATTGCAATGTTTTATGGGAAAAATCTACAAGTAGTACGGATGCTACATGGTCTTTCTCGTAAGGAGCTTGGAGAAAGATTAAATGTATCCGAGCAATCTATTTGGCAATTTGAAAAACAAGCGACCACCCCCTCGTTTGAAAATATTTTAGAAATGAAGAAAATTTTTCAAGTAAAAACAGCCTTTTTCTTTGAAGAATTTATCGTTCCCAAAACGTTTTCTGAGGGCAGTGTTGCGTATCGTAAAGGAGACATTACCTCAAGGAAAAAGACAAATAGCGAAGTGGTTTATTTGAACGTTATTGCGGAAGTCATTCGTTATTTAGAGAGTTTTCTAAACGCTCCGCCACGTGTGATTCTTACTTTACGAGAAAAGGTAAGTGGTTATTTGAATGAGGAGTTAACGTATGAAAAAATAGAAGTAATCGCAGAAAAGGCACGTGAATTTTTAGCTATTCAAGAAAATAATGCGAATTTACTCGTTTCTTTAGAAAAGTCGGGGATTCACGTGTTAGAAAAGAATGTAGGCGGAAAGGCGGACGCATATAGTGCTTGGTCGACAGAAGAAGTACCAATTATCGTGCTTGGTATAAAAAAATCTTCTGTACGAAGAAATTTTGATTTAGCTCATGAATTAGGACATTTATTGTTACATCCGCATTTAGACTTTCTTTCAATGGAGAAACAAGAACAACAACAAATTGAGAGCGAAGCGGATTATTTTGCCTCTTGTTTTCTTTTGCCAAGAGAAGAAGTTAAAAAGGATTTTGCGATAATGAGAAAGTGTTCCAATCCAGATAGCTATATTCCATTAAAAGTAAAGTACAATGTTTCTATTCAAGCTCTTGAAATGAAGGCATATAAATTAGGATTTTTGACTGCAAAACAGCATAGTTATTTTTACCGTCAAATTGCTTTGAAAAAGTATAAAAGAGAAGAGCCTTTAGACAAAGAAATTGCACTGAAACGTCCCGGAAAGATAAGAAGTATCTTTCAGTTGATTTTATCTAATCGTTTATTAGATATACAGGACATTGAAGAACATTTTAAAATGGAAAGAGGATTGATAGAAGATATGCTTTCAATAGAAAAAACGTTCTTTACGCCTTATGTTGACGAAGAAGTATTTACAAGTCTTGACAATGTATTGCGACCAAACTTTCATTTCGCTCAATAAATAAAGTATCGAGACGACTTCACAAGAGGTCGTTTTTTTCTATGGCAAAATAATAGCATTAAAAAAAATGAAGGAGTGAAAAAATGGAGAAAAAAAGATTCATAAATTTGGTGAAGTATTACTTTCAATTTGATAAACGAAAGAAACGTTTATATCATGAAGAAATGGAAAACTATCGAACCATGACAATGGAGGATCTAGATTATTATTTTGGCAAACTAAAATCTAGGGTTGCCTTTCATGAGGAGATTTTAAACTCGCTCTTCCCAGTACTCCTCTTACCAATCGTTCCAATGTCAATTCTTGCGATTCTAGTAGGAATAATTAAGTGTGTGTCGATACCAGTAGAGGAAATCTTTATGTTTACTTTTATATTGTGGAGCATTGTTTTTTTATGGTATGAAAAATACGTGATTGACTTGAGAATAAAAGTTGAACGTGTAGAGAAAATAGTGAAAGAAAGACAAATTTTAAGATGAATGATAAGGAAAAATTGCTTGATTTCCGCTTAAAACCATGGTACTATAATGGTGTAGATGAGGGAAACCTCATGCAGTGGTTAGGCACTTGAACTTGCGGTTATTGTCCGTTTTACGGAATAACGTGGTAGGCACGGGAAATAAACCTACATTTATAGCTGTGATTTATCACAGGAGGGTGGCAAGCACCAGAAATAAACCTAATTATAGGGGGCTGAGAGTTATATCTTAGCCTCCTTATTTGGTAGTCAGGAGCTAATTTATGGCACAAAAAAGAGGTTATCGTGCAGTGAGTTATACAGAATACTCTCGTTTAAGAAATTATAGTGAAAGAATTTATGATGTTGCAAAATTTTTTCAAGATAATTTTTTTAATAAGCGTATTTTTATAGCAACAGCCGATAGAAAAATAGAGTTGTTCGTGAAGAAAGAGAATATTCTTCATCTTTTAGGGATAGATTATCGACTTGGCACGCAACAATTTTGGCGAGACATTAAACGACACGAGCTTCAGTTGAATAGTATTAGACTAAAAGATGATGGAACAACATTTAAAAAGTTAGGGGCTTTGCAGCATTTACCCAGACTTTTTCAAGGTGTTTCTGAATTGACAGAGGGGAAAAATTTTAAATATTTGAAGTTTGATTCAAGTATTAGAACACCTGAAGAAGATTTGGCATTAGCCTTTGTTTTTGATGAACATAGACAAAGTTATGTGCCGAACTCTACACTAAATTTGAAATTTATTGAGATTCCCAAAGGACAACCAATTTTAGCAGTTTACACAATCGACCGAGCGACCAAGGAACTCAATACACTAAAATTAAACCCAGAATATTCTTTGGAATATTCTCCTAATGAAGTGGTTTTAAAGAAAAAAGAAAGCATAACAAAAGAGCCTAGCAACTTAAAGGAGAGAATTGCACAAGCAAAACAGGCAGCTCTCAAACACAATGAAACAATTCAACAAGAAAAATTAGGTTTGTACCAACAACAAGAAACCCGAGATTTAGAGCGATAAAACTTAAAAAACGCAATTCAATCATATAAAAACTCCACTCAAGGACGTAAGTCCGAGTGGAGTTTTTATATAACTGATTATATAACTGATTATATAACTGATTATATAACTGATTATATAACTGATTATATAACTGATTATATAACTGATTATATAACTG
>NZ_FUXI01000044.1 GCF_900167335.1 Pilibacter termitis
GGCGTTCAGGAGTTTGTCGCAGTGAACCATGCCATTTACCTGCTTGAAACGAAGTTTCAAGTGGCATTGTGAACAGCGCCCCAACTCCTGCCCCTCACAGCTAGAAAAAGGAGGAATTATCTTGAATGAATTTTCTTTTCAAAATGTTGAAAAAGCATATGAAGTATTAAAAGAGGTCGTAAATAAAACACCATTGCAATATGACCAGTATTTATCGGAGAAATATGAGGCACAAATTTATTTAAAAAGGGAGGATTTGCAAAAAGTTCGCTCATTTAAATTGCGAGGTGCGTATTGTGCGATTGAGCAACTTTCTGAGGAACAGCAGAAAAGTGGGATTGTTTGTGCGAGTGCAGGAAATCATGCTCAAGGAGTGGCGTTTACGTGCTTTAATAAACAAATTCCTGCGACAATTTTCATGCCTTCAACGACACCGAAACAAAAAATTCAGCAAGTTGAATTTTTCGGTCGAAATTTTATTGAAATTGTTTTGACGGGGGATACTTTTGATGAAAGTGCTGCTGCCGCTCAAGAATTTGCGAAAAATAATGGCAAATCGTTCATTGATCCATTTAACAATGAATACGTTATTGCAGGTCAAGGAACAATTGCAGTGGAAATTTTTGATGAATTGGCAAAACAGAATATTCAAGCGGATTATCTTTTAGGTGCAGTAGGCGGAGGCGGGTTGATTAGTGGCTTGGCTACTTACACAAAACACATTTCACCTGCAACAAAAGTGCTAGGCATTGAGCCAAAAGGTGCTGCAAGTATGCAGGCGGCAATCAAAGCAGGAGGCCCTGTCAATTTAGAGGAAATTGAAAAATTTGTTGACGGTGCAGCAGTTGCAGAAGTTGGTGAAAAGACATATCAAGTCACAAAAAAATATGTGGATGATGTGATTTCAGTAGACGAAGGGCAAGTTTGTGGCACGATTTTGGAATTATACGCAAAACTTGCGATCGTTGCAGAGCCAGCTGGTGCTTTGAGTGTTTCTGCACTTGAGAGTATCAAAGAAGAAATCAAAGGGAAAACGGTCGTCTGCGTAATTAGTGGCGGAAACAACGATATTTCTCGCATGAATGAAATCGAAGAAAGATATTTGATTTTTGAAGGATTGAAACATTATTTTGTCGTTAACTTTCCGCAAAGACCGGGTGCGTTGAAAACTTTTGTAAATGAAATTTTAGGACCAAATGATGACATCACTAGATTTGAATATGTTAAAAAGGGAAGTCGTGGCAAAGGTCCAGTATTGGTAGGTATTTTGTTAAACGAAAAAGAGAGTTTTTCAACCTTAGTAGCAAAATTAAAAGAGTTTGATGCTAATTATATTGACTTGCAACAAAACGAAACACTCTATACACTTTTGATTTAATCTGCTATTATTAAATACATTACAAGAATGATTGAGGAGAGAAATAGTATGCGTAGCGATATGGTGAAAAAAGGTGTTGACCGAGCACCTCATAGAAGTTTATTCTATGCGACAGGTCAAGTAAAAAATGCAAAGGATATGAATAAGCCGTTTATTGCGATTTGTAACTCTTATACAGACATTGTACCGGGACACGTGCATTTAAGAGAACTTGCCGACGTGGCAAAAGAGGCGATTCGTGAGGCTGGTGGGATTCCATTTGAGTTTAACACAATTGGCGTAGATGACGGAATTGTCATGGGGCATAGCGGAATGCGTTATAGCTTGCCAAGTCGTGAATTGATTGCTGATGCTGCTGAAACGGTGATTAATGCCCATTGGTTTGACGGTGTGTTTTATATGCCAAACTGTGACAAAATCACACCCGGTATGATTCTTTCAGCCGTTCGTACAAATGTTCCTTCTGTTTTTTGTTCAGGAGGTCCAATGAAAGCAGGTGTGGATTTAAAAGGACATCAAATCACGCTTTCAAGTATGTTTGAGGCAGTTGGAGGATTCAAGTCTGGTGCGTTGAGCGAAGAAGAATTTCGTTACATGGAAGAAAATGCTTGCCCAAGCTGTGGCTCATGTGCGGGAATGTTTACCGCAAACTCTATGAACTGTCTCATGGAAATTTTAGGTGTTGCTCTGCCAACGAATGGAACAGTTCTCGCTGTTTCAGAAGAACGCAAAGAATTGGTTCGTCAAGCGGCAAAACATTTAATGGAATTGATTAAAAAAGATGTAAAACCTAGAGATATTATTACTAAAGAGGCAATTGATGACGCTTTTGCACTTGATATGGCAATGGGAGGCTCAACGAATACCGTTCTTCACACAATGGCAATTGCCAACGAGGCTGGGATTGAGTACGATTTAGCTCAAATCAATGAAATTGCGAAACGTGTACCTTATTTGTCAAAAATCGCACCAAGCTCGCAGTATTCAATGCACGACGTGCATGAGGCGGGTGGTGTGCCTGCGATTATCAATCAATTGGTCAAGGCAGGAGCAATTCACCCAGATAGACCAACGGTTACAGGGAAAACAATTCGTGAAAATGTCGAAGGTTGTGAGATTTTAAACGAAGAAATCATTCATCCTTTGAGCAATCCATATTCACCAGTGGGTGGTTTGTCGATTCTTTATGGGAATATCGCAAAAGACGGCTCTGTTATCAAAGTAGGCGGAGTGGATAGCAGTATTAAAGTTTTTAAAGGAAAAGCGATTTGTTTTGATTCGCATGATGATGCGGTGGCAGCAATTGATGACGGTACGGTAAAGGCAGGTCATGTGATTGTCATTCGTTACGAAGGACCAAAAGGTGGTCCGGGTATGCCTGAAATGCTTGAACCAACTTCTAAAATTGTCGGTCGAGGGCTAGGAAAAGAAGTTGCATTGATTACAGACGGTCGATTTTCTGGTGCGACTCGTGGGATTGCTATTGGACATATTTCCCCAGAAGCCGCAAGTGGCGGTGAAATTGGATTAATTCAAGACGGCGACGAAATTGTGATTGATTTAACCAACAGAACGCTAAATGTTTCTCTTAGCCAAGAGGAATTAGAAAAACGTAAGGAAAATCGTCCGAAATTCCAGCCGAAAGTAAAAACAGGTTGGTTGGCTCGTTATACGGCACTTACGACATCCGCAAATACAGGTGGCGTTTTACGTTTGCCGAAAGAATTTGAATAAAGGAGGGGATGATTTTGAGCATTCAACGAAAAATTCATCCGTTAAATGAAAAGAAAAATGGCTCGGAGCTGTTATTGGATACTTTGAAATCGCTCGGAGTGAATACCGTGTTTGGTTATCCGGGAGGAACTGTTTTGCCTTTGTATGATGCACTTTATAGTCATTCTATACAGCATATTTTGACAAGACATGAGCAAGGTGCAGTTCATGCAGCAGAAGGATTTGCCAAGGCAACAGGAAAAGCTGGTGTGGTCATTGCTACGAGTGGACCCGGTGCGGCAAATACGATTACAGGCATTGCTGATGCTCTTAGTGATTCGGTACCAATGCTTGTTATTACAGGTCAGGTCAATCAATTTAGCATTGGCAAAGACGGTTTTCAAGAGGCGGATATTATTGGCATTACGACACCGATTACGAAGCACAATTACCAAATTGGAGACGCCAGAGATATTCCTCGAGTGGTGAAAGAGGCATATTTTCTTGCCTCAACAGGTAGAAAAGGACCTGTTGTCATTGATTTGCCAAAAGATGTGGCAACAGAAGAAGTCGAAGAATTTTTTGAGGTGAAAATTGATACACCAACGTATGAGTCGACAAAAGTAGGAACACCAGAGGAATTTAGCAAGATTTTACAAGCAATTTCACAGGCGAAACGCCCGTTAGTGCTTGCTGGTGGTGGGGTGAATTATGCGGATGCGACAGAGGAGCTGAAATTATTTGTTGAAAAATATCAACTTCCTGTTGTTACGACATTGCTTGGTTTAGGAGCAATTTCACATGAACACCCGCTCTTTTTAGGAATGGCAGGAATGCACGGGAGTTATGCAGCAAATATGGCGATTACTGAATGTGATTTTCTACTCAATATCGGCTCAAGATTTGATGACCGTGTAGCAAGTAATCCGAGAGAATTTGCGAAAAACGCAGTTGTGGCTCACGTTGACATTGACGAAGTGGAAATTGGGAAAATTATTGAGACGGATATTCCAATTGTCAGTGATGCGAAAAAGGCATTGATTAGCTTGTTGGCACTTGAGCAAGTGGAATTTGAGCATGGTGAGTGGCTAGAGATTACAGCTACAAATAAAGCGATCGTTCCATTTGAGTATGACAGGGAACAAACGAGAGAAATCAAGCCTCAGCGAGTGGTTGAATTGGTGGAACACTTAACGGATGACGATACGATTATCGTAACAGATGTAGGTCAACATCAAATGTGGGTGGCACAATTTTATCCTTTTACAAGGCGACAACAGCTTATCACAAGTGGTGGTTTAGGTACCATGGGATTTGGTATTCCAGCGGCAATTGGAGCGAAGATTGCACATCCTGATAAAAAAGTGATTCTTTTTGTCGGAGACGGTGGTTTTCAGATGACCAATCAGGAGCTTGCGATTTTGAATTATTACAAAGTGCCGATTACTGTTATTTTATTGAACAATCGTTCACTTGGAATGGTGAGACAATGGCAAGAATGTTTCTATGGCAATCGCAAGAGCGAGTCTACTTTTTCAAAAGAGGAACAGCCTGATTTTCAAAAATTGGCAGAGGCATATCGTTTGAACACTTATTTGATAAAGAAAAACGAGTGTTTGGAAAGTGAATTGAAAGTTGCGTTAGCTAAAGAGGTGCCGACCTTTATCGAGGTAATTACAAGCTCGACAGAACACGTGTTGCCAATGGTACCAGCAGGAAAGGCAAATCATGAAATGCTTGGAATAAAAGGAAAAGAATAGACATTTACGAAAGAGGTGCGAAGATGAAGAAATTGTTTAGTGCAAAAGTTCGGAATGAAACGGGTGTTTTGAATCGCTTTACCTGTATCATTAGCCGAAATCAAGTAAATATCGAAACGCTCTATGTAGAAAAAATCGCTCAAACAGGTCTTTCACAAATTACTTTTTCTTTTGAAGTAGACGATGAATATGAGGCAGAGCATATTATGAAACAGCTCAATCGTATGATTTATGTACTAGAGGTTGACGATAGAACGAGAGAAATTTCGTTAAAAGTTTAAAATTTTGATAGATAAATTCAGCTTGACTGATTTTACTATAAAGGGAACTCTAAAAAACGATTCAATTTTGAATTTTTAGAGGGAACTACAAGTTTCAATGTAGCACTGGCAGATGCCAATCAATTTAAAAATATAAAGGAGAATACAAAATGGTTAAAATGTTTTATGAAGCAGATGTAGAAAAAGCAGCGTTAGAGGGGAAAAAAATTGCAGTAATCGGCTACGGTTCGCAAGGTCATGCTCATGCACAAAATTTGCGTGACACAAAGCATGATGTCATCATCGGGATTCGCCCCGGAAAATCTTTTGACAAAGCAAAAGAAGATGGTTTTGAAGTGTATCCAGTAGCAGAAGCAGTTGCAAAGGCTGATATTATCATGGTTTTAACACCTGATGAAATTCAAGAAAAACTTTATCATGAAGACATTGAAGCTGGATTGACAAAAGGAAAAGCTCTTGGTTTCGCTCACGGGTTTAATATTAATTTCGGCTTTATTACACCACCTAAAGATGTGGATGTGTTCATGCTTGCTCCAAAAGGACCGGGTCACCTAGTACGTCGTACGTTCCAAGAAGGACAAGGGGTTCCTGCACTTTTCGCAATTTATCAAGATGCGACAGGAAATGCTCGTGACATTGCGATGGATTGGGGGAAAGGTGTCGGTTCAGCACGCATGGGTATGCTTGAGACAAGTTTCAAAGAAGAAACTGAAGAAGATTTGTTTGGTGAACAAGCAGTTCTTTGTGGCGGTGTAACAGCTCTTATGAATGCTGGTTTTGAAGTGCTTGTAGAAGGCGGATATGCTCCAGAACTTGCTTATTTTGAAGTACTACATGAAATGAAATTGATTGTAGACTTACTTTACGAGGGTGGTTTCAAAAAAATGCGTCAATCTGTTTCTAACACAGCTGAATTTGGAGATTACGTTGCAGGCCCACGTGTCATTACGGAAGAAGTGAAAGAAAACATGAAAGCAGTGCTTGCTGACGTGCAATCTGGTAAATTTGCCAATGATTTCGTAAATGATTACAAAGCAGGTAGCCCGAAAATGAAAGCATATCGTGAAGCAGCAGCAAATCTTGGTATCGAGAAAGTCGGTGAAGAATTGCGTAAAGCAATGCCATTTACAAAAGCAGACGACGATGATATGTTCAAAATTTATAACTAGAAAAAAATTATGGTAAAAAAGTGGTTGTTTATACTGTTACTTTGGATAGTAGCCGTTTTTCTGATACATTATTATCTAGATAGTTATCTCAAACAACATCTCACAACTTTAAAAATAGTAAGTTTCATTCGAACAAGTAGTGGAATATATATTTTTTACCGATTGCTCTTAAAAGAAAAATTGAAAAATATTTTCGATTAAATCACAGTCAGTTAATAATATTTGCAGATTTCTTTTCAAATCAAAGAGAAATCTGCAAATGTTTTTCTCTAAATGAAGGAGGTAAAGATGAAAAAAATCTACAATCATGAGAAAATAAACGCATTAGGTCCGTATTCTCATGCAAATATTGCTGGAAATATGGTTTATTTGTCTGGGCAATTAGGAATCAATATAGAAACAGGAGAGTTAGCAGAAAGTATTCAAGAACAGACGAAATATGCGTTGGAAAATATTTCGCTTATTTTAAAAGGGCTAGACTTAACATTGGAAAATGTCGTCAAAACAACTGTATTGCTAGACAATATTGGCGATTTTTCGGATATGAACGAAGTTTATGCGAGCTTTTTCCCAAGCAATCCACCTGCTCGTTCATGCTTTGAAGTATCGAAATTGCCCGCACAAGCCAAAGTCGAGATTGAGGCGATTGCATTTATCGGCTGAACTATTGGAACGCTCTATTTTCTTGAGCGAGAGAGGACTTTTTGAAGAAAGGAAAGTTCTCTCTTTGCGTTGAGGAATGTACTGGAAGTTGATGTTTGTTTATGGGGAAATATGGTGATGTTGGGTTTAGTTATATGGGAACTTTAAAAACTCTGGTTAAGCCAAAATTAGTTAGCTTTGGTTTAACCAGAGTTTTTAGATATGGACAGAAAAATCAACGAATCTCTTGTATTTTACAAGTCATTATGATATTTTGTTGGAAAGGGGTTTCTTAGTTTGAAAATGGAGAAATGTGAGTTGGTTGCAAGATATAATGATAATGTAGGGGCATTGTCAAAAAAAAGAAAGGGAACAATTATGAAGAAAATGCAAGTATTTTTTCTTTGCTTACTGGCGATTTTTACGTTGACAGCTTGTGGGCAGGAGAAGGGAAAAACGGAGAAAAAGGCGAGTGAACCAGAAAGAACGAAGGTGGCGTATCAAGAAAGTGTAGTTACTTTGCCAGAGGGTGTAACTTCTATCGAGGATGTCGTGCAAAGTGAGGACAACACGCTTTTCTTGATTGGAGGGAATAGTGATGCCACTCAATTATCTTACTGGAAATCAAAGGATAACGGAAATAGCTGGGAAAAATTGGCGGATTATACCAATCGGTTGTCAGAAAAAGGAATGGATAGCACTGTTCGTCTAGCAAATGATGGAACAGGTTTTGTTCAGATGTGGGAGAAAGAAAAAGCTGAGAAAGATCCAGAAAATACAACGGTAGAACGTTATTTTCTTGAAAAAGATTTTTCGTTGAAACCTGTTAGTGAAAGTGTTAATGAGACGCTTAAAAAAGAAAAAGCGTATACAATTGATAAGTTAAATGATGAAAAACTCTTGCTTACAAGTTGGGAAAGAGGAACATTTTTTGTTGATATTAAAACAGGAAAAGAGACAGAAATTTACAGTCAAAAAGATATGATTTTAGGGAAAGAAGTGGCAAAGGATACTCTTTATGTAGTAATGAGTGGAAAGGGTGAGCAAGTTTCTATTTCTACTGGCAAAAAAGAAAAAGCGAGTGCTCCGTTTTCCAAAATGGTAAAATTGTCTGAAGGAAAAATGGGTGAACCTGCTGCTTTTGGGATTTTGAAAAATAGTAAGGATACGTTTTTTTGTGCGAATGACAAACATTTTTACCGAGTAACTGGGGAAAAACAGGAAATTTTGTTTGATAAAAGTAAAACAATGCTCGGAGATGTCTCTATCTCTATTTCAAAGATTTTGCCGTATGGAAAGGATGCTTTTCTGGTCGTAACTGACGATGGAAAAGGTGGGAAATTGATCAGATATGAGGCGAAAGGCGAGCGAAAACAAGCGAGCAAAAAGCTAAAAGTCTATACTTTGAAAGATGACGGTTTTAAAAATCGTGCGGTGAAACAAGTGATTAACCTGTATCAGCGTAAGCATGAAGATGTAGATGTGGAGTTAGAAATTGGCTCTGAGAATAATGAAATTCCGACAGATGAGGCGTTGAAGAAATTGAATGCAAGACTTGCCTCTGGAGATGCTCCTGATATTCTGGTATTGGACGGATTGAATGTTGAAAAATACCAAAATCAAAAGATATTTTCCGATATTACAGAAGTGATTGAGAAAAATAAAACGGGGGATAATTTCCAAAACGTTTTAACTACTTATGAAAAAGACGGAAAATACTATGGCTTGCCGTTAGTTTTTGGGGCATTTTGTATGTATGCACCGAATGGAGTAGAGCAAGAAACGAAAACATTGGATGATATGACCAATTCACTTGTCAAATTGTCAAAATCAAGTAAAACACCTGTGTTTGGAAGTTGGGATTATAATAATTTGAACACTATTTTTTATCGTAGCTATATGGCACCAAAAGGAAAAAATCTTTCTGAAAAAGATGTTGAAAATTTCTATGAAAATATGAAAAAACTTTACGGTTTAGTGAATATGAAAGAAGTGGAAAAGACGAAAAAAGTGAATGAATCGGATATTTCTCTTCTCCTAGGTGGAGGAGTATCTTTTGTAACAACAGGAGAAACGCAAACTTCCTTTGACTATTTGAGTGTTATAGATGATATCAAGTCTTACGAATTGGCTGACAAAGTGAAAAATTATCCGACAACGTTTTTACGTGACAAAGAAAAGATGTTTTTCATTCCTAGAAATAGTTTGAGCATTGTAAAATCAAGTAAAAATCAAGATGAGGCAATGGAATTTTTAAACTTGGCAATTGCAAATGAAACGCAAGATTCACTCGAGGCGATCTCTGGTTTGCCAATGAATAAGAAAACATTTGCCAATCAAATTAAAGCAACTTTGACGGAAAATATCGAGGAAGTTCGCACGGAAACAGGCGGAAAGGTAAAAGTTCCGTTTGGCGAGCTCACAGAAGAAACTGTAAACAAATGGATAGAAAAACTTGAGCAACTCAACACTCCAAACAATGTTGATGAGATTCTGTTTCAAATTATTATTAAAAATATGGACGATATTTTAACAGGTGAAACTTCAGTCAAAGACGGCACGAAACAAACGATGAATCGTGTGAAGTTGTATTTATCGGAGTAAAAAGATTAGCTAAAGCCTCACGGATTTATAAAAACGTGGGGTTTTCAGTTGTAGAAGTGACAACACTAGAAAAAACGTTTTGCCAAGACGTTATGTTTCTATCGAATGGAGTTTTATCCATACGTTCTTTATAACATATCATTTTGTTCAATAGATTCATAAAAAAATTTCACTTTTTCTTTGCTAAAACAACACATGAAGAAATAAAAATGATAAAATAGATAAAAAGAAAAAAAGATTTATTGATACGTTTGTCTAAATTTTTTTTGGCAAACGTATCAATGAATACTAAAGATAAAGAGGTGTGCTTATGAGTTGGAAAGTGGTTTATCAACAATGGCTAAATGAAGAAGCATTAGAGCCAAAATTAAAAGAAGAATTGCTCGCTTTGGACGGGCAAGAGGACAAGTTAGAAGATGCGTTTTACGCACCATTAGAATTTGGTACAGCAGGTATGCGTGGCTTGCTTGGAGCTGGAATTAACCGCATGAATGTCTATACTGTTCGTCAAGCAACAGAAGGTCTTGCCAGATTAATGGAAACAAAAGGAGAAGAGGCACGTCGTGGCGTGGCAATTGCGTATGATTCACGTCACATGTCACCGGAATTTGCCATGGAGGCAGCACGTGTATTGGCTCAGCATAATATTCCTTCATTTGTATTTGAGAGCCTACGTCCAACGCCAGAATTGTCTTTTGCAGTGCGTGAGCAAAATGCACTTACAGGAATTATGATTACGGCAAGCCACAATCCAGCACCATATAATGGCTACAAAGTTTATGGTGAGGACGGCGGACAGATGCCACCGCATGATGCTGATGCATTAACAGAATTTGTACGTGCGATTGAAAATCCATTGAAAATTGAAGTGGCGGATGAAGAAACAGCGAAATCAGCTGGACTTATTCAAATTGTTGGCGAAGAAATTGATAATAAATACCTTGCACTTATTAAAGATGTTACGATTAACCAAAAATTGATTGATGAAGTAGGACGTGATTTGAAACTTGTTTACACACCACTTCATGGAACTGGAGAAATGCTTGGACGTAAAGCTCTAGCACAGGCTGGTTTTACTTCAATTGCTGTCGTAGAAGAACAAACGTCGCCAGACGGCGATTTTCCAACGGTGAAATCACCAAACC
Organism: Pilibacter termitis; assembly: GCF_900167335.1. Taxonomy (GTDB): domain Bacteria; phylum Bacillota; class Bacilli; order Lactobacillales; family Streptococcaceae; genus Pilibacter; species Pilibacter termitis. Next base: position 10,693 of record NZ_FUXI01000044.1, read on the forward strand.
CAGAAGAACATTCAGCGTTTGAACTTGCAATCAAACTTGGTGAAAAAGAAGGAGCAGATGTGCTTGTCGCAACAGACCCAGATGCAGACCGTTTGGGTGTAGCTGTTCGCTTGCCAAACGGAGAGTATCAAGTGCTCTCAGGTAACCAAATTGGGGCGATTCTTGTGAAATACATCTTAGAGGCACACAAACAAGCAGGTACGTTGCCAGCAAATGCAGCTGTCTTGAAATCTATTGTATCAAGTGAATTGCCAACAAAAATTGCAGAAAGCTACAATGTCGAAATGATGAATGTGCTAACAGGATTCAAATTTATCGCTGAGAAAATTCAGCAATTTGAAGATACTGGCTCAAATACGTATATGTTTGGTTTTGAAGAAAGCTATGGATATCTTATCAAACCATTTGTACGTGACAAAGATGCCATTCAAGCCTTACTTTTAACTGCAGAAGTAGCAGCGTACTATAAATCTCTTGGCAAAACACTTTATGACGGTGTTCAAGACATTTATAAAGAATACGGCTATTTTGCTGAAAAAACAATTTCAGTTACCCTTTCTGGAATTGACGGCAGTGAAAAAATTAAAGCACTTATGTCAAAATTCCGCACACAAGCACCAAGTGAGTTTGGTGGTATAAAAGTAGCGGTATCAGAGGACTTCAAAGCCTTAACACGCACAGGTGCAGACGGTAGTGTAGAAAAATTAACGACACCAGCAAGTGATGTTTTGAAATACACTCTTGAGGATAATTCATGGATTGCTGTTCGCCCAAGTGGAACAGAGCCGAAAATCAAGTTTTACCTTGCAACTAATGCCCAAACACAAGAAAAAGCAGATGAAAATCTCGCAGCATTCGAGGCAAAAGTGAAAGAAATTACAGCATAAAAATCGGAGCATCGCATGAAAATTTTGTAAAGGAATTTCGTGCGATGCTCATTCTCTTTTCAAGCAATTTTCAATAATGAAGATGTTATTTATTTGCAGTTTCATAAAAGGGATAGTTTATAATATTCAATACAAGAAAAAAACAGGTTTCGTAGCGTAGAAGCCTACTTTTGTGGTAAAATTTGAGTGTAGAAAATATGAGGGGTGCTAGACAAATGAAATTATTAATTGTTGAGGACAATAATTCTGTCAGAGAGATGATGAAAATGTTCTTTAAAAATGAGGGTTGGGATGTTACGTTTGCTCAAGACGGTCAAGAGGGATTAAATACTTTTTTGAAAGAGCCAAATGCGTGGGATATTGTCACACTGGATTTGAATTTGCCATTAATGGACGGCATAGAAGTCGGGCGAAGAATACGTGAAGTATCCAAAACAGTACCAATTATCATGCTAACAGCACGTGACTCCGATAGTGATCAAGTGTTAGGGTTTGAAGTCGGGGCAGATGACTATGTGACCAAACCTTTTTCGCCGATTACGCTGATTGCTCGCATAAAAGCACTACACCGCCGACGTGAGGTGTTGGATGAGAATTTTGCTCACCAAACATCTCAAGAAGTCGCTCAAGATGACTATGACCATGCCCCAATCATCCAGACCAAAACGCTAAAAATTAACCCGAATACACGTGAAGTTTATGTAAATGGCAAGGAAACTGAAAAATTGACACCAAAGGAATTTGAATTGTTAAGTTTTTTTGCAACAAAACCAAAGAAAATTTTCTCTCGTGAGCAACTTTTAGAATTAGTCTGGGATTATTCATTTTATGGCGATGAGCGTACCGTTGATACGCACGTGAAAAAATTACGTCAAAAATTAGGAAAAGTAGGAAGTAAAATCATTCAAACGGCTTGGGGGGTAGGCTATATGTTTGATGATACGGATGTTAAACTTGATGAAAATGAAACAAAATGAGTGTGAGAATGCGTACTTGTTGACTTGTAGTGCGACGGAGAGAAAAAGGTGAAATTACTTTATCAGTTTATGACAATGTCTTTTCTTTTAACGGTTTTGACTTTATCAGTAGTAGGCATTAGTTTTCAGCAGTTTACGAAAGAAACGCTAAAAGAAAATAATTATGCGGATCTTTACAGATATGCTCAAAGTGTTCAGAAAAATTCTCAAGAGCATGATGAAATTTACGGTGAAGTGCGAGAAAGCACGATTGTTCGATTTTTACAGACGACAAAGACAATATTGAAAAATCAAGAAGTTAATCTTTATTTCGTTATGCGTGACAATCATGTTATTTTTCCTTCTGGCATAGAGGAAGAACAAGCGAGAAAAGTAATCACTAAAAGAGATTGGCAAGAGTTGGAAAAGGGAGATAGTATATCTAAAACTTTGCCAACAGATTTTTTCTTGAAAAAAGATGAGCGTGCCTATGTAATGGTGCCGTATTACAAAAAGACGAATGAGACAATGAAATTATATGGTGCATTGGTTGTAACGCAACCTACGCACTATATCAAGGAACGCTTGGAACCGCAAATTATCAATTTAATCAAGGGGTTCTTTATTTCAATTGTTTTCGCCTTTTTGTTCGGGCTTACATTTTCACAAGTGCATATTCAGCGTATTCAAAGACTTCGTAAGGTGACAAATGAAATTGCAAAAGGGAATTTTTGTATTAATATTTCACCTCAAGGAAACGATGAGTTAACCGAGTTAGCAGAGGATTTCAATAAAATGGCTCTGTCTCTTTCAGACTCGGAACAGGAAATTTTGCGTCAAGAAGAGAGGAGAAAGCAATTTATGGCAGATGCCTCGCATGAAATGCGTACCCCTCTAACAACCATTCACGGTTTACTTGAAGGTTTTGAATATGGCATGATTCCAGAGGACGAGAAGAAAAATGCGATTATCTTGATGAAAAATGAAACCAATCGTTTAATTCGTTTAGTGCAGGACAATTTAGATTATGAAAAAATTCGCACGGGACAAATTACGCTCAAACGAACGACGTTTAATGCGTGCGAAGTGGTGCAAAATATTTTGGTACAAATGGAGTCAGCAGCTCTTGAAGCAAACAATGAGTTGATTTTTACCACAAGTGTACCAATGATGATGTTTGCAGATAAAGACCGTTTTACGCAAATTGTCGTCAATCTCGTCAACAATGCCATTCAATTTACGAAAAACGGAACGATTACCTTATCGTTTTCAGAAAATGAATTGGAAACTATTTTGACCGTTCAAGATACAGGAATTGGTATGGACGAAGAAAGTATGAAAAACATCTGGGAACGTTATTTTAAAGCGGATCCGTCAAGAAAAAATACCACAGGCGAAAGTGGCTTAGGGCTTTCCATTGTCAAGCAATTAATGGATTTAAACAAAGGGAAAATCGAAGTCGAAAGCGAACTTGGTGTTGGTACAACGTTTATTTTAAAATTTATCAAGAGAACAAGTGAGGGAGAGGAATCCTTATGTTAATAGGTAGCCATGTGAGCATGAGTGGGAAAAAAATGCTCTTAGGTGCGGTTGAAGAGGCTGCAAGCTATAAAAGTTCCACGTTTATGATTTATACTGGAGCACCGCAAAATACACGTAGAAAAGCAATTGCTGAAATGAACATTGAGGCGGGTAATGCGTTGATGAAAGAAGTGGGCATTTCAACAATCGTTGTCCATGCTCCGTATATTATCAATCTAGGAAATACGATTAAGCCAGAAAATTTCGGGTTTGCGACTCAATTTTTGCGTGAAGAGATTGAGCGAGCAGAGGCTCTTGGAGCAAGACAAATTACACTTCACCCGGGTGCTCACGTTGGTGCAGGAGTAAAAGCGGGATTAGAGCAAATTATCAAAGGGTTAAACGAAGTGTTGACGAAAGATCAGCAAGCACAAATCGCTCTTGAGACAATGGCGGGAAAAGGCACAGAGCTAGGTAGAAGTTTTGAGGAGCTTGCGACGATTATTGACGGAGTGAGCCTAAATGAAAAATTGTCCGTTACTCTCGACACTTGCCACACAAATGATGCAGGATACAATATACGTGAGGATTTTGACGGCGTGCTAAATGAATTTGACAAAATCATCGGAGTAGAACGCTTGAAAGTCTTGCATATCAATGATTCTAAAAATGTGCAAGGCTCAGCCAAAGACCGTCACGCAAACATTGGCTTTGGGACAATCGGCTTTGATGCACTTTGCAAAATTGTTCATCATCCTCAACTGAAAGATTTGCCAAAAATTTTGGAAACACCTTGGATTAAAAGAAGTGAGGACAAAAAAGACACTTACGCACCTTACAAAAAAGAAATCGAAATGCTTATTACTAAAAAATTTGAAGATGATGTATTTCCGGAGTTGTGAGGGGATATTTGTGGAACTTAGTATGAGAAATGGTTAAAAATGGATAAGAATTTACTCTAGGAAGCAGGTTGTTTCAAACTTGCTTTCTTTATTTTTTCTATCCTTGAGTATCATGTGTTTATTCTTTCTTGCGTTTTCGTTTGTTGGAAAGAACATCTCCAAAGGAAATTTTCTATGCTAAATTCTAATAAAATAAAAATTTTTAGAATATTACTTGCCAGATTTTAAAAATAAGGTATAATAGATATAACAATAAACAGAGCATTCTAGGAGGTATATCATGAACGCAGTAGTTAATAATAACGGTTTATTATTGACGGAGGACTCGTAAGTAGAATTTTTTAAAATTCTATCTTTCGGGTCCTGTTCGGCGTTTGCTTGATAGGATGCAAAAAAAACATCCTATTCAGACGACTAGGGTGTTTTCTTTTTATACTTTTTATGATTTTACCAAGGAATACAAAAACAAAAAAACGAATGAACGAAGGAGAAAACTAAAATGACAAAAATTCAATTTTTCGACACCACACTAAGAGACGGAGAACAAACACCGGGGGTGAGCTTTTCAACAGAAGAAAAGGTTGCGATCGCACTTCAGTTGGAAAAATGGGGGGTAGATGTAATTGAGGCAGGTTTTCCAGCGTCCTCACGTGAGAGCTTTCGAGCGGTAGAGGAAATTGCGAAAGTGGCGACTAAAATGTCGGTGACAGGACTTGCGAGACTTGTAAAACATGACATAGACCAAGCGTTTGAGGCATTAAAAGAGGCGAAATTTCCGCAAATTCATGTGTTTATTGCTACAAGTCCGATTCATATGGAATATAAGTTAAAAATGACACCTGATGAAGTGATTGCCTCAATCAAGGAACACGTGAGCTATGCAAGAGAAAAATTTGAAATTGTTCAATTTTCTCCAGAAGATGCGACAAGGTCAGAGAAGGATTTTCTCCTTAAAGCTGTACAAACAGCGGTGGATGCAGGAGCGAGCGTGATTAATATACCAGACACCGTAGGATATTCCAATCCGCAGGAGTATGGAGAATTGTTCCGTTATTTGATTGAAAATGTTCAAACCGACCGAGAAATCATTTATTCTTCGCATTGTCATGACGATTTGGGTATGGCGGTTTCAAATGCTCTTTCGGCAATCAAAAATGGTTCACGTCGAGTGGAAGGAACGATTAATGGTTTGGGTGAGCGTGCGGGGAATACAGCTCTTGAAGAAGTGGCAGTTGCATTGAAAATTCGCCAAGATTATTACGGGCAAGAAACACAGATTAATTTAAAAGAAACAAAAAACACAAGTGATTTGATTTCACGCTTTTCTGGAATTTCCGTTCCTAAAAATAAAGCGGTGGTCGGAGGCAATGCGTTTGCACATGAGTCCGGTATTCACCAAGACGGTTTCTTGAAAAATCCGAATACCTATGAAATCATTACACCAGAAATGGTAGGAGTTGCTCAATCAAGTTTACCACTTGGGAAACTATCAGGTCGCCATGCATTCAAGGAAAAACTCAAAGAGCTAGGTTATACGTTGTCAGAAGAAGAAGTAAAAGAGGCATTTATTCGTTTTAAAGATTTGGCGGATAAGAAAAATAATATCTCAGATACAGATTTGCGAGCATTGCTCACAGGGCAAACAATTGAAAAAGCAAAAGGTGTTGAACTAGAAGAATTGAATTTCAGCTATCATGCAGGAGGCACTCAAGAAGTAGACATTGCCGTTCGTTTTGAAACGGGTGAAGTGAAGTCTGCTAAGGCAAATGGAAAAGGTTCTGTCGAGGCAGTTTTTGCAGCAATTGATCAAATTTTTGACCATGAAATTATCGTCAATTCTTATGAATTAGACGCCATTACAGCAGGAGTAGATGCTCAAGCTCAAGTGTATGTATCTATTACAGACAGATTGACAAACAACACATACAACGCAGTAGGAATCGACTACGACATCCTAAAAGCCTCCGCCCTAGCCTACATCTACGCAAACAACTTTGTAAGACAATAAGAAAAGCGAAGAGGGGCGTTCAGGGTTTTGTCGCAGTGAGCCATGCCATTTACCTGCTTGAAACGAAGTTTCAAGTGGCATTGCGAACAGCGA
>NZ_FUXI01000010.1 GCF_900167335.1 Pilibacter termitis
AGACTTCAAAACGCACCATTTCGCTTTTATTTTTTCTAGCTACATGGTGCTGAAGTCTAGCAACTGCTCACAACAGCACTGGAAACTTACGTTTCCAGCAAGTAAATGCTGTGGTTCACTGTTGCAGACTTCAAAACGCACCATTACGCTTTTATTTATTTCTTGTTATTTTATACAAACATTTTTTTCAACAACGTTTTTTTGATTTCTTTTAGTGTATTTAGCTTACGCTGATGAAGGGTGGTGAGGTGGTCGATAGCGGCGAAGAATGTGCCGATTTGGGTTTGTTCTCCAATAGTAGGAAATAATATTTTATAATTCGCAAGTTGAGGTGATGTCAACTGTGGCACACCAGTAGATTCAACCAGCACTTTATGATTATTAATCGCATTTTCTAAAAAATCTACATCATTATCTGATTTAATTGCTAGTAAGCGAACAACAGGAGTAAAATTAACTTTTCTTGCTTTTGCATACCCTACATCTCCACGACCAGTAACTGTTACTGCTGGAGCTTCAATACGAAAATCACTATCATAATATCCGACAATACCATCATTTGTTAATGCGTTTGCTAAAACAGGATATTTTCCAACTTTTTTAAGTTTACTTTTATCAATATCTCCACCTGCAAAGATTACAACAGTATCTCCCAACCTACGCTGTTCCCAAGCGTCAGCATATCCCTCAAACCGAATTTCTGGAACACTTTCCTCTCCTTTCGGGAACATTTGAGAGAGAAATGTTTGTTTTGTTTCATAAAGTAATTCTAGCTTACGCTGATGAAGGGTGATGAGGTGGTCGAGGTGTTTGAAGAAATTGCCGATTTTGATTTGTTCTTCAAAAGTTGGAACTTGGACTTTAACTGCGTTAATAGCTGTTTTCGATAAACTTGGAACTCCTGTTGATTCATCTAATTGTTTCCAATTAATTCTTTGGAAAATATCATTAACAAAATATAAATCATAATCAGTTTTCGGGATTGAAAAGAACAAAGTATCTACAGTCCAAAATGGAGCTTTTAATAGATACGGTTTATCAATAGTGCCTTTACGTCCAACTCCGATAGCATCATCTTCATAAGATAATGCTTCATCAACACTAAGCATATAACCACCAGTTCCATAGACAGGAATATTTCCTTTATTTAAATGTTTGTAATCTCTACCAGAGCGAATATCTACAACCTCCCCCAACCTACGCTGTTCCCAAGCGTCAGTGAATCCGTCGAACCTTATTTCTGGTATATTTGTTATTTTATCCATTTATTTGCTCCTTTATTATACTTTTGAGTGTTTTATCAAGTCTGATGTTATTTTTTAACTTACTTTTTTCTGCCTCTTTAGCAATAATTTTCATATCCGTCACTCTTTACTCACTTTTTTAGCTTACTTTATTCACGATAAAGTTTCAATAAATAATTATCACAATATATTTTGTTTGACATTTCTTTTTTAACTGCTATAATTTAGCTATCAAATACTATTAAAGTATTAAAAAGCAAACATTTGTTTCTTTGACCCGCTTATGCGGGTTTTTCTTTTTTCATCTTATTAAAACGATTAGCATTTTTTATAATTTCTCCAAGCTCAACATCATTTGGTAATAGTTTTCTCAAAAGCTGTACCCGTCGCAATTTATTTTGGTGATTCGTTCGCTCATTTGTTGTCAAGTACACATTTAGTGGTGTAAGGTGAAACAAATTATTTCTTAAATTTTTCAATTCCTTTATCATTTTGAGATTATAACTTTTCGGACAAATTTTCTCCTGTGTGTCTTTATCCAAAATATCCAACAACTTCACTACGGTACCAAATGTAGACTTTGTCACATATACCCATGTCTCTTGAAAATCATAGTCTTTTCTTCCATTGCTAATTTCTTTATTCAAGATTCCTTTTACTTCTTCTTTCAATCCTAGTGTCAATTGTTCATATTCTATCATTTCACTTAGATAATATGCCAATTTAGAATTAATTTCTTTTTCTAGCTCTAAAATTTTTGAAATAACTTTCTTTGACACTCTTAAATCTAGCTCATAATATTCTTGCCATTCACTAAAGTTTTTTTCTTGATACTCATGTTTCTTTTCCGTAAAACTTCTCGCAAACTTCACTTTTCCACAACTTACAACATTGTAATAATTATGCAACAACAAATAATTTTGTGCAGAAGTTGAATCATAAAATAAAATCTTTTTATTTTCTTTAAGATACTCAAGTTGTTCTTCTAAACTTTTAAATACTTTCATCTTATTAAAGGTACCTTTCTTTTTTTCACACTTGAATCATAAAGGATGAAGTAATACGAAAAAGATATTCCTCCAACCTTTAAAAAGCCAATTATTCCCCTTTTTTTATCTCGTCTGCCATTTCATAAAAAGCCTTACGAAATTGAATACGGTAGCGAACCCAGTTTAAGTTTGCCACTTCTGGAGAGGCGATTGACGGATAGTCAGCTTTTGCGTTGTTCATCATATTGGTAAGCTCTCCTTGCTTATCCATATCTTCTTCTCCTAAGCGGTGTTTTTTCACAAGCTGTGCCAAGTCTTTTGGCATAATGCTGTTATCCAGCCCCCAAGTCCGAATGAAATGCGTGATTTGTTTGATATTGCTATCACTCTGTGCCTGTTCCATTGCTTGATTCATTGACTCAACATCTCTCGGTGCGGGGTAGCGATCAAACACAAATTCTTTTGTGAAAATCTTGGAAACAAACGTCCGCATTTTTGATTTTTCTTTTTCATTCTCACTTTTCGCAATTTCAATATGAATTTCTTCACGTGTACTGCTCGCTTTCTCCATTTCACCTGCATGAACTTCATCTGCCATTTTCGCAATCAGCTCAACCAAATAATCATAATTAATCGTTACATCATGAACATGCACCATTGATAAATTGACTTGAGAAATGTCAATATCCTCACGTTTTGCTCTACGTTCTTTCAACTCTCCTGCGATAACGGTCGTTAAAATGACTTCTTCTTCTTCGGTAATTCCAACGCTCTCATAAAAATCTTCAGGATTTTCATACCCAGAATTTTCAGGGTCTTTCTCATTGGTAGTGTATTGTTTTAACTGGCTAATTAAGCGATTATACTCCTTTAGCATATCAAACAATTTATCTTGGTCTTTTTCACTCCGTGGCAACTGTTGAAATTCATCGGTTAAATTTGATAACTTTTGCACTACATCTTTCATCTCCTGCTCAACCGCTTTAAATGGTTTGCTGATGATACCTGCCTCTTGATTTTCTTGTTTCAACACGTCAAGAGACTGCTGTTCTGCGGCAGATTCTCGATTGGAATACGTGGCAAATGCTTTGTTCATTTCATATTCATTTTGAGTTGGCCAGCGATAATTCACGACAATCCCAGACGGTTTAGCAATAAAATCGTGCATACGATTCGTACGTGAATAAGCTTGAATGAGATTGCCTCCTTTTAACGTGCGGTCAATATAGAGTGTATTCATCTCTGGAGCATCAAACCCAGTCAATAGTTGGTCAACGACAATCACCAAATCAAGATAATTCCCGTCATCTGCAGTTTTATTCAAACGTCTTGCAAGGTCGTCGGTATAATCTTTTACGCTTGTCATATCAAATGCCGTTTTAAACAGAGTATTATAGTGCTTGATTGCACGGTGAAGATTTTCATTCGTTTTCAACTGACGGACACTATTCGACGTATCGGCTGAAAAACTCACTGCAACTTTCAATCTCTCTTTTTTAGGACGTTTGGCATTTTCTTCTTGGAATTTATCAAAATATTCCATTGCCCGAGGTGTACTCGCCTTATTCCCACCGACATGAACGGTGAACAGAGCGTTATATTTTTTATCATTTGAACGCTTGTGCCAGTTGTCAAAAATATCTTTTACAACCAACTCGACGTGTTCAGGGCTAACGTCATACACACTTGCACGAATATTGTCGTCAATATCTTCTTCCGTTACATCTTTTGGCGGTTCAATCGTTTCTTTAAATTCCACATTAAAACCGAGAACATTCCTATCAGCAATCGCCTCTTTAATGGTGTACGCATGAAGTAATTCCCCAAAAATTTCTTTTGTCTCAGGAAATTTTGGCGTTCCCGTATACCCCACCCAAGCAGCATTTGGAATAGATTTCCGAATACTTTCAAGCATTCCTTCATTTTCAGCATTTCCGTCTCCAGTTGAACGGTGTGCCTCGTCTACGATAAAGAGAATATTTTTATTTATCGGCTGAAAACTCTCTCGTGATACATAGCGTGACATTTTTTGAATACTTGTCACAATAATATTTTTATCGCTTTTTTTCGTTAATTTTCTATGCAAATCAGAAATGTTTGCCGTATCACTTACGACACCCGTTTTTCCCTCAAAACTTGCGACAGGATCATAGGCTTGATACGCATCAGATGTTTGGTTGGTCAATGCAATTCTGTCAACAAGAAAAACAACTTTTTCCACATTTGAAAGCCGACTTGCAAGCCATGCCGTTTTAAAACTCGTAATCGTTTTGCCAGAGCCTGTTGTATGCCAAATATATCCTAATTTTCCGTCATCATAACAAAAATCAAATTTCTGCACTTTTTCCAGCACACGTTTTGTCGCATACACTTGATACGGTCGCATGACTTTAATACTCTCTTTATTTTTCGTTCCGTCAAGCACCATAAAGCGAGTCGCTAAATCATGAGCCATTGGGATAGAAAGCACTTTATCCGTAAACGTTTGCCACGAGCGAATCGGGTGAGCATTTTCTTCTTCTTGCCATTGAAAAGCAAATGCACGGTTAAAACTCTCCCTTGGCGTATTTGCCATATAGCGAATATCGTGAGGGGTCATGGCAATTAAAATTTGTAACGTAGAAAAAATACCACTATACTGCTTTTCTGCAATGTATTGCTCCATTTGATTCAATGATTCTGTCGTACTATGAAGTGCTTTTTTCAGCTCAATCTGAAGAATCGGCAACCCATTAATCAAGAGTGTAACGTCAAATCTTCGGTTTGGTTTTCCGTCTATAATTTTCGGTCGTTCAATTTGATTCACCACTTGATAAACAGTATTCCCAGCCCCAACTTGTGTTTGGTCAAAAATCATCAAAAACACGTGTTTCCCATTATCCAAGTCAACTTCTATTTCCGAAACTCCATTCACGCCATATAAAAATTGCCCTGCTTGGTAAGGGGTTTCGAGATTGGAAATGATTTTTTTCACTTGATTAAATTCCGTACGTGATAACTCTCCTTCAAGTCTCGCACGGTTATTTTGTTCAATAATTCTCTTAAAATTCTCCCACAACTGTTCTGTCGTTTTGATTTCTTCTACATATTCCCACTGTTTCACGTCACCAATTCTCGTCAAGTAATCAATGACTTCTCTTTCAAATTGTAATTCTGATTGATTTTTCATGTTCTATTCCTCCAAAAAATTCGCCATATTTTCTTCCAAAATTAAACTTGTCATTTGTTCTAAATGTTCTCCGTAATCTTTTAATTTTTTTTGAAGTTGCACGCTTTGGGCATAGGCTTTTGCAATGACACGTTGAGTTTCAAGTGGAAGAATCGGAATTTCCAGCTCTTCTAAAGATTTAATCGGAATCCTCTGAGACGCATTTGTTCCTTGCACTTCCCGCAATTTTTGTCTTTTCACTTCCGAATAAGAATTAAACAAATAAAGAAAATATCCTGAATCAAGAGAGACGTTCGTAAATCTCACTCGTATAAAATTATTGGTGAATATTTTCCCAACATTTTTTTGACTGACAATTGCCGCCAAATGAGTAGAAACATTAATCACCACATCACCAAGTTTTAACAAAAACTCTTTATTTTTCTCCTTTTGTTTCTCATTTGCAATAAGTTCTATCATAAAATAATCCTCTTGGAAAGCCTCTATGTCATAATAGTCGTTCAAAATCGTTGAACAGCGTGCTTCTATTTTTGATTTGCTTATTCCCGCTTCAACAGACACAAAATTTTTTAACTTCGCCTTTTTCAAAATCTCCCTCCTTATCTTTAGAGATAGGCTTATTTGTATTGAATTATATCAAACGTCCATTTAATAGTCAAATAAAAAAATGGAATATTTGTATATTCCATTTTTTTGTTTTTTGTGATGGGAAAACAAGCCCCAAGCTCGTTCACTCGTTTTTATCCTCTCAATTCCCCAATCAATGATCGGTAAACTTCATTTTCGCTCAGTAATTTTTCATGCGTGCCAAAGCCTGCGACTTTTCCGTTTTTTAGCACTAGAATGGCATCCATTTGTGGCATCCAGTGCAGACGGTGGGTGGCAAGAAAAACAAGGCGATTTTCAAAAAGCGGTAAAATGGCATTTTTGATTTCCATTTCGGTGGCAATATCTAAATGAGCCGTCGGCTCATCTAGTAATAAAATCCGTCGTTCCTCGCTTAAAAATGCACGTGCAAGAGCAATTCTTTGTGCCTGCCCGCCACTGACTTCTCTTGCTCCTTGACCAATTTGGGTGTTTAGCCCTTCTGGCAAACTTTCCAGAAACGAAGTCAAACCACTTAATTTGACCGCATGGACAATATCTTCCTCGCTCGCCTCAGGTGTGTAAAGTGTCAAATTCTCTCTCAACGTGCCAGAGAAAAGAAAACTCGCTTGAGGAATGAAACTAAGATTTTTCTGCCATGCTTGTTGCTTTAAATGCTGAAGTTTGGTGTCGTTTAGTGAAATTTCACCACTATTGGCAGTGAGAAAACCTGCTAACAGCTGAATGAGCGTTGATTTCCCCGCACCACTTGCACCGATAATCCCGATTTTTCCATACCCTTGCCATTGAAAATCAACCGTATCTATTGTAGGCAACTCCTCATAAGAGAAATTTAAGTTAGAGATAGACAAACTACTTTCTTCATTCCAACTTGAAAAAAATTCTTCCTCGCCAAGCAATGTTTCCTCTTGATTTAACACGTTTTGAATTTCCACAAATGCGTTTTTTCCGTTGAGTGTGGCGTGATAGTCTCCTGCAAAATCTCGGAGGGGCAAGAAATATTCTGGTGCTAAAATCAAACAAGTAAGTGCTGGAAAAAGTGTCAATTCTCCGTTTATTAGACGAATCCCGAGAAACGTTGCCACAATTGCCACGGAAAGTGTCGTGAAAAAATCAAGAGCAAAAGTGGAAAGTATCGCAATTCTAAGTGTTGCCATTGTGGACTTTCTAAAGCGTTCGCTCGTTTGATAAATAGCATTCGTGTAAGATTTTGACAAACCAAACAGTTTGAGTGTTTTTAAGCCACGAAGTGAGTCGATAAAATGATTGCTTAAAATTTGAAAATTTTTGTACTGCGAACTTGCTTTTGCCTGTGCCGCTTTTCCTAAAACAATCATGAAAACAATGATAATCGGAAACACAAGAAGTAAGCTAAGGGCGGACGTTTTATCCAAATAAAAGACAAAACCTAAAATAATCAGCGGAAAAATTGCCATATTTAACAATTTACTAAAGGTTAGCTGTATGTAGTTTTCCACTTCTGAAATGCCGTCAAGCACCATGGTTGTCGCATTTCCACTTCCTTGTTGTTGCACGAGAAAAGGATTTTCAAATAACTTTTGAACGAGACGCTCTCGCATGATTTTCGCCTGCTCATACGCATAAACATCAAGCATTTGCTCACGTACATAAGTGGCGATATGTCGCAATGTATAAAACAATAGAAACAACGCAATATTTTTCACCTGCGAAGAGAGTTTTTCCCCTTGCCATACGTGCGTAATTGCACTTGCTAAAAACCAACCTTGAAGTGCCACGAAAAACGCCTGCAATACTGCAAGTAAAGACAAACGCATGAGAATATTTTTGACATTTGGTAAACGAAACAATGTTTTTTCAATCATGCTTTTCTTCTCCTTTTTCTAGCTACATGGTGCTGAAGTCTGGCAACTGCTCACAACAGCACTGGAAACTACGTTTCCAGCAAGTAAATGCTGTGGCTCACTGTTGCAGACTTCAAAACGCACCATTACGCTTTTATATATTGAGCGAGCTGACAATTTGCCAGCTCGCTTTCTTATTCTTTATTACTACTTAATGCCCGATTCTTTCAGCGGTCACTCGTTTTCTGAAAATGTAGTATGTCCACACTGTATAAGCAAGAACAAATGGCAAGATTGTCACGCTAACAATCGTCATCATTTTCAACGTGTATTCTGAGCTTGAGGCATTTTGAATTAAAATGTCAAATTGCGAGTCTTTGGCAATCATAACACGTGGGAAAAGTCCTGCGAATAGCAAGGATACTAAGGCTACGAACGTCAAACCACTTGCCACAAAAGCTGCCGCCTCTTTTTCTTTTAACACACTCATATGTGCAACAACGCTCAAAATCACAATAACTGCAAGCAATCCTAACGTTGAAATCGGGTGTTTTTCTAAAAAGTCGGTAAAGATGATGAGCAAGACGGCAAACGCTACTTCTCCTGCGTAAAGAAGAAAATAGAGTTTTTTCGCAAATTCTTTTGCACGCTGACGAAGACTACCTTCTGTGCGAAGTGCCAAATAGTTCAATCCGTGCAAGTAGCAAAGCAAGGTTACCGCAACACCGCCAACGATTGAAAGCAAGTTGACATAATCAGTAAAACTTGCCGTGATGTCGCCTTTTTTATCCATTGGCATTCCTTGAATAACGCTTGTGAATACCATACCAAGCACAAATGGCACGATAAAACTTCCAAGGCTACACAATTTCCCCCAAAGCACTTTGTGCTTGTTGTCTGGATGAACCGCACGAAACTCAAAGCTCACGCCACGAATAATTAAACCTGCTAAAATCAGGAACATCAAAAGATAGTAGCCACTAAAAAGTGAAGCATACCAATAAGGCATACTGGCAAACATTGCCCCACCTGCCGTTAAAAGCCAAACTTCATTTCCGTCCCAGACAGGACCGATTGTTGCGATTGCTTGGTCGACTTCGTCCTCATCTTTTGCAAGTGTAGTCAAACTCATTCCCACACCAAAGTCAAATCCCTCGAGGAAGAAGAAACCACTAAATAAAACTGCAATTAAAATAAACCATAATAATTGTAAACTACTCATGAGAAAATGCCTCCTTTTCAAATGGATCGACAGACGTTTCCTCTTTTTTCTCAAACAAAGCACTTGGACCTTGGTGCAATACTTTGCGAACAAGCTGAATCATGATGCCACCAAGCGTTGCAAAAAGTAAGAAATAAACGACGTTACTAATCAAGAGACTTGCCGATGAAACGTTTGGCGAAATCGCATCTCTCGTTTTAATCAATCCATAAACCGCCCAAGGTTGACGACCAAGTTCTGTAATGAGCCAACCTGCTGTATTGGCGATAAACGGCACAAAGAGTGTCAAGCCTGTCACGTATAGCCAGAATTTTTTCTCAAACATAAAGGTGAATTTCTTCCCTGTTCCCAAAATGCCAAGCACGCCTACAAGTAAGAATAACATTCCTGCTGCTGCCATAATTCTAAAATTCCAGAACAACGCCGTTACCATTGGATAGTAATTGTCCTCACCATATTTTTCAACTAATTTTTTATTGACCGTATTCATTCCTTGCACGGCACCTGTCGGTTTGTGATAACTTAAAACAGAAAGCACGTAAGGAATTTCAATTCCCCACACTTTTTTATGCTCTTTTTCGTTGAAAAATCCGATTGCCGTCCATTGTGCATTGTCTTTTGAGTTTTCATAGTCGCTAAATTTTTCACCATTATTTAACGGTTGCCCTACGTCCTCGTAATCGCCCTCCATTGCGGCGAATTTCATTGGTTGGTCATCGTCATTCATCAATGCACGCATTTGCAAGTCTCCTGAGCCTAGGCTGAGAAGAGTACCGATTGTGAGAATGATAAATCCGATACGCATAGATTTTTTGAAAAAATCGACTTCATTTTTGCGTAAAAGTTGCCACGCACTCATTCCCGCAAGGAGCATTCCGCCCATGATAATAGCTGCTGCAATGACGTGTGCGTACTCGTACCACGCTTGTGTATTGGCAATCAATGCACCAAAACTTTTCAATTGCGGATGTCCGTCTACCATTTTGTAGATAACCCCTTCTTTTGCGGGGTGTTGCATAAAGGCATTGGCAATCAAAATCCAAAGAGCTGAGAGCATTGAACCTACGGTTACTAGGCAAATAAAGAGCCAATGCACTCCTTTAGACATTTTGTCCCACGTAAACATCCAAAGTCCGAGGAAAGTGGACTCCATAAAGAATGCGAGCAAAGCCTCAACTGCAAGTGGTGCTCCGAAAATATCCCCTACAAACCGAGAATAATCGCTCCAGTTCATCCCAAATTGAAATTCTTGAATAATACCTGTAACCACTCCAACCGCAAAACTCAAAAGCATAATCTTGCCCCAGAATTTCGCTTGAAGTTTCCATTTCTCATCTCCAGTTTTGACATAACAACCTTCTAAAATTGCCACAACTAAACTCATTCCAATCGAAAACGGAACGAAAAAGAAGTGGAAAACAGTTGTCATCGCAAATTGGAAACGTGCGAGTGTTTCGATGTCGAACATTGTTCTACCTCCTAATATTTTTTGTGTTTCCGCATAAAACCTTACCTCTTATTATAACGTTTCATGTTAGTAGTTGTAAAAAAAATGAATTAAAAATTTTTACCGCTTTATTTTTTTTGGAAAATTCTTTACAATGTAAGTAAGGTTTATAAACTATTTTGCTGATGTAACGGATAAAACACGTGTATGCCTAGTCATATTCTTACGTGTTTTGTAACGAAGGGAGGATTACATGAAAAAATCACCATTTAAAATTCAAGAGAATGTGCAACGTTTGAGCGAGGTTTGTTTGAAAAATAGCAAGATTGATAACGTGCATTATTCCGAGTATGATGTAAAAAAAGGACTTCGTGACCTTGACGGTCGTGGAGTGCTGGCAGGTTTGACCAATATTTCGATGATTCAAAGTCAGAAAATGATTGACGGAAAATTGACTGCCTGCGAAGGTGTTTTGCAGTATCGTGGGATTGATATTAAAGAATTAGTTGCAGGTTTCCAAAAAGGGCAGTATTTTGGTTTTGAAGAAATCACCTATCTATTGCTTTTTGGCGAGCTACCAACAAAAGTACAATTAAAAGAATTTCGCCAATTACTTGCTGACAAACGCACCTTGCCGAAAAACTACGTGCGAGACGTTATCATGAAATCTCCTAGCAAGGACATCATGAATCAATTGAGTCGTAGCGTTTTAACGCTCGCAAGTTATGACCCAAACGTCAGTGATTTGTCGATTGAAAACGTGCTAAATCAATCTTTGTTGTTGATTAGTGTCTTTCCGCTTTTAGCTGTCTATTCTTATCAGGCGTATGCACATTCAAAATTAAGGAAAAGTCTCTACATTCACAACCCAGACCCAAAACTTTCTACGGCGGAAAATATTTTGCGTCTGTTACGTCCAGATAAGAAATTTACTGAAATTGAAGCACAAATTTTAGACTTGGCTCTTGTTTTGCATATGGAGCATGGTGGGGGGAATAACTCGACATTTACCAATCACGTAGTAACGAGTAGTGGCACGGACACTTATGCGACTGTTGCGGCATCTCTTTCCAGCCTAAAAGGTTCTAAGCATGGTGGAGCGAATATCAAAGTGACCGAGATGATGCGTGACATCAAAGAAAATGTTGAGGATATTTGCGATGAACAACAACTTTCGGAATACCTTGCCAAAATTCTTCGCAAAGAAGCTTTTGACAAAAAAGGGTTGATTTACGGAATGGGGCATGCTGTTTATTCGATTAGCGACCCACGTGCCGATTTATTCCGCACATTTGTAGGGAAATTAGCTGATGACAAGGGATTGCATGACGAATTTGAGTTTTACGCCAAAATCGAGCGACTTGCTCCGAAAGTGATTGCCAGCGAGCGAAATATTTACAAAGGTGTAAGTGCCAATGTCGATTTTTACTCTGGCTTTGTCTATCATATGCTCGGGCTACCTGACGAACTTTATACGCCAATTTTTGCGATTGCTCGTATCGTCGGCTGGAGTGCTCACCGCATAGAAGAATTAATCAACATGAACAAAATTATCCGCCCTGCTTATGAAAGCGTCTTGGGTGATAGAAATTACGTTGAAATTGAGGAACGCTAGTGTCGTCGTTTTTCAAAAAAAACTCGCATAATATTCGTTTCACACGAGTATTATGCGAGTTAAGGGTGCCTATAAAAACTCACGCTTATCCAAAACTGCTAATTTGGGCTTAATCGGAGTTTTTATAGGCACCCTTATTTTTCTCTAAAAATCACTTTTCCCCAATCATCGCCAAGAATGTTTCTTTACTTGCTCCCGGGGAAACACGGACACGTGTCAACTCAAGCAAACCGTCTGAGCTTGCACCAAATCCGTATGTTGTCGTAACTGCCATTTTGTAGCCAACTTTTTTGGCAATTTCAACCGTTGTCTCATCATAATGTCCCGCAGGATAACAAAGAGTCGTAACGGGTCTATGAATTTCCTCTGTCAACAGTTTTTTCGACTCACTCATTTGTCGCTCTTGTTCGGCAGGCTCCAATGCGTTTAAGTCAATATGATTGAGCGTGTGGTCTTCTAGCTGAACAAAACCTGAATTGACCAATTCTGCACGTTGCTCTTTCGTTACTTTGTTGTCAGGATATTCTGGCTGAGTAATAATGTTCATCGTTGCTTGCAATCCTAATTTTTTCAACGTAGGAAATGCGTTTGTGTAGACATCTGTATAGCCGTCATCAAGTGTCACCCAAATAATCTTCTTGCTCGGCACTTTATTGGTCGTCAAGACCAAATACGCCTCCTCTGGTGTTAGCGTGTAGTAGCCTTTTTCTTTCAACCCTTGCATATGTGCATCAAATTCTTCTTTTGGCACATAAAGAGAATCCTCGCCTTGGCTAATGTGATGATACATCAAAATCGGGAATAGAGCTGGCTCGCTCAATTTTTCCCAAGTTTTCGTCAAATCATCCGTCAAACTTTCTTCTTCCACCCAACCAATTTCTTGGTTTTCTAGTGAAGCAAGATAATATTTTTTGTTATTTAATGTAGCTTGTTTCGTTAGATTTACTTCGTAGCCATAATAGGCAGATGTTGTGTAATTTTTTGCACTTGTCAAATCTTCGTCATAAATTGCCACATCACGCTTGCCAATCGTTTTGTTCGTTGGCTGAAAAGGCTGTTCTGCTGGTTTTTCATCATTGTTCTTCACCGCAGGCTTTTGTTCGCTCGTCTTTGGAATGGTGTTCTCTTTCGTGTCAAAAAACGATGTTTTCGCCCAATATCCCCCGCCTAGTGCCAATGCCAGCACGATAAGCGTCAGAAAAATAGAACCTAAATGTTTCTTTTTCGACTCTTTTTTTCTTCTTTCTCTTCTAGTACCTCGCCGTTGTTCGTTCATTTTAGCCTCCTTTTACGGTAATCTTTCTTTATGAGCAATATACCACAAAAGTAAGAGTATTCTCAACTAATTTTTAAACTTTTTTGGAAAAAAACGCATTATTCCTGCACATCATTTGCGACTAAATGAACAATCTCTACTAACACATTTTTCGCTTTTTCCATAGCTTCTATGCTAATAAATTCATATTGTCCGTGGAAATTTTCTCCGCCTGTAAAAATGTTCGGTGTAGGCAAACCTTTGTATGAAATTTTTGAACCGTCCGTTCCGCCACGAAATGCTTCTACAATCGGTGTAATGCCAAGATTTTTCATCGCATTCAGTGCAAAATCAACACACGCTGGATTTTTTTCAATAATCTCTTTCATATTGTAATATTGGTCAGTCATCGTTACATTCACTCGTTTTCGGTCAAATTCTTGATTGACTTGTTCCACTAATGCAGTGAGAAAATGTTTCCGTTCTTGGAATTTTTCCTTGTCATGATCACGAATGATATACCGTAACTCCGCAAAATCAATACTGCCTTGAAGTTGCGTAAGCAAGTAAAATCCCTCTTTGCCTCTCGTTTTCTCTGGCACTTCTTCTTGTGGCAAAAGCGTGTCGTAATAAACGGCAACTTTGAGTGCATTGACCATTTTTCCATACGCCGTCCCCGGATGTACGCTCGTGCCGTCAATGGTAATCACTGCCTCTGC
This sequence comes from Pilibacter termitis, assembly GCF_900167335.1. GTDB lineage: Bacteria > Bacillota > Bacilli > Lactobacillales > Streptococcaceae > Pilibacter > Pilibacter termitis. The sequence goes on from NZ_FUXI01000010.1 coordinate 14,090, forward strand.
TGCGTTAAAAGTCTCATACTCAAAATGCCCTACTCGTCCGCTGTCAACAGTATAGGCAAACGCAACTGGAAATTTTTCCACTTTGAACAAATCTGCCCCACGCCCGATTTCTTCATCAGGGCCAAAGGCAATCCAAACATCTCCACGAGCGTGTGCAGGCTCTTTTTGCAATGCCAAAATCATCTCGATAATTTCCGCAATCCCCGCCTTGTCATCTGCCCCAAGCAACGTCTCGCCATTAGTTGTAATCAGCGTTTCCCCACGATAATCCGCCAAATTGGGAAATTCTGATACACGCAAAACAATGTTTTTCTCCTCATTTAACACAATATCCTTGCCGTCATAGTTTTCATGCACTTGCGGTTGAATATTCACAGCATTAAAATCTGCCGTATCCAAATGTGCAATAAATCCAATCGCCGTCTTTTCTGGATTTCCTTTTAAAACCGCCGTCAAAAATCCATTTTCTTCGTCATAAAAAATTTCTTCTAAACCAATTTCTTCTAATTCTTTTTTCAAAACATGAGCAAATTCAACTTGACCAATCGTTGTCGGTGTCGTCATGCTCATTGCATCACTTCTTGTATTCAATTTTGCATATCGAATAAATCTTTTCGCTATTGGGTTCATATTTTTCTCACTTTCTTTTTAGATAAATACAGTATAATCTCTATTTTTTCGTCAAGCAAGAGGCACCTCAAAAAACATTTGAGATGCCTGTGTGCTATTTAAGGATATCTCTAAAAACTCACACTTCCCCACAATTGCTAGTTTTAACTTAATCGGAGTTTTTAGAGTCCCCCTTAACATAAGCCGTTCTGAAATTGTAATAATCCCCATATAAATGGAAAACTACATTTTTCACTTCTGGGCGAATGAGGTAGTTTGAGGCACTTTGATATAGTGGCACTACTGCGGTATCTTGTGCGAGCAAGATTTCTTCTGCCTCTTTATATTCCTCAAATACTTTATTTATATCATTGGCGTCCTTTACTCTGGCATCTTCGGTTAATTGCGTGTACTTGGCACTTGCATAACCACCATAATTGTATGCCGAACCTGTTTTATAGAGGTTAAAGTAAGAGTCTAAATCGCTACTTCCTGCAATCCAACCTGAAATGGAAAGCTCATATTTCTTCTCTTTTCTTGCTTGAAGTGCATTATTTTTCGGCTGTGCTTGAATTTCAATTTTCAATCCTTCTAGGTTTTCTTGTAATTGAGCTTGCACAAATTCCCCTACTTTTTTAGCATTTTCATCATCATAAACCAATAGTGAAAGAGCAGGCACATTGCCCAATTCTTTTTGTGCCGTCTTCCATTCCTTTTGTGCCTCCTCTAAATCATATTTCATGTACTCGCCACTATATTTTCTAAAATCCTCTTTTGTTTCTGGATTTTGATACAAATATTGCGGAATGAAACCATTCAGAGCTTTTGAGCCGTCATTTAAAATCGTTGTTTCTAGTGTTGTTTTATTAATCGCTAGAGCAATCGCTTTTCTCAAATGTACGTTCGCAAGAGGGGTTCCTTCTTTTTTATTGAAATCAATGAAAACATCTGAAACATCTTGCTGAGAAGTGAAACCGTCCGTTAACTTGTATTGCTCCACATATTGCCCACTTACTTTAGCTAAATCCAATTTTTTCGTCGTAAATAAATCAATGCCTGTATGTTCATCTTTGATTGTATTCCATTTGATTTCTTTCAATTTTACTGCATTTTTGTCATAATAATGTTCATTTTTGACCAAAGTCCACGTGTCAGAATCTTGTGTCCAATCTTTTAGCGTAAACGGTCCTGAGTAAAGAATGTTTTCGCTACTTTTTGCGTATTCTTTTCCAAGTTTTGTGACATATTCTTCTTTTTGCGGAGCAAGCCAACCAATTGAAATCACTGAGAGAAATGACGGTTGTGCCTGATTGAGATGAACGATAAATGTCGTATCATTTGGCGTTTCAAGTCCTATTTTGTCAATAGACAACTTCCCTTGACGAATTTCCAAGCTGTTTTTCACACTATCCAAAAGATAAGCATTCGGCCCTTGTGTCTCAGGATTTACCAATCGTTTCCATGCAAAAGCAAAATCTTTTGAAGTAATCACACTTCCGTCACTCCACTGAATATCTTTACGCAAAGTAAAAGTATAGTCTTTCCCGTCCTTGCTCACCTCTAATTTCTCCGCAAGTGCAGGAATTGGTTGACTTTCGTCATCAAAACGGTACAATCCTTCAAATAAATGTTGAACAATTGTGAATGTATTTTTATCCATTGTCTGCGTTGTATCCAAAGTCGATAGCGGTGTTGGAGAGCTTACGGTGATTTTTTGTTCTACCTCTGTTTGTTTCTCTGATTTCTTCTCTGCCTTGCCACACCCTACTAAAATCAATGTCGCAAGTGTGAACACTCCTAATAATTTGCCTATTTTTTTCATGAATTTTCTCCTTTGTCTAGCTACGAAGTGCAGGAGTTGGGCAACTGTTCGCAACAACGCTCAAAACTTACGTTTTGAGTAAATAAACGTTGTGGCTCACTGTTGCAAACTCCTTAACGCACTTCTCCGCTTTTCTTTTTGTCTAGCTGCGAAGTGCTGAAGTTTGGTCGCTGTTCGCAACAGCACTGGAAACTAAAGTTTCCAGCAAGTAAATGCTGTGGCTCTCTGCGACAAACTTCAAAACGCACTTCTTCGCTTTTCTTTGTCTAGCTGCGAAGTGCAGGAGTTTGGTAACTGTTCACAATGTCGCTCACAACTTCGTTGTGAGTATATAAACGACAGTGTTCACTGTTGCAAACTCCTTATCGCCCCTCTTCGCTTTTCTTTGTCTAGCTACGAGGGGCAGGAGTTGGGTAACTGTTCACAATGTCGCTCACAACTTCGTTGTGAGTATATAAACGACAGTGTTCACTGTTGCAAACTCCTGATCGCCCCTCTTCGCTTTTCTTTGTCTAGCTACGAGGGGCAGGAGTTGGGTAACTGTTCACAATGTCGCTCACAACTTCGTTGTGAGTATATAAACGACAGTGTTCACTGTTGCAAACTCCTGAACGCCCCTCTTCACTTTTCTTTAATTCCCTCTTGCTACATTAATTTTGTGTTCTTCTTTTATCGCATTAAGTGTTTCCTCGTTTTCCAGTAGTTCAAGTGCGGTGCGGGCTAAGAGTTCTGCTGCAATGGCAATTGAATGTAACCCTTTTTCACTTTTCGCCGCTGCTTTAAATTCTTCTGTGTGAGGAACAATATACTCATCAGAAATGGATACTGTCGGCTGAATCGTTGGAATCACTTGACTCACATTTCCAACATCTGATGAACCAATACTACTCATAGGCTCTAATCGTTCGATTTCTTCCTCTGGAATAGCCAATTCCTCAAGATGACGGAAAAATACCTCGTCAAATTTTGGAACTAAAATCGTATCGTCCACGGCATTTTGGAACAAACCATATTCATAACTCGCCCCTGTCATAAGAGAGGCACCATGCACAACATTTTCAACTTTTTTATAAACTTCATTTAGCGTTGTGCGATTTTTTGCACGCAAGAAAAATCTTCCTGAGGCGAAATCTGGCACTACATTTGCCGCTCTACCACCGTCTGTGATAATGCCGTGAATATTGACATCACTTGGCAAATGAAGTCTTAGTCCATTAATGCCATTGAACACTTGAATTAACGCCTCTAGTGCATTGATTGCTTTTTCAGGAGCTGAGGCTGCGTGGCTTGATATGCCATGAAATTTTATATCTACTGGATCATTGGCAAGTGTGTGCGTTGTCTTGGTGTAGCGATAGTTTGGATGAACACAAAGTGCCGCATCTACATCCTCAAAATAACCTTCTCGCACAAAACTTCCTTTTGCTGAACCATTTTCTCCGCCCTCCTCACCGGGAGTGCCATACACACGAATTTCACCGCCTACTTCATCAATCACCTGTTTTAACGCACTTGCTGCTAAAACAGAATACGTGCCAAAAAGATTATGCCCACACGCATGCCCAATTCCTTCCAAAGCGTCATACTCTGCAAGAAATACAAGCGTTGCCCCCTCTTTTTCTGCCTTATATCGTGCATCAAATCCTGTCCGATGTCCTGCTACATCTTTCTCAACAGAAAACCCTTCTTTTTTCAACTGCTGAATCAAAAGGTCGGAAGAGTAAAATTCATAATTGCTCACTTCAGGATTGGCATGAATTTCAAGGGCAAGTGCTTGATACTCTGGCAAACGTTGTTGAATAAACTCTTTGAAAATAGTGTGTGCTGTTTGTTTTATTGTTGTACTCATTGACTGTTCTCCTTCTATTTTTTTAGTTGTCGCGTAGATATAGAAAAAGACTCTTACCATTCATCACTGACAAAAGGATAATTGAAAGGGGTTACTACCTTTTGTTTGGGAAATTTATCTTTTCTTTATCATATGGAAAGTATTTATCTAGCGTTTTCTTAAATTTTAGTTTACACACCAAAAGTTTCAAAGTCAACGGGTGATGAGATAGATTTTTTCTATCGTCATACGCAAAAAAGTACCACTTAGTTCTCACTAAATCGTACTTTTTTTGTCTTAATGATACCATTCAATTTAGAAAGGCAAACCTTTCGTGTATTTCCCTACGCTCGCCTCTTGTGCTTTAGTAATTTGTGTAAGACCATCATTTACTGCCATAACAATCATATCGCTCAACAAATCAACATCTTCTGGGTCGACAATTTCGCTTTTAATCTCAAGATTTTTCAACGTTTTATCCCCTGTAAAACTTGCCGTTACATACTCTTGTGGCGATTTCCCTACAAATTCTTGCTTGCTCAAATTTTCCTGAGCCTCAACCATTTGCTTTTGTAGCTTTTGTGCTTGTTTCATCATTTGTTGCATATTGCCCATATTCATCATTTTGTAATCAATCCTTTTCTAATTTTGTCTTTTGTTTCGTTTTTATTTTATCATAATTTTTCAATTAGAGAACTCTTTAAACTCTACGCCTTATACACCAAAATCCCTCTGTTTTGTAAAAAGTATTCCGTTTCTTCTTTGATCATGTTGTCTGTGAAAACTTCACTTACTCTTTCAAATGGAACTGCTGAAATCATGCTTCTGGCATCAAACTTGGTTGAATCGGTCAAGACGATGATGTGCTTTGCTCCTTCTGCCATATCTTTTACAGCGGAAACACGGGAAATATCACTTCCTGTAAAGCCATTTTCCTCGTCAAATCCGTCAATTCCGATGAAAAACTTCTCAACAAAGAAATTTTTCATTACTTCCTTGACAAGTGGGCCAACATTTACTTGTGAATCTTTTTGATAATCTCCACCAAGCAAAACGATTTTCACCCCTTCATATTTACGAATGTAATTAGCAATGAAACAAGAATTGGTCAAAATGGTAATATCTCGTTTTGTTTTCGCTAATTCTTCCGCCAGCAACGCACACGTTGAACCACTTTCTATCAAAATTGTCTCTCCGCTACGAATTGTTTTCGCTGCCATACGAGCAATTCGCAATTTGCGGTCATAGTTGGTACTCATGCGAAAAGTCAAATCATTTTGATTTGGCACTTCTGCATAGCCGTGTTGACGTATAATAATGCCACGCTCAACCAATTTATCTAAATCCTTACGGATAGTCACTCTGGAAACTTCTAACATCTCTGCTAATTCATTGACTTCAACTTTTTTTCTTTCATTTACAATCGTAATAATTTCATCTTCTCTTTTCATAGTGCTTGCTCCTTATTTTATGTATCGTTAACGGATATCTCTAATTATTGTACCACAGAGCGAAAAATATTCAATATCTTCGTTTTTTCTTACGAAACTTATTTTGGTTTTATATGAAATAATTTTGTGTTATAATGGTTTCATAAAACGACAAGACTTCAAGTAGGCAAATAAAAGATTTTGTCGACACCGTTGACAGACACGAAGGAGAAAGTAAAAATGAGTGAACTTACAGCGACAATTTTCAACATTCAAAAATTCAGCCTGCATGATGGCCCCGGTATTCGCTCGGTCGTCTTTTTCAAAGGCTGTCCACTTCGTTGCTTTTGGTGTGCCAATCCAGAAAGCCAAAACCGTATGCCTGAGATGATGTGGGATAATCAATTAAAAAAAGAAACTATCGTTGGGGAGAAAAAAACAGTTGCCGAAGTGTTACAAGAAGTGCGAAAAGACCAAGTATTTTATGAAGAAAGCGGTGGAGGCGTGACACTTTCTGGCGGTGAAGTGCTTCTTCACGCTCAATTTGCCACAGAACTATTGAAACAACTAAAACAATGCGACATTCATACAGCGATCGAAACGACTGGTTTTGCAGATGAAAAAGCGTTTCAACAAGTGACAAATTATGTTGATTTGTGCTATTTTGACATCAAACATCACAACGAGGAAGAACATAAAAAAGGTGTTGCAGCTTCGCTTGCTCCTATCCTAAAAAATTTGACTTATGCACTTCAAACAAACATGGAAGTCATTGTTCGCATACCGATTATTCCGCAATTTAACGATACACTGGAAGATGCCAAGCAATTTGCTCAACTTTTCAGCTCGCTTGGTGTGAAAAATGTCGAGTTACTGCCTTTTCATCAATTTGGTGAAAAAAAATACGAATACCTCAACCGTGAATACAAAATGAAAGATATTCCTCAACTTCACGCCGAAGACTTATTGGAACATCGTAAGATTTTTGAGGAAATTGGGTGTGTGGTAAAATAAAGATACTTCTAAAAGAATGATACTTTTTTATGAAAGCGTTGTTCTTTTTTAATATACGGAGAAATTATAGGAAAAGAAAAGTTTCATTTGAACATTCGAGTTTTTTCGTTTGGAAAATAAAAAGATACCGCTTTTTTTTGAATAATGTTATAATAAGCACGATGAATAGACATATTATTTTACAAAAGGGGGAAACTATGATTCTTTTGGAGCTGCTAGATAAAAAAGACAAAAATAAATTGCTCATGCTATATCTTTTACAAAATGAGTGTGTCGAAACCGCTAATAGCAAGTGGTTCAAGGAGGCTCTTGAAAAACATCCCTCATTAGCGTTAAGCGAAAAATCTTTACGCAGTTTTGACCGCTATATCGAAGAAATTGCAACAGATATTCAAAATTACGACTTGTATGACAAAATTTCTATCAAATTGTCTGGAAAATGCCTTGTCATCAATCGAGAAATTCCTTTCCAGCCTTCGTTTCTTTTGGAAAAATATTTGCACCATTCTGTAAAATTTTTACTTCTTTTTCAAGGTGCAAAACGACATCATCTGTCCGCTAGTAACGTTTTGGAATGGATCAATAGTTGCCTACCGTATGGAAATATCAGTTTAAGCACACTTTACAACAAAGTAAAGGAGTTAAACGAAGTTTTATCATCAAACAATTTGTCATTAAATAGCGATTTCCTCTTGAGCGGGGAAGAGGGGAATTTGCGAATTTATTTATACAAGATTTTTTACAATGTTTCACTCGACTTCTTGCTTTCGCTCGAATCAAGCGAAGACGCGATGTTTTCCTGTGCTATGCGAATTTTTTCTAAACGCATGATTGACGGGTTAAGACCTGTATTTACCACTCTATCAAGTGGCGAAGAAAAAGCCTTGGAATTATTTGCAACGATTTGTTTTTATCGCATACGCAATCATTGTCATTTAAACAAAAATCGGTTGTACGCCTATTTAAAGGAAGAAAAAGATTTTTCTCCAAGCATGAATTTTTTCTATGAAAAGATTGCTGCAGCAATAAAAGCCAATAATATAAAAGAAGATATTGAACTTGAGGCGAGATTTGCAATGAATTTTTGTTATATTTTTCACTTTTCTGTTAAACAAGAAGAACTATGGTTCAATTCCAGTTTTTTATGTACGTTGGAAGAATTGTGGAAAAAACAATTAGATGAATTTCTCGTGGCAGAGCAAGAAACTCCTGCTTGGCAAATGTTAAAAGAGGATGTTTACAAAATATATGCACGTTTTTTACAATTTGGACCGCAACATAAAATAGAAAATTATATGATGGAAGAATTGGAAGGGGAAGAATATTTTCTCTATCATTATCCTGTTGCCAATCAGTTTCTTTCCTCTTTTCTCACAAAACTTTCTTCTGTAAAAGAGGAGGAAGAAAAAGAAATGCCCTTTGCATTAAACCAGCAACTTTTCTATCCAATGGTCTATCTGTTTTATCATAATATGAAAGGAAAAGAAATTCTCGCTTTTAAGCAGTCGCCTGTGGTGAAAGTTTGCGTAGATATGCCAAACACGCCACACAAAAAGGAATTTATTCAGTCTTTCCTAGAAAACCGCTACAATCTCAATATTTCTTGGCAAGACGTGACGGATAAATCGACAGATTTCTTGATTACAAACACGCCACAAACAGCAGGAGAAAGGACAATCATCTGCGAATGGAGCTATCACATATCCGAGGAAATGTATAACTGCTTAGCAAATGCGATTCGCTTGTTACAAAACAAACGAATCAAAGATTGTTTAGAGAAATTATAAAAAACCGATAGTTGATAAAGAGCTATCGGTTTTTATGGATTCCTAAGAATTTTATTTTCCTTTTCGCCTCACCAAGAAAAACACCCCCACAAGAACCGTCCCCACCAAACACCAACCAGCCCTCATAATTTCATTCGTGCTTGGCAAAAGATTTCGTGAAACTTTTTGCTCCACACCGTTTGTATTTGGGAGATTGCCTCGTTGTTTGTTGTAGTAAATGGCTTTTTCCTGTGAAACATTTTCTTCTTCTCCATTTTTATTTGGCAAATGGAGCATGATTTCTTTTGTAACATCAAGTGGAATTTCTGCTACGATTTCGCTTGAGACTTCAAGCATATACCCGCTCGGTGGTTCTATTTCCTTAAATTTATACGTCCCAGCTGGCAATTTATAATCTCCAGTCGACACTCGACCGTTGTTGTCGCTGACAAAAAAAGCTAAGGAAGAATGAAAATTTTCTCTATCCCCTATGCAAGCTGAAAAATCGAGCGATTCTTTTTGAAATCCCTCCGCTCTAAATTCGCTCGTCCATTCCAATGCTCCTGTTTCTGATTTCATCAAATAAACTTCTTCACTTTCTTGTTTGCTCAATACAAAAACAGCACCACTCAATGCACCCAAATCTTGATTGCTCTCCATTGACAAGCCGTGCTTGTGGAAAAAGAGCGGAAATGACAATGGATAATGTTTTGGGTAAAGGTCAAATATTGTCAAAAACTGACCTTTTTCATCGAGAATAGGCAAATTCAAGAGAATCGGCTGAATGATTTCATGTTGATTTTTGTTGTCTGTTGCTAAAAATAAATAACTCGTGTTCTTGTTGTTTTTTCTATTCGCAAGCTCAATTTTCGCAAGTCCTTCTTTGTCTGTTGTCAAAGTCGAAAACGGCGGAATACTGCGGACAATCCCTGCGATTTCTTCTGCTTTTTTCCCTTGTCGCACATATTCGGTCACCTCGTAAACACCAATATTCGTGCCAGCTCTTGCCTCTTCTGCCTGTGAAGTGCGATCATGTAACACGATTGTCGTTGTTCCACTGTTCGCATACACCACACTCGTGCAGAAAAAAACTAGATATAACAAAAGAAATGATAGGCTTTTTTGTAATTTGTTCATCTTTATCCTCCTCATGAAATTTATCCTCTGATAAATCTGCGTATTTTTCAGTGAAAAAAGGAGAATGTGGGGTAGAAAGAAATTTCTCACTAAAAAATACGCATATTTATCAGGAATAATTCAAGACTCCCTCTAAAAACTCACGTTTTTTATTGAAAAAGAACTCAAACGGAGTTTTTAGAGAACCTTTCAAAAACTTAGTAGAGCAGTGTTCTATCAAGAATATTCTTGATAGGTCTACGCATTTTTAGCGAAAAACTAGAATGTGGGGTAAGAAATTTCTCGCTAAAAATACGCACACCTATCCAGAGCATATAGAGCATGAGCGGAATGCTCTGAACTTAGTTCCTTATCTTATCAAAACATTCTTTGATAGAGTTCGTTATGTTTTACACCTTTTTTTACGTTTGAAGTGCATAAACAGCAAGAAACAAAACAGTAGCACAAATAGAATAGCGAGAGCAATCAAAACGAGTCTGTTGTTTTTTTCTTTCGTTTCTTTTATCTGCTCTATTTCTTTCATCATGCTCGGGGTGAAGTCTACTCTTTCTCCTGTTACCAATAAACGATGAGAATTTACACCGATTGGCACACACGTGACTAGTGTAGTCAAATCTTTGTTGTTGTCACGTGTGACCGTTCGGGTGTTTTCTGGCGTTACTTTTTGGAGAGAGGTAACTTTGTAGGCGAGATATTCTCCTGAGATTTTGTAAACAATCAAATCCTCTTGTTTGAGATTTGGCACATCATTGAACAATTTTGCGTGCGGAATCCCAGAATGACCTGCTACAACGGAATGTTTGCCAACTCCACCTGTCAATTCACTACTATTGGCAAGCCAAGCGGCTCCACGTTGTAAAAATTGGTCGCTTGAGTTATCAAAAATCGGAAGTACTTGCCGAATAGCAGGCAGATAAATTTCTCCTAGCAAATGTTTCGCATAAATCGGAACGGTAATCGGGTCATATTCTAATTCATGCAAACTTTCTTGAGAATACGGGTCGCTCAACGCTTTTTGCTTGAGACTCTCTTGCCGATTTTTCATTTGCTCCTCAAGCATTTTTTTGTCTTTTTGCTGAGCAGTTGTCTCCTCCAAAATAGTTTGTGTCAAATAGTCATTGGCAATATCCAAAATCCTCGGCAAACACAATGCTCCAACACCTACCAACAAGCTAACACTCATCAAAAACGAGAGGAGAAACTGAGTGATTTTGTAGCGATTATTCATTTTCCCCTCCTTTTTTAGCTCTTCAATGCACTTCTACGCTTTTCTTTTCATTCTTTGTTTCATAAACATAAACACTCCCGCACTCGATAGTCCAATCACTGCAACGGTTAAATACATTTTCATACCTGTTCCACCTGTTGAAGGGAGAAGAGTGTCTGGTGTGTTGTAGATGTTGTGGTAGCCGTCTGTTTGGTTGTTTCCTTTTGGCAAATCGGTTGCCACATCAAATGTGCCACAAGTTTGATTTTTATCATGGGCAGTTGGTGAAAAGTCAATTGGTGTCAAGGACAAGCGATAACCTGTTGGTGCAACAACTTCGACTAATGTGTACGTCACATCACTATCCAAACCAAGCAATGTCAACGTTCCGTCATTGGCAACTTCTAGTTCTGTTACAATTCCTGTTGCTCCTGAAGTGGCTACTTTGTAAACACCGTCAGAAACTTTCACAAAATCTACAAGAGCATTTGAAATGCTCACCGTGAATTTTGCTCCTGCAAGAGCAGCACCAGTGATACTATCGTTCTTTTGGAACACGTATTTGTGCGTTAAACTTTCGATTTCATCTTCTGCTGGCACCACTTCGTAGCCGTTTGTTTCAGATACTTTGTAGTTGGCTTTGTTGGCAATACTTGTGTCAACCGTTGCCTCATCATTGACTTCACAAATGACTTCCACTTGCACCACTTTCCCTGCAAGGTTCGCCCATTTCGCATTTGCTTGGTATTGGTTGCTTTTCGGTGCAATGCTCAAAATCGCTTTTTTCACACCGTCTCCTGCAAATGGAGCATTTGGTGTCGCTGTTGCTGTAACATCATAATCTTTTTCAAAATCTGCAAGAGATTGTTCCACACCTGAAGATACCGTTATTTTTGAGAACGATTGAAAAGTCAACCCTTTGCCGGGAATATCGTTTACCGCAAAACTTGCAAACTTGAATTTTCCAGCGTTTGCTCCTGTTTTCAACTCTGTCGCCAAGTCATTTGGTAGGTTTAATGTAATAGTGTATTCCACTTTTTGCCCTCTTTGAACATGCTCATCTTTTTTCTCGATTGTTTTAGTCAATGCTCCGACTTCATTTTTAGGATAGACTTTAATCGTTGACAATTCTTTACCTGCTTGGTCAAACATTGGCAAGGCAACAATTGTTGGAATCGCACCGATAACCGTTGTCGCTACTTCACTCCCTGTATTTGCTTGATGACCTGCTGGCGGGCGTGTCGTTTCTAGCACCACATAAATCGCATCTTTTCCGTTGCTTGTGGTAGGCAATTGGGCAACACTTGTGAAGCCGTTCACGTCTGTCGCATTGGTTTCACTTCCTACTTGCACCCCGCGAGCCATGACTTCTGCGTTGCTTTCATGCTGAATGATTCTTACATATTCTGCATAAATATCCTTTGGATTGGTCGTAGAAGTAGCTTTGCTTGGGTAAAATACATCATAATAATTACTTGTCACATCAATAATCGTAAACTTCGCCCCAGACATTGCTTGTGCATTAGCGAGTGCCGCTGGTTTGTCGTAACCGTTGTTTTCATAGTTGGGAAGACTTGCGTCTGTCACCTTATAAATTTCCAAACCAATATCTGTTGCTGCATTTGCAATCTTCGGCAAGAAAAACAGCCCAATCATCGCCACCAACGAGCAGACACTTACTGCCCAAAGTTTCATTTTCTTTGTATTCATTTGAATACCCTCCTTAAAATTTTCATTTATTAAATCTATTGTGTGATAAGAGCCACATATCGCATGCTCTTACGAACCACCTTTTTTCTTTTTTTTGAACCCAACAACCCCTATGCTCACAAGGAGCATAGAAATGCAAAGAGTCGCACCAAGCGTGGCGAACAAGAAAAGAGAATGTTGTTTTTTCTTTTCTTTTATTTTTTCTACCTCACGCATCATGCTTGGCGTGAAATCTACACGTTTTCCTGTTACCAGCAAGCGTTGGGTGTTCACACCGATTGGGACACACGTTACAAGGGTGGTTAAATCCAAGTCTTTTTTCGGCTCTCCTGCCTGTAAATCACTCGGGGAAACTTCTTTTATTTCAAAGATTTTGTACGCATAGTACACACCTGAAATTTTGTAAACAATCAAATCTTCTTGTTTGAGATTTGGCACATCATTGAACAATTTTGCGTGCGGAATCCCTGAATGTCCTGCAACGACGGAATGATTGTTAACTCCTCCTGTGAGTTTGCCACTTTTGGCAAGCCAGACAGCTCCAGCTTGTAAAAATTCTTCACATTCGTTGTCGAAAATCGGAAGTGATTGTTCAATAGTAGGCAAATAAATTTCGCCAATCGTATGCTCTACATACATCGAGAGCGTCCGCTCATTAACATTCAACTTCTTCAAACTTTCTGCAGAATATGGGTCTTCTAACGCCTCAAGCCTTGCTTCTTCTTGACGTTTGTCCATTTGTTGCTCTAGTGCTTGCTGATTCTTTTGTGTCGCATTTCTTTCTTCCATGATGTTTTCCGCCATGATTTCATTGATAGAATGAAGCAACACTGGAAGAGCGAGAGAGCCAACGCCAACCAACAAACTCACTACAACTCCAATCGTGAGAAGAAATTCACGTGTTCGCCTTTTTTGTTCATCCATGCTTGCTCCTTTGGTGAAAATACAGGAAGAAAGCTACGCTTAAAAAACCACTGAGTGCAACAAGTAACGGCAGTTTCAATCCTCCACCACCTGTTTGTGGAAGTAAAATTCCTTGTACTCGATACGTGTTTGTTATAATCGTCACAATTGGATTTGTATCGTCATACGCCACTTGATAAGCAACAGGCAAGTTTACCTCTTGCACCGTGTAAACAATCGCCGTTTTGCCGTCTGAACGGTATTTCTCAAGTTTATCCCACGTACATTCCCAATGATTGCCTTCATTAAGCGTCCTTTCACTATTTGGCACTTCTGCATTATCGGCAAATAATTTCACTTTGATTGCCGTTGGTCTCTGCCCTGCTTGGTCGTTGTTGTCAAGCCAGATTTTTCGGGCGGTGTGGGTGGTGGTTGGCGGAACATACGTGTTGGTAATGATTGTAATAACTGTTTTCGTATTGTCATAAGAAACAATGTAATCGCTCGGTGTATTTACCTCTTTCACGGTATAGTTAATTTCAACTAAGCTATTGCTTTGATATTGGGGCAAATCACTCCAGTGATACGACCAGTTATTGCCAGCATTTAAAACGACTTCGCTATTTGGCACTTCCACATCATCTGCAAAAAGTTTTACACTAATTTCACTTGGACGTTTTCCTACTTGATTATTATTATCGTCCCATATTTTTTTCACCTCATGCGTAGTCTTTGGCGGAACATAAGTGTTTGTGATTATCGTAATTTCAGTTTTCCTATCGTCATAGGAAACATCATAATCGCTTGGTATACTACTCTCTTTCGCAGAATAGTGTATTTCTGTTGTTCCGTCATGTTGATATTGCAAAAGATTTTTCCATTGATACGACCAACCATTACTTGCATTTAAGGTAACCTCACTACCTGCAACCTCCACATCATCTGCGTATAACTTCACCTTAATCTCGCTCGGTCTTTTGGCAAATTGATTGTTGTTATCATTCCAAACCTTTTTTACTTCGTGAATAGTCGTGGGTGGAACGTAAGTATTCGTAATAGTTGTAATTTCTGTTTTCGTCTCATCGTAAAAATCGGTATAATTCGTTGGAACACTGACTTCCTTAACGGTGTATTGAATTTCAGTTGAATTGTTACTCTGATATTTTGGCAAATCCTTCCATTTGTGCGACCAATTATTGTTGTTATTTAACGTAATTTCACTATTTACCACTTCTCGATTGTCAGCGTACAATCTTACTTTGATTTCATTCGGACGCTTAGAAAACCGGTTATTGTTATCGTTCCAAACTTTTATGACTTCATGCGTAGTAGTAGGCGAGACATACGTGTTTGTGATTGTGGTAATTTCTGTTTTCTTATCGTCATAAGAAACCGTGTAGTCAGCTGGTGTATTGACTTCCCTTGCCGTATAACGAATTTCCGTTGTGCCGTTGCTTTGATATTTGGCAAGATTTGCCCAAATATGCGACCAGTTATTTCCTGCGTTTAGAGTTACTTCGCTACTAGGAACTTCAACACCGTCAGCATACAAGCTCACCTTGATTTCATTTGGACGCTTGTTTGCTTGATTGTTATTGTCGCTCCATTTTTTCTCCACTTCGTGAGAAGTAACTTCTTCTCGGTAAACACTGATATAACGAGTCGTATCCCCAGTGTTTACTAAACGTGCCATATACTGAGAATTTTCTTCTTTCGGAATAATATAACGTAGCTCATAATTCGGACAAGATAAACGGATAATGCCACCGCTTGTATCACCTTTCACTATCATGACATTTCCTTGTACCGTAATATCCAACCCTGCATTTTCAAGAACTTTTATCGTGTTTGCTTTCCACTCTTGTGCTAAAACATTGTTCGTATCTAACAAATCCACCTTGTACTCACTAGCATTTCCAGTCGGTTGCATTTTGTATTTCTTTTCTTCTGCCTTTTGAATTGTTTCCCAAGTAAACGAAGGAAATAGCTTGTATTCGTTAGGAATTTCCTTTGCCTTGTAGGCAATTACTGCATCTGTCACTAATTTCCTTGCCATTTTCCCGATTTCACCCGATTGAGCAAATGCAGTTCCTTGAAGAGAGTTTGCTGCGTTTTCTGGATAGCAGTAAATATCTAAAATGCTTGGCGTGTCTGTTGGATACTTATTCCCACTTTTATACACATTTTCCGCAACAATCCAAACCGCAATTTGTGTCGCATAGCCAAATTTGGCGTTTTGTAACGCCTCTTCATCTGAATAACCATAACTACTCGCTGCATCTTTATGCACATACATTCTTGCACCATTGGCAAGAACATGAGAAAGCAATGCTTTTTGCTCGGCTGAAAAATTTTGTTTTGGGCTTGTTTGCTCTGTAAATTCCCAGCCTAGCACCGCATTTTTTACATCCGTACAATAATAAGCTTCACCAAAATCACGAGATCTTTCATGGTAAAATACCGCTTCTTTTGCCCCTTTGAAATTTTTTGGTAAATTTCTCACTTCAAGATTGTAATTCCCTATTACATTCTCATATCCGCCATGCCCTGATGACATATGGAAACTACTTGGCAAGTCTGCCCTAGGTGTTATCGCTCTTGGAAAAATTGTTCCTAGCTGATTGGAAAGGTAAGGAGGCGTTTGAGTAGCGGGAGAACTATTCAAATACTCCTCAAGTTGATTCGGCACGCTTAACGTATCAGCTAAAGTAGAGGAAACTTGCACCAACATCAAACATATCACCATAAAACAAAACCATTTAGCTTTAGATAAGGAGTGGTTTATTAAAGTCTTTTTCATTTCTTCATCACCTCCTCGTTGTCAAAAACACCACATATTTTCTTGAACTTCACAAAATAAACAGTTATTGTTCACAAATTCTTCACTTCTTTTTTACTTTACGACATTTTTCTTCTCTCTGCAAATTCTCGCACCTTTCTTTTTTCAATAAATGAGAACATGAGGTTGTTTTAATTTCTGTTTTTGATAAATTATTTTTACATTTTTAACACCTTGTCTTTTTCAATATATATATTTTCGTTTTATGACTAAAAATTAAAATCATAAAATAACATTTCTTGTTTTCTTTTTGATTTTTTCTCCCCTTCACATTTTTCCTTTTTTTAGAAATCATTGACATTGCAAATTTGACCACATCATTTTATCATTTTTAGAAGTCTGAATGATACGAGAAATAATGACAATTTCTTTATTCCCCTTTTCGTTATAAGATTTCTTTGTTATTGTCTTTTAAAAATACTCCCAAAAAAATGCTCACTAAAATAAGCAAGCAATTTCAAAAAAATACTACGGAGAATGCTTTTATAAATTAAAAAACGCCTCTCCTTTTCTACACCTATTTCTGAAAACTTCAAATACAATTCCTTTTTTATTGTTTTTTGAACATTTTATTTTGACATTACCTCAAAAAACACCGAAGTCTCCTCCGATGTTCTCACCCTCTAAGATATTTATTCCGCAAGCATTTCCTTTATCTCCTGAAATGTCGCTACATTCAAATCCGTGAACGTATCATAGTATTCTGTTACAACATTTCCTTCCATTTTGGCAATTGCAAGACGTTCTTCTGCTTGGATAATAACAAATGCACCTTTATCTGTGAAAAGCACTCTATCGTCCGCTTTCCCTGCTCGTTTCTTCGTGTTTTTCAGCCAAAACGCACTGCCGTTCTCAACTCCATTCTCACTCACCTCACGTTCCACTTCTTCCAGTGCAGAAAATGGAGCTTTCACAAGCTGTGCAGACGGAGAAATCATAAGATTTGGATACAAACGTTTTAAATTTTCAATATCTGATAACTGTTCATTAAAACTCACTTTTTCTTGCATTTGACCGCCACCAAGCGAGCGAATTTTCGCACGAATTTCGCCCACGGTCGTTGCGTTCGGATCTGTTTTGGCATCATAGAACTCAATTACTTTATTGTTCTCATCACTAATTACACTTACACCGTCACCACCAACGAAGTAACCGCCAGCCTTATCACGAAGAACCCAATCTTTATCGTCCAAAATACGTTCTTCTTCGTCAAACCATTCTTTGTTGCCACCTTCCTTATCTTGCCGCCAATTTTCGATGATTAAATCCAACGTAGCAGTCGTTGCACGCAGACATTTTGCAGAAGAAAAGTCATAATTTGGATAGTCTTTTTTTATCCTCTCCATATCTGGCTGTTGTTCTCTTGAGAAAGAAACGCTCTCGTCATTTGCATTGACCATTGCCTTTTCACCGCTCAACGCAATCACTGTTCCAATTCCAACACCTAACAAAATTGCTGGAATAATCAATAATGATTTTTTCATTTCTAAATCCTCGCTTTCTATTTTTTGTCTCAAAGGACAAACTTAGTCTACATCTTTTCACGGGTGAAATATCTGTCATGTAACGATTAACTGGTTTTATGTAATGTTTTGCGGGGAAGTATATAGGTACCTCTAAAAAAATTTTTCAGTTATTCATTACATCAAAAACGTCATTCGTTACATGATTGTCTTTTCTTTATCAAAATAAGTTAGACTAACTTTGTTAGCAAAAAAATATGGGTACCTATAAAAAAGACTAAGACAAAAATTTTGCACCTATCCTATTCAACTACGGATATTTTATAAAAACAAGCAGAATATTTGTCTCAGCTTTATTGTTCAAGAGTTTCTTTTTTGATAAAATAAAGGGCACCTCTAAAAATAAATTTTACAATTGGAGTAGTTAGCATGAAAATAAAGATAGCAGTCTGTGATGATTCTATTGAGATTACCAATCAAATAGAACAATTATTGTCAGAGTTTCACTCTTCATTATTTGATATAGATGTTTTCCAAAGTCCTGAACGATTACTTGAGTTAATCAAAGAAACACACTACGATTTTTTTATTTTAGATATTGAAATGCCTGAATATACAGGAATTGAAATAGCAAAATATATTCGACAAGATACACTTTATACTCCAATTTTGTTTTTAACCAGTTTCAAAGAATACATGGAAGATATTTTCAAGTTACAAGCGTTTGATTATATACTCAAACCTCTTACAAAAGAAAGATTTTTCCCTGTACTTGAAAAAGTTCTTTTATATTTGCAATATGAGGAAGACTTTTTTACTACAACGTTTAAAAAAAAGACTTACTCTATTCCATACAAGGAAATTATTTATTTTGAAAAACAAAAACGAAATGTCTTAATTTATACTCTAAAACATCAATATGAAACAGTTCTTTCTACAAACGATTTACTTGATAAGCTCAATGATACTTTCATTCAAGTCCATACATCTTTTATTGTTAATAGTAGATACATTCGTGAACTTCAAAATAATAGCTTATTTCTTTCTTGCGGTACAAAAGAGATAGAAATACCAATCAGTAGAAAGTATGGAAAGCAAGCAAAAAAACAAATTCTAATAAAATTGAAAGGAGTTATGTGATGAATGTATTTTCACCCCCTCTAGCAACAGCACACCCTCAAGGGAATGTATTTGAGATTTTAAGTGCTTGTTTAGACTACTTATCAACTAATTTTAGTGATTTATTCACTAATGACATTTTGCCATACACTATTGAAATAATACTAACAGTCTATCTTTTTCATACAAAAAAAAGAAACGGAAAATTATCCTCACACTATATACTCTCTCTTTTAGGATTAGTTTTAGGCTATACCTTAATGTTGTGTTTAATATGTATATATCCGCTATTGTCTAAAGGAGATTCAATAAATTTACGACTCATTAATATCGTTGTTTATACTCTGGCAACTATTTTATCCGTCTGGTACATTGGGAATAAAGAAAAAATGAATTTTAGAATAACTGTAATTTATATTCCTATATTACTTTGGTTATTCCTAGTGCTTAAAGATTTAACTTTTTTTGTAATCAATCAAATTCAAGTTCGTTTTTTATTCAATACATCCGAAGAACCAGCTCATATTTTTAATAATAACTTATTTGCATATTTTGTTACTAATTTATTTTTTCTTATATGTAGTGCGTTTGCCATTTGGTGTCTAAAGAAAAAGTTACCTTTTTCTCCTAAAGATACAGAAATGAATACACCATTGCTATTAGCGTTTCTCTCTGTTCCAATATTTTCTTTGTTGCTCTACTTATTTTTCATCCAAGGAAATATTTTAGACAGTTCTGGTATGAATATTTCAAAACGTGGACTTCTAGCTATCCTTGCAATATTTTTCTTAAATTTTTGTGTCCTATTTCTCTATAAAACTATGAGAAATTACTACAACGATCTAATTACTACTACTATTCAAAATAAAGACTTTAATGCCGAACTCAAGCATTATCAACAAATGGAAAAGACACAAAATCATTTACGGCGTACCAAACATGATTTGAAAAATCAATACATTTTACTTTCTGCCTTGCTTGAGAAAGGGGAGATTACTGAGGCTCAGGAAATACTTCAGCACTCTTTAAGTGATGTCGAAAAAACGGATAATTTTTATACGAATAACTTTGCAATGAATTACTTGCTTAATGAAAAAAATAAAATAGCAATAGCTAACAATATAAAACTAAATATTAAGGTATTACTTCCCGAAAAGCTCAAAATTTCAAATGAATATCTCGCAATCGTTATCGGGAATCTTCTTGACAACTCAATCGCAGCTGTAAAACGTAATAAACAAGGGAAAAATCGAGAGATAACTTTTACAATTAAAGCATTTAACCACAATGTCTTGATTGAAACGAGCAATACTTTTGATACAAGTGAACTTGAAACAAGAAAACAACGAAAATATGAAGGGGTCGGTATCAAAAGTATTCAAAAAGTTATTAAAGAAAGAAACGGTCTCTACGAACAATGGATCTACGACGACGTCTACGCAACAAGTATCGCTTTTTTAAATGTGTATTGAGAAAAAACAGACATGAGGAAGATTTCATGTCTGTTTGCTTTTGTCAGCTGTGAGGGGCTGGCAACTGTTCGCAACAGCACTGGAAACTGCGTTTCCAGCACGTAAATGCTGTGGCTCACTGTTGCAGACTTCAAAACGCCCCGCTCGCTTTTCTTTGTCTGGCTACGAGGGGCAGGGGCTTGGTCGCTGTTCGCAATGCCACCTGAAGCTCTGCTTCAGGCAAGTAAATGGCATGGCTCACTGCGACAATCCCCTGAACGCCCCTCTTCGCTTTTCTGTTTACTTCGATTTTATATAGTTTCTTCCGTTTGCTTTTGGTCCTGTTGCTTTTCCTAGGAAAATAACTAGGATGAGAATGGTTAGGACGTATGGTGCGATTTGCAGGTAGACTGCTGGTACATTTTTTATAACAGGAAGTTGACCACCTACGATTGCTAGAGATTGTGCTAAACCGAAGAATAGCGAGCTTGCCATAGCACCGATTGGGTTCCATTTTCCGAAAATCATTGCTGCCATACTCATGAACCCTTGTCCTGCAATAGTTGTTGCGGAAAAGTTGACCGAAATGCTCTGAGCAAATGCGGCTCCGCCAATTCCGCCGAGAAGTCCTGAGATAAGTACACCTGAATATTTCAAAGCATAAACGTTAATCCCAAGTGTATCAGCTGCTTGTGGGTGTTCGCCGACAGAACGCAAACGAAGTCCAAAGCGTGTTTTGAAAATGATAAACCAACTTGCTACACTTACAAAAATTGCCACATAAGCTAAAGGAGAAGTTTTCATGAAGAAAATTTCGCCGATAACTGGAATTTTGCTCAAAACGGGAATATCCGTATAGCTAAATTGCTGACTAATGTTGTCCGTTTGTCCTTTTCCGTAAAATACTTTTACCAAAAAGACTGCTAGAGCGGGTGCCATAAGGTTGACTACCGTACCACTTATGATATGGTCTGCACGAAAATTAATCGTTGCGACTGCGTGAAGAACGCTAAAAATTGTTCCGACTATCCCTCCAATGAGTAAACCAATCCAAGGCGTTGCCGCACCAAAGGTGTCGCTCATTTGCAAGTTGAACACAACGGAGCTAAATGCCCCCATGACCATAATCCCCTCAAGACCAACGTTGACAACTCCGCTACGCTCTGAAAATGTTCCCCCAAGAGAAGTGAAAATCAAAGGTGTGGAGTAAATCAACATACTTGACACAACAAGAGCTAAAATTTCAACTAAACTCATGATGCCTCACCTCCATTTCCCTTATCTTTCGATTTCTCCTCGCTCGCATTTATGCTGGCACCTGCCACTTCAAGAGCGACTTTTTCTTTGTCTTTTGTCAATTTATCAAGCAACAAACGTACAAGATAGTTTGCTCCTACAAAGAAAATAATACTTGCTGCAACGATTTGAGCGATTTCTGCTGGGATATTCATTGCTTGCATTCCTGCTGAACCGCCACGCAAAATGGCAAACAAAATAGCAGATAAGAAAATACCAATAGAAGAACCATTTCCTAAAAGACTAACTGCCATTCCGTCAAATCCAATTGAAAGACTCGTTGCTTGGTTGGAATAATTTTGGAAATAACCAAGACCTTGCACGACACCTCCAAGACCTGCTAAAGCTCCAGAGATAAGCATGGAAGTAATAATCGTCCGTTTACTTGAAATCCCTGCATATTCTGAGGCAAATGGATTGAGACCTACGGCACGAATTTCAAAACCTGTGGTTGTTTTCTTCATCAAAAACCAAACGAGTATAAGGAATAAAATTGCCAAAATAAATCCGTTGTTTAAAGATGAACCACCTGTAATGCCTTGCATAAATTTGCTCGTAAGACTTGCATTTTCAGAAATAACGTTAGTCGAATCTGTATTTGCAAGATAGCTTTTTGGCCAGACATTGTGCAAAATGTTTCCTGCAAGGTAAAGATAGACATAGTTGAGCATAATTGTCGTAATCACTTCACTTGTACCAAAATACGCACGCAATGCTCCCGGAATCCCTGCTGCAATAGCTCCTGCAAGCATTCCAATAATAATTGCCAATGGCAAAAGGATTGGCTTGGGTAAGGTCGGATTGGCTAATGCCACCCAAACACTTGCTACCCAGCCACAAAGTGCTTGACCGCTTAAACCGATATTGAAAAATCCCGCTGAATTGGCAACTGCAAAACCAAGTGCAGTGAAAATCAAAGGCGTTGCGTTACTCAAGGTTTCACCAGTGAAAAATGGATTTTGCAAAGCTGATTGAATCATTGCTTGGTAGCCTTCGATTGGATTGTAGCCAAAAATCAGCATGATAACAGCACCTAGCATGAAACCGAACACGACAGCGATAAGTGGAATTAGAAGTGCTTTTATATCCAGCCTTTCTTTCAAATTAGACATCCTCACGCACCTCCTCGTTTATTTTTTGACCAAACGCTTCAAGATGTGCTTCTTCTCTACTTGCTCCAGCCATTAGAAGTCCGAGTTCTCGCTCGTTGGTTTCTTTAGGATTGACAATGCCTGCGATTTTTCCTTCGTGAATAACGGCAATTCTATCCGATACATTCATAATTTCATCCAGTTCAAAACTGACAACTAGCACCGCTTTGCCATTGGTTCTTTGTTCAATCAAACGTTTGTGAATATATTCGATTGCTCCAACATCCAGTCCACGAGTTGGTTGAGAAACGATGAGTAACTCTGGATTTCTGTCTACTTCACGTGCGATGATTGCTTTTTGCTGATTTCCACCAGAAAGAGCTTTAGCTGGAACCAATTCATTGACCGTTCTCACGTCAAATTCTTCGATTTTTTCACGTGCAAAAGCATTGATTTTGTTGTAATTTAACACTCCATGTTTACTAAGTGGTGCTTTGTAATAGGTTTGCAAACCGATATTTTCAGCCAAACTCATCTCTAGCACTAAGCCGTCACGGTGACGGTCTTCTGGCACGTGACCTACTCCTCGCTCGGTAATACTGCGTGGCTTGTGATTGGTAATGTCCTTGCCAAGTAGAGTTACACTGCCACTTTCCACTTTGCGAAGTCCAGTAATTGCTTGAATAAGCTCACTTTGACCGTTGCCGTCAATTCCTGCAATACCAACGACTTCCCCCGCATGAACGTCAAGAGATAAACCTTTCACAGCATCTAGCCCCCGACCTTCTTTTACCACTAAATCACGTATAGAAAGCACTGCCTCTTTTGGTGTTGCTGGCACTTTTTGAGTTTTAAACGAAACTGCACGTCCCACCATAGCATCTGCCAATTCTTGAGAAGAAACACCTTTTACATCAAACGTATCAATAGATTTTCCACGGCGAATAACCGTTACTCTATCTGCCGATTTTCTTATTTCATCAAGTTTGTGCGTAATCAAAATAATTGACTTGCCTTCTTTGACTAGCTCTTTCATGATTTGAATTAATTCTTCGATTTCAGCAGGAGTTAACACTGCTGTTGGTTCGTCAAAAATCAAAATATCCGCTCCACGATAGAGTGTTTTTAAGATTTCTGCACGTTGCTGCATACCAACTGAAATATCACGCACGAGCGATTTTGGCTGAACGCTAAGCCCGTAACGTTTGGAAATTTCTTCGATTTCTTTGACTGCCTTTTTCTCATCTAGTAACGCTCCATTTTTTACAGGCTCACTGCCTAATACAATATTTTCTGCTACTGTAAAGGCATCTACTAGCATAAAATGCTGATGTACCATACCAATTCCGAGTTTTGTTGCAACCGTTGGGCTAGAAATTTTTACAGGTTCTCCGTTTAACAAAATTTCTCCACTCGTCGGCTCTAAAAGTCCAGAGAGCATATTCATCAAAGTTGATTTTCCTGCACCATTTTCTCCTAAAAGTGCATGGATTTCACCTTTTCTTACATTCAAGTTAATATTATCATTCGCCTTAAATGTACCGAATTGCTTCGTGATGTTTTTCATCTGAATAACATATTCACTTGCCACATCAAACAATCCCTTCGTTTAATTTCATAGATATACTATGTAGAAAACCTGCCTGTACGCTCATAAGAAGGATTGCTCTAAATGTTTCAAGCGTTCCTTTAAGTTATCTTTGAGAATACAGACAGGCTCGTTTTTCGTTATGTGTTAATTATGCTTTGGTTTTTGTCGGTTTTTCAGGTACTTCAATTTTTCCGTCAATAATTTTTTGGTTTGCTTCTTCAACAGCTTTCATTACGTCTTCTGTTGCGTTGTCATTGACAAGTTTCACACCGCCATTTTTCAAACCATACACTTGATGTTCTCCGCCCGGGAATTTTCCATCTGCTGTTTCTTTATTAATGGCAATAACTGCTGCACCTACACCTTTTACAGTTGAAACAAGGGTACAATTAGAAGATTTTCCATCTTTGTCTTTGTATTCTCCTTCTTTCTTCTGGTCACGGTCAACCCCAATAATCCACACTTTTTTCGGATCGTCTGCTTTCATTGTTTGGTTGGTTTGGATTGCTTCTGAGAACACACCTGCACCAACACCACCTGCTGCTTGATAAATAACGTCAACGCCGTCAGCAATCATTGCTTTCGTCAACGTTTTTCCTTTTGCAGACTCAGAAAAACTTCCTGCGTATTGAACGTTCACTTTTGCTTTAGGATTCGTATCTAACACGCCTTTTGTAAATCCTGCCTCAAAGCGATCAATTACTTCGCCTTCCATTCCACCGATAAAGCCGATTTTGCCAGATTTAGACGATTTTGCTGCTGCAACACCTGCAAGGTAGCCACCTTCTTGATCAGCAAATGTCGCACTTGCAACGTTCTTTTGACCTTCAATCACATCATCAATAATGACAAAGTTTGTGTTAGGGTTAGCTTTTGCCGCATCTGTCAACGCATTTTTCAAAGCAAATCCGATCCCGTAAACTAATTGATATTTTTGAGCAACGGCTTGGTTTAAGTTGGTTTTGTAGTCATTTTCAGAACCAGATTGGAAATAGTTGTACCCGCCAGTTCCTTTTGTCAAACCTTCTTCTTTCCCCCAACTTTGCAATCCTTCCCAAGCTGATTGGTTGAAACTCTTGTCATCTACACCACCTGTATCAGTGATAAGGGCAACAGATAATTTTCCTTCATCATTTTTGCCAGTATCTTTCTTATTTCCACCACAAGCTGCTAGTGAAAATACTGCTGTTAATGCTAACGCAGATAGACCTAATGTTTTCCATGCTTTCATTGTAATAAATCCTCCTGTGGCTTTCGCCATTTATTTTTCATCAGCTATGCTGTTGATGACGTTGTTATAAATCTTTTGATGTGAACATATAAGGCAATAATTCGCCAACTGTCGTTTCTTTTGTTACGTTATTTTTCCCGACAAGCACAACCGGCATTTCAGGCGAGCAAAACTCTGCGATTACTTGCCTACAAGCTCCACAAGGGCTAATCGGCTCAGGTGTTTCTCCTGAAATGACCAGATGAATAAACGTTCGCTCGCCAGAGCTTATCGCTTTAAAAATTGCTGTTCTCTCCGCACAATTTGTCAAACCATACGAGGCATTTTCAATATTGCACCCTGTGAAAATCGTGCCATTTTCCGCCACCAAACACGCACCTACTGGAAAATGAGAATATGGCACGTACGCATTTTCTTGAGCGTGTTTTGCTTGTGCAATCCAATTTTCTTTCATATTAATAGCCGCCATTTGCTTTCGTGTTCGTCATAATCGCCACACCTGCACTTGTCCCAATTCTTGTTGCTCCAGCGTCAATCATCGCCTGTGCATCTTCTTTCGTGTAAATACCACCGCTTGCTTTTACTCCAACGTTTTCGCCTACGGTTTTACGCATTAGTGCAATATCCTCTACTGTCGCTCCTCCCGTTGAAAAACCTGTGGACGTTTTGACAAAATCAGCTCCTGCAGCAACTGCAATTTCGCACGCTTTAACTTTTTCTTCATCTGTCAAAAGAGAGGTTTCGATAATTACCTTTGTCAGAGCTTTTCCACTCGCAGCTTGAACCACTGCTTGAATATCTTTTGAAACTGCATTGTAATGCTGTGATTTTAATGCTCCGATATTTAGCACCATATCCACTTCGTCCGCACCATTATTGATAGCGTCTGTCGTTTCATAGGCTTTTACTTCTGCTGTGTTGGCTCCAAGCGGAAAACCAATCACCGTACAAACTTTGACATTTGTGTCTTTCAGTTGTTCTTTTGCAAAAGCAACCCATGTAGGATTGATACAAACACTGGCAAAGTCATATTTTTTCGCCTCATCAATAATTTTTTGTACACCGTCTTGCGTAGTGTCAGCCTTTAATACCGTGTGGTCAATGTATTTATTTAATTCCATGTTCTAAACCTCTCATAAATGTATTTTTTACACTCCTGTAATTATACCATGAATCAACTGTGGAGCTGTCGCATTTTCACCAATAAAAATATTTTTCCGTAGAATTTCTTCCACTTCATGAGTGTTTTCGTTATTTGCGTGAATGGTCAATAGGCTTTCGCCAACTTCTACATAGTCGCCTACTTTTTTATGCAAGAGAATCCCTACTGCAAAATCAATGTCGTCTTCTTTTTTCTCACGACCTGCACCAAGTTTCATTGCGGCAACACCAATTTTATCTGCCACCATGCGTGTGATGTAGCCACTTTTTTCTGCGAACAATTCTTTTTTCACGCTTGCCGTCAAAAGTTTTTCTGGCTCATCAACAATCGAAACATCGCCACCTTGATTTGCCACCATTTCACGAAATTTCTCAAGTGCCTCACCGTTTTCAATTTTTTCCACAAGCATTTTTTTCGCCTGCTCAAAGTCATCGGTAACTTCTGCTAACATCAGCATTTGAGCGGCAAGCGTATAGACAAGTTCCATTAAATCCGCAGGTCCCTCGCCACGCAAAGCATGAATCGCCTCTACCACTTCGAGCGAGTTGCCAATTGCAAACCCGAGTGGTTCACTCATATCTGAAATAACCGCCATTGTTTTTCTACCCGCAAGCTCACCAATCCTAACCATTGTCTGTGCTAAACGTGTAGCTTCTTCAGTTGTTTTCATAAATGCACCGTCACCAACGGTCACATCAAGCACGATTGCATCTGCTCCAGCGGCAATTTTTTTACTCATAATGCTTGAGGCGATCATTGGCACACTCTCAACGGTTGCGGTCACATCACGCAAAGCGTATAAACGTTTATCCGCAGGTGCCAAATCACCACTTTGCCCAATCACTGCAACTTTTAGCTGATTCACCGACTGAATAAATTTTTCTTCGCTCATTTCAATAGAAAAATGAGGAATCGCCTCGAATTTATCCAACGTGCCACCCGTATGCCCAAGCCCTCGCCCGCTCATTTTGGCAACAGGCACGCCAAGAGTTGCAACAAGGGGTGCAAGAACAAGTGTCGTTGTATCTCCTACGCCACCTGTTGAATGTTTATCCACTTTAATCCCCTCAAGAGCTGACAAATCAATCACATCGCCACTATTTGCCATAGCAAGCGTTAAATGCGTAATTTCTTCATCTGTCATATCTTGAAAATAAACTGCCATTGCAAAAGCACTCATTTGGTAATCTGGGATTTCCCCGCTCGTGTACTCTGCAATCATAAAATCTATTTCTTCTTTACTGAGAAACTCGCCATTTCGCTTTTTCTCAATTAAATCCACCATTCTCAACGGCTTCACTTCCTTTATTAACACTTGTGATTTCTCTTCGTTATAGAAAGCGATTTCCTTTCATTCCTCTCCAAGCATATCACCAAGATTATTTTATAATATTTTCTAGCAAATTACGAACATTTTCCATAAAAAAACATCGTTTTTTCCAGAATGTTCGTTTTGTTCTTTTTCACATAGAAAAAAAGCTATATTGCCACAGACTTCTTGCACTTTCTAACTAAAAGAATTAAAATATAAAAAAACGAAACGGAGATTTTTTACATGACTATTTCAAAGCAAATCATTGCTCAAATGCCAAAAATTGAGTTGCATTGTCATTTGGACGGCTCTATCAGCCTTGAGACCATTCACAAATTGGCAAAAATGGAAAACATTCCCCTTCCTGCAACACTTGAGGAACAACAAGCATTGTTTATCGCTCCAGAAGAAACAAAAGATTTGAATGAGTATCTTGAAAAATTTCACTTTATTGGTCGTCTCTTGCAAACTACTGCCGCTCTTGAGCTTGCAGCATTTGACGTTGTCAAACAAGCCTCTTATGATAATGTAAAATATATCGAAGTCAGATTTGCTCCCACACTGCATACGATGAAAGGGCTAACTTTACAAGAAATCGTAAGTGCCGTTGTAAAAGGATTGAAACGTGGGGAAGTGGAGTTTGGCGTTCTCTCTAACGCACTGCTTTGCGGTATGCGACACGAGCCTGTGGAAAATGCAATCGAAGTGGCAAAAGTTGCAAAAAGTCAATTAACCCATGGCGTAGTAGGTTTTGACCTTGCTGGAAACGAAGTCGATTTTCCTCCCTATGCTTTTGAGGAGGCAATCAAAGTTGCAAAAGATTTGGACATTCCGCTCACACTTCATGCAGGAGAATGTCATTGCGGAAAAAACGTCTACGACGCGGTCGTTTTAGGGGCAAATCGTATCGGGCATGGCATTGCATTGAAAGATACACCAGAGTATATTGAGTACATCAAAGAAAACGAAATCGTCCTTGAATTAGCACCGACAAGCAATTTTCAAACAAAAACAGTCACAAGTTGGGAAGAATATCCATTTAAGAAATTTTTAGACTTAGGTTTAAAAGTAACCATTAATACCGATAACAGAACCGTCAGCAATACAACCTTAAACAAAGAGTACGCAAAACTTGCAGAAGTGTATGATTTAACTCTAAAGGACTTTTATAAAGTGAGTTGCAATGGAGTGTTTGGTGCATTTGTTGATGACGAAGTAAAAAAAGAATTGGGTGAAATTGTAAACGAGGAATTTGAGAAATTGAATGGTCATTAGGATAATTTCTAAATCCGATAATTAAGTATTTTCACTGCAAATAATGAAATAAAACACGAAATATAATCACAGTTTTTCGATTATATTTCGTGTTCTTTTTTCTATTCTAACGATCAATAAAAAGGTTAAAATCTCCTCATTCTCTCACCGATTTCAAAATAAAGTATCCTTTTTCTTTCGTGATGACCTCGACATTGCCAAACGTTTCTTCCATTTTTTTCATGGCACTTTTAGCCCCTTGTTTTTTCTGGATAACGATAAATAATGCTCCGTTTTGTTGCAAATAATCATAAGATTTCTCTAAAATCTCATGAACAACAACTTTTCCTGCACGAATTGGTGGATTGGATAAAATCGCTGAAAAATCATGTTTTTCCACGTTTTCATACAGATTTGAGACGTGAATATTGACCCGTTCAATCCCATTTTTCTTCGCATTTTCTTTTGCCAGCTCAATGGC
Source organism: Pilibacter termitis (assembly GCF_900167335.1). Lineage (GTDB taxonomy): Bacteria > Bacillota > Bacilli > Lactobacillales > Streptococcaceae > Pilibacter > Pilibacter termitis. The sequence goes on from NZ_FUXI01000010.1 coordinate 43,806, forward strand.
TCGCTCGTTTATATCCACCATTTCAACGGCTCGTTTTGTCGCAAGAGAAAGAGATAAACCAATCGGACCATAGCCACAGCCGACATCAAGCAAATCCCCCTCTGGCAGATTTTCCTCGCTAAAGGCTTCAATTAAAACACGACTACCAAAGTCTATTGTTTTTTTAGAAAAAACATTGCTATCTGTTAAAAAATGCAAATTGTTCCCACGCAAAGTAAAATCAAATGTTTCATATTGATGAGTGGTCACTGGTTGATTGGTAAAATATTGATTGCTCATCACACCTTGCTCCGTTTCATTTTTTTCAATACTCTTTCTCGTACTTTTGCCGCAATCATTCCTGCTAACAAATCGTACCCTTCCTCGCTAAAATGCAATCCGTCATCTTGTAAAAACTCTTCTGGTGCAGAATAATTTGTCATTTGTTTATACAAATCAATCACTTCACTCTCTGCTTGCTGAGCGGCTAAAAATGTACGAATCCTGTATTTTTCCACTCGCTCATTGCTCCGTTTTTCATCTCCTGCCACTTCGTCATAGTACGGTGGCGTGAGGAAAATGGTTTTCTCATTTCCTAGCTTTAATGCCATTTCAAGCAATGTATCTTGGAAAATTTCCTCTGAAACATTTCGGTGTTTGCTCGCATCATTTGCTCCGAAAAAGACAAAAATCAAATCCGCATGACTTTTCTCCACCTCATCAATTCGTTTCATTCCAAGCAAACAATCATCTCCCGGAACACCGAAAAGTGAAACTTGCACCTTTTTCAAATTCATTTTTTCCAGCTGTTTGACCAATTTTTCTTTCAAAACAAAACTCACACGATTCTCCACCCAGCCGGCTGTAATGCTATCGCCAAAAATTGCTATTTTCATCTTTTCCCTCCATTTTTCCTTTTCCCCTATCATACCAAAAAATAGCCAAAATGACCTAAAACTATACCACTTTCCTTAAAAATCTTCTTAGACGGGATTCTCTTTATGGTATAATATTTATATGGGCACCTCTAAAAACTCCGCTTAATACCAAATTAGATAGTTTTCCGTTTTTCGAGGAAATCGACGAAAGCTATGTGGTTCATAGAAAAGCGAAGAAGTGCGTTAAGGAGTTTGCAACAGTGAGCCGTGTCGTTTATTTACTCGAAACTTTAGTTTCGAGCGACACTGCGAACAGTTGCCAAACTCCTGCACTTCGGAGCTAGACAAGGTTGAGGAGATTGACGAAGAAAAACGGAAAACTAGCAATTTGGGATAAGTGTGAGTTTTTAGAGGTGCCCATATGCTAAACAGAAAGGGGAACAATTATGATTACAATCAAAGGCTTAACTTTTGCTTATCATAAAAAAACAAGCCTAAAAATGGATGCTGAAAAATTCCAGATGAATAAAGTGTATGCCGTTCTTGGAAAAAATGGTGCTGGAAAAACTACATTTTTCAAACTCCTCACCAATATGTTGACGAATTATTCTGGCGACATTTTCATTGACAACAAAAATATAATACAAGAAACAGAAATTTTACATGAAGTGTCGATTATTTTAGATGACCTTGAAGTTTACAAAGACCGCACTGGCTTTTTCAATTTGGAATATTTTTCCAGACTAAGTGGCACTTACGACAAAGCAAAAGCAATCGCTCTTGCTGAACAACTTGGAATTGCTGACGTTTTGGGGAATAAAGTCAAAAGCTATTCTCTTGGTATGAGAAGAAAATTGATTTTGATGATTGCTCTGTTAAAAGACACGAAAATTTACATCTTTGACGAACCTTTTCGAGGTTTAGATACCGAAACAGTCCGCTGGATGAAAGAGGCAATTCGTGAGCTGAAAAACTCTGGAAAATGTATCTTCATTTCTAGTCACGTCAAAGAAGATGTGGAAGATTTGGTGGACGAGGCGATTATTCTTGAAAATGGCGAAGTAAAACGCAGGGTTTCCATGGAAGAATTGAACGAAAGCAATCGTATCATTACCGTCAACAATCCAGAAAAATTCAGCAACTTCTTAGAAAACGAAAATATTCCTTATGAAACCGAGGGAGGGCATTTTATTCTTAGTATTTCGGCAAAAGATTTGCAAGCAATGTTTGTACAACTAAGCGAAGAAGAAATATTTATCGAAGAAATCAAGAAAATTTCCGCTCTGGAATTATTGGAGGGAGGCAAAAAGCATGAAAGCAAGTGAAATTTTCAAAATGGAAATTTGGAAAAATTGTCGTGACGTGCCTTATTTGACTTTGGCAGCTGTGATTGGAGGAATTGGCTGGCTGTTGTCAATTGTCAATCTCATCCTTTCGAAAGCAAGCGAGAATTCTCACACCCCTGCGATTTCTCAAGGAATTGTGATTGTAACAATTTTAGGCGTACTCACATTTTTAGGATATTTAGTGGTCGCATTTTTGTACCCACTTCATCTGCTTTCCACCGATTATCGCAATCGTGTGTTGAATTTAATGGTCGCAAGCGGGGTCAAACGCATTCACCTCTACTTCGCAAAAATTGGGGCAACTATTTTATCGACAGTCGTGATCATGTTTGTCATGGCCAGCGTTCCTGTGGCAACTTTTTTACTTGGAAAAACAGGGATTATCTACTACTTATTCAAAGAATTTAACATGGATAGCGAGACGATTCTTTACTTGCTGATGTTTGTCTTTATGTACCTTGCAACACTCGTTACTCTTTGTTTTTCTGTTATTTTATTAAAGGGAAATTATTTGAGCATTTTGGTTACGTGGGCTATTCAGCAAGTATGCGGAATCGTTGCTGCACCGATTTTCATGCTCGTAATGCAAAGTGCAGACGCAAGTCAAAACCCTAACGCTTCCGCAAATGCTATGGTACTTATCTCAATTGTGCTATATATTGTAGAAATCCTTATTTTTGGTTGTTTGAGTGCGTATTTGATGAATCGGCAGAATTTGTAAAGGGCACCTCTAAAAACTCCGCTTAAGACTAAATTAGCTACTTTTTCGATTTTCGAGGAAATCGACGAAAGCTATGTGGTTCATAGAAAAGCTAAGAGGGGTGTTCAGGAGTTTGTCGTAGTGAGCCATGCTATTTACTTGCTTGAAACGAAGTTTCAAGTAGCATTGCGAACAACGACCAAACTCCTGCCCCTCCTAGCTAGACAAGGTTGAGGAGACTGACGAAGAAAATCGGAAAACTAGCAATTTAGGATAAGTGCGAGTTTTTAGAGGTGCCCTAAATATAAAAACCGCAAAACTAAAAATTTGCGGTTTTCTTTGTTATCTCAAAAACTCCGTCACTTCACCATTGACTAGCACCGTTACGCTTTTCATTGCTCGGCTCACCATTGTGTAAAGCAAATGACGGTCACGTTTGGTGACAAAGCGTTTGGCGGATGCGTTGTGGATAATTACGTGGTCGAGTTCTAAACCTTTTGCAAGCGAAATCGGTAAAATACTAATCGCTTGATTGTTCGGAACCGCTTGGGTTTTCGATTGAAAAAGCTGAAGGTTCACTTTGTCTTTTAACTTGGCAAATAATTCTCTCGCCTCAAGAGAGTCTTTCGTTAGAATGGCAATACTTTCTCTGCCGTTCCATTTGGCAATCTCCTGTTCTAACTTTGTGAAATATTCTTCATTACCCTCTGAAATGACCATTTCCACAGGTTCGCCTTCCTCTCGAATAGCGACAATATCTAGCTTTGTTTGCCTATCTGCAAGTTTGCTGAAAAGATGTGTAATCGCCCCTGCCGAGCGATAGCTTGTCAATAAATCTCGCTGTAAAATAGTTTTCCCTAGCTGTTCAAATATTTGTGCCAACTCCTCAAACGAGCTATGCGTATTGAAAATCGCTTGATTCTCGTCTCCTAAAAGCGTAAATTTCGCACGTGGAAAAAGACGTGCCAGCAAGAAAATTTGTGCTGGTGAATAATCTTGCACTTCATCAATTAACACATATTTCACTTGACGATTTACTTGACTTTCCAAATAAAGTTGCTCCAATAAAATCAAGGGAATTGCTTGTGAAACGCTGATTTCTTGCGAATTTATTCGCAATTTCTTTCCACTATAACGCAAAAAGCTGTACTCGAGCAATCCTGTCAAATCAAACCAGCGAATCGCTCGAATTGCCCGAAGTGGCTTTTTATATTGCTTTCGCAGAAAAATTTTGGCAAGTCGTGTAACATTTTTCTTTGATGTATCCTCAATCAAAGCACCAAAATATTTTTCTTGTTGCTCTTCTGTCAACGATAAAATGCGATTGTGAAGGTCTTCTGTGGAGGCTTTTTCATCTAATCGCTTTTTCAGCAACTTCTCAGCATGAAGTGCCGTTGCCTGCAATCTCGCTCTCACCGTTGAAGTGTGAGGTGTTTTCATATACCAATGAAACAGCTGTTTTTTAGAAATCAATGTTCTCTCTCTAAACAACACATCTTTAAAAAGATGTTCCTCGAGCATATCCTCTTCGCTTTCCTTGAGCAAAAACTCCAGAAATTCCTTTGATTGCAAGGTTTTCTCTTGTTCGCTTAATTTTGCGGTCATGTTTTTTTCCGTTGCAATTTCTTCCATTTCTAAAGAATATTGCTTGTTGAGATGTTGACGGCAAAATGTGTAAAGCGTGGTGATTGTTGGATTTTTTTCCCCCAAGTTTGGCAATACTTGTGAAATGTATTGCATAAATACTGGGTTTGGCGAAAATAACACGACATCTTCTGCTCGCAAATTCACACGTTCTTGGTACAAGAGATATGCAATTCTTTGAAGTACAGCACTTGTTTTCCCACTACCAGCGATACCATTTACCAATAAAACTTGGGCGTTTAACTCACGAATAATCTCGTTTTGCTCCTTTTGAATCGTCGCTGTAATATCTTGCATATACTCCGAGCTATCCGCTTCAAGTGCCGAAAGCAACAAAGCGTCCTCAATTGCAACAGTCGAGTCAAAATAATTTTTCAGCACACGTCCTTCTAACTGAAATTGACGGCGAAGTTTCAAATCAACTGGGATTTCTCGTCCATTCGCTGTGTAACTCGTTTTCCCTAGCTCTTGATTGTAATACAACTCCGCCACGGGCGACCGCCAATCATAAATTCGATAGTGTTGTTCGTCATTGACAAAAGAATGTACGCCCAAATACAATTGCTCACGTTCTGCTTCGTCCATAAAATCAACGTCAACCCTTGCAAAATAAGGACGTTTCAACAAGCGTTTCACTTGCTCCAATCGCAAAGAAAGCGAGTCATGCTTAAAATTGAGCTGATCAATTTCTTGATTGCGAATTTCCATTTCGGCTAATTTGTCGTATCTGTTCGTGAGATCACTCAAATCACGAGGCAATTCCTTATCCATTTCCCTCATGCGACTAATCCCCTCCTCGTGATGTACGTGGAGTTCTTCCGTCAAATTTTCCTCTGCCTGCTCTAACTCATCATAAATTTCTATCAAATGCGTTTGCTCATATTCCCAATCTTTTTTCATCTGCTCACCTAATTCCTATTTCTTCCCTTTTCATATGGCTACCCATAATATCAGCTTACTATTATACTGGATAAATTGGGATATGGGAATTAAAATGGATAGAAAAGCGGAGAGGGGCGTTCTGAAGTTTGCAACAGTGAGCCGTGCCGTTTACTTGCTACTACACTTCGTTTCGCATACAGTCTTTCTAAGAATCAAAGATTCTTGAAAGACTAGCATTGAAACGAAGTTTCAAGCGGCACTGCGAACAGTTGCCAAACTTCAGCCCCTCGCTGCTAGACAAAGAAAAGCGAAGAAGTGCGTTTAGGAGTTTGTCGCAGTGAGCCACAGCATTTACTTGCTGGAAACACAGTTTCAAGTAGCGTTGCGAACAGTTGCCAAACTTCAGCCCCTCATAGCTAGACAAAGAAAAAAATCGAGACAACCTCTCTCGATTTTTTTCCAAACGCACACTACTTCTTAAATTTCAACTCAAACTCCAAACCAGCAGATTTTACAGCCAATAATTTCCCTGCTGGCAATTCAATCGTTGCTGTTGAATTTTGATTGTTGAGCGAATAACTTTCAGATTCGGCGAAATCATTTGGTTTATACACTAAGAGCTGTATCACTCCATTGACTTCTTTTCCGTCTTTTCTTATCATTTTTGCTAGTTCTTTTTCCAAAGAAACCCTGTATTTCCCTGCTGAAAATTGTGTGCCGATAAGGTAACTTCCTGCATCTTTTAAGGTAAATATCGCATCTTCCTCTGCTAATTTTTCAAATTTTGCTGGCTGAAATTCCACTTCTTCACCTGCCTGCAACGCTACTTTTTCACCTTCTTCAAAGTATTGCCCAAATGTGGTTTCATTCATTTTTGGCACTCGCCCAAGCAAATTCGGGCTACTTGATTTAAGTGTCGTCACATCATAATACCCCTCTTTTTTGATATTGAACGTTTTTACCTCTCCTGATGTATTGCTAAGAAGTTGTTTTTCACCTACTTGGTCAAGAACGTTCGGGGTGGTGAAATGCTTGTAAGCGAAAAATCCACCGACTGCTAAAACTACTACACCTACTGCGATAATTATTTTTTTCATTTTAAATCCTCCACATAAATTGTTTTATCCATTTCTTTTGCCAAAGTCAAATCATGCGTAGCAATGATTAAAACCGTATCTTCTTTGACAAGCGAGCGAAGTAATTCGCCTACTTGTTCACTTGTTTGCCCGTCTAATGCTCCTGTTGGTTCATCTGCTAAAATGACTTTTGGTTTTTTCAAAAGCATTCGAGCAATCGCCACTCTCTGTGATTGACCGCCAGAGAGTTCGTAGACTTTCGAGTGCAAATATTCCTCCCCTAAACCTACTTTTTCCAACACTTCGATTTGTTGCGTCAGATTGTTGCTGACAATTTTCAAATTTTGAGCAACCGTCTTGTCGTCAATCAACGCATAGCTTTGAAAAATATATCCTAGGTAATTTTTAAAATACTTTTGTTCTTTCATTTTCCAAATGTCTTCTTCGTTGTACTTGATACTCCCGCTCGTTGGTTTTTCAAGACGTGCGATAGCGTTTAAAAGTGTCGTTTTCCCACTTCCAGAAACTCCCACAAGAGCGTAAGATTTTCCTAGTTCAAATGTTAAATTGACATCTTTATAAACTTCCTTTTTCCCAAAGGATTTACTTAAATTTTCTAATGTGATCATATAATATCCGTCGCTCCTTTTAAAATTCCGTGTTTATTTTTGCGTAATCCTCTAAATGCTAAAAGATAAATCAAAGCAATTGCCCCGAGATATAAGGCGATAAATAGCAAGGCAAGTGAAAAAGTCTGAGTGAAAAATAGGCTAAACATTTCCACTAAAACCAATAAAATCGGTAAAATCATTTGAAAACGCAAAATCGTCCAATGGAAATTTTTTCCAATAATCGTGCGAATAATGATTTGTTTACTGTAAAACTGCAACTGCATTTTCAGAAAATCATAAATTACCAAAAGTTGAAACACAAACATTACCACAAGCAAGGCAATTCCTGAAATAAATTGTCTGTTTAAGTATTCGCTCATTTCGTCTAGGTAACTTTTTACATTTACAAAATGATGTACATTATCTAGCACATTATGTTTTTTCGCTTTTTCTTGTAGTCCTTTTGCATAATAAAGTGCATCAAATGTGAAGTTTTCAATCACAAAATTTGTATGATCATTTTGTGGCAATTTACTCCAATCAAAACTAACTAAAATACTGTCTGTTTTATCGCTATCAGGTAACGAAATCAGATTTTCATTTCCCATCATGAATAAGAAAAACGTTTGGTTGTTCGGGATAAACTGAACTGCTATATCTTTTTTATCTACCATATAATCCAAACTATCTTGCACAATCAAATCTATTTCTTCTGTCCTATCACGATATTTTTCTGGAATTAAAATATTCACTATCTTTTCCTTATCAAATTGATATTGATTGTTAGGATAGATTTTTTTATTTAACTCTAATACTTTTGGATTAATCGTATAAATTACTTGTGCCAATTTTTTATCAACAGAGACAAGTTTTGCTTCTTCCGTCTCTGGATTCCACACTGAAACCTCACCAAAATTACTTGCATGATCATGTGTTATTTTTGAGATAATGACCTCGTCAATGGAAAAACTTTTAGCAAAGTTCATTTGAGAGGACAGATTCGCTTTTTGTTCTTCAGGTGTTCCACTATTCTCCCCTAAGTCTCCCCACATGACACAACTATAATCTTTTGCCATTTCCCATTCCTTTGTCAAATGCTTTTGTGCAAGATATTTAGGATAATTTTTAGCAATCGTTGCCGTTTCAAGCGTTACAATAAACGTACTAATTGCAATAATCGCTAACCAAACAATTTGAATCGATTTCCCGCTTATTTTATTCTTTTGCACATCTGCAATTTTAGAGAACATCACTTGTAAGCCGAAAATAAAATGTGCCAATGCTAAAATCAAAAGTAAAAGTATCGCAAACATCAAAATCGTTATCGCATAAGCAGTAATTTTGACACTGCCAAAATAGCCGAAGAAATAAGAGAAAATAAAGCCAAAAATCGAAAGGCTACTTAATGTTACCGCCAAAGTTTTCAAAAAACGGGTGAAATTTTTCTTATGAAAAATCCCAAAACTTCGCTCAATAATCGTCTCTTTCATGCGACCAACTAAAAGAGCATACGCTACTACAAAAAACATCAAAAGCATTACGAAAAATGAAAGTGAATAAATACTTTCTCCCGTCAAGAAACTTGCCGCCACCATCCATGCAGGGGTTTCAAAGATTGCCACCTCTACATTTAATCGCTCAATCTCTTTTAATGCTTTCTCGCTTACATTTCCATTTATATAATAACTTCCTTGTGAAGTCGTTGTTTTCAATAGAATTTTATCCCTTGTATAAATCTCAGGACTGCTAAACGCTTGTTTTTCTTCACCAAATACATACCCTAAATTTCGTCCTTTATCATCAATTACATTTTTAATAATATTGATTTTTTCGTTTTTTGCTATTTCTTCCATTTTCTTATAGAAAACTTCTGGATTGTCGAGTTTTTTATCATTCGTTTTTACTAGCCAAATTTGATTGGTCGGATACGGTGAAAACCCCATTTCTTCATTTAATAACTGCATTCCTCCAACTGCTAGTACACAAAACAGGAATGAAAAGATAATGAGTACAATTCTTTCTCTTAAAAAATTAATTACTTTTTTCATACTATCCCTTTCTTTCTTAATATTTTTTTGCAAGAACATTTAGAATGGAGAGTTTTATCGACTCCACTCTAAATGTTTAGAAAACACTATTCTATTAAAAAGAATATGTCCCCCAGTCTGGATAGATTTTTGTTCCCATATCCCAACCGTCCTGTCTATGTTCTGCTTTAGCTACACCATAATCCGACTTAGCGGATTTTCTGCCTACTCCATAACCATTGGTGCAATAAGCACGAGAACCATATCGTCTAGTATCTTTAACATAATAATGTGAATAGCAATAAGTAGCTCCATTTTTTGAGCTATGATTCCACTCATCAATCAACCAAGGGTGCGGGTTACTAACCGCAGCTGAAGCCGTTTGAGCTAGGGCAACTCCAAAAGTTGCGACTGCTACTGTTGTCAAAATAGATTTTTTCGTTAATTTTAGTGATTTTATAAATAATTCCTTTTTCTTTTTTATTAAAGATATTAGAGGGAAGTGTAATCTCCCACTCTAATATCAAAACGCTATACCTTTATTTAAAATCCATACACATTCCAACCGGGATAGATTTTACTTGCCATATCCCAACCGTCTTTTTTATGTGAAGTATAGGCTTTACCATAATCTTTTTTCTCGTATTTTCGTGTTACACCAAGACCATTGATACAGTAAGCAATAGAACCATATCGTCTACTATCCTTTACATAGTAGTTAGAATAAGCATTCGTAGAACCACTTGTTGAGCTATGATCCCATTCATCAATTAGCCAAGGGTGTGGATTGCTAATAGTGGCAGACGCCGTTTGAGATAAGGCAACTCCAAAAGTTGCAACTGCTACTGTTGTCAAGATAGATTTTTTCGTTAATTTTTGTACGTTCATGTTAAATTCTCCTTTAAATTCTTGTTATTTTTGTTTTCTTATTTTTCTATAAGTTTTTTAATGCCTTTGTAATTCGGTAAAATTTAACAACTTTTCTTAATATACCAAATTACATCATAAATTTCCATAAATATCTGTGGAAAATATGCGTTTCTACATTTTCTTTCCCTACATCACCCCTTTCAAGCAAGAGCTCTCTTTTGACTCTTTCTTTTTTCCTCCAAGCTCTACCACACCTAACTCTTTTGGAACTCCTTTGGGCAGATGAAGTTTTTTCGTTTGATTCTCTTTTAAAGAAAAGACAATTCCTGTCTTGCCATTTTCGACTGTTTTAAACAATCGTTTTTTCTGTTGAAGATTGGAAACCACCAGTCGTATATCTATTCCATTTTCTTCAATTTGTGTTTTTGTATCTGGTGGCTTGAAAACTTTGTTATCCATTTCTTACCTCCTCATTTTTTAATTACTCTTCCCACCACGGAAAAGATTTCAATAGATTTGAAAAAAAATCAAAGCAAAACATTCTATCCCTCCATTCGACTAAGTTCTAGCTTTTTATAAGTTCTTTTGTTTTACAAGACATATTATGCCAAGAAACCAAAAACCTCACCACCCCATGCAAGGGCTTGACATTTTCGCTTGATTATGATTCAGGGTTCTGATACAATAAATATAAGGTTATTACAAAGGCGGTGAACAAATGAATTTAGGGAATATTGGAGAAAAAATTCGATTGTTACGTGAGAAAAAAGGGATTTCCAGAGAAACGGTATGCGAGGACGAAAGAGATTTAACGTACAAACAGCTTGGCAGAATTGAACGAGGCGAGTCAAGACCGACACTTGAAACACTCGCTTTTATCGCTCAACAACTAGATGTAGATATTGCAGACCTCCTCTCTGAGAAAAAAGAATTGCCAAAAAGATATTTGGAATTAAAAAACTTATTGTTTCGTGGGATCAAAGTCTATCAAAACGAAGAAAGGGCTGAAACCGTAGACGAACAATTTGATGAAATTTACAACAACTATTTTGAAGATTTACCACGATACGAACAGGATACAATCGAATTAAAACAAATTTTGCATGATATGACGTTGACGAAAACGGCAGGTTCTGCAGAAGAAATAATAGCGGAATCTTTTGATCGTGTTTACAAAAAAGACGACCTTGACTTGAATGATTTTCTTATAATTAAACTCTACTTTAACTTATCGATTTTAAAAAATGAAGTGGATACAGAGGAAGTGAAAACTTTATCTCAAAAAGTGATTGAAAAAATCGAAAGTGCTATCGACCTTGAACTTCTCGTTATCGGCTCTATTCTCACATCTATTGCTATCATTTTAATAGAGAAAAAAAACTATGAGGAATTGCTGAAAATTATAGAGATTGGTGAAAAATTACGAAAAAAGACACTGGACTTTCGTTCAAAACCTGTTTTTTGTATGCTAAAAGGAAAATGCATCTTATTCCACCAAAAAGACCCCGAGTTAGCCAAACAACACTACCAAGAGGCTATCACCTCAGCAGAAATGCTGGAAGATAGTTTCCTTTCAGAGAAAATAAAAGAAGAATTGCGTAATGATTTGATTGAATATAACGCTTTATTTAGCTAAGAACTCCTAAACAAAATTTTTAGGAGTTCTTAAAGTTTTATTCACTACCACTCTTTCTAAGAGGGCTTAAAAATGCAAAAACACCTGCGAAAAATCGAATGGTTCCTGCAAAAAGAATAATGAGATAAATTGAATAATTTAGACTGATTAGTTTACCACCTAAAAACGCTCCTACTGGGATTGCTAGATAAGAAATCATGCGTGTCACACTTACTACTCTACCTAAAATATTTTGTGGAACAATTCTTTGCCGCAATGAAAAGTAAGAGATAACATTAATATTCCCGCATAAGTTACTTAACCCCATAACAACACCGATATAAATATAATTTGTGGCATTAAATAACAACAGCGTAAACACTCCTGCACACATGGTGCTAACAGAAATAACAAAACCTGCCTTAAATTTCTCGTTTAATTTCGGTGCTAAAAATGCACCTAATATCGCACCAATTCCTGATATAGATAAAATCAAACCATACTGAAACGAGCTGTATTGTAAAATATCCGTGATAAAATAGACTAAATTCGATTGAAACATATTGATTCCTAAATTGGTAAACAAAAAGAGAACTGCACCAGATAAAATAACTTTATTTTCCATTACATACGCTATGCCGTCTTTTACATCATTGAGTGCAGATGATTTTTTATCGGTTGATTGAATAACATCATCTTCGTTAATAAATAAGACAAATATTCCTGCCAGCAGATAACCTGCTGCATTCACCCACAATGAGTTTTCAGGAGTAAAATAAAGCAATAAAACACCACTAATCATTGGTCCAATTAAATTTAGCGTGTTATCCACTAACTGAATGCCCGCATTCGCTTTCGCCAAGTTCTTTTTCTCAACCGTTAACGGTAACAAACTTTGAAAGGAAGGGTGTATCAATGGCTCCGTTGAAGAAAGTAAAAAAGTCAAGAAATAGATAACGACAATTTCTATCTTTGAGCTTTGTAATGAAATAATCAGCAATGTTAAGAAAAATAACGAGATAAAGTGACCATATGAAATAATTCTACTTTTCTTTATTTTATCTGCTAAAACTCCACCCAAGATTGAAAACAGTATCCACGGAATAAACGTGATACCGTAAAGTGTCGCCATGTGATACGCAGACCCCGTTTTTTGAAAAACCAAAATCGGCAAAGCAATTTTTCTAAGCCAATCCCCCACATTAGAAATACAAAAACTCCCCCATAATAATTTGTATGATTTGGTCATTTATTTCTCCTTATGATGTCCGCAAACTTTACAATGTTCATCTTAGGACGCACATTTAAAATATCCATATAATGCTGTTTCGGCAACGCTAGAATTTGATAGCAGTTTTTGTCAACATATGCAATTCTCCTTCCTATAGGTGATATTCAAGTGAGATTTTTGTTTTACTTGAATATAATATTAGCAAATATTATATTTTCTGTCAAAATAAACAATTGTTAAAATACAATAAGAACTGATGAGTTAGAAAGCCAAGAATAAATTATTTTTAATTACATTCGATAAGAAAGTATTAAAAATAAAGAATAGCAACCAATTAGTAAGAGAACCCCCATTATATAACATCTTTCATTTATTTTATAAAATAAGAACCAAGTACATGAAAAGGTTTGCGAAATTTGGTAGAATTTGCGGTATTCCATAGATATAAGTGAAATACTTCAAAAAAAAAGAATTATCTTTATTTCCACCAACACCCCAAAATTTCCAAGCAAATTCCTTGAACATTATCAAAGAAAATCATACCTTTAAAGTAGATGAATCTGAAAAAGGAATGGTATTGAATATGACGAAAAAACAATTTGTTGAACTTACCGAAATTTACAATTTGCCGATTAATTTTTTTCTATTTATCATTGGTATGAGTTATTCACTGGCGAATTTTCACGTGTTTTTTAATTGGCGGGTAGTGCTTTTTGCTTGTGTGTTGTCGTTGATTTATATTGCGACAAATATTCACAACAATTACCACGATTTTCAAAATGCAAAATTGGTGAGTTATAAGGAGAAGAGCAATATTATTGGACGAGAAAATTTGAATTTGTCGCTTGTGCGACAATATATGACGTTCTTTTTCGCTCTTGCGTTTATTCTTGGGGCAATTCTTGTTTATTTTACCGATTTTCCAACACTTCTCCTCGGCTCTTTTGGTTTTTTTGTTGCGTGGAAATACTCTGCGGGGAAATTTTCCATTCATAGCACACCACTTGCTGAGACGTTACCAGCTTTTATGAGTGGCGTAAGTATTCCAATGATTACAGCTCATATGGCAAGTTTCAACGTGAAAAATACTCCGTTTTTCGAGTGGAGAATGTTCCTTGTCTTTTTGCCTGCGATGCTTTGTGTACTAATTGGGCTTTTGTGCAATAATACGTGTGATTTAGAAGAAGATATTGAAAACGGTCGAAAAACGCTAGTTTATTATATAGGAAAGAAAGTTGCAGTTTTCTTGTTAAACATACTTTATCTTGTTATTTTTTGCTTGATGATTGTAAATGTGTTGTTAGGATTTTTACCCTTCCTTGCTATTTTTGCTCTACTTCTTGCTATTTTACCAACACTTCGTGCGTTGAAAATTTATCAATCACTACAAAGCAAAAAAGAAACCTATCCGCTCATCATGAAAAGCATTTCCATTTTCCTCATGAGCTATGCTCTATTTTATTTTCTGGGGGTTGTTTTTTAGTTTTAAACGAAGTGGTGAACAGTGTTCAATCCCCAACACTCAAGAACAACAGAGCCCTAAGGACTAAAAATCCCTTAGAGCTTTGTTGTTTTATAAGGCTTTAGCTTTTGATGTCCATCTTTCTCAAAAGTTTCACGAAAATAGGTGTTAAAATGAAGTAAAACGCTCCATTTCCCAAAGCATGAAGTGTATCAAAACTCAAGCCTTGGAAATAGTACACCCAAAAGTTTGTAAAACCAAACATTTTCATACTGATAAGTGAAATAATAAAACCGTAAAGAAAGCCTGAAAACACGCTGACGACAATTTGCAAAGCGAAAAATCTGCGATACCATGCAAACTGAGCAAGCACGCCGACAAAACAAATAACCACCGTATAACTAACGATTTGTGAAATCGTCCACACACCCATTCCCAAATAAAGATTGGTCGTTATCACGGATAAAATGCAAACGATGATTCCTCTTATTACCCCGAGTTTCAGGGTGAGAATGAGAAAAATTGCCGTCATAGGCTGAATATTTGGCAAAAATTGGAAAAATATCCGTCCTACTGTCGCCGCTGCAATCATCAACGATAAATAGGCGATTTCTTTTACCGAAAAAAAGCTGACAGCACTAGATTTTGGCATAGGTAAACACGACCTTATCACCATTTTTCAAAATCGTCTCTCCTGCACCTAATTCTGCCATTTTGTCATTGATTTTATACATCCAATAACATCCTTTTTCAGCATCTTGCTTGACACCAGCAATCTCTGTAATCATGCCTTTGTCATCTGCCACCTCAAAGTTTGCCTTTAGCACTTCTAGCAAATTTTCATCTTCTTTAAAAGTTACTTCTTTGCTTGCAATCTCTTTTTCTTCTTGAATAAGAGTAATCGTTGCTTTCAGCTCTGATTTTTCAGCTGTTTTGGTCTCCTCAGTGCTTGTTTGCGTTTTACTTGTCGCACAACCTGTCACTACAAATAAACTTACGGCAAGCATTGTTCCTACAAAAAATTTCCTCATTGGTAAAATCCCTCCGTTTTTCGTTTTTTTCGGATCACTCAAAAATTTCGTTTGGTTATTTTGGAGTGTTCCTTATCTATTCAAACAAAAAACTAGAGTACCTCAAAAGATACTCTAGCCCTTTGCTAGAAAACACCTTTTTCCCTGATACAGTGTGTTTCAGCTAGAACCGAGGGTCTGACTTCGTTTGCACGTCACAGTAGAAAAGGGGCTGTAAAGGATTTTCACCTTATTCCTCTTGGTTCATAGATGAGCGGAAACCTCTCTTGCAATCATTAATTCCTCGTTTGTTGGAATTACAAGAACATAAGGTTTTCCGTTATTTTTTTGAATAAAACATTCATTTTTTTGATTTTTTTCTTGGTCTAATTCGATAGAAAGACATTCGAGTCCCTCGCAAGACTTTTGACGAATAATGCTTGAGTTTTCACCTATTCCTGCGGTAAATATCAACACATCAAACCCACCAAGTTCCCCCGCATATCCTGCAATCGTTTGTCTAACGCGACTGGTAAAAATATCAAGGGCTAATTTTGCTTGGTGAACTCCCTCGCTTGCTTGACGCACTAAATCACGTGAGTCATTGCTAAGTTCTGAAACACCTAAAAGACCTGATTCTTCATTTATGATAACGTTTATTTGTTTTGTTGTCAAATGAAGTTTTTCTTGTAAATATGGAAGAATCGACGGGTCAATATCCCCGCAACGTGTCCCCATCATTAACCCTGCTAGTGGCGTGAAACCCATTGACGTAATGACGGATTTTCCGTCTTTGATCCCACAAATGCTCGCACCATTTCCTAGATGACAAGAAATGATTTTCAACTCCTCAAACGGCACACCGATTTTTTCTGCCGCCTGCATTGCAACATATTGATGGCTTGTCCCATGAAAACCGTATTTTCTTATGTGATAATCACGATAATATTTCATTGGGAGTGGGTAAATATACTCTTTTTCCGCCATTGTTTGATGAAAAGCGGTGTCAAAAACCGCTACTTGCAAGCAATTCGGCAATACCGTTTGGAACGCTCTTATCCCAATAAGATTTACTGGATTGTGGAGTGGAGCGAGTATGGATAATTCCTCGATTTTTGCGATTTCTTCCGCATGAATCGGAGTGGCTTGTGAAAAATATTCTCCACCATGGGCTACCCGATGTCCGACACCGCTCAATTCCTCGAGTGAAGATAAAAATTTCTTTTCTAGTAAAAAATGGAGCAAATAGTCTACTGCTTTTTCATGTGAAGAATGAGGTAACGTATGCTCCGCTTTTTCATCGCTCGTTTGATAGGAAAACGTCATTTCTTTTGCTAAACCAATTCGCTCAAACAATCCTTTTACTAAAAGTTTTTCCTCTGGCATTGAAAATAGCTGAAATTTCAAAGATGAACTGCCAGAGTTAATCGCCATAATTTTTTTGCTCAAGTCTTTTCCTCCGCCTTAAAATAAATTGACAATCGTTACAGCCACAATTGCTCCAATGATTGGGCCAACGATTGGAATCCACGCATACCCCCAGTTACTGTCGCCTTTGTTGGCAATCGGCAAAACGGTGTATGCCAAGCGTGGAGCAAAATCCCTTGCAGGATTGATTGCATAACCTGTCGTTGAGCCAAACGAAAATGAAATCCCCACCAATAAAAATGCCAAAACTAACGGTTTTAATGACGGAGCAAAATCAGCAGGGAGCAATAATAATGTGAAAACAAATGCAAATGTCGCAATGATTTCACTGATCAAATTGAAAAATGTGTTAGGTATCGCTGGACCTGTCGCAAATATACCGACACTATTTCCTTCGTCACTCTTCGTTTGTGCAAAATGTGGTAAATAGTGAATCGTTGCCACCGTTGCCCCAAGAAATGCTCCTCCTAATTGAGCGAGGATAAAAGTCAAAACTTGACTCCAGTCTGTTATGCCACCTATTGCAAATGAAAGGGTGACTGCTGGATTAAGATGTGCGGGAGCATTGAAATAAATGGCTGTATATACCCCTAACATTACCGCAATCCCCCAACCAAATGCCACTAAAACCCAATTTGCACCGACAGCTTTGGCTAACGTTTTGTTTAGATTAATGGAACAGCCTACTCCTGTACCAAAAAAAATCAATACAAATGTTCCAATAAATTCTCCTAATACTGCATTATTCATCTTGTGAACTCCTTTCTGTGATTTCACTTCGTAAAACCGCAGAAACTTGACCTCCGCTTAGCTCCGTCCAAGCAGGGTCACGAGCGAGCTTTGCCCGCTCGAAGTCTTTTCTGTGATTTCACTTTGTAAATGCTCAAAGTCTCCTCTATAAGTATAACGGAGACTATTTTATTATCTTTCTATACACTCGCTCTAGTTCTATTTCGCTAAAGTGAATAGGGTTACTTGGATAGGTTGCGTCGTTTTTTGCATTGCGTGAAATTTCCACTGCCCGCTCACTTGCTATTTTTTCCTTTATACCAAATTCCTTTAGCGTTAATGGGCAATGAAGTTGCTTAGAAAGTTGGGTGATTTCCTTTTTTAACTTGGAAATTGCAAGTGTATCTGGTAAATTTTCTCGTGCAAAACCTAGATTTCTTGAAAGTTGTGCATATTTTTTCATTGCACATTCTTCTTGAGCGTTTGCTTCTATCACATGAGGAAGTAGCATGAGATTGGCTAAACCATGTGGCACTTTGAAATTCGCTCCTACTTGGTGAGCGATCGAATGGCATATCCCCAATCCCGCCAAATCAAAGGCAATCCCTGCTAAACAAGATGCTTCGTGCATTTTACTGCGTGCGAAAAGATTGTCTCCCTCAGCGTAGCACGTTTTTAGATTTTCAAAAACGAGACGGATTACTTTTTCAGCTAGAGCATCTGTATAAGTAGTCGATTTCGTTGCCACCATTGCCTCCATTGCGTGCGTAAGTGCATCCATTCCACTATATGCGGTGATATTTGGAGGGCAAGAAGTAACGAATGTTGCCTCAAGCAGTGCCTCATCTGGAATTAAATCTGGGTGAAAAATTGGATATTTGATTTTTTTCTTTGTATCTGTAATCACCGTAACACTTGTCACTTCACTTCCTGTGCCACTTGTCGTTGGAATTGCAATGAATTTTTTGATTTCATTTGTCGTTGTTTTTTGATAAACCATTAACATCGCTTTTGCAGTATCAATCGCTGAACCCCCTCCTATTGCAATCACAATCGTTGGAGACATTTCACACATTTTCTCCACACCTAATGCAACCGTCTCAATCGGCGGATCTGGGATAATCTCTGAAAAAATTTCTATTTGCACACTCTTAGCAAACTGTTGCATTACTCTATCAAAATTTTCTGTCCCAATAAAATAAGGGTCACATACTAAACAAATTTTTTCTTGCTCAAATTGTTCCAAACGACTTAAACAATTTTCTCCTGTGTAAATAGCTGGTTTTAAAGACCATTTGTCCATTTTTTCACCTCTTTTGCTTTTCTTTGTCTAGCTGTGAGGGGCTGAAGTTTGGCAACTGTTCACAATGTCGCTTGAAGCTTCGCTTCAATGCTAGTCTTTCAAGAATCTTTGATTCTTAGAAAGACTGTATGCGAAACGAAGTGTAGTAGTAAATAAACGACATGGTTCACTGTTGCAAACACCTAAACGCCCCTCGTAGCTTTTCTTATCTAATCGAAAAGCCGTCTGTTAGTACGCATCTGCGTTTTCTTGCGAAGTTTCTTGCTGTTGTTGTGCATTCTCCTGTTGGGGTGGCGATTGTGAATGTGGTTGCTCCTTCTCCACCAAAGCCAAGTCCTGCAAAAGAGGGGCCATTTTTAACAAAAATAGATGTTTGGAATTTTCGTCCTGCTAGGTTCAGTCGTCCAATATTTTGCGAGTGCATAGTTGCTGTGTGGTGTAATTTTTGCTCAATTCTCAGTGCAACATTTAGTGCCTCATCAAAATTTTGAACGGCAACAATCGGTAAAATTGGCATGAGCATTTCTTTCATAACAAAAGAGTGGGTTTCTTTCGTTTTCATGATAATCAAACGAACGTCAAAATCAACATTCACTCCAGCTTCTTGCAAGATGAAATTCGCATTCTTGCCGATAAATTTTCGACTTGGTTCACCATTTGGTGTAATCGTCAACTGCTCAAGTTTTTGAATGACTTTCTCATCCTTAATCAAGTAAGCACCTGCTTTTTCCATTTGAAGAATTAAATAATCGGCAATATCTTCTACTGCTACGACACTTTTTTCAGCAATACATAAAATATTATTGTCAAAACTTGCACCAGCAACAATATCTCTCCCCGCTTTTTCAATATTTGCTGTTTCATCTACAATTGACGGCGGGTTGCCTGCTCCTGCTGCGATTACTTTTTTTCCCGATTGCATTGCTTGGCGAACAACCGCAGGACCTCCTGTAATCACGAGCAAATCAATCCCCTCATGCGTCATCATTTCTTGAGCTGCTTGAATGGAGGGCTCTTTTATCGTAACAATCAAATTTTGAATACCGCAGGTTTTATAAACTATTTCGTTTAGTTTAGCTACTGTCCAACGAGAAATTTTTTTCGCCCCCGGGTGAACACTGAAATAAACAGCATTCCCTGCTGCGAGCATTCCGATTGCGTTACAAATCAATGTTTCTGCGGGGTTTGTACTCGGTGTAACAGCTCCAATGACACCATAAGCGGATAACTCGTAAAGTGTCATGCCATTGTCGCCCGTTTCCGCCTCGGTGAGCAAGTCTTCTACACCCGGTGTTTTATCTAAAACAAGTTGTATCTTTAATTTTTTATCTTCCACTCTCCCCATACCTGTTTCTTCAAATGTACGCTCAGCTATCTCTGAGATGAAACAAGACATTTCTTTTTTTATCGCTGAAATGACTTTCCTGCGACACTCTAGGGATTTTTCCTCATATTTTCCTTGAGCAACTTTTGCAGAGGAAATCGCCTCGTTTACAGTTGAAAACACGCCGTACTCTGCGTTTTCCAATCCTTTTTCTTTCCCAAGAAACTCTCGCACTATTTGCTCAACCGTCTTTTTAAGCTCCCTTTCCTGCATAATCAACCTCCTCAAACGCTTTTTTTCCTATACAAGCAATTTTTTCGTCCTCTTCTACACTACCGCCACTAATTCCAAGACCTGCAACGATTTTGCCATTTACACAAAGAGGTACGCCTCCTGCAAAGGTCACGATTTTTCCTTCAGTCAATGCTTCAAGCTGGAAAAACGGAGCATCTATTTGAGTAAGTTTGTGTAAATCTTTTGTCGATTGCCTCATCGCCACTGCCGTATAGGCTTTTTTCTGTGCCATTTCTACACTGACGAGCAAAGAATTTTCCATGCTAAAACTTGCTCGTAATATCCCTGATTTATCCACTATTGCCATTGTTGCTGAAAGATTCATTTGTTTTGCCTCAGCAATACAAGCATTAAACACTTTTTGGATAGTGAAAAATGAATAATGTTCTTTCTCCGTTTCCATTTTCATCTCCAGTGTTCTCTCTAACTCCACTCGCACCATTTCCTCAATCGTCAAATAATCACTCATGCGAGCAAGCATATACAAACAATCCGATAAACGATTGATAAATTTTTGAAGTTCCTTGCGTATTTTTTCTACTTCCGCAAGTTCCACCAGTCTTCTTTCTCCTCTGCGACAAACCGTTCGAGCTACGTGCAATTGAGCAGCTGGCAACATTTTTCCATGTAAAATAAACTGATTGACACTGGGAAGAATTTCGGTGTATTCATCTATCCATTTTTCTAATCGCTCAATATCTTTTTGATCAATTAAAGCTGTTTGCTGTGTTAATTTCTCCATATTTTCAGAAGTTGCAATTTCAGCATTCACTTGAAACAATTTCTCTTGTATCCATTTCAGTGGTTCTTTTAGTTTTTCTTGTGTCACTTGCTTTTCTGCTACGCTAATTTGAGCCAAACATTCATCAAATGTGCCATAGGTGTCAACACGTAAATCATATTTTTTCACACGTTTTCCGTCAAAAAGACTTGTACTTCCCTTATCGCCTGTTTTTGTATAAATGCTCATTTATTCACCTCCTTGTCTGGATAGCTATGAAGTGCAAAGATTCGCTGTGTAGCAGTAAATAAACGACGTGGTTCGCTGTCGCAACCTCCTTAACGCCTCTCTTCGCTTTTCTTTGCCTAGCTGCGAGAGGCAGGGTTTGGGTCGCTGTTCGCAATGCCACCTGAAGCTCTGCTTCAGGCAAGTAAATGGCATGGCTCACTACGACAAAACCCTTAACGCCTCTCTTCGCTTTTCTTTATTTATCAAACGTGTCGATAATTCCTACGATTGCTGCATCTACTGCTTCGGAGGGGGATTGGAACATTTGTTTGGCTGAGGAGCCGATTGTTAGCAATACATAATCTCCGACTCCTGCTCCTACCGTATCTGCTGCGACTTGATGAAAACGAATGGACTCCTTATCGCTATCGACTGGCTGAACAATCATCAATTTCTTGCCAACTAAAGACGAATCCTTTTGGGTAGATACAACACTACCAATCACTTTTGCCATTAACATTTTCTATCTCCTCTCGCTTTTTTTGTGGCTATATCAGAGGGGGTGAAGTCTGGTGGCTGTTCGCTGTGCCACAAACTTCAAATTGCCCCGCTCGCTTTTCTTTGGCTAGCTGCGAGGGGCAGGAGGTTGGCGACTGCTCACAACGTCGCTCGAAACTGGCGTTTCGATGCTAGTCTTTCAAGAATCTTTGATTCTTAGAAAGACTGTATGCGAAACGAAGTGTAGCAGTAAATAAACGTCGTGGTTCGCTGTCGCAACCTCCTTAACGCCCCTCTTCGCTTTTCTTTGTCTAGCTACAAGGGGCAGGGTTTGGGTCGTTGTTCGCAATGCCACTTGAAACTTCGTTTCAATGCTAGTCTTTCAAGAATCTTTGATTCTTAGAAAGACTGTATGCGAAACGAAGTGTAGTAGCAGGTAAATGGCATGACTCACTACGACAAAACCCTTAACGCCCCTCTCCGCTTTTCTTTGTCTAGCTACAAGGGGCAGGGTTTTGGTCGTTGTTCGCAATGCCACTTGAAACTTCGTTTCAAGCAGGTAAATGGCATGACTCACTACGACAAAACCCTTAACGCCCCTCTCCGCTTTTCTTTGGCTAGCTACGAGGGGCAGGAGGTTGGCAACTGTTCGCCACGATGCTCGAAACTTCGTTTCGAGTAAATAAACATCGTGCCTCACTGTTGCAACCTCCTAAACGCCCCTCTTCGCTTTTCTTATTTTTTCAACAGTGATTTTTTCTTTTTCTAAATATTCTCTTGCTAGTGCTGTTAGTTGTTGATTTTCTTCTAAAATCAGTACAAATGAACAATCTAGCCAGAATACATCTTGATAGGTGAGAATTTTTTTAGATAAGGCATAACATTTCAAGCCATTTTTGTGTTGCAAAATAAATGGTGAGCAAACAAGGAAATCTCTTGGTATGAAACTTACTTGTGAAAATGCTAACTCAAGCGTAACTTCGCAACCATACTCTAGACTTTCAAAAATCCATGAAACAAATGAAGTCTCTCTTTTCTCTGCAATTTCCTTTAAAAAAAGTACGCCTACATCTGTAATGGTGATGTGCTGATGTTTTAAAAAGTCACGTACACCAATTTTTGATTGAAAAAAATCATCTTTTGCTGAAACGACAAGCGTGCTTTGCTCACGTTGAAATAAAAGCTGAATAATTTTTTGAATGATTTCTTCCATTTCAGCTCACCTCATCTATAATCTCTGAGGACATCGCAATGCCAATTGGTGTGACAAATTGCGGATAATCAGGTTTATAAACGGCTTGGTTTAAGTATTTGCTAAATTCCTGTTCAAATTCACTTAAAATAGAGGCACCACCTACTACAAAAAGTGGTTCACTCGGTTGTTTTTCCAAAATTTTCCTCGTGATTTCCGCCATTCGCTGAACAACTGGACGACAAATGCTAAAACATTCTGCATCAAGTTGCGGATTTCTCTTTCTCACTTCTGCCTCAGGAATCGGAATTTTATGGAATCCTGCAATCACAAGTGTCATATGCGTTCCGCCTGTCGCCTCATCCGCAGAAAGAATCACCTCTCCATTTTCAAAAATACTAATTCCTGTCGTGCCACCGCCAACATCAATCACCGCACCATGCTCCAATTGCAACAAACAAGCTGCAGCCGTAGGTTCATCCACGATTTTGTCTAATTCCATGCCAGAGGATTCAATTACATTGCCAACGATACGTTTATTGTTTCCTATCGTGCCGGGTGGAATGGCACCTGAGGCTTTCTTCAGTGTAAACCCTAGAGCATCTTCCGCCTGTTTTTTCAAGCGTGAAACGATTTCCACGGATTGCTGATAATTGACCACCAACCCGTCACGAATAACATCTGCATATTCAAAAGCACCGAATAACACCCGATTTTCTCCGTCTAACACCACTAAAACAATGGAGGAAGTCCCTAAGTCCACACCAACCTTATAGCCACACCCTGCTTCAAAGGATTGTGCCAAACCTGTATTGACAATTTTTTTAAATTCAGCTAATGTCTCATTGGCTTTTTCTAAAACGCTCATGACTTCCTCCTTGATATGCTTTTCGTTTTTACTCTGTTATCAAACTGCCTGTTGTGTTTGGCAATATGTCGCAGGCGTTTGCCTCGTCTGTGTCTACGTGCATTTCTAACACAAAGTTTTCACCTGCTCTTATTTCTACATCTTCAAGAACAACTGTACGCTCTTTTGAGGTTACTCTTACCTTTACAGCTTGCCCCATATTTAAGCCTAACTCTTCCATTTCTTTAAAGCTCATGTGAATATGTCGCTTGGCAATAATCGCTGCAGGGATAGTGATTTCCCCGTTTTCAGAGCATAACGTAATCATTGAGGCATCTTTCAAATCGCCTGATAGGCGAATGGGAGCATTTACTCCTAACGTCCGTGCATCTGTTTTAGAAATTTCCACTTGACTTTGCCTCCTAAGTGGTCCTAGCACACGTACACGCTCAATTTCACCTTTTGCTCCTTTTAGCGTTACAACGCTTTTTGAGGCATATTCATTCGGTTGTTTTAAAGGTTTGAGTGGCTCGATTTTTTCATTTGGAAATAAGGCTTTAAAATCTTCTTCTGTTAAATGAACGTGTCGATTGGAAATGCCGATTGGAATTTGCTCTTTTTTCATTTCCAAAAGCACTTGACAGACAGCCTCTTTGATTGCCACTTCCGTCCAATTACTCATGAGTCGTCTTTAAAATGACCGCCTCAATGTCCGCATGAGGACGTGGAATAACATGAACAGAAATCACTTCTCCCACTTTTTCAGCTGCCACACAACCAGCGTCCGTTGCTGCTTTTACCGCCCCAACATCGCCACGCACCATAACCGTCACAAGCCCTGAACCAATTTTTTCTGTGCCAACAAGTGTCACGTTTGCCGCTTTTACCATTGCATCTGCCGCCTCGACAGCTCCGACTAACCCTTTTGTCTCAATCATTCCTAGTGCATCATTCATTGTAAAATTCCTCCGTTTGTTTTCATTCTTTGAATATCGCTTTTAACCTTGCGATTATTCCTTTTTCTTTTTTGTCGAAGTTTTTGCCTTTTTTTCTTCAACAGCTGGTGTTTCCTCTTTTATTTCTGGAGTTCCCTCAGGCAACTGCTCTAGCTTTTCCTCTTTTTTGATTGGTTTTGCTTTCTTTCGCCCTTGAAAGAATACTTTCTCCAAATCATTGGCAGGGCGTGGAATTACTAAGGCGGATACAAACGAATTGTCTTCCATTGCCTTTGCTTTTCCCGCATCTACTGAGGCTTGAACGGCTGCAACATCACCTGTAATTTCAACAGTCATCCAACCAAAGCCACGAGCTTTTTCCATGCCTTTTAATTCTACTGCCGCTACTTTCAACATCACATCAGCAACATTTATCGCACCTGCTAATCCTCTTACCTCTAACAAGCCTATCGCTTGATTCATCTAGTTTCACCTCGCAATCAATTGTCCTCTAAATCTTTAAATGCAACTCCCTTTACCAATCTTGCTGCATTGCCACCAAAGCGTTTCAATACTTCTTTTGGTTGTTGTTGGATATTTTCTAGCACTATATAAGGCGTGGTGTTCTTCAAGTTTTTGTAGTGTAAAATCGCTTGTGTTTGATTGCACGAAATCCCGACATTTAACGAAGATTTTACACTTGCTTGATAGGCTAGTTCCACCACTTCTCTATCTGAAAATTCCTCGAGGAAAAATGGAATCCCTTCTTCCTCTAAACCGTGCAATATTGAGGAAATCACACGCTGCGGAGGAGTGTCTAATACAGCAATATAAATTTGTGGTCGCACTCCTATTTCCATGTTAATTCCCCCTCGCATATGAAAGAATTAAGCCTGTTGCAACAGCATTTCTCGGTCCTTCCACACTTCTAATATTGCCACGACCTGCAACTAAACCATAGTGAGAAAGTGCCTCTGTCACGAGCTGAGGAATTTCAAAATCCAAAGCAGAACCGCCGACAATCACGACAAAAGGAATGTCTCGAATATTTCCTGTCGGACTTACTTGTCTCAATGCACGAATAGCATTTTTGACAAACACCCTTTCTTTCGCACTTTGGCGAACTTGCTTGATTTTTTCCACGGATAAATCACTTGAAATTGGTAAATAGCCGTTTTCCTTTACTACTACCACCCTCGCAAAAAGGGACGGGTCAAGTGGTTCATCGAAAAATTGAACACTGCCATCTTCATGACGAAGATAGAAAATATTTTCCACTTTTGCAAGAGGGAAACGTTTGATGTCCTCGGCTAAATAACGATTCTCCAGCCCTAACTCTGAGTTTATCAGCATCGTTACCATGTCGCCTGCTCCAGCTAAATGCGTTGCCGTTATTTTCTCATCGCCATTGATGATAGACGCATCCGTTGAGCCTGCACCTAAGTCTAAAATTGCAAGTGGTGTTGTAGTCCCCGGTGTTGTCAATGCACCTAAAATTGCCGCCTCTGCCTCAGCACCTCCGATTTCAACTGGAATACCTAGGTCTTTGTAAATCTCCTGTGCAATTTTGGACATTTGTAAATGGTCGCTCTTTACCATAGAGGCAATCCCAACTGCTTGTTCCATTGAAAATTCGCCTGCCACTCCACCTTTTACACTCAAAGGTACAAACGTATCTACCGCAAGCAAATCTTGAATAAAAATTTCACTTGATAGTTTTTCCGTTAAAAGTGCCATTGTTTGTCGAACTTTTTCTAGCATACCACCGACATTTGTTCCAGCTTCACCGACCACATTGTCAATTATTTGGAAACTTGCAATCTTCTCCATAATCTTTTCAGCACCTGCTGAAATATCCACACGCAATTTTCGACTGCCACTTGTAATTTCAATACTTCCTGCTGGAATGGTTCTCGCCTTAACGTCCCCACTTGGTGTTTTTATCACAACCGCCGAACGATTGCCAATCAACGCTCGAGAGACGGGAACGATATTTTTTGTCGCCTGTGCATCTAGCTGAAAAACAGTCGCAATTCCATAAGGATTAGAAAGCTGTGTGATACCAAAGCCAACAGGAGCGACTTCGACTGCCGCAAGCATACCTAAAGGTACTTTGTCAATATAGGCAACTTCATCAATAATCGGGATTTTTTTATTCAAACGATTGTGAACTAATACACCATCATCTGCTTGCAAAATTGCTCCCTCAATCTGATAGCCCTCACTCATATAACGATTGAACTGGCGAGCAACTTCATCAAATTCCCAAGAATTTCCTACAACTACAATATAATTTGCTCCTCGTTGAGCTTTTGTTGCGAAATCATCTAGCGAAATCGTCTCGCCTACACCCAATCCTAATCCTCCCGGAGTTTTCGGATTGTGTCCAATCATCGTTGACTCTGTAATCACCGTTTCAGTAATGGTTTCCATTGCCACATCGCCAATAACTGGCGTTGCCTCATTAATGCGAATAAGTGAAATATCTTGAAACGCTAAATCATTTTTATCTAACAGCTCATTTAAGGCTTTGTAAATACCAAAAAGGTTTTTCTTTGTTCCTTTAATTCCCGTTGTTTCCGCTAATGCAGACGAGCCAAAAATAATTTCTCCATTTTCAAGAATTTCTGCTAGAGCTACCTCTGTTGAGGAATTGCCAATATCTACTCCTATGACACGCTTCAAACTCATCACACTCATTTCTGATTAATTATCACCCTTTAACTTTTTCCGTTTTTCATAATGCTCTGCCGCCTCACGAACATAGTTTGCACTAATTGTTGCACTATATTGCACTTCAAGCTCTGTTGCGATTGCAAGTAATTCCTCCTTGCTAGAACGATACGGTCTGAGTGCATTATACATTTCAAGCAAACGTGCATCTGGAACAGCGGTTAATTCACTCGCTCGAGTAAAATTGCGTGAAATACTCTTACGTCCCGCACTTGTCGCAATTTCACCTTGTGCTTTCAAAATTCTCGGTGTAATTTTCAAATCATCAGGCGTGAGCGTTCCATTCATCACATTAGCTAAAGTAATATCTTCTAGCGTTTTGCCCGTTTTCGTTTTTATCCATTCAGGATGTTTTTGTGCCACAGGATAATCGGCAACAGTCGCTCCTCCCGTTGTTTGCGGAGTTTCTCGCTCAAGAGTTGATACACCGCCTGTCGTCATCTCTTGTAAAATCCCACGAACAAGATTTTCAATGTTTTTATCATTCATTTTCTTCACCTCGCTAAATTGATACAGCAATTTCTTCTGCTGGCTTTCCAACGACCACATATTTCGTTTCTTTTATGTGAAGTAATGCGGAAAGTGCTTGATATTTCGGACGTGCCATTTGGTCATTCATCATTGGCACAGGATTTGGTGATTCACCTTTTGCATATTTTGCTGCATTTTTCCCAATCGCACGATACGTTTCTGGTGTAAGCAAAGGTGCTTGTGGAAATAGCTCTAAATTCGTCAACGGTTGCAAATCTTTTTGATGAATAATCGCCGTTCCTTTTGATTGAAGTCCTACACACACACCACTACCAGAGAGATTGTCTCCTTCCACGCTGACAAATGCCACATCTGACGAACGATACACTTTCACTACACGTGCTTTTAGTCCTTCTTCTTCAATGCCTGCAATGACTTGCTTGAGAATTTCTTTATGCGGAACGCCTACAATACTTTGTGTTTGACTTTCTGCAAAAGCTGGAGCTACTGCAATCACCACTTCATCACGAGAAACACCTGTTTGTGCTTTGCCAATTGGTGAAAACCAGTTATTTTCCGTGTTTGCAGGTGGATTGGAGTGAAAAGTTACCTTTTCCTCTGTATGACTATCCATTTCTTGCAAAACCTCTTTGATAATTGAGCGTAGTAATTGTTCATTTATTTCTGCCATTTCAACTTCTCCTCTCTAAATATCCTTTGGATTAATTGCGTTTGGAATCGCCTTAACTTTTTCCCACTCTTCACCGTCTAAACGGTAACCAGTTCCGGGACCTGCGTAATTGTTTTTGTCATTCACAGCGGAAATAACATTCCATTGATTGTCAAAAATCGCAGAAGTTTGTAAAAAGTCACCCGCTACACGTTGTTTCAACAAATTCAAAACGCTTGTCGCAACGTCTTCAAAACCACTTTCAGCCAAACCTTTCACCAAATCAAGTCCAGTCGTTCCTCTGTCTAGCAATTCCTGAGCTGCTTTTATGTCTTCTACCATGTCACGCTCTGGCATATCTTGAGAGCCACGTGCGTAAGTGGCAGCTTCCACTTCAGCATCTGTCACTGTCGGCAATCCCAATTTTTCAAATAAACCTTGCAATGCCATTGCTGCTTTTCTACGAATTGCCACAACGTCTTCTTCTTTTACTGGACGAAGTCCACCGTCCACACGCAAGTCACGTTGAATGATATTGTAATCATCAAAATCATCTGCATCAAAGTTTGACCCTGCAAACATATTGTCATAGTTCGGAGTAGCAGAATAGCCAGATGAGATAAAGTCTGTTCCTGGTAAAAATTGCATCAAAAGCCGAGCTGTTCTACGAATATCTGAGTGAGAGAACGTTTGGTCATTTCCTGATGCCACTTCTAAATCTAAGAGCATCGCAATCAAGTTTTCAGCCAGCACTGCACGAATACCAGACGGCACTGCACCCGGCACACCGATACAACTAATTGAACCATTTTGAAGTCCTTGAACTCCTGCTGCTTTCGTCAAATAAATGCAACGTGTTTCCAAGTACAACATAGATTTCCCTTCAGCATACCCCATTTGCACTTCTGAACCTGTTCCAGAGGTGAAACGCATTTTCAATCCCCTTGAGGCATAGCATGATGCCAAAAATCCTTTTGACCAAGGAGTGTCATCGCCATCTGTAAATACTTGTTCTGTTCCATAAACGGAAATGGTTTCTGCATAAGCTGTAAATCCACGCATACCAAGGTCTAACTCTGTTGCCTCTTCTAGCGAACATTGTGTCAAAACTCCAGGACGCCCAACTTGTGAACCTACCATAATCCCAATTGCATTGAACGGTGCATATCGTGCGACTGCAACGGTTGTTTCTTGCTCATCAAACCCACGTAATGCCCCTTCTGCTGCATCCGCTGCAATTTGTACAGGATTGTCACGTACATTGGTTACGTGAGATTGAGTGGTGGGTCTGCGACGTGCACGCATTTTTTGTACTGCCATCATCATTTCTACCACATTCATGTAGCCAACGATTTCATTTAACTTGGCAGGAGTGACAGAGGTCGTCAATGCAACAATTTCCTCACGTGAAATATTCGGGTCTACAATCTTATTCGCCAATTCTTTTGAGGACATTTGCATCACTTCTTCTGCTCGCTCAAGATTGATACCATACGTTGCAATATAAGAGTCGATAAGATCAAAGTCTGCCTTTGATTTTCCGTCTAACTCCACTACAACACCATTTTCAATTTTAATGCTTGCCTTAGGGTCATTTGGACTTTGCATTGCAATTAAGCCTTCTTCTACCCATTCATCTACAAATCCGTCTTGATTGACGGGTCTTTTTTCTAACGCTTCAAATCGTTTTGATTTCATTTATTTTTCACCCTCTCTTTAAATATAGGACGGTTGGTCATTTTTAGGCGTTGAACCAAGCGTTGCTAGTAAGTTAATGCCAATTTCTCTTGCTGAAATCACTGCTTGACGAACTGCACCAGAATCTCCTGTAATGGTCATGGTCACTTCATTTGAAAAACTTTGTCCATTTTGAGGCGTTGCATAGGTCACCACTTCAACATTTGCCGCTTTCAAAGCTGTATCTGCCATAACAACTCCGATTGCAGCAGGAGCTCCTACAATAATGCCAAATGCTTTCCCAATTGGTGTACCAAATACTTTATTGCAAGCAAAACTTGCACGAGCTGTATATTGCATTTCAATATGCCCCGCCTCATTGCCATAGACATCTCCAAATGTGCGTGTATCTACTTCTCTTAGCGTAACTTCTACTGCACGTTTCACATCAGAAACATCATTTCCTCCAAGAATAATCAGTGACCCATGCCCTGCACCACCTTTTGTATCACGTGGCATTTCAATCGAAATGACTTCTGTATTGGTTGCTTTTACCGCCTCGTCCGCTGCCATAATATGCGGACCTGCACCAGTACGTGCTCCAATAATCCCGATAGAACGGTATTTTTTTTCTAATTTCATCGTTTCTAGTAGCGAAGAATCTACATTTGCAATAACTAAGCCAATTGTATCGCCAAATGCTGTTGCCCCTACAAATTCTGTTAAACCACAAGCCTTTTCAATCATGTTTGTCGCTCCTTTTTCCTTTTCTTTTAATTGTGTGCTGCCATCCATTTTTTTTAATACACGCTTCATAATTTCATCTACGTCAAATTGTCTCTCTGCCATGAGCCTTCCCTCCTTTGTCTAGTTGTGCAAAACTAGGTAACTGCAACTACCTCTCACAACTTTTTTGTGCGATTAGTCTTTTTTGGCAGAAAGCATTGAGTTGACTTCGCTATGTGGACGTGGAATGACATAATTGCTTACAACTTCTCCAACACTTGTTGCAGCAGATACACCAGCATCAACAGCTGCTTTTACTGCTCCTACATCACCACGAACCATGACTGTCACAAGTCCAGAGCCAATTTTTTCCGTGCCAACGAGCGTAACATTTGCTGCTTTGACCATTGCATCTGCCGCCTCGATTGCCCCGATTAGTCCTCTTGTTTCAATCATTCCTAGTGCTTCTTGTTGCATGATAAAACCTCCTTATTTTTTCTTTTCTTACAAGCTAATCATACGCTTTCATGCTTATCTTTTTTTGTCCTTTTTATCGTAAGAATTTTTTATTTTTAACACTATTTTGTCTGAATTATCGAGGAGTTGCTGATTTCAGTGGGCTTTTTAGGTTTCAAAAAATAGCACTATTTTGCTATTTTTCAGCTATATTATGTTATCGCTTTCTTTCTGTATTGAAATTCCTTGAAATACCTAGTAAAATGCTAATAAGGGAAATAGTAGCTAGACAGAAGAAAGGGGAAAATCATGGACAAATATTCTACAAATGGTGAAAAAAAGAAAACCATCAATAATATTATCGAAGATTTTTCCCTCGCCACAAGTTTCAGTGCCGTTTTGTGCGATATTCAAGGAAAAGAAGTATCCTCCACTTTTAACTTCTCCTCGTTTTGCCAATTGATGAGGAAAAATCCGAAATTCCACGAACTTTGCCGAAAGTGCGATAAATTCGGTGGTCTTGAGGCATATAAAACTGGAAACGCTTCTATTTATCGTTGCCATGCAGGGTTGACCGACATTTCTCTTCCAATTATTACTGAAAATCAACTGACAGGGTTCATTTTATTCGGTCAAGTAGAAGTCATCGACAATGAAATAAGTATTCATCCGATTGACACGGAAAATACAGATTGGACGAAAAATCTTGAATTGTGCAAGGCTCGTGAGAAAATACCACAAGTCTCTATCGAAAAAGTACACAGTTCAATTTCCCTTCTTCAAACGATTGGCGAATATTACTCAAAAGATGAGGCTCGTGAAAAAATCAAATTTACCGCCAAGAAAAAAACTGTCAATTCAAACCACGAGTCAATTCAAAAAGTTACAAACTACATTGAGAAAAATATCACTAGAAAAATCACATTAAACGAAGTTGCCGACCATGTTTATTTTAGCCCGCATTACCTGAGCAAACTATTCAAAAAAGAGCTGGGTAGTAATTTTATCAGCTATGTAAATGAGCAAAAAATGAAGCAAGCACAAGCTCTACTCATTGAGACAAATTTTACCATTGAGCAAATCGCTCGCAATCTTGGCTATTCACAAACAAGCTATTTTTGCAAAATTTTTCATGACATCACAAACGACACCCCGACTCAATTTCGGAATAAATATAAAAACTAATTTAAGGGTAACTCTAAAATTTGTAAGGAAAAGAGGATTTTTTCATGAATGAACAAAGAAATATTGAACGTACAATTCAAGAATACGTTCCGGGCAAACAAGTTACATTGGCACATCTCATTCCAAATGCGGATAAGGAAATTTTCATGAATCTTGGCTTGGATGAAAATGGGGGAGCGATTGGCATTTTGACGATTACACCAAGCGAGGCATCCATTATCGGTGCAGACATTGCAAGAAAATCTGGAAATGTTCATATCGGTTTTATGGATCGCTTTAGCGGAGCAGTTGTTATCACAGGAGAAGTCTCCTCAGTAGAATTCGCCCTCAGACAAGTCATCACAACACTCGGGGGTGTGCTGAGATTTGATATTCCTGATATTACGAGAACTTGATTACAAAATAGAAAGTAGAGAGGAAAACGCATGAAAAAACTCATTCTCATCGGAGAAACAGGTTGTGGGAAAACTACGTTAAGCCAATATTTGCACAATCAAGAGCAAAATTATCATAAAACACAACAAGTTCATTTTAACGACTCGACCATTGACACACCGGGAGAATTTATGGAAAATCCTTTTTACTATAATGCACTGGTGAGTGTGGCAGTAAAAGCTGAAGCGGTCGCATTTGTTCAAAGTATCAAAGGAGCTCAAAACTATTTTCCACCGTATTTTGCCACACGTTTTCCTAAAAAAGCGATTGGCATTATCACAAAAATGGATTTGCTCGAAAACGAACAAGAACGATTGCAAGCTTATAAATATTTAAAGTTAGCTGGGATTAAGACAATCTTTGAGATTTCTACATTGGAAAACATCGGGTTGAAAGAATTAGAGGAATTTCTTTTGTCATAATGGAGGCTTTAAGATAAAATTCAAACTCTAACCTAATAGAAAAATCGCATGAAACCAACATTTGAGAAAATGAAATTTCTGCGATTTTTCTATTTTTGCTAGTTTTGTCCTCGTCTCAGGTAAATGGTATGGTTCACTGCGACAAACTTCAAAACGCACTTCTCCGCTTTTCTTATTGTCTAGCTACGAGGGGCTGAAGTCTGGCAACTGCTCACAATGTCGCTAGAAACTTACGTTTCTAGTAAATGAACGACATGGTTCGCTGTTGCAGACTTCAAAACGCCCCTCTTCGCTTTTCTTTGTCTAGCTGCGAGGAGCTGAAGTCTGGCAACTGCTCACAATGTCGCTAGAAACTTACGTTTCTAGTAAATGAACGACATGGTTCGCTGTTGCAGACTTCAAAACGCCCCTCTTTGCTTTTCTGTGTCTAGCTACGAGGGGCAGGAGGGTGGTCGCTGTTCGCAACAGCACTGGAAACTTTGTTTCCAGTAAATAAATGCTGTGGCTCACTACGACAAACTCCTAAACGCCCCTCTCCGCTTTTCTTTGTCTAGCTGCGAGGGGCAGGAGGTTGGTCGTTGTTCGCAACAGCACTGGAAACTTTGTTTCCAGCAAGTAAATGCTGTGGCTCACTACGACAACCTCCTGAACGCCCCTCTTCGCTTTTCTATTTCCCCAACAGGCTTGCTGCGTCTTCGTCTAAAATTACTGTCAAGTTCGGGTGCATTTTTAATATTGTTGCTGGGTATTTTCTGCTGATTTCCCCCTCCAGAAATTCTTTGACGATTTCAGCTTTGTGTTTTCCGTTAGCTATTAAAATCAATTGTCTTGCTGCCATTACGCTTGTCGGTCCCATTGTTACATGATAATCTGGCACTTCTTCCTTGTTTTCATACAAAACAGAAACTCGCTCTTTAATTGCTGGCGTAAACATCACTTTTACTGTTTTATCCTCATATTTTGTCGTCTCAGGTAAATTTCCGCAATAATGTCCGTCCACACCAATGCCCAAAAGCATACATTCCAAACCTCCAGCATTTGCAATTTTTTCATCTTGTTCGGCATAATTATGCTCGCTCAACGGATGAATATTTTCCTTGTCAATTTCAGCTGGTGCAAAAAACATTTTTGTCAAATCACGCATTGTAACACCCGGTTTATCTTCTGTCACGTAAGGAATTTCGTCAAAATTATAATAATGCACATGACGCAAATATTCCTTTCCTTTAACTTCCTCGATTAAGTATTTATACACTTCTTTTGGTGTTTTCCCTGCCGTAATTGAGACATTTACTCTATCTTGCTTGGAAAGCATTACTCCGAGTAAATATTGTCCCGCTAATTTTCCCATTTCTTGCTCATTTTTTGTAATAATCACTCTCATGTTTTTCTCTCACTTTCTTTTATTTAATCAAATTCAAAATCTTTTCTTTCGGGAAAATTTTCCCTCTGTCAAATTCTTCCACAACAGACAAGTAGTCAGCTGTATTCACTACAATCGTGATAACCATTGGATTGTAGCCACTTTCTCTTATTTTCTCCACTTCAACTGTTGAAATTTTTTGCCCAACGGTTACTTTGTCTCCTTTTTTTACAAGACTTTCAAAATATTTTCCTCCTAAAGCAACGGTATCAATGCCAATATGCACTAAAATTTCTTCTCCATGCTCACCTTTCAAGCAAATGGCGTGCTTGCTTTCAAACACCGCATCTACTGTGCCTGTAATCGGCGAGAGAATCTCATTATTTTCAGGCATAATTGCCACCGTTTTTCCTAACACCTCCTTTGCAAAAGTTTCATCAGGAATTTCTGATGATTGTACCAATTCTCCTTGCACAGGACTATACACCTCATAGTTCACGCCACTTTCTTCCACAACTTCTTTTGTGACAATTTCTTCCTCCAAATCTTTCCTAAAAACAGTTTTCGCAAGTGCAGTCGTAATCGCAAAACTTGCCACTATTGTCGTGAAAAATCCGAGGAAAAAGCCAAATGTTGCACCTTTTCCCAAATAAACAGGAATCGACAAAAGACTAGGCATTGCAGGAGCAAATGCACGTGCTTTAAACATACAAGCTACTGCTGAACCAATTCCCCCACCAAGAGAGGCACCGATAAATGCTGCCTTATATTTTACTAAAACACCGTATAACGCTGGCTCGGTAATCCCCAAAAAACCAGAGAAAGTAGAAGATAATGCGACTTGTTTCATTTTTTTATTTTTGACAATCAAATACATTGCAAATGGTGCTGTCGCTTGTGCCATAGTTGAAAGATAGCTCATTGCTGCCATGGAAGAAAATCCATACGTTGCAATTTGCTGTTGTGTAATCGGACGAAGAGCATGGTGCATTCCGACTAACACTAAAAATGGTCTGGTCGTGCCAATGACTAAACCTGATAAAATTGGTGAAAAATCAATCAATGCTTGAATTCCACGTGCAACGACTTCACCAATTTTAAAACCTAATGGTGCTACTGCAAATAGTAAAATAGGCACCATTACAAGTAGCGTAAGAAGCGGTGCTAATAGAACAGTGGTCATAGACGGTAAATGCTCCTCTAAAAATCCATAGACATACTTCATTAGCAAAACACCAAGTAAAATTGGCAAAATAGATTGGCTATAATTAATGACAGGAATGGAGAGAAAATCTAAAAAACGAATGCTTTTTATTTCCCCAGCCAACGCTGCATTGATTAAACTCGGATAGAGCAACACTCCTGCAAGTGCCATTGCCATATATTCATTTGTCTGAAACCTCTTCGCCGCACTTGCTGCCACTAAAAATGGAAAGAAGTAAAACATCGCGTCACACGTAATATTTAAAATAAAATACGTTCCACTTTCTGCATCAAGCATTTTTAGCGAAACAAACATAAACATAATCCCTTTTAGCATCCCTCCACCAATAATCGGTGGCAAACTTGGCACTAAAATAGCTGAAAGTGTGTTGAGTATTCGTGTGAACAACCGTTCTTTTTCCACCGTCTGCACATTTTCTTTTTGAAGTGATTTAGGCAAGTCAGAAAGTATTTCCTTATAGACTTTGGCAACATTTGCACCAATAATCACCTGATATTGTCCTGCTTGACTTTGCACACCCAAAACACCCTCTAAATCTGAGATTTCCTTATCTTTCGCCAGATTTTGCGACTTTAGTTTAAATCTCAGACGAGTAACACAATGCGTTAGAGAAACGATATTGTCCACTCCTCCAACTAATTCAATGATTTTTCCTGCTAGAGTTTTATTATCCATTTTTTCTGCTCCTTTCTACGCCCTCACTTCGTGAGGGCTTGAAACTTGACTTCCGCTTCGCTTCAGCCAAGCAGGGTCACAAGCGAACTTCGTCCGCTTGAAGTCTTTTCTTCGTCCTTACTTCGTAAATGCTTGAAACTTGATTTCCGCTTCGCTTCAGCCAAGCGGGGTCACAAGCGAACTTCGTCCGCTTGAAGTCTTTTCTTCGACCTCGCTTCGTGAGGGATTGAAACTTGACTTTCCCTCCGTTTCGATCGGGTTTCAGCCTCTTGAAGTTTTTCACATTCGTATTTACTCTGTAAATACATAAAACATAACGTGTTCGCCAATTTTTACCGACAAACTCTCGATTACTGAATTTTTTTGCTCATTTTCCGCCTCCTTCATGATGTTTACTAATTAGTAAGATATAAAAAACGACCTCAAGAAAGATGACGTTTATCATCTATCTCAAGGTCATGCCAGCCAAACTGTAACGATTCCTATTTATTGATTGTTCACTTGAATTAAGCGATTGATATGCAAAATCAAGTAAAGTTTTTCGTCCAAAGACGTTGTAATACCGTATTTTTCATCAATCAAATTTGTGATTTTATCCACGCATTGACTTTCTTCTTGAAAACGAAAACTAACCGTTCGATAAAGTTCCTCATTGCCAATATCGAGCAATTTGTTATTTATTACACGAAACAAATAATACTTTAAATGTGTTACAAACCGCTGATAATTTGTTTCATCACGTCCAATATCTATTTTAAAAGAGTATTGAATAATCGAGTCTATTTGCTTGGACAATTCTACAATTTCAAATGTATCGTGAAATTCTCCACTTTCTATTTGTGCATTCATAAAATGCAATGCGATAAATATTGCCTCTGAAAAAGGAAGTTGAATATTTTTATGTTTGGCAATCAATTCCAATGCCTCTTTGCCTACTTCAACTTCTTTAGGATAAAAATTCCGAATTTCCCACTCAAATGGCGGTGAAATATCTTGAGGTGAATTATCCATATTGGTTTTCAAATACAAATGATTTAACAGCGTAAACATAATATTTTCATTGAGCTGGACATTCAAAATCCTCCTGCCCGCATGAATAATTTCTTTCACCACCTGAATATCTGTCTCTGAAATATTAGAAAGCCACTCCGTTGCGAATAAATCATTTGACGACATATAGCGTTCCTCAATTTTATTCGGATGAATCATTTCTCCGGGGTAAACATTAAAGCCTATCCCTTTTCCGATTAAAATAAAATTTCTCTTCTTTTCTTGTGCCATCACTACATTATTATTCAACCGTTTTATCACTTTCATTTTAACACCCCCAAGAAATCACATTGCATAATATCTATTAAATACTAAGAAAAATGCACAAAAATAACCAACAAGCGATTATTCACATAATTCCCTTGTTGGTCATGCCTAATTCAATAGTAACAATCCTTTATTATCTTACTCAGAGTATAACATATTTTGAAAAACGTTTCCATTATTTTTTGATAAAATTTTAGTGAGTAAATACTAAGTTTTTATCTTTAATATCGGTTGTCTAATATCAATCATTCTTAAAACTATATTATTAACCATTTTCTTGAATATGCGACTGCAAGAATTTATAGTAAGCCCATATCTCATCTTCTCTCCCGTTCATTAATCTTTTATATACTTTTTGAGCGGGATATATTTCCGTTCCATTGTCTAAGAAAACTGACGCCAAACGTTCGCTCGGTTGCCATTTCCCACCTAAATTCTTGATTACCACTTCTCCTAAATATGCTCCGAATACAAGGCAAAGCATATCCATTTCTTCGTTCGATAACCCTTTTGAGAATAATTTTTTTATTCCTTTTGGCACCTTTTGATGAAAAGCATCTAACAGCTCTTCTACGTGCAACAAACTCTGTTCAGAAAAATCTAATTCAAACCCAGAATCTTTTGCAACCTCACAAGCAGTTTCTGCCATACTTTTCATCATTTCATTCATATCTTCCATCATTTTGCCTCCAACTCCATAATCCATAAAATTATATTGTTATTTTTACAAACAAAAAAAGCGATTAGAGTATAACGCATATAAAAGTTTTATTTAACTAAGTCTAAAAGAATCTCTAAAAAGATAACGTTTTCTTTTTGTTTGTAAAAAAAACTCCACCAACAGGACTCGAACCTGTGACATCATGATTAACAGTCATGCGCTCTACCAACTGAGCTATGGTGGAATGAGCGTGGCGACTCCCTAGTCTCACAGGAGGCAACCCCCAACTACCTTCGGCGTAAACGAGCTTAACTTCTGTGTTCGGCATGGGAACAGGTGTCTCCTCGTTGCTATCGCCACCACACTCGTCGTAAATCCCT